>NZ_JBSEZF010000004.1:0-183429 GCF_053628175.1 Streptococcus sp. 151470009-6
TTAAAGTAACTGTAGTAGATAACGGTCAAGGTCAATTGGTTGCGACTGTAGAAAATGCGGATGCAGAACGTGTCTTCACTAACACTTATAAAGCACCAGTTCCACCGGCTCCAACAGCTACATCAGCAACACTTGCGTTTACGAAAGAATTGACTGGTCGTGCTTTGGTTGATGGTGAATTCCAATTTGAATTGTATGAAGGTACAAAACTACTTGATACAAAAACAAACCAAGGTGGAAAAGTAACATTTAATGCAATCAACTATGATGCAGAAGGTGTTCATACTTATACTGTAAAAGAAGTGAATGCCGGAGCAACTGGTATTACTTACGACACAGAAAAGACTGCAGTGGTAACAGTAACCAAAGATGCAGCAACAAATGCCTTGAAGGCAACTGTTGAATACCCAGCAGGTAGTGTCTTCACGAATAGCTTCAAAGCACCAGCAGTAGAAGCTACGATTGAAGCAACTAAGAAACTTGAAGGTAAAGAACTTGCGGCTGATGCTTATACTTTCGAATTGAAAGAAAATGGTGCAGTTGTAGCAGAAGCTAAGAATACTGCTGAAGGTAAAGTAGCCTTTGTTCGTTCATTCGAAGAAGCAGGTACTCACACTTATACCTTGGTTGAAAAAGTTGGTACTGAAGAGGGTGTTGAATATGATAAGACTGAGCACACTGTAACAGTCACTGTAGTTGCGGATGGTCAAGGTCTCTTGACTGCGACTGTTTCGTATGCGGATGGTAAAGCAGTTGTATTTACAAATAAATACACTGTTCCAAACCCAACACCGGATCCAAACCCAGCACCAAATCCAAATCCAACACCGGATCCAAACCCAGCACCAAATCCAAATCCAACACCGGATCCAAACCCAACACCAAATCCAAATCCAACACCGGATCCAGCACCAACACCGGATCCAACACCAGATCCGGCACCAACGCCAGATCCAAATGAACCAGGAACAAAACCAAATGTTCCAGGACAAAAAGAGGAACCAAAACCAACACCTCCAGCTACGGAGACTAAAGGTAAAGCTGAACTTCCAAAAACAGGTGAAGCAACATCTATCTTCTCAGCAATTGGATTTGTAGTCTTGGCATTGAGTGGACTGGTATTCTTCGTAAAACGTAAAGCTTAAGCTTTTGTAGAAGAAACATGAAACTTGGTAAGTGAGAATTCTACTTCTCTCTTAAACTTGATAGAGAAAGTCTCTAGAAAATTTATTTTCTAGGGGCTTTTTTTGTGTTTCAAAAAATTTTTTAAAAATAGTCAAATTTGGTCAAAAGTTATTGACTTTTACTGACTAATGTGATATAGTAGAAACATAAGGAAAATGAATTCCTTAAAAAACTCATTTTCAAGAAATTAGTCTTTGAGAATGAGCTATAGAATCCCAAGAAAGGGGTGAAGCCTATGTTTAATCTAACAGACTTTGAAAAGAAGATGATAAAAGGCTTATGTAAAAAAGAAAAACCAGAAATTATACGTAGAGTAGCTAGTTAGCTAGTCTAAAATTTTTAAAACAAAGGTCAAAGTTAGTCAATATCAGAGATCGTAAATAATCAATATTAAACGAGGTAAAAAATATGAACAACAACTTTAATAACTTTAACAACATGGATGATTTATTTAACCAATTGATGGGTGGTATGCGAGGATACAGTTCTGAAAACCGTCGCTACTTGATTAATGGACGTGAAGTGACACCTGAGGAATTTGCTCATTATCGTGCAACTGGGAAATTACCAGGAAATGCAGAAGTTGATGGACAAATGCAACAACAGGCTTCAGGTATGAAACAAGACGGTGTCCTTGCTAAACTAGGTCGTAACTTGACTGCAGAAGCTCGTGAGGGCAAATTGGATCCTGTTATCGGACGAAATAAGGAAATTCAAGAAACATCTGAAATCCTCTCACGTCGTACTAAGAACAATCCTGTTCTGGTCGGAGATGCAGGTGTTGGTAAGACTGCAGTTGTCGAAGGTCTAGCGCAAGCCATTGTGAACGGAGATGTTCCAGCTGCTATTAAGAACAAGGAAATCATTTCCATTGATATCTCAGGTCTTGAGGCTGGTACTCAATACCGTGGTAGCTTTGAAGAAAATGTGCAAAATCTAGTCAACGAAGTGAAAGAAGCAGGGAATATTATCCTCTTCTTTGATGAAATTCACCAAATCCTCGGTGCTGGTAGTACTGGTGGAGATAGTGGATCTAAAGGGCTTGCGGATATTCTCAAGCCAGCTCTCTCCCGTGGTGAGTTGACTGTTATTGGGGCAACAACTCAGGACGAATACCGTAACACGATTTTGAAGAATGCGGCTCTTGCTCGTCGTTTCAACGAAGTCAAGGTCAATGCTCCTTCGGCAGAGGATACCTTTAAAATCCTTCAAGGAATTCGTGACCTCTATCAACAACACCACAATGTTATCTTGCCTGATGAAGTCTTGAAAGAAGCAGTGGATTATTCGATTCAATACATTCCACAACGCAGCTTGCCTGATAAGGCTATCGACCTTGTCGATGTAACGGCTGCTCACTTGGCAGCTCAACATCCAGTAACAGATGTTCATGCTGTTGAACGTGAAATTGAGGCAGAAAAAGACAAGCAAGAGAAAGCTGTTGAGGCAGAAGATTTTGAAGCAGCTCTTAATGCCAAGACTCGCATTGCAGAATTGGAGAAAAAAGTCGAAAACCACACAGAAGATATGAAAGTGACTGCCACTGTCAATGATGTGGCCGAATCTGTGGAACGAATGACAGGTATTCCAGTATCTCAAATGGGAGCGTCAGACATCGAGCGTCTCAAGGATATGGCTCATCGTTTGGAACACAAGGTTATCGGTCAAGATAAGGCAGTAGAAGCAGTGGCTCGTGCTATCCGTCGTAACCGTGCTGGTTTTGATGAAGGCAATCGCCCAATCGGTAGCTTCCTCTTTGTAGGTCCAACTGGGGTTGGTAAGACCGAGCTCGCTAAGCAATTGGCATTGGATATGTTTGGAACCAAGGATGCGATCATCCGCTTGGATATGTCTGAATACAGTGACCGCACAGCTGTATCTAAGCTAATCGGTACAACAGCTGGTTATGTGGGGTATGATGACAATAGCAATACCTTGACAGAACGAGTTCGTCGTAATCCTTACTCTATCATTCTCTTGGACGAAATTGAAAAGGCTGATCCTCAAGTAATCACCCTTCTCCTCCAAGTCTTGGATGATGGTCGTTTGACTGATGGTCAAGGAAATACAGTGAACTTCAAGAACACGGTCATTATCGCGACATCAAATGCTGGATTTGGCTATGAAGCCAACTTGACAGAAGATGCGGATAAGCCAGAATTGATGGATCGTTTGAAACCATTCTTCCGTCCAGAGTTCCTTAACCGCTTTAACGCAGTTATCGAGTTCTCACACTTGAATAAGGAAGATCTTTCTAAGATTGTGGACTTGATGTTGGCTGAGGTCAACCAAACCTTGGCTAAGAAAGACATTGATTTAGAAGTCAGCCAAGCGGCTAAGGACTTTATCACTGAAGAAGGCTATGATGAAGTCATGGGTGTTCGTCCTCTACGTCGTGTAGTTGAACAACAAATCCGTGATAAGGTGACGGACTTCCACTTGGATCACCTAGATGCCAAACATCTGGAAGCAGATATGGAAGATGGCGTTTTGGTCATTCGAGAAAAAGCCTAACTTAAGATTTTGAGAATAAAAAAAGAAGGAACTAGCTAAAAAGCTGGTTCCTTTGTTTTGTTTAGATGATATGGCGTTCAAAGGCATCATCTGAGATTCCTTGTTCCAGGATGAGTTTCGCCCATTCTTTAGCAGAAAAGAGGCTGTGGTCCTTGTAGTTTCCGCAAGATTCGATGGTTGTTCCAGGAACATCTTCCCAAGTAGTGGTTTCAGCAATTTCCTTGAGTGAGTCCTTGATGACAGCTGCAATCTCAGCACTGGTGTGACGTCCCCACATAATCATATGGAAACCAGTACGGCAACCAAATGGTGAACAGTCAATCATGCCGTCAATGCGGGTACGGATGAGTTTGGCTAAGAGGTGCTCGATGGTGTGAAGGCCAGCGGTAGGGATAGAGTCTTCATTTGGTTGCACCAAGCGAATATCAAAGTTGGAGATAACATCTCCCTTTGGCCCTGTTTCTTCCCCAATCAAGCGGACATAGGGTGCTTTAACAATGGTGTGGTCAAGTTCAAAACTTTCAACAATCACTTCTTTTGACATGGTAAATCCTTTCAGTTTTCTTCTTTCATTATATCATAAAGACTGCTCTTGAAACAGAGAGAAAACCTCTCCAAGAAAGGAGAGGTTTGAATTTTTATTTCCGATATAGGCGATCGTATTGGTAGTAAGGGTCAAAGGTTACGTTGATACCCAATTTGCGAAGGACATTCTTGTCTTCATCGGTCAAGATGATGGTTGAGTGGGCTTCACTTCCTTTTAGATTACCCAGTTCTTTCATGGCACGCGCGGCGTCAGGGTTTTCCATAGCTGTGATGGCAAGTGCAATCAAAATTTCATTTGAATGCAGGCGCGGATTGCGGCTACCTAGATGATTGATTTTAAGTCCTTGAATTGGTTTAACAACCTCAGGCTCAATCAATTTTACTTCCTTGTCGATAGTAGCAGATTTCTTAATGGCATTGATCAAGGCAGCAGCTGTAGGCCCAAAGAGTTCAGAGTTTTTACCAGTTACGATTTCCCCATTTGGCAATTCAAGGGCCAGGGCAGGACCACCGGTTTCTTCAGCCTTTTGACGTGCTGCGACAGCAACCTTACGGTCTGCAGGTATGATACCGAGGTCGTTCATGAGAAGTTCAATCTTCTTGACAGCAGATTCCCCAACTTTTTCAGCCTTGAAGTCAAGAACTGTTTGATAGTAACGGCGGATGATTTCTTGTTTAGAAGCTTCGATAGCAGCCTCATTATCTGTAATAGCGAAGCCAACCATGTTGACACCCATGTCTGTCGGTGAAGCGTATGGAGATTCACCGAGAATGCGTTCCAACATACGTTTAAGCACTGGGAAAATTTCGATATCACGGTTGTAATTGACCGTTGTTTCTCCATAGGTTTGGAGATGGAAAGGGTCAATCATATTGACATCGTCAAGGTCTGCGGTGGCAGCCTCATAGGCCAAGTTGACTGGATGATGAAGGGGCAGGTTCCAGACTGGGAAGGTTTCAAACTTAGCGTAACCAGACTTGATGCCATTGAGTTGGTCGTGGTACATATTGGACATACAAGTGGCCAATTTTCCAGAACCAGGTCCAGGAGCGGTTACGACAATCAAGTTGCGACTGGTTTTGATGTAGTCGTTTTTCCCCATACCTTCTGGAGAAATGATGTGGTCCATATCAGTCGGGTATCCTTTAATTGGATAATGGAGATAGGAATCAATCCCGTTTTTATCTAACTGGTTGCGGAAGGCATCTGCAGCGGGTTGACCAGCGTATTGTGTGATGACAACCGAACCGACAAAGATTCCCAGTTCATTGAATTTGTCAATCAAACGAAGCACTTCTTGGTCATAAGAAATGCCTAGGTCGCCACGTGCCTTGGAATGTTCGATGTTGCTAGCGTTAATGGCAATCACAACCTCAACTTGCTCCTTCAACTCTTGCAAGAGCTTGATTTTGTTGTCAGGTTCATAACCAGGCAGTACACGAGCAGCGTGGAAATCTTCTAACATTTTGCCGCCAAACTCTAGGTAAAGCTTGCCGTCAAATTGGTTAATGCGCTCCAAAATGTGGTCGCGTTGTAGATTTAAATATTGTTCAGAACTAAAAGCTTGTTTTTTCATTTTTTTACCTCTGACCTCTATTATATAAAAAAAATGGGAGTTAGGAAACTACGGAGCTAAAAAAGAAATCAAAAATATTAGGCAAACGCTTGCACAAAGTTTTAAAAAGCGCTATCATAGATTGTAGAATATTAAAATAATGAGGTAAACAGATGCAAGAAAAATGGTGGCACAATGCCGTAGTCTATCAAGTCTATCCAAAGAGTTTTATGGATAGCAACGGAGATGGGATTGGTGATTTGCCAGGAATTACGAGTAAGTTAGACTATCTAGCTAAGTTGGGAATCACAGCGATTTGGCTTTCTCCCGTTTATGACAGTCCTATGGATGATAATGGTTATGATATTGCTGATTATCAAGCGATTGCTGCTATTTTCGGAACTATGGAGGACATGGACCAACTCATCGCAGAAGCTAAGAAGCGTGATATTCGTATCATCATGGACTTGGTGGTCAATCATACCTCGGATGAGCATGCTTGGTTTGTCGAGGCCTGTGAAAATCCTGACAGCCCTGAACGTGACTACTATATCTGGCGAGATGAGCCCAATGATTTGGAGTCTATCTTTAGTGGGTCTGCTTGGGAATACGATGAAAAATCAGGTCAATACTATCTTCACTTTTTCAGCAAGAAACAGCCTGATCTCAACTGGGAAAATGAAAAACTTCGCCAGAAAATTTATGAGATGATGAACTTCTGGATTGATAAAGGTATTGGTGGTTTCCGTATGGATGTCATTGATATGATTGGTAAGATTCCTGATGAGAAAGTAGTCAATAACGGTCCTATGCTCCATCCTTATCTCAAGGAAATGAATCAGGCAACTTTTGGGGATAAAGATCTCTTGACAGTGGGAGAAACTTGGGGGGCGACACCAGAAATTGCCAAACTCTACTCTGATCCAAAGGGTCAAGAATTGTCTATGGTCTTCCAGTTTGAGCATATCTGTCTTCAGTATCAGGAAGGGCAACCTAAGTGGCACTATCAAAAAGAACTGAATATTGCTAAGTTGAAAGAAATCTTCAACAAATGGCAGACAGAGTTGGGAGTTGAAGATGGTTGGAATTCCCTCTTTTGGAACAACCATGATCTTCCTCGTATCGTCTCTATCTGGGGAAATGATCAAGAATACCGCGAAAAATCTGCCAAAGCCTTTGCAATCTTGCTTCATCTCATGAGAGGGACTCCTTATATCTACCAAGGTGAGGAGATTGGGATGACCAACTATCCTTTTGAAACACTGGACCAAGTAGAAGATATTGAATCCCTCAACTATGCGCGTGAGGCTCTTGAAAAAGGTGTTCCACTAGAGGAAATTATGGATAGTATCCGTGTCATCGGACGTGATAATGCCCGTACCCCGATGCAATGGGATGAAAGCAAAAATGCTGGTTTCTCAACTGGTCAACCTTGGTTGGCAGTTAATCCAAACTACGAAGAAATCAACGTTCAAGAAGCACTAGCAAATCCAGATTCTATTTTTTATACCTACCAAAAACTGGTTCAAATCCGTAAGGAGAACAACTGGCTGATTCGAGCTGATTTTGAATTGCTTGATACAGCTGATAAGGTCTTTGCTTATATCCGTAAGGACGGAGACCGTCGCTTCCTAGTTGTGGCTAATTTGTCCAATGAAAAACAAAACTTTTCAGTAGAAGGAAAAGTTAAATCTGTCTTGATTGAAAACACTGTGACTCAAGAAGCAGTTGAAAAACAGGTCTTGGCTCCATGGGATGCTTTCTGTGTGGAACTGGCTGACTAAAATGAACAAACCTCAAGCTTCAAAAGCTTGAGGTTTTTTACTAAAAATTGTATTGAAAAATCTTTAAAAAATATTTGTTAGAATTTTCTAAAAAATCTGGCGAAAGTTCTTGCTTTTATGAAAAAATAGGGTATAATGGTGAAAACACTATCTTTAAGGAGATTACTTATGAAATCGAAAAAGTGGCTCTTAGGAGCAGGTGCTGTTTTGAGTGCGGCCCTACTGTTAACTGCTTGTGGGCAAAGTGAAAAGAAAGCTGATGCCCCCAAGACATTCTCTTATGTCTACGCTATGGATCCATCTTCTTTGGACTATAGTGTGACGAGCAAGAGCTCAACCTCTGACGTTATAGCAAACGTTGTTGATGGTCTTTTGGAAAATGATAAGTATGGGAACTTAATTCCATCACTTGCAGAAGACTGGTCCGTTTCTAAAGATGGTTTGACTTACACCTACAAACTTCGTAAGGGTGTAAAATGGTATACTTCTGATGGAGAAGAATACGCTGAAGTTAAGGCCAAAGACTTTGTTACTGGGCTTAAACATGCTGCTGACGGAAAATCAGATGGTCTTTCTTTGATTCAGGATTCTATCAAAGGTTTGGCAGAGTATGTTAGTGGTGAGAGCAATGATTTCTCTACCGTAGGAGTTAAGGCTGTTGATGATTATACGGTAGAATATACGCTCAACAAACCAGAGAGTTTCTGGAACTCTAAGGTCACAACTGCAACCATGCTTCCAGTTAATGAAGAATTTTTGAATTCTAAAGGGAGCGACTACGGTGCACCAACCCCATCAGGTATCCTATACAATGGTCCTTATTTCTTGAAATCATTGACTTCAAAATCAGTCATCGAGTATGAAAAGAATCCAAACTACTGGGATAAGGACAATGTCAAGATTGACAATATTAAACTAACTTTCTACGATGGATCAGACCAAGAATCTTTGATTCGTAGCTTTACACAAGGAGCTTATACAACAGCCCGTCTCTTCCCAACAAGCTCAAACTTTGAGTCGACTAAACAAGAGTACGGCGATAAGATTGTTTACAGTCCACAAGAAGCGACTAGCTACTACCTCACTGTTAACGTAAACCGCCAGTCTTACAATAAAACAGCCAAAACAGACGAGGCTCAAAAAACATCAACAAAAGAAGCTCTTCTCAACAAGAATTTCCGTCAGGCCTTGAACTTTGCCCTTGATCGTCATTCTTACACGGCTCAGTTGAATGGTGAAGAAGGTGCGGATAAAATTATCCGTAACAGTCTAGTACCTCATGACTACGTTCAAGTAGGTGAAAAGACATTTGGAGAGTTGGCACAGGCAGAGTTGGTTTCTTATGGAGACCAATGGAAAGATGTAGCCCTTACTGATGGTAAGGATACGCTTTACAGTCCTGAAAAAGCCAAGGCAGCCTTTGCGAAGGCTAAAGCTGAATTGCAGGCTAAGGGTGTGACCTTCCCAATCCGTTTGGATGTTCCAGTTGAGCAGACCGATGTCATTGCCGTTCAACAGACGAACTCACTCAAGCAGTCTATCGAATCAACACTTGGTACGGAGAATGTCATTGTCGATGTCCTTCAAATGACCGATAATGAGAAAATGAGCATTACTTCTCAAGCTAAGGTTCCAGCACAAAAAGACTACGACTTGAATGGAACTGGTTGGGGACCAGACTATCAAGACCCAGCTACCTACCTAAACATTCTTGATGCTAAGAAGGGTTCTGCCCTTAAACACTTGGGTATCACTCGTGGAAAAGATCCAGAAGTAATGGCTCAAGTAGGTCTAGACGAATACAAGAAACTCTTGGATGATGCTGCAGCTGAAACAAGCGACCTCAATAAGCGTTACGAAAAATACGCTAAAGCGCAAGCCTGGGTATCTGATAGTTCGCTCTTGATCCCAGTTGCTTCTTCAGGTGGTTCTCCAACTGTTAGCCGTACTGTTCCATTCACAAAAGCATACTCTCAAGTCGGAATCAAGGGAGATCCATTTGTGTTCAAAGGTTTGGAATTGCAAAATGATGTCGTGACTACAAAAGAATACGAAGAAGCTCTCAAGAAATGGCAGAAAGAAAAGATTGAAACAAATGCCAAATACCAAAAAGAGCTAGAAAAACACGTTAAATAATCTATAAGAAAGGAAGGTGCATATTGCTTGCGCTTCCTTTCTTTTTATTTGACTAGGTTCATCATTCATCTATAAAAGAGTCGGAAACTTTACAATTTAAGATAAATTTGATAAAATATGGCTATGTTATAAAAAGTGACATAAAGGAGTGAATGATGATCAAAATGAAAAAAAGACTCATCGGAACTGGACTTGCCCTAGCTACAGGGATTTTACTGACAGCTTGTGGACAGTCAAATACTGATACAAGCACTTTCTCATCAACATTTAGTGCAAATCCGACGACATTTAACTATCTTTTAGACTATTATGCAGATAACACTTCAGTGATTACCAATCTTGTGGATGGTTTGTTAGAAAATGATAGCTATGGGAATCTAACGCCAGCTCTAGCTGAAGATTGGTCAGTTTCGGCGGATGGTTTAACCTATACCTATAAACTCAGAAAAGATGCCAAGTGGTACACTGCTGATGGAGAAGAGTACGCTCCAGTCAAAGCCCAAGACTTTGTCACAGGGATTAAGTATGCTGCGGACAACAAGGGTCAAGCCATGGATCTCATCCAAAACTCTATCAAGGGATTGAATGACTATGTGACAGGTGCGACCAATGACTTCACAACAGTTGGTGTCAAATCCTTGGATGACTATACGATTGAGTACACTTTGACTCGACCAGAGCCATACTGGAACTCAAAGACCACCAATAGTATCCTTTTCCCGGTTAACGAAGAGTTTTTGAAATCAAAAGATAAAGAATTTGGAACCTTAACGCCAAACAGCATCCTTTACAATGGACCTTACTTGTTAAAAGATTTCACATCAAAATCTTCGATCGAATATGTGAAGAATCCACACTATTATGACCATGATAAAGTAACCATTGAAAAAGTTAAGTTAGCTTACTTTGATGGCTCTGATCAGGAGATGACCATTCGTAACTTTGAAAGTGGTGCCTATACGCTTGCGGGAGTCTATCCAAATAGCTCGAGCTATGCTAAGACAAAAGAAAAATACCAAGACAATATCGTTTATAGCTTACAAGACAAGACTTCTTGGTACTTCAACTTTAATGTAAACCGTAAGGCTTATAACCACACTGCTAAAACATCAGACCAGCAAAAGAAATCAACGCAAACAGCGATTTTAAATAAAAATTTCCGTCAGGCCTTGAACTTTGCCATCGATCGGACAGCCTATTCTGCTCAATCTAACGGGCAAGAAGCAGCAAGTAAGACCCTTCGTAATACTCTTGTTCCCCCGACATTTGTGCAGGTGGGAGATAAGAGTTTTGGAGAAGTGGTTTCTTCTAAACTTGTTCAGTATGGAACAGAATGGTCAGGAATCAACTTAGCAGATGCCCAAGACGGTTATTTCAACAAGGAAAAAGCCCAAGCAAAATTTGCGGAAGCTAAAAAGGAATTGGAAGCCCAAGGGGTGACCTTCCCGATTCATTTGGACATCCCAGTTGATCAAACCAATAAAAATGCGGTTTCTGGTATGAATTCGGTTAAACAAACACTTGAAACAGTACTAGGTTCTGATAATGTCGTCATTGATGTTCAGCAACTTTCAACCGATGACTTTGGGAATGTTGCTTTCCTAGCACCAAATCCAGCAGCTCGTGACTACGACCTAAACTTTGATGGCTGGGTTGGTGATTACCAAGATCCGTCAACTTATCTGGATCCATTTAATGCCGAAGATGGTTTTTATCTCAAAATTTTCGGTTTAGATGCTAAGGAAGACCAAGAACTCATCAAGACTCTAGGACTTGATACCTATACGAAACTTCTAAAAGAAGCAGACGCTGAGAATCAAGATGTCGCTAAGCGTTATGAAAAATATGCTGAAGCTCAAGCTTGGATGATTGATAATTCTCTGATCATGTCTACGATGTCAAATGGTGGTACTGCCTCTGTGACCAAAGTAACTCCCTTTACACGTGCCTACTCTCTAGTGGGAATCAAAGGTGATGGAAACAACTACAAGTACATGAGACTGCAAAAAGATCCTGTTACCAAGAAACAATTTGATGAAGCTAAGGCTAAGTGGGAAGAAGAAAGTAAAAAGGCTATCGAAAAGAGTCAAAAAGAATTTTCAAACCACTTAAAATAAAAAAGAAAGACAAGCTGGCACGATAAAATGCCCTTGTCTTTTTAATTTGTCATCGAGAAATGAAGTTAGTATTCTTTTAAAGTAAATAAAGCATACAGAAGTGAATGAAAACGCTGAGAATGGTGGGAATAAATGGAATTTCTTTCATAAATGTGATATAATGAACCTAATTATTAACGTATAGGGGATTAAAATGAATAGACGTTCAAAGAGAACTCGTTCTGGCAACATGAAACGAAATATTAACATAATCTTATTAACCATTTATCTATTGTTGGGTGGTTTTTTGCTGTTCTTGATTTTTAGACACAACATTTTAGCTTTTAGATACCTGAATATTATTTCTGCAGTTCTCGTTTTATTAGCTGCTTTAGTAGGACTACTGCTGATTGTTTATAAAAAAGCCGAGAAGTTTACGGTCTTCTTTTTGACGCTTGCCATCTTAGTTAGTTCATTTTCTCTCTATGCTTTGCAACAGTTTGTCGGTTTTACCAATCATATCAATTCGACGTCAAATTACTCAGAGTATTCGATTAGTGTGGTCGTTTTGAAAGATAGTGAGATCAATAATGTGACCCAACTAGATACGGTTACGGGGCCAACAGAGACAGACAATGACAATATTCAAAAGTTATTAGCAGATATTAAGGCCAGCCAAAGTAAGGACTTGACAGTTGAGAATGCGACTTCTTACCTAGCAGCTTATAAGAGCCTGCTTTCTGGTGAAACGAAAGCAATCGTCTTAAATAGTGTCTTTGAAAATATTATTGAAGCAGAGTATCCTGACTATGCTTCTAAAATCAAGAAGATTTACACTAAAAATTTGATTAAAGAAGTTGCTGCACCTAAGGTATCGAAGAATAAAGCTTTCAATATTTATGTGAGTGGTATTGATACCTATGGTCCGATTAGCTCCGTTTCGCGTTCAGATGTAAATATTTTGATGACGGTGAACCGTGATACCAAAAAAATCCTTCTCACTACAACTCCTCGTGATTCCTATGTACCAATCGCAGATGGAGGAAACAATCAAAAGGACAAATTGACCCATGCAGGGATTTATGGAGTAGACTCGTCGATTCATACCCTGGAAAACCTATATGGTGTGGATATCAATTACTACGTCCGTTTGAACTTCACTTCTTTCTTGAAGTTGATTGACCTTTTAGGAGGGATTGATGTTTATAATGATCAAGAATTTACCGCACACACTAATGGGAAGTACTATCCAGTAGGAAATGTCCACTTAGATTCTGAGCAGGCTCTGGGATTTGTTCGTGAGCGCTACTCTCTAGCAGATGGAGATCGTGACCGTGGACGAAACCAACAAAAGGTTATTGTAGCTATTATTCAGAAATTAACATCAACTGAGGCTTTGAAGAACTATGACAATATCATTAAAGGATTGCAAGATTCTCTTCAAACCAATATGCCTTTGGAAACAATGATGGATCTAGTTAATACTCAGTTAGAGAGTGGAGGAAATTACAAAGTCAACTCTCAAGACTTGAAGGGGACTGGTCGTATGGATCTTCCTTCTTACGCCATGCCAGATAGTAACCTCTACATGATGGAAATCGACGATAGTAGTTTGGCTGCTGCGAAAGCTGCTATCAATGATGTGATGGAGGGGAAGTAGAATGATCGATATTCATTCGCACATCGTTTTTGATGTGGACGATGGTCCAAAGTCGATAGAGGAAAGTAAAAACCTTCTAAGAGAGGCCTATAGTCAAGGAGTGCGAACTATCGTTTCAACATCGCATAGACGAAAAGGAATGTTTGAAACTCCTGAAGAAAAGATCGCAACCAACTTTCTCAAGGTAAGAGAAATGGCTAAGGAAGTTGCTAATGACCTAATCATTGCCTATGGGGCTGAAATCTACTATACTCCGGATGTCGTTGAGAAGTTGGAAAAGAAATTAATCCCCACGCTAAACGATAGTCGCTATGCCTTGATTGAATTTAGCATGAATACACCCTATCGAGACATGCATAAGGGACTGAGTGATATTCTAATGCTGGGTATTACGCCTGTCATTGCCCACATTGAACGCTATGATGCTTTAGAAAACAATGAAAAGCGCGTGCAAGAGCTGATTGACATGGGATGTTATACTCAAGTCAATAGTTCTCATGTCTTGAAACCTAAACTCTTCGGAGAAACTTATAAATTCATGAAAAAGAGAGCTCAGTATTTCTTAGAGCGTGACCTCGTTCATGTAATCGCTAGTGATATGCACAACTTGGATCATAGACCGCCTCATATGGAAGAAGCCTATGATATCATTGCCAAAAAATACGGTGAAAACAAGGCCAAGGAACTCTTTAAAGAGAACCCAAGAAAAATCATAATGGATCAACTAATTTAGGAGAAAAAATGAAAGAAAAGAATATTATGGAAATTGATGTATTCCACTTGTTAAAAATTCTATGGAAACGAAAATTGCTGATTGTCTTGGTAGCATTCGTGACAGGGGCAGTAACATTTGCCTACAATAGTTTTATTGTGAAACCAGAGTTTACCAGTACTACCCGCATTTATGTGGTCAACCGTAATCAGGGAGATAAGCCTGGTTTGACCAACCAAGACTTGCAAGCGGGATCATACTTGGTAAAAGACTATCGTGAAATCATTCTCTCGCAAGACGTTTTAGAAAAAGTTGCGACTGATTTGAAATTAGATCTCCCTCCAAAAGGTCTAGCTGGTAAAATTAAGGTAACAGTTCCAGTGGATACGCGTATTGTTTCTATCTCTGTTACTGATCGTGCACCTGAGGAAGCGAGCCGTATCGCTAACTCTTTGAGAGAGGTTGCTGCTCAAAAAATCATCAGTGTCACGCGAGTTTCAGATGTGACAACACTTGAAGAAGCGCGTCCTGCAACATCCCCATCGTCTCCAAATATCCGTCGCAATACCATGGTTGGATTTCTTGCTGGAGCGGTTGTAATGGTTGTTACGGTTCTCCTAGTTGAACTCTTAGATACACGAGTGAAACGTCCAGAAGATATCGAAGATGTGATGCAAATTGCGCTATTGGGAGTAGTTCCAAATTTGGATAAATTGAAATAGGAGAGAGAGATGCCAACATTAGAGATTGTACAAAAAAAATTAGATTTGGCAAGAAAAGCTGAAGAGTATTACAATGCGCTTCGTACCAATATACAGTTGAGTGGGAATAATTTGAAAGTTATTTCGATCACGTCTGTGAAACCGGGTGAAGGGAAGTCAACTACTTCTACAAATATTGCTTGGGCCTTTGCGCGTGCGGGCTATAAGACGCTGTTAATCGATGCCGATATTCGTAATTCTGTCATGTCAGGTGTTTTTAAATCGCGCGAGAAGATTACTGGGCTAACAGAGTTCTTATCTGGGACGACAGACCTATCACAAGGGCTATGTGATACCAATGTTGAAAACTTGTTTGTTATTCAAGCGGGTTCTATATCACCAAACCCAACAGCCTTGCTACAAAGTGAAAATTTTGCAACCATGCTTGATACCTTGCGTAAGTACTTTGATTACATCATCGTGGATACAGCGCCAATCGGAGTCGTCATCGATGCAGCTATCGTCACTCAAAAATGTGATGCTTCTGTTTTGGTAACGGCAGTAGGTGAAGCTAATAGAAGAGATGTTCAAAAGGCGAAAGGGCAGCTCGAACAAACAAGCAAACCATTCTTAGGAATTGTGCTCAATAAATTGAATACATCTGTTGAAAAATATGGTTCCTACGGTGCTTATGGCTCTTACGGAAATTATGGGAGAAAATAGGGGCTCTTGTAGTTTAAAAATTTTCTGAGGATGTTATTACAAGGGGGAGTTTAGGTGAAACAAAATAATATCATCTATTTTTGTTTTAAAAGATTTATGGATGTAATTATCGGCTTGTGTGGAACAATATTTATTGTGTTACCCTGTTTTCTAATCATCTTTTCAATCTACAAGATTAAAGGATATAAAGGAAGTATATTTTTTACACAATATAGAGCAGGTCTCAGAGGGAAAAAATTTAAAATCATTAAGTTTAGATCAATGGTCGAAAACGCAGAAGAAATTCTGATTTCGAATAAGGAACTTTATGAAAAATATAAAAACAATAGCTATAAATTGCCACCAAACGAGGATCCACGGCTTACAAATATTGGAGATTTTATAAGAAGAACAAGTATTGATGAAGTTCCTCAGTTTATAAATTTGGTACTAGGTGATATGAGTCTTATTGGGCCAAGGCCAATTCTTGAAAATGAACTAGATGAATATTCTAAGGAAGAGCAGGAAGTTTTATTGTCTGTTCGTCCTGGAATTACGGGGATATGGCAAGTTTCAGGTAGGAGTCAAGTATATTATCCTGAACGTTGTGAGATGGAATTGTATTATCCTAGAAATCAGTCTTTATGGCTAGACATCAAAATTTTCTTTTTGACTATTAGAAGAGTGTTATCTGGTGACGGAGCTCATTGAGAATTCAAGCTGAGTCAGTATGAAGTGGAATATATAAAGATAAAATTGAATACAAAAAGGATATCTTTGGTATTCAATTTTATCTTTTTGGGTCAGGATAGTTTTAGTGAAAATCTATTTTGGCTGGATATTTTTTAATAGAGAATGATTACAATTTTGATTAAAAGGTAGTTGAGCTAGTTATGGATGAAGGGAATTGAATTAGGATATAGAAATGTCTAAAACGTATAGAATCATAGTTGCAACACATAAACAATTTCAAATGCCAGAGGATAAGGACTTGTATATCCCTATCCAAGTTGGTAGTGAGGGTAAGGAAGATTTAGGTTATCAACCAGATAATCAAGGAGTCCATATTTCTCACCTTAATCCTTATTATTGTGAATTAACAGGATTATATTGGGCTTGGAAAAATTTAGAATGTGATTATCTTGGATTGGTACATTACCGTAGATATTTCACATCAAAACGACACTCATATAGAGAAGCAATTAGTATGGATGATATTATTCTTTCAAAGTCAGAAGTTAAAAACTTGCTGTCAAAATACGATGTTGTCGTTCCTAAAAAACGGAAATATTATATTGAAACGCTATACTCTCACTATGCACATACTCACGATGCCAATCATTTAGACGTGACACGTCAGATTGTTAGCGAGTTGAGACCGGATTATATCGATGCTTTTGATCAGGTCATGAAACAACGCAGTGGCTATATGTTCAATATGTTTATCATGTCCAAAGAAAATGTAGCAGCCTATTGTGAATGGTTGTTCCCAATTATCGATGAACTCTATAGAAGATTAGACATTACAGACTATTCTGCTTTTGACGCTAGATTATTTGGTCGTATCAGTGAACGCTTGTTCAATGTTTGGTTGGCAAAACAAGATTTGCGGGTAAAAGAGATTCCGTTCATTTATATGGAAAAAATTGATTTGATTCAAAAAGGGAAGTCCTTTTTACAAGCAAAATTCTTTGGAAAAAAATATGGACAGAGTTTTTAGATAGGGATGAATAATAAGAATGAAATTAGTACTAAAAATAAAATCTGTACCAGAACTTTTGGCTCTTGTTGCTTTAGGGATATTTTTAACGGTTTCGATATTAAATGTAACTTTTTATGCTCGGTATCTGCCTGGAACAGTTTATAAATTAGCGATAGCTTTTTCCCTCTTTCTTTTGGTTATAAAAGAGTCGTTTAAGAGAAAATATGATTATAGAACTCTCATTGGTTTGTTTGCAACGATTTTAATTTATTTTATAGTGGGGAAAATAACAGCTCTCAGTTCAGAACTTCCTGTAAGTATATTATTTATTTATACTTTACGAGATATTCCCTTTAAGAAGGTGGCGAAAACATCATTAGTCGTTAGTATGTGCCTGTTGTTTTTTGTTATCATAAGCGCAAGATTAGGAATCATAACGAACTATGTAGAAATTTCTGGTCCTCGAGTGCGGACCTACCTAGGTTTTAGATATGCTCTATTTCCTTCGATTTTACTGATGAATATAGTTGCTATTGTGTTTTATTTAAAGCAAAACAAAATCCAATACTGGCAATGGTTACTGTTGGCTCTTTCTGTTTATTGGGTATATGATCAAACGGATTCTCGTTTAACATTTTATAGTTCCTGTGTATTGCTGACATGCAGTTTGTTAATAAAATGGTTTCCGAAACTATTTTCAAAGTTAGGATATGTGTTTAAAGCTTTTAAACCAACCTTTATTGTAAATGCAGTTATTAGTTTTTGGATCTCCGTTACCTATCTCAATTCAAGTCATTCTTTTATCAATGATCTTCTTTTTAAAGTGAATCATATGTTAGGTGGTCGGATATACTTGGCTAATAAATCTTTAAATCTCTATGGTTTTGGATTTTTTGGACGACCAGTTTACTGGAATGGGAATGGTCTGACTGTTGAAGGTGTTAGAAACTATCAGACCTATCTGTATGTGGACAATTTGTACGTCCAAATTTTACAGAGATTTGGTCTACTCATCCTGGGATTAATGGTCTCAGTTCTATCTTTGACACTACTTAAAGTCATTAAGAAACGACAGTGGATTCTTGCTCTGATTTTGATATTAATGAGTTTTCACTCTATGGTTGATGATTTGAATTTGTATCTTCATAATAATATTTTTTGGATATTGGTAGGTGTTTTAATAAACCCGGATTATCAGTTTTCTGATGAAAGCGATGAAGATCTAGGGGGACGTTCGTCTGAAAAAATTGTATAGTGAAATGGTAAGAAGTATTTAACAAGAACTTAAGAGAGCATAGACTGGAAAGACGGTTTTATTTCGATTTATATAGGAGGAAAGTATGTCGGATATCAAAATCATTCAAGATAAGATTTTATCTATTTTGAAAGAGTTTATTATTATTTGCGAAGAAAATAACCTAACCTACTATGCTCTAGGTGGGACTTTACTAGGTGCTGTTCGTCATCAAGGTTTTATTCCTTGGGATGATGACATTGATATTGGAATGCCCAGGGAAGATTATGAAAAGTTCAAAAAAATAGCTTCAAATGTCTTGCCAGAAAACTACAAGTTTTTAAGCGAAGGTACATTAAATTATAAAAAAGCTTTCTCTGTGATCCGAGATGATTCTACAAAAATCATCATGAATTATAGTAAAGAAGAATTGGTAGAAAGTTTGTGGATAGACATTTTTCCGCTAGATGGTATGCCGTCTAATGCTTTAAAGAAAAAAATTCATTCTTTGAGATACTTGTACGCAAGGATGATGGTTCAACTCTCGCAATTCAATAGTTTGGTGAATCAGAAAAAAGAAAATCGACCATTCATTGAAAAGATAATTATTGCTTTTGCGAATGCTGTTAATATTGAGAAGATTATTTCCTTTACCTGGGCTCAGAAAAAATATTTACAAACGATAAAAAAATATTCGTTTGATGAAGCTTATGCAGGAAATTATACGGGAGCTTACAAATTAAAAGAGATAGTACCAAGTGATTACTTTGGAGAACCAGTCCTATTACAGTTTGAAGATCTTAAACTTTGTTGTCCTTGCAAATACAAAGAATATCTAACAGCCATTTACGGAGCGGATTATATGCAATTGCCGCCAGAAGATAAAAGGACTCTTCACCACTACGAGATTATATCACTGGGTGAAAATGAAGGGGAAGTGTAGTTTAAAGATGAAAAAAATCGCTTTAGTGAAATGGAGTATCGATAGAACAGATGGAGGACTGAAAGTAGCAACCAGCCTTGCAAATGAGTTATCAACTATGTATGAAGTTCATCTTCTCTCGATGATTTCTACAGAAAACAATTTCTTCTCGCTGAAACAATCGGTTCGATATCAAAATTTATCATCAAAGAAAATATCTATGAGTAAAAATTTTCTCGAAGCGGTCAAGTTGTTGAGAAACTATCTGAAAGAAGAGAACATTGATATTGTTTTTGGAATCGGAATGAGTATGAATACAGTTGGTGTAGCAAGCACAATTGGTTTGAAAACAAAATTTGTTTCCTGCGACCATACAAATTCTATAGTAGATATTGATACGAAAGTTAAGAAGATACAAAGGTATATTGGAGCGAAATTTGCTGATAAACTCGTGACCCTTACTCAAGAAGACCGTGAAAATTATATAAAAAAATACGGTGTTTCTGAGGAAAGAATTTGCTACATCTATAATTGGAAAGAGGCTGCTCTTTCAGATATCTCCTATAATAAAAATTCAACTAAAATCGTGACGGTTGGCCGTTTCGATTATCAAAAAGGATATGATTATCTTGTTCAAGTCGCGAAAAAAGTGTTAGCGAAAAGGTCTGACTGGACTTGGGAAATCTACGGTTCCGGAAGTCAAGATGAAGTGGACAAAATCAGAAATCTAATCAACGAAAATGATTTACAGGATAAGTTAGTCATCAAAGGGCTTGAAAAAAATCAGGATTTGATTTATGGAGATAAAGGGATTTATGTCATGACATCTCGCTATGAAGGTTTACCTCTAGTTCTACTGGAAGCACAGCAATACAATCTTCCTATAGTTAGCTTTAGTTGTCCGACAGGACCGAACGAAATTGTTGATGATGGAGTTAATGGCTATCTGGTTGAGTGTTATGATACGGACAAGTTGAGTGAAAAATTGCTTGAACTGATGGAAGATTCGAACTTGCGAAGTTCCCTCTCCAATCATGCCAAGGATAATATGGATAAATTCGATAAGGAAAAAATTCTCAAGCAGTGGATTGAACTAATTGAGACGATTTAAGAGATAAGATGAAGGATTGCTTGTTATCAATTGTAATGCCTAGTTATAATATTTAGAACTACATTTCAAAAGGGCTGGAGTCTTTTCAACAAGTGCTTCCGAATTATAAAAATAAATTTGAAGTACTGGTTGTCATGGATGGTCAATAATTCTGAAAGGTCGTTAAAGGAACTATATAGAAAGCTTGAGTAAAGCTCATATAAATACGTTCCTACGAAAAAATTTGACAGATTGTCTTACTTAAATTATAGGACTAACTTTGCTTTGGGAATAATTTTTAATCCGATTTTGAAGAAATACTCTAAAAAGAAAGAAAAAGAGAGGGGCGTTTAAGATGTTTATCAGCATCGTTGTTCCTGTTTATAATGTTGCAGACTATCTGCATTTTGCGATAGAAAGCTTAATTAAACAGACCTATCAAAACTTTGAGATAATCCTTGTAAATGATGGTTCCACAGATAATTCTCCTATATTATGCGAAGATTATGCAAAGCAATATGAAAATATCCATGTTTTCCACAAAGAAAATGGTGGATTATCTGATGCACGTAACTTTGGAGTGGCGAAAGCCAACTCAGACTGGATTTTCTTTTTAGATCCGGATGATTATCTTGAAGAATATACTCTAGAGTTAATCGTGAAAATTCAGGAAACACATCAAGCAGACTTGATTTCAACAAAGGTAAAAGCCACTTCAAAATATAATGCTTATACTTCTTATCGATTGCAAGACTCAGACTATAAAGATTTGGCTCCGATTACAAAAGAAAAGGCTCTGGAACTAATGTTGGATGACAAAGTTGCAACGGTTTCTGCTTGTGCTAAGCTTTATCGGAAATGCATCTTGGAACGCGTTCCATTTCCAGTCGGGAAAATCTATGAGGATTTTTATGTTGTAGCAGAACATCTTGCCTTAGCTGAAAGAATCGTGATCAGTCCACTTGAAACCTACAATTACTATCGTAGGGAAGGGAGTATAGTTCGTTCAACTTTTACTGAAAAAAGATATGATTTCTTTGAAGCTGTTGCAAAAAATGAGGAAGTTATTAAAAGAGAGTACATTCAGAGTCCAGAATTAAAGCAAGCTTTGCAAGCTAAAAAATTATTAGGTGGTTTTGTAGTAATTGGTGCAAAAGCTGACTCAGGCTTAAAAGATTTTTCAAAAGATAAAGAGTTGTTGAGAGTCGAAATGGGTAACTTGTTAAAAAATAATAAGTTATCATGGAAACTAAAACTGAAATACCTTATTTTTATTTTTAGCCCTAAATTGTATTTGTTGCTACGATAGTCTCGTGCATAGATCCAATTTAATTTGCAACAAGTGTCAAAAAAATGTAGGAAAGAGGAAATATGAAAGAAGTTTTTAGAATAATTGACCATTATAAGTATGACCAGTCAAGCTTTTTGTTTTCACTGATTAATTCTAAATTGGATGACTTGAAATGAAAGTATTAAAAAACTACGCCTACAATCTTTCTTATCAATTGTTGGTAATTATACTTCCGATTATTACGACTCCCTATGTAACACGGGTCTTTTCTTCGGATGATTTAGGGACGTATGGATACTTTAATTCCATTGTCACCTACTTTATTCTCTTAGCGACGTTAGGAGTTGCTAACTATGGTACTAAGGTCATTTCAGGACATCGTAATGAGATTAATAAAAACTTTTGGGGTATCTACTCTCTACAATTAGGGGCAACAGTTCTTTCTCTGTCCTTATATGCTCTTCT
The DNA here is from genome assembly GCF_053628175.1 of Streptococcus sp. 151470009-6. Classification (NCBI taxonomy): domain Bacteria; kingdom Bacillati; phylum Bacillota; class Bacilli; order Lactobacillales; family Streptococcaceae; genus Streptococcus; species Streptococcus sp. 151470009-6. Next base: position 22,297 of record NZ_JBSEZF010000004.1, read on the forward strand.
TTGTCTGACCCTTCCCTTTATGCAAAATCCGGTAGCCTACATTCTAGGCTTGAGTTTAGTTTCAAAAGGTTTAGACATTTCCTGGCTCTTTCAAGGGCTAGAAGATTTTCGAAAGATTACTGTTCGAAATATCACAGTTAAACTTGTTGGAGTCATTTCAATCTTCCTCTTTGTCAAATCTGCAAATGACCTATATCTCTATGTTTTTTTGCTAACCATATTTGAACTTTTGGGGCAACTAAGTATGTGGTTACCTGCTCGGAAGTTTATCGGCAGTTCTCATTTTAGCATAGAATATGCTAGGCATCATTTAAAGCCGGTCATATTATTATTCCTTCCTCAAGTAGCTATTTCTTTGTACATTACGCTGGATCGTACCATGCTTGGAGCCTTAGCTTCTACAAAAGATGTAGGAATTTATGACCAGGCCCTAAAATTAGTAAATATCCTTCTGACCTTGGTAACTTCCTTGGGAAGTGTTATGTTGCCTCGAGTAGCTAACTTATTAGCAACAGGAGATCATAGAGCAGTCAATAAGATGCATGAAATGTCCTTCCTCATTTATAATTTAGTGATTTTTCCAATAATGGCAGGAATTTTAATCGTCAATGATGATTTTGTTCAGTTTTTCCTTGGGCAGGATTTTCAGGATGCACGTTATGCAATTGCCATTATGATCTTCCGTATGTTCTTTATCGGTTGGACCAACATCATGGGAATTCAGATTTTAATTCCCCATAATAAAAATAAAGAATTCATGATTTCAACAACAGCTCCCGCAATTATCAGTGTAGGTTTGAACTTACTATTCCTTCCTAAACTTGGATATATCGGAGCAGCCATTGTTTCTGTTTTGACAGAGGCGTTGGTATGGGCGATACAATTATACTTTACCAGATACCTAAAAGAAGTTCCAATTATCGGATCTTTGACAAAAATAGTCCTAGCATCAGCTATCATGTATGGTATATTGCTAGGTTTAAAAACAGTTATACATTTTTCACCAACCATAAATGTTATAGTATTTGCAGTGCTTGGTGGAATCATTTATCTTTTTGCAATTCTATCTTTGAAAGTGGTAGATGTAAAAGAATTAAAACAAATCATTAAGAAATAATGGAGTTAACTATGTACGATTATCTTATCGTTGGTGCTGGTTTGTCTGGAGCAATCTTCGCACACGAAGCTACAAAACGCGGTAAAAAAGTTAAAGTGATTGACAAGCGTGATCACATCGGTGGAAATATCTACTGTGAAAATGTTGAGGGCATCAATGTCCACAAGTATGGTGCCCACATTTTCCATACTTCCAATAAAAAAGTATGGGACTATGTTAACCAATTCGCTGAGTTTAACAACTATATCAACTCGCCAGTGGCTAACTACAAGGGGAGTCTTTACAATCTTCCTTTCAATATGAACACCTTCTACGCTATGTGGGGGACTAAGACACCACAAGAAGTCAAGGACAAGATTGCCCAGCAAACGGCTGATATGAAAGATGTTGAGCCCAAGAACTTGGAAGAACAAGCCATCAAGTTGATTGGTCCAGATATCTATGAAAAGTTGATCAAGGGCTACACAGAAAAACAATGGGGACGTTCTGCAACAGACCTTCCGCCATTTATTATCAAGCGCCTCCCAGTGCGTTTGACCTTTGATAACAACTACTTTAACGACCGTTACCAAGGTATTCCAATCGGTGGCTATAACGTCATCATTGAAAACATGCTTGGCGATGTAGAAGTAGAGCTTGGTGTTGATTTCTTTGCCAATCGTGAAGAGCTAGAAGAATCAGCTGAAAAAGTTGTCTTTACAGGGATGATTGACCAGTACTTTGACTACAAACACGGGGAGTTGGAATACCGTAGCCTTCGTTTTGAGCATGAAGTCTTGGATGAAGACAATTATCAAGGAAATGCTGTGGTCAACTATACAGAACGTGAGATTCCTTATACTCGTATCATCGAGCACAAGCATTTCGAGTATGGTACTCAACCAAAGACGGTTATCACTCGTGAGTATCCAGCTGATTGGAAACGTGGAGATGAGCCATATTATCCAATCAATGATGAGAGAAACAATGCCATGTTTGCTAAGTATCAAGAAGAAGCAGCCAAAAATGACAAGGTTATCTTCTGTGGTCGCTTGGCAGATTATAAATACTATGATATGCATGTAACTGTTGAACGTGCATTGGATGTGGTAGAGAAAGAACTAGGAAGTATCTAAGAACATCACAGATAAAGGGGAGAAAAGGTGAAATATTATCTGAAGGATTCATTTCTGAGTAATGAATATGAAAAGAATGCAGGAAATAAGGCACGAAATGACGTAGAAGCTATTCTAGTCTCAGAGGGTTATAAGGGGTTGGAACTCAAGGTTGAGAATTGGTATAAGATGAATTTCTTTAAAGCTCAGCAACACAAATATCGTGCGCTCAAGTCTGTCTTTGATCAGTTGGGAGCTGGGGATGAATTGCTGATTCAGTTCCCAATTATCCACCATACATTTTTCATCTCACAACTCATTAAGCAGGCGCAAAATAGAGGGGTCAAATTCTATCTTGTGATTCATGATATTGAAACCTTGCGTCATGTAGGAAATTCAGCAGTGAAACTTCGTCATAAAGTGAGAAATTACTTCCAAGAGAAGGCAGCTCTTACATCAGTGGATGGCATTATCGTTCATAATGATATCATGAAAAATGCTTTGACAATTCAAGGCATACCATCAGATAAAATGGTTAGCTTGGAGATTTTTGACTATCTGATTCCGAACTTTGAGGAAAAAAGTGTTCCACAAAAAGAAGAAGCGATTATCATCGCCGGAAATCTAATTCCAACAAAATCAGGCTATCTTTATAATTTGCCAGAACAGCCAGCCTATAATCTCTATGGAATGGGGTACGATGAAAGTCGTGCATTGAAAAATACCACCTACTTTGGTTCCTTTATGCCAGATGACCTCCCAAATGCTCTTCAAGGTAGTTTTGGTTTGGTGTGGGATGGTGATAGTTCAGAAACTTGCCAAGGTTCTTTCGGAAATTACCTACGTATTAACAACTCCCACAAGGCTTCTCTTTATTTGGCTTCGGGCTTTCCTCTAGTTGTTTGGAAAGAGTCTGCCCTTGCGCATTTTGTGCTAGATAAGCAATGTGGTATAGCAATTGATTCTCTAAATGACCTCCAGAAGGCACTGGACGATTTGACAGATCGAGATTACATGGAACTGTCAGCTAATGCTAGACAAGTAGGAGTAGCGCTTCGAAATGGTGATTATCTGAAATCGGCTATTTCTAAATTGAAGTAAGAATTTGAAGCTACTCATTAATCAGTTCGTTAGAAAGATTACTTCATTATGAAAGGTATTATTCTTGTAGCGGGTTCGGGAACGCGCCTGTACCACTTACTCGGGCTGCGTCAAAACAGCTGACACTTATGACCACGTAACAAATCAAGCTAGTCACGTCCTCCGCTATGCTATCGATGCCAGCAAACTTCGTGATGAACTAGGATGGAAACCCGAGTTTACCAACTTTGAAGAAGGCCTCAAAGAGACCATCAAATGGTATACAGACAACCCAGACTGGTGGAAATCTGAAAAAGAAGCGGTAGAGGCTAACTATGCTAAAACGCAACAAGTGATTAAATAATCCGATACTAAAAAGCAAGAGACCTCATGGTCTCTTGCTTTTTATGTATGTCGTAATCTTTTATTTTCTTACTTCTTGTTTATAAAACTCTTTAAGGGTATCTTGCCAGGTTGGAATGACGAAACCTGTTGCCTTTGCTTTTGCCAAGCTCATAGTTGAGTTGAGAGGTCGTTTGGCCTTGGCAGGAAACTTGCTGGAGTCTACTGGAATCACTTCAACATCACTGTCTTTAAGAATCTCGACAGCAAAGTCATACCAAGTGGTGTCTTCAGCTGCGTCATTTGACAAATGGTAGTAACCATACTCTTTTTCATTTTCAGTCAAATAGGTCATGAATTCGACCAAGGTTCGTGTCTAGGTTGGGCGGCCGTGTTGGTCGTTGACTACAGTGAGCGTTTTATGGTTTTTGGCTAGGCTTCGCATGGTAAAAACAAAGTTTTCTTTCCATAATTTCCAAAGACCCAAGCAGTACGGATAATGTAATGCTGTGACGTAAGGTTTTCAACGAGTTCTTCCCCCATTCGTTTGGCACGTCCGTACTCTGTTTGCGGATCCGGTAGGTCATCGACTTCCCACTCTTGTCCAACGGGTTTCTTTCCATCAAAGACGTAGTCTGTTGAGATATAGACCAGAGTAGCTCCATATTTTTCAGAGGCCTTGGCTACATTTTCAGTTCCAGTTACGTTGATGGCAAAATCCAGTTCTTTCCCCTCATCTTCGGCTGCATCCACAGCAGTGTAGGCTGCACAATGATAGACTAGAGTTGGTTTAACCTCAGCAAATACCTTCTCAACCATTTCAGCATTCGTGATATCCATTTCGGCCACATCCACTGCAACATAGTCCACATTTCGTTCATCTAGTAAATAACGTAGTTCAGTACCGAGTTGACCATTTGCACCTGTAATTAATATCATTGTCTTCTCCTTCACTTTTCTTCTATCCTAATCATAGTAAAAAGGTGCTAAAAAATCTGTTATCCGGTCTTATTTTAAGGATTTGTGCCAGAAAAATATCGTGTTAGGAAATATGAATGTGAGGTAAATTTTTTAATAGAAAACCATTTTATCAGAATTTACCAAATTAAGTAAAAAATTCAGAAAATTCTGTTGACATCTCTCTAAAAAGAGTCTATAATGGAGAGAAAGTTTTAAAGGAGAAATAAATGAAAAGTTCAAAAATATTTGCCCTTGCGGGTGTAACCTTATTGGCGGCGGCGACTCTAGCTGCTTGCTCTGGATCAGGATCGAGTGCAAAAACTGAGAAGACATTCTCATATATCTATGAAACAGACCCTGATAACCTCAACTATTTGACAACTGGTAAGGCGGCTACTGCAAATATTACCAGTAACGTTGTTGATGGCTTGCTAGAAAATGACCGCTATGGTAACTTTGTACCGTCAATGGCCGAGAATTGGTCAGTATCCAAGGATGGATTGACCTATACTTATACCATTCGGAAGGATGCAAAATGGTATACTTCTGAAGGAGAAGAATACGCAACGGTTAAAGCGCAAGACTTTGTAACTGGTCTAAAATATGCTGCTGATAAAAAATCAGATGGTCTTTATCTTGTTCAGGAATCAATCAAAGGATTGGATGCCTATGTGAAAGGAGAAATCAAAGATTTCGCTGAAGTAGGTATTAAGGCTCTTGATGACCACACTGTTCAGTACACCTTGAACAAGCCAGAAAGCTTCTGGAATTCTAAGACAACGATGGGGGTAATGGCTCCAGTTAATGAAGAGTTCTTAAACTCTAAAGGGGATGATTTCGCTAAAGGAACAGATCCAGGTAGCATCCTATATAATGGCCCATTCTTGCTAAAATCTATCGTAGCCAAATCTTCTGTTGAGTTTGAAAAAAATCCAAACTATTGGGATAAGGACAATGTTCATCTTGATAAAGTGAAATTGTCCTACTGGGATGGTCAAGATACCAACAAACCAACCGAAGCCTTCAAAGATGGCAGCTTTACAATGGCCCGTCTCTTCCCAACAAGCGCTAGCTACCCAGAGACTGAAAAAGAATATAAAGACAATATTGTTTATACACAACAAGACTCATCAACTTTCTTAGTTGGTATCAATATCGATCGTCAGTCTTATCAATACTCATCTAAAACAACTGATGAACAAAAAAATTCTACCAATAAAGCTCTTCTAAACAAAGACTTCCGTCAAGCACTTGCCTTTGGTTTTGATAGAACAGCCTATGCTTCTCAAGTCAATGGTGCAAGTGGTGCTACTAAGCTACTTCGTAACTTGTTTGTACCGCCAGCATTCGTGCAGGCAGATGGAAAGAACTTTGGCGAAATGGTTAAAGAAAAATTGGTGACTTATGGTGACGAGTGGAGCAACGTGAACTTGGCCGATGCTCAAGATGGACTCTATAACCCAGATAAGGCCAAAGCAGAATTTGCCAAAGCTAAGGCAGCTCTTCAAGCTGAAGGTGTGCAATTCCCAATTCACTTGGATATGCCTGTAGACCAAACCAATACAACAAAAGTTCAACGTGTTCAATCCTTCAAACAATCGCTTGAAGCTACTCTAGGGGCAGAGAACGTCGTTGTCGATATCCAACAACTTCAAAAAGATGATGTCTTGAATATCACTTACTTTGCTGAAACAGCTGCTGGAGAAGACTGGGATATCTCAGATAACGTTGGATGGTCCCCAGACTTTGCAGACCCATCTACATACCTAGATATCATCAAGCCATCTGTAGGGGAAAATACAAAGACTTACCTAGGATTTGACTCTGGAACAAACAACGCTGCAGCGAAGCAAGTTGGTTTGGAAGACTACGAAAAAATGGTTGTTGAAGCTGGTGAAGAAGTGAATGACGTTTCAAAACGTTATGAAAAATATGCTGCTGCCCAAGCTTGGTTGACAGACAGTGCCTTGCTCATCCCAACAACTTCCCAAACTGGTCGTCCAATGTTGTCTAAGATGGTTCCATTTACACTTCCGTTTGCATACTCTGGTAACAAGGGTATGAGCGAAGCCCTCTTGTATAAATACCTAGATGTACAAGATAAAGCAGTAACAGCAGATGAATACCAAAAAGCTCAAGAAAAATGGTTGAAAGAAAAAGAAGAGTCAAATAAAAAGGCTCAAGAAGATCTCGCAAACCATGTGAAATAACTTTTTAAAAATAAAGGATTTAGCCATTGAGATGATGGTTAGGTCCTTTTTTATCATTGCTATAAGACTCTGTAAGATGAGAAACAGAATTTTTCAGAATAGAGAAGAAATTCTTCATTTTTAGTTTTTCCCTATTGCTTTCTTTCTCATTATTTGTTATATTAAAAGTACAATTATTTTTTTATTACGCTTAAGCATTGCACTTTCGGAGGAAGGAGTATTTTTTAAAAAAGAAATGTAAACGCTTACGTGAAAACGAAAGGATTTAGGAGTTCATGGATAAACGATTTTTTGAAAAACGCTGTAAGTTCAGTATTCGTAAGTTTACGCTTGGAGTAGCTTCGGTAATGATTGGGGCGACTTTCTTTGCTGCTGCTCCAGTCTTAGCAGATCAAGCAAGAGTTGGTTCAACAAATAATTTACCGAGCGAACTGGCTGATTTGGACAAGCGGGCTAGTAATGAGGGGCGAGATTTTGATCAGGAAGCTGCTGCTCAGAATCCTGGTTCTGATGAAATAACTGACGGACCTAAGACTGAAGAGGAATTGTTAGCTCAAGAGAAGGAAAAGTCAGATAAACCAAGCAATCTTCCAAAAGAACTAGAAGATAAGTTGGAGAAAGCTGAAGACAATGGACGCGAAGTTGACAAGGATCAATTGGCGCAAGATACTGGTAAACTTGTTCCAGAAGATGTAGCTAAAACGACTAACGGGGAATTAAACTACGGCGCAACTGTTAAAATCAAGACGCCATCTGGCGAAGGTAGTGGTATTGTTATTGGGAAAGACCTTGTTTTGACTGTTTCTCATAACTTTATCAAGGATAGTCAAGACGGCAATATCCGTAAGGTTGTGGACAATGACCAAGGGGATGGAGATATTTATAGCATTTCCTACCCAGGTATGCCAGATGTGAAGTTTGGCAAGAAAGACGTCATCCACTGGGATCGTGAGGGCTATCTAAAAGGCTTCAAGAATGATTTGGCGCTTGTGAGATTGCGTACAGTTCTTGAAAACACTCCAGTAGAAGTGACTAAAAAGCCAGCTGTTAAGAAAATCGGAGATAAACTCCATGTCTTTGGTTATCCAGAAGGGAAATTGGAACCAATTGTAAATACTACAGTTGATTTTGCAGAACCATACGGAGAAGGTGTCCAAGGAATTGGGTACCAAGGAGGAAAACCGGGTGCTAGTGGCGGCGGTATCTTTGATACAGAAGGCAAACTCGTCGGTGTTCACCAAAATGGTGTAGTTGGAAAACGTAGTGGAGGCATTCTCTTCTCACCAGCTCAACTAAAATGGATCCAAGACCACATGCAGGGAATTTCAAGTGTGAAACCAGCAGACTTGGAAGAAAAAGAAAAACCGGCTGAAGAAAAACCAAAAGAGGACAAACCTGCAGCTGCGAAACCTGAAACACCTAAGAGAGTAACTCCTGAATGGCAAACAGTAGCGAATAAAGAGCAACAAGGAACCGTCACTATTCGCGAAGAAAAAGGTGTCCGCTACAATCAATTGTCTTCAACTGCACAGAACGACAATGGCGATAAACCAGCCTTGTTTGAAAAACAAGGATTGACAGTTGACGCTAATGGAAATGCGACTGTTGCTCTAACCTTCAAAGAAGATTCGGAAAAAGGCAAATCACGCTTTGGTGTCTTCTTGAAATTTAAAGATACCAATAACAATGTTTTTGTAGGATACGACTCAGGTGGTTGGTTCTGGGAATACAAAACACCGGGAAATAGCACTTGGTATAAAGGCAACCGTGTAGCAGCACCAGAAACAGGTTCTGTAAACCGTCTATCAATCACTCTTAAGTCAGATGGCCAGCTCAATGCCAGCAATAACGATGTCAATCTCTTTGATACAGTGACCTTGCCAGGGGCGGTCAATGATAATCTTAAAAATGAGAAGAAGATCCTTCTTAAAGCAGGAACTTATGGCAATGACCGCACAGTTGTCAGCGTTAAAACAGACAATCAAGAAGGCGTAAAAGCGGATGATACTCCTGCCCAAAAAGAAACAGGTCCGGTTGTTGACGATAGCAAGGTGACTTATGATACGATCCAGTCTAAGGTCCTCAAGGCAGTGATTGACCAAGCCTTTCCTCGCGTGAAAGAATACACTTTGAATGGCCATACTTTACCAGGGCAAGTTCAACAATTCAATAGAGTCTTTATCAACAAACACGAAGTGACACCTGAAGTTACTTACAAAAAAATCAATGACACAACAGCAGAGTACTTGATGAAACTTCGTGACGAGAAGAATTTCATCAATGCAGATATGACAGTACGCTTGCAAGTTGTGGACAATCAGTTGCATTTTGATGTGACCAAGATTGTCAACCACAATCAAGTTACTCCAGGTCAGAAGATTGATGATGAAAGAAAACTTCTCTCCTCTATCAATTTCTTAGGAAACTCACTTGTGTCAGTTTCAAGCGACCAAACTGGAGCTAAGTTTGACGGGGCAACCATGTCAAACAACACTCATATCAGTGGAGATGAACATATTGCTGTAACCAATCCAATGAAAGATTTGGCTAAGGGCTATATGTATGGTTTTGTTTCTACAGATAAGCTTGCGGCAGGTGTTTGGAGTAACTCTCAAAACAGCTACGGTGGTGGTTCGAATGACTGGACTCGTTTGACAGCATTCAAACAAACTGTTGGAAATACAAACTATGTGGGAATCCAAAGTTCTGAATGGCAATGGGAAAAAGCTTATAAGGGCATCGTCTTCCCTGAATACACGAAGGAACTTCCAAGTGCCAAGGTTGTTATCACAGAAGATGCCAATGCTGACAACAAAGTCGACTGGCAAGATGGTGCCATTGCTTATCGTAGCATCATGAATAACCCTCAAGGTTGGGAAAAAGTTAAGGATATCACTGCTTACCGTATCGCGATGAACTTTGGTTCTCAAGCACAAAACCCATTCCTTATGACCTTGGATGGTATCAAGAAAATCAATCTCCACACAGATGGTCTTGGGCAAGGTGTTCTCCTTAAAGGATATGGTAGTGAAGGTCACGACTCTGGTCACTTGAACTATGCTGATATTGGTAAACGTATTGGTGGTGTTGAAGACTTCAAGGCCTTGATCGAAAAAGCGAAGAAATATGGAGCACATCTAGGTATCCACGTGAACGCTTCTGAGACTTATCCTGAATCTAAATACTTTAACGAAAATATTCTTCGTAAAAATCCAGATGGAAGCTACAGCTATGGTTGGAACTGGCTAGACCAAGGTATCAACATTGATGCTGCTTATGACTTGGCGCATGGACGCTTGGCTCGCTGGGAAGACTTGAAGAAAAAACTTGGTGATGGTCTCGACTTTATCTATGTGGACGTTTGGGGCAATGGCCAATCAGGTGATAACGGTGCCTGGGCTACTCACGTTCTTGCTAAAGAAATCAACAAACAAGGCTGGCGCTTTGCGATTGAGTGGGGCCATGGTGGTGAGTACGACTCTACCTTCCAACACTGGGCAGCTGACTTGACCTATGGTGGCTACACTAATAAAGGTATCAACAGTGCTATCACCCGCTTTATCCGTAACCACCAAAAAGATTCTTGGGTTGGGGACTACAGAAGTTACGGTGGTGCAGCAAACTACCCACTTCTAGGTGGCTACAGCATGAAAGACTTTGAAGGCTGGCAAGGACGAAGCGACTACAATGGCTATGTAACCAACCTCTTTGCCCATGACGTCATGACTAAGTACTTCCAACACTTCACTGTAAGTAAATGGGAAAATGGTACACCAGTTACCATGACAGACAACGGTAGCACCTATAAATGGACTCCAGAAATGAAGGTTGAGCTAGTCGATGCAGCAGGTAACAAGGTTGTTGTGACTCGTAAGTCAAACGATGTCAATAGCCCACAATACCGTGAACGAACAGTAACGCTCAACGGACGTGTCATCCAAGATGGCTCAGCTTACTTGACTCCTTGGAACTGGGATGCAAATGGTAAGAAACTTCCTACTGATAAGGAAAAAATGTACTACTTCAATACGCAAGCCGGTGCAACAACTTGGACCCTTCCGAGTGATTGGGCAAATAGCAAGGTTTACCTTTACAAGCTAACGGACCAAGGTAAGACAGAAGAGAAAGAACTCACTGTAACAGATGGCAAGATTACCCTAGACCTTCTAGCTAATCAACCATACGTTCTTTACCGTTCAAAACAAACCAATCCTGAAATGTCATGGAGCGAAGGCATGCATATCTATGACCAAGGATTTAACAGCGGAACCTTGAAACACTGGACTATTTCTGGCGATGCTTCTAAGGCAGAAATTGTCAAGTCTCAAGGGGCAAACGATATGCTTCGTATTCAAGGCAATAAGAGCAAGGTAAGCCTCACTCAGAAACTTACTGGCTTGAAACCAAATACCAAGTATGCCGTTTATGTCGGTGTTGATAACCGTAGTAATGCTAAGGCAAGTATCACAGTGAATACTGGCGAGAAAGAAGTGACTACCTATACCAATAAGTCAGTCGCTCTCAACTATATCAAAGCTTATGCTCATAACAATCGTCGTGAAAATGCTACAGTTGATGATACAAGTTACTTCCAAAATATGTACGCCTTCTTTACAACTGGATCGGACGTATCAAATGTTACTCTTACATTGAGTCGTGAAGCTGGTGATGAAGCAACTTACTTTGATGAAATTCGTACCTTTGAAAACAATTCAAGCATGTACGGAGACAAGCATGATACAGGTAAAGGAACCTTCAAACAAGACTTTGAAAATGTTGCTCAGGGTATCTTCCCATTCGTAGTGGGCGGTGTTGAAGGTGTTGAAGACAACCGCACTCACTTGTCTGAAAAGCATGATCCATATACACAACGTGGTTGGAACGGTAAGAAAGTTGATGATGTTATCGATGGAAATTGGTCACTCAAGACCAATGGACTGGTTAGCCGTCGTAACTTGGTTTACCAAACTATCCCACAAAATTTCCGCTTTGAAGCTGGTAAGACCTACCGTGTAACCTTTGAATACGAAGCAGGATCAGACAATACCTATGCCTTTGTAGTCGGTAAGGGAGAATTCCAGTCAGGTCGTCGTGGTACTCAAGCTAGCAACATGGAAATGCATGAATTGCCAAATACTTGGACGGATTCTAAGAAAGCCAAGAAGGCAACCTTCCTCGTGACAGGTGCAGAAACAGGCGATACTTGGGTAGGTATCTACTCAACTGGAAACGCAAGCAATACTCGTGGAGATTCTGGTGGGAATGCTAACTTCCGTGGTTATAACGACTTCATGATGGATAATCTTCAAATCGAAGAAATTACCCTAACAGGTAAGATGTTGACAGAAAATGCTCTGAAAAACTACTTGCCAACTGTAGCCATGACCAACTACACCAAAGAGTCTATGGATGCTTTGAAAGAGGCGGTCTTTAACCTCAGTCAGGCCGATGATGATATCAGTGTTGAAGAAGCGCGTGCAGAGATTGCCAAGATTGAAGCCTTGAAGAATGCTTTGGTACAGAAGAAAACAGCCTTGGTAGCAGAAGACTTTGCAAGTTTGGATGCGCCTGCCCAACCAGGTGAAGGCCTAGAGAATGCCTTTGATGGCAATGTATCTAGCCTATGGCATACATCTTGGAATGGTGGAGATGTAGGCAAGCCTGCAACCATGGTCTTGAAAGAACCTACTGAAATCACAGGACTTCGTTATGTTCCACGTGCATCCGATTCAAATGGAAACTTGCGAGATGTGAAACTGGTTGTCACAGATGAGTCTGGTAAGGAACATACCTTTACCGTAACAGATTGGCCAAATAACAACAAACCAAAAGACATTGACTTTGGTAAGACAATCAAGGCTAAGAAAATTGTCCTTACTGGTACCAAGACATACGGAGATGGTGGAGATAAATACCAATCTGCAGCGGAACTCATCTTTACTCGTCCACAAGTAGCAGAGACACCTCTTGACTTGTCAGGCTATGAAGCGGCTTTAGCTAAGGCGCAGAAATTGACAGACAAAGAAAATCAAGAGGAAGTGGCTGGAGTTCAGGCTAGCATGAAATATGCGACGGATAATCATCTCTTGACTGAAAGAATGGTCGAGTTCTTCGCAGACTATCTCAACCAATTACAAGATAAGGCTGCTAAACCAGACACTCCTACAAGCAGCAAGGGTGAAGAGCAACCTCCAGTTCTTGAAGTTCCTGAATACACAGGCCCTTACGGAACAGCTGGAGAAGAAGCGGCTGTTCATGATCTACCTGAGTTTAAGGGCGGTGTCAATGCGGCAGAAGCAGCTGTTCATGACTTACCTGAGTTCAAGGGTGGAGTCAATGCAGTTCAAGCCTTGGTAAACGAATTGCCAGAATACAAAGGTGGAGCCAATGCAGTTCTAGCAGCTGCAAATGAAGTTCCAGAGTATAGAGGTGGAGTCAATGCAGTTGAGGCCTTGGTAAATGAAAAGCCAGCCTACACAGGTGTATTGGCTACAGCTGGAGATCAACCAGCTCCAACAGTTGAAAAACCTGAGTACCCGCTCACTCCAAGTCCAGTAGCTGAGACCAAAACTCCGGGAGCTAAAGATGAAGAAAAACTACCTGCCACAGGGGAGCACAGCTCAGAAGTAGCCCTCTTCTTAGCAAGTGTGAGTATCGCTTTATCTGCTGCTGTTCTTACGACAAAACGAAAAGAAGACTAAACAGATTTGGTTTTAGAAGTCCAAAAGATCTCGAATCAAATAGGATCAAACAGCCGGAGAGGACCTCTAGGTTCTCTCCTTTTTTCAAAGGAGAAATGATACCGCTTACTCATGTATGCGGATGAAAGGAATAGGAGAAAGATGGATAGACATTTTTTTGAGAAACGCTGTCACTATAGTATAAGAAAATTTGCAATCGGTGCAGCCTCCGTTATGATTGGTGCTAGTATCTTTGGAGCCAATATGGTTCAGGCAGCAGAAACAGCAGCGCCTTCAGAAACAGAGGGAAGCATCACCCATGTTGAAGCGCTGGATAAGTTACCCGATGATTTAGCCGATGCTCTTAAAAAGGCGGATGCAGAAGCTGCAACAGAAGCAAGTCATGAAGAGACTCCAGCGACTGACGAAGGAAGCAATCCTACATCAAGTGAAGAGGCAAAACCAGAGACAAGTCCTACAAGTCCCAAGCCAGCAGAAACGCCGAAACCGGTTGAAACACCAAAGGCAGACAATATACCAGCTGAAACTGCTACGCCCGCACCAAAACCAGCTGAAAATCCAATCGAAGATAGAGAAGATGTCAACCATCTCGAAGGTGCTACTGCTCAGGCGAGCAACCATGAGACTGGGACCAACTTTACTGCGGATAAGGCTATCGACGGAGATGACAATACTCGATGGGCTACAGATAGAGACGCAGTAAAACCAACTTTTGAACTAACTCTTCCAAAGACTACCTTGATCAAACATGTAGAAATTGATTGGGATCGTCGTCTTCGTAATGGGCAAAATGACCCCAATATCAAATCTTGGAGTCTCTACTACGCAGGTCAAGAAGACGTGGGCGCTAATGGAGAAAAACAATGGAAACTAGCTCATACCAAAACTGGAGATCCAATTTTAGACGAGAAAGTAGACCTAGCTGACAGTATCCAAGCTAAGTATCTCAAACTTGAGATCAATGATTACCAAGCGGGAACAATGGGCTGGAGAAACGTTGGGATCCAAGAAATTCGAGCTTATTCTAACGTTCCGGACCATAGTAAGGTAACGGATATCCGCCAAGTAACAGAACTAACAGTAGCAGAAGACGGACAATCTCTTATCTTGCCAACTTTACCAGGAAAAGTCAGTCTCATCGGAAGCAATAAACAAGGTGTAATTGACCTTCAAAATCGTATCCATAAACCTCTGACAGATCAACGTGTTAAGGTTATGGTGCAGCAAATCAAAGACAGCCATACTTTCACGAAGGAATTTGAAGTAGTCATCAAGGGCCTACATCAGGACGAGGGTGTAGGTGTGAAACCAAAAGTAGCACCAGCTGTTCAACAATGGTATGGGAAAGAAGGTCAGTCTTCTATCACTTCAGATACAGTTCTTGCGACAGGAGATTCAGGATTTGATCAGGCTGCAACCTTCTACCAGTCAGACCTTGCAAGCCGTGGATTGGAACTGGCGACAGGTGACAAACAGGCTCAAAAACGAATCGAGTTTAAAAAGGTTGAAAACAAAGGTTATGGTAAGGAAGGCTACGGTATCACTATCCAAGATGATGTGATTACCATCGAAGCTGCAACGAACACAGGAGCCTTCTACGCAACTCGGACTCTTCTTCAAATGGGAGAAACAGACCTACAAAATGGCGAAATTCGTGATTTCCCAAGTTTCAGCCACCGTGGCTTTATGCTAGATACAGGTCGTAAATTTATCCCTTATGACACCCTTGTAGACATCATGCTCAACATGGCTTACTACAAGATGAACGACTTGCAGTTGCACCTTAATGATAACTATATCTTCCTTAAGGAACACTTGGCAGGTAAGAATTTAACACCAGAAGAACAACTCAAGTATGTACTTGAACATGCCAAGACTGGTTTCCGTTTGGAGACAGATATTGTCGGTAAGAATGGTCAAAAATTAACATCAGATGAGCATTACACCAAGGAAGAAATGCAAAATCTGATTAAATTGGCCAAGGCCTTGCATATCAATCTAGTGCCAGAAATTGACACACCAGGTCACGCCTTATCCTTTGTCAAAGTTCGCCCAGACCTCATGTATCAAGGTAGTCTGAGCGATTATGCAGGCAAGCATAATGTTGAGCGCGTAGCCATGCTGGACTTGGATAACAAGTACGATGAGACATTAGCTTTTGTCAAATCAGTTTATGACAAGCTCCTCGATGGTCCAGATGCACCGCTTCATGGCGTGTCCACTGTTCATATCGGAACGGATGAATACTATGGTAGCAGAGAAAGCTATCGTCGCTTTGTCAATGACCTTATCAAATACATTAAAGGAAAAGGCTATACCCCTCGTATCTGGGGCTCGCTCAGTGCGAAACGTGGGAGCACTCCTGTTGATTGGAACGGAGTAGAAGTTGATATCTGGAGCATTGGCTGGCAACGACCAAATGAAGCTATTGCTCAGGGAGCTAAGATTATCAACATCACGGATGTGCCGACATATAGTGTCCCAAGTGGAAGCAATAGTCAAGCAGCCTACGGGGACTATGCTAACTACGAACGTCAGTACAATAGCTGGACACCGAATGATTTTAGAACAGGTGGAGGTCCACTTCTACCAGCTTCTCATCCAAGTATCCTTGGTGGTGGTCACGCAGTTTGGAATGACAATATCGACCTTCATGAGACAGGCTTGACCTCTTATGATATCTTTAAACGCTTCTTCAAGAGCATGCAAACTACTGCGGAGCGAACTTGGGGATCTGACCGTGCAGCTGCGACCTTTGCAGAACGCACCCTACCAACAAGCCCTTATGCGCCACAGTCAAATCCTGATAGAGCGATTGATCAAAGTGATTTGTTTACTATTAATCCTGAAACCGTCAAGAACTATGCAAGTAAGAAGGTGAAGACAAGCGAGCAAGGATTGGCTTTTGAGAAAGATAGCAGCATCGAAGGCTTGGCTGGTGATGTTGGTCCAAGTCATGTCTTGAAGTTTGATGTGACTGTCACTGGTGATGGTGAACAAACCTTCTCAACAAGTGGGGACAACCGTATCTATCTAGCTGATAAAGATGGCTATCTTGCTTATCAATTTGAACAGTTCCATATCCAATTCAAGAAAAAACTGGAGAAGAACAAACGTTATCAAATCTCTATTGTGACCAAACCACAGTCAACTGAAGTCTATGTGGATGGTGAGAAGATTGAGCGTATCGCAAATCCAGCCCACCCTCGCTTTGCCCACAATAGCTTGGTTCTACCGCTTGAAAGCATTGGTGGTTTCAAAGGAATCCTGCATAGTGCAGAGTTGTCAGACAAACCATTTGTAAATCCTCGTTTGATTTCAAATGATAAGATTACTGCAACCGCAAGCAGTCAGCAACTTCCAGGAAACGCGACTGAAGGCGCTGTTGAAAAGGCCTTTGACAATGATCCAAATACCTTCTGGCATACTAAATGGACTGGTGACACTGCGCCATTCACCCTTACGATGACTTTGAAAGAAGCAGAGAAAGTCAATGGCTTGACTTATCTCCCACGTCCTGGTGGTGGAAATGGTGTCGTTACCCGCTACGAAATCTACGCACAAAAAGATGGCCAGATGGTCAAGGTTTCAGAAGGAAACTGGGACAACAATGCCCAAGAAAAAACAGTCAACTTTGCGGCGGTAGATACCAACAAGATTGAGTTGAAAGTATTGGAAGGCGTTGGTGGTTTTGCAAGTGCAGCTGAAGTTCATCTATTGAAGCCTGCCAAAGAAGGACAGGAAACACCTGTACCAAGTCAACCAGAAAAACCAACTACACCTGAAAAACCAAAAGTAGACCAAACCGGTGATGGAACAGTTGAATTGGCGGATCAATTCACTGCAAGTAAACCAGCTAGCGAAGACAGCATTGCAGCTGCCAGCAAGAGCAATGACTATCTTAAGAAAGAGTACAAGGTCTTCCCAACGCCACAAAAAGTGACCTATGGCGAAGGTGTTACGGCTCTTCGTAAGCAAGTCAATCTAGTTATGGGCGATCAACTCGATATCTATACCCGCAATCGCTTGAAGGGTGTCTTGCAGGACAATCAAGTATCTTATACAACTGGTAAGGCGGCAATCGCTGGCGCAACCAATATCTATCTTGGAGTGCATGGACAAGGTTCACAAGCAGAACAAAACTTGTCTAACGTTTCAGCAGGCCTCTTTGACAAGATTGATGCCTATGTTTTGAGCATCAAGGATAATTCGATTTCCATCGTCGGAAAAGACACAGATGCGGTCTTCTATGGTTTGACAACCTTGAAACATATGCTCAAGGAAAGTCAAGTTCCAGTCCTTCGCAATGTGACAGTAGAAGATTACGCAGAGCTCAAGAACCGTGGTTTCATCGAAGGTTACTATGGAAACCCATGGTCTAATGCAGATCGTGCAGAACTCATGCGTTTTGGTGGCGATTTGAAATTGAACCAATATTTCTTTGCACCAAAAGATGATCCATACCACAACAAGAAATGGCGTGAACTCTATCCAGAAGAAAAACTAGCTGAAATCCGTGAACTTGCTCGCGTCGGAAATCAAAGTAAAACCCGCTATGTCTGGACCATCCATCCATTCATGAACAACCGTATCCGTTTTGGCAATGAAGCGCATTACCAAGAAGATTTGGCAACCATCAAGGCTAAATTTACCCAGTTGATGAAAGTGGGTGTCCGTGAGTTTGGTATTCTAGCAGATGATGCACCGAGCCCAGTCGGAGGCTACAATAGCTACAACCGCTTGATGAAAGACATGACGGATTGGTTGACTGAAATGCAGGGAACCTACAGTGGTCTTCGTAAAGAAATGATTTTTGTTCCTGGCCAGTATTGGGGTAATGGACGTGAGGATGAGCTGAAATCCCTCAATGAAAATCTCCCAAGTTCAGCATCCATGACCTTGACGGGTGGTAAGATTTGGGGTGAAGTCTCTGAAAGCTTCCTTTCCACTCTCAAGAACAATCTATCCGCAGGAGGCAAGACCTATCGCCCAGTTTCACTTTGGATTAACTGGCCTGTAACAGATAACTCTAAACAACACTTGATTCTAGGTGGTGGTGAGAAATTCCTTCATCCAAATGTGGATCCAAGCTTGCTATCTGGTATCATGTTGAACCCAATGCAACAGTCTGAACCATCTAAGATTGCCCTCTTTTCAGGAGCTCAATACTCATGGAAACAGTGGAAATCAGAAGAAGAAGCTAAGAAAATCAATGACATTGCCTTCAACTTTGTAGAAAATGGTCATTTTGAAGATAGCAAGGTATCAGCAGCCTTCCGCGAACTTGGTAAGCACATGATCAACCAAAACATGGATACTCGTGTCGTCAAACTAGAAGAATCGGTAGACTTGGCTCCAAAATTAACAGACTTCATGACCAAGCTCAAAGCAGGTCAGGATGTGACTGCTGAACGTGCAGCCTTGCGTGCAGAATTTGCCAAGATTAAAGAAGCAGCTGAACTCTATAAAGCATCAGGCGATAAAAAAATGGTTGCCCAAATCCACTATTGGTTGGATAATGCAATCGACCAAATGAATGCTCTCGATGCCTTCCTTACAGGAACTGAAGCCATGGCTACAAACGATGCAGCCAAACTTTGGGATAGCTACTATAAAGGTTTGAAATTGTACGAACAGTCTCAAACTCACACCTTCCACTATGTAGACCATATGGAAAAAGCTGAATTGGGTGTTCAACATATTCGTCCATTTATCCTATCCTTGAAGGAAGTTCTAGCATCTGAAGTTCAAAAAGTCTTGCATCCAGACCAAATCATCAGCACCTTTATCACCAATCGAACAGGTGTAGAAGGTGGTTTGGCAGAAGTAACGGATGGCGACTTGGCAACTCATGCGATTATTAAATCACCAAACAGCATCAAGACAGGTGATTATATTGGTATGAAGTTCAACAAGCCGGTAGCGATCCAAACCTTGACCTTTGCTATGGGAACGCAGGCAAATCCACGTGATACCTTTAGTAAGGCAGAAGTGCAGTATCAAGATGAAAATGACAACTGGGTAACTTTGAAAGAGCCAAGCTATGTCGGAAATGAATCCCTACTTAAGTTTGAGAATCTCAATATCAAAGCCAAGGCAGTTCGCATGATTGCGACAGCAGACCGTGAGAATACTTGGTTTGCAGTTCAGGAAATTGCAGTCAACCGTCCAGTTGAAAAAGCTCGTAGCCAACAAGCAACGACAGTTAGTCTAAGTTCAAACTTAGTTTACAAACTAAATACCTCAGCTCGTCAAATCACTGATGGCAAGGACAATACAGAAGCCATGATGGCAAATGCTGACGGTAGCAATACGACACCAGTAGATGCCTGGGCACAACTGGACCTCGGTGAAGTCAAGTCAGTCACTAAAGTACGACTTCGCCAAGGAACAGGTGATAAACTTGCCGCAGGTGTGCTTGAGTATTCTACAGATGGTACTACTTGGCAGGAACTCGATCGCTTGTCAGGTGAGCAAACCAAGGAAGTGACTAGAGCAATCAATGCTCGTTATATCCGAGTACGCAATACCAAGGCCCTCGACCTCTGGTGGCGTATCCAAGACTTCTCTGTTGAGACACGCTCTGGAAACAGTGAGTTAACGGACACCAACGTCGATGCCTTGAAGGAAACGCCGGTAGTGGATAGTTTGGGACATTATGAGCTTCAAATTCCAGCTGGAACCAAACTTCCTGCCCATAGCTATCTAGGTATGAAACTCGATCGTATCCATCAGGTCAAGAGCATCCAGCTCCAAGGCCAAGCCAACCCAGCTCTTAGCCTTGAGTACTCTGCAAACGCTCAAGAATGGCTGCCAGCTAGCCAGTTGACTGATAGATCTGCAGCAAGCCACTTAGTACGTTATGTGCGTCTGGTCAACAAAACAGATCAGGAACAAGCTATTACAGCCACTTCTCTTCTTGTGACGACTAAAGAAGTGCAACCAACAAAATTGGAATCAACTTCAATGGGAATTCACCCAGCATATGGTAGCAATGATGTTCGTAAACTGAACAACCTAGATCAATTATTTGATGGTGTTTATAACAACTTCGTTGAGTTTTCAGACTATGCTCGTAAAGATGGTCATGTGACCTTAAAACTTGGCAGCGAACGAACTATCAAGAAGATTAGAGCTTATATCCAAGACGGAACTCAAAACTACCTTCGTGATGGTAAGATCCAAGTCAGCCAAGACGGTAAAACTTGGACAGATGTGGTAACAGTTGGAGATGGTGTAGCTAATAGTACACACGATGATTCATTGACAGATGGTTGGACACATGATTCTAAGATGCCAGGAAATCGCTACATCGAAGGTGAATTGACGACACCAGTCAAAGCCAACTATCTCCGTGTCCTCTATACAGCGGATTATGATGCCCGTTTTGTAGGATTTACAGAATTGGTCATCAACGATGGTGAATTTGTCAAACCAATCAATGATCCAACAGTAGAAGGAAGTGGTGGAGAAAGCCAAGGCAACCTTTATAATAATCTTGTAGACGGAAAAGTATTGACTAGCTATAAGTCTGAAAAAGACAAGGGCGAGTTGGTTTATCACTTGTCTGAGCCGACCAATGCCAACCACCTTCGTCTCGTTTCCAGTCTTCCTGAAGGAACGAAAGCACGTATTCTTGCTAGAACACTCAAGGATGGTCAAGACAGTTGGACAGACCTCGGTGCCATTACATCTAGTCTCCAAACCTTCGCTATCCGAAATGGTGGCTCTCTTCTAGACGTCAAATTAGTCTGGGAAGGTGGCAAGGCCGAGTTTTATGAATTGGCAAGCTTCCATCAAGAATTAACAGAAGAACCTGTTCAATCAAGTAAGGGCGAAGAGCCAGCACCAGTTCTTGAAGTTCCTGAATTCACAGGTGGTGTCAATGCAGTTGAAGCCTTGGTACAGGAGCTTCCAGAGTACACAGACCCAGTAGCAACGGTAGGCGACCAAGCCGCTCCAACATTAGAGAAACCTGAGTTCAAGGGCGGTGTCAATGCAGTTGAAGCCTTGGTACATGAGCTTCCAGAGTACACAGGCGCATTAGCAACAGTAGGCGACCAAGCTGCTCCAACAGTAGAGAAACCAGAGTTCAAGGGTGGTGTCAATGCAGTGATGGCTCTAGTGCATGAATTGCCAGAATACACAGGCCCGCTAGCAACAGTAGGCGACCAGGCAGCACCGACAGTAGAGAAACCAGAGTTTAAACTTAGCTCACTTGCTTCAGATGAAGGTAAGACACCGGCACCGGATCTAAAACAAGAAGTGACGAACCGAGAAACAGCTGAACAAAGCTTGCCAGCAACAGGTGAGAGTCAATCTGACACAGCCCTCTTCCTAGCAGGAGTTAGCCTAGCCTTATCTGCTCTCTTTGTAGCAAAAACGAAGAAAGATTAGGATTATAAAACCTTCTAAGATTGACTAAGAGTATATTCTCTAAATCAATAATAGTGAGGTTCATAGAATAGAAAAACCTGAGAAGATTTTTTCTCAGGTTTTTCGAATTTAATAAAAAAGAAAGTTTGTATGGTATGAAAAAATCCACCCAATTTTGGGTGGATCATATTTTAAGGTTGTGCTGGTTGCGGGTTCTGGTTTTGGTTTTGTTGACCAGGAGTGGTATTTGGTTGTTGCGTATTGTTCTCGCTTGTACCTGAATTTGGAGTTGTTGTACTTGCTTGTGTACTAGAACTCTCTGAAGTTGAGCTAGAGCTTTCAGGTGTTGGACTTTGCTGAGGAGCAGGAGCAGTCCAGGCAGGACGTGCACCTTTTTTAAAGACAAATTCTCCACCTCTGTAGAGTCCTTCTGGCATAGTCCAGTCGCCAGGATGATCATCTTCAGATAGATAAGTCATCATCGAACGGTAAACCTTAGCAGCAACATAGAAGCCATCACCAACAATAGGAGTCAGGCGGTTCGAGTAACCAGTCCAAACGGCCATTGAATATTTACGAGTATAGCCAACGAACAATTCGTCAGGAGCTACATAACCAGTGTTCTTGACGTAGTTTTCAATCTCTTCATCTGTGTAGTTTGATGTACCAGTTTTACCAGCTTGTGGCAACCATGGGAGGTAGGCTCCTCGACCAGTTCCATATGCCAGGACAGTTTTCATCATATCCGTCATCATATAGGCTGTTGTCTCTTTCATGGCACGAGTACCAGGATCAGAGAATTCTTTTGAACTGCCATCACTGAAGACAATTTTGTTGATATACATCGGCTTGCGGTAGATACCACCGTTAGCAAAGGCAGCGTAAGCAGCAGCCATTTTCTCACTACTTGCTCCATACTTTTTGTTTGATTCAGTTGTGTTACTTGAAATGGCATTTGCATAGTGCATATCTGGGTAATCAATACCAAGTCCATTTAGGAAGGTCTTGGCTTTATCCAGGCCGACTTTGTTCAAGGCTTCTACAGCTGGCACGTTTCGTGACTGTTGTAGGGCGTACTGTAATGTAATATTTCCAAAGTAACTTCTATCCCAGTTGTAAACAGGAGTATCTGTTCCAGGATAATTGTAAGGAACATCGTGAACAATTGAAGCAGTTGAATCATAGATATCGTACTCCAAAGCAGGTGCATAATCTGTGATTGGCTTCATCGTTGATCCCCAGTCTCGGTTGGTTTCAACAGCTTGATTGATTCCGAAGGAAACATTGCTTGATTGGTGACGAGAACCTAACTGAGCAATGACTTTCCCGTTTGTCACATCAACGATTGTTGATGCCACTTGCATTTCATCATCTGGATAGTTGACATACTCGTCAGTATTGTAGATATCCCAGAGATGTTGTTGAACTTTAGGATCAACGTTGGTGTAGACATCCATACCAGTCGTTAAGAGATTGTAGCCTGTTTCTTGTTCGACTTGATCGATTACCTCTTTGAGATAGTTGTCCATGTGTGGAGGATAACTATTAGCCGATTTTAGACTTTGAAGTCCGTCCGTAATTGGAGTATTAATCGCTTTTTCATATTGCTCAGCTGAAATGTAACCTTGTCCCTTCATCTCAGAGAGGACGAGATTGCGTCGTTCTTGAGCCGCTTCTGGATGTGAGTATGGATCATACTGATTTGGCGCCTGAGGCATTCCAGCAAGGAGAGCCAACTGCGGGATACTCAAATCTTTGAGGTCCTTGCCATAGTAATTTTGGGCAGCAGTTTGCATACCGTAGTTACCGTTTGACATGTAGACCTTGTTGATGTAGTAGGTCAAGATTTCTTGCTTGGTTGCTTTCTGTTCAAGTTGAACGGCCAGCCAAGCTTCTTGAGCCTTACGTGAAAGGGTCTGGTCCGACGTTGATGTAGAGAAATAAGTTAATTTAATCAGCTGCTGCGTTAAGGTTGAAGCTCCCTGAAGGCCTCCACCACCACGAAGATTTCGTAGAGTGGCACCGAGGATACGAATAGTATCAACCCCACGGTGATTAAAGAAACGATGGTCTTCAATTGATACGATGGCATTAACCAACTCAGTAGGGATTTCATTTGCTTGCGCATTTACCCGACGTTCTGATCCAAGATCGGCAATGAGTTCTTCGTTTTTGTCATAGATCTTGCTAGACGTTGTAGCGACTAATTTACTTTCAGATAGGGCCGGAGCCTTGCTGACATAGTAGAGGAAGAGTCCCCCGCCTAGCACAACTGCTGCGATAAATACAGTTAAGAGACAGATGCTGACATACTTAGCTATTCGCAGGAAAATTTGTTTGTTCATCTTGTTTTACCACCCAGTAAATGTTCTTTGATAATATCGAGATAGGGAATCTGAGGAAAGGCACCAGGCTCAATCCTATATCCATTTTCTTGAATATATCCAAGTGGCATTGACTTTTGTCCCATATCTTGATGATAGAAACGAATCAAGTCAATGGCCGGCAATAAGTAGGTTTCTTGCTGAGAAGAAAAGTGAAGGAGTACAAAGCAGATCCCTTGTTGGGCAAGGACTTGTTCCATGTGTTGGATCTGATGGAGATGAAAATTCTTCATCGGGATCGCATGTTTCTGCCTAGTTTCCTTTGCTTCAAAGTCGATGTAGTATCCATCATAAACCCCCGAATAGTCTGTTGTTGAGGCCTGTCTGAAGTAGGCTTCAACGATCTTGGCTCGACTTCTTTGGGGATAATCGACACGTACGATTTGGATGGGAGTCGGTTTCTTGTGGATAACAGCCAGCCCATGCGACAAGTAGTAGTCGTTCGTAGCATTGATCATCTTTTCAAAGGACATCCCCCGATTTGCGAAATTTTTAGTTTTTGAAAGGGATGGTGGTCTTTTTTGTGATGAAATTTTATGTGGATAGTTGACCATAATTCTCCTTATTGGTACAATAACATCACTCTATTATACCATAAAAGTATACAGAAAGGATGAAAAAATGCATACAGCCTTGATTTTAGGCTATTCCGCCTTCGACCTTGGTCTCTTTAATGACAAGGATATTCGTATTGACATTATCAAGAAAGCCATTGGTAGAGACTTGGAAGGTCTAGCAGAGGAAGGGGTGACCTGGCTTGTCTTTACAGGGACTCTGGGCTTTGAATACTGGGTGCTTCAAGTAGCTAAAGAAATGAAAGAAGACTATGGATTTCAATTGGCGACCATTTTTGATTTTGAAACCCATGGCAGCAATTGGAATGAAGCAAATCAAGCCAAATTGAGTGAGTTCAAGCAGGTTGACTTTGTCAAATATGCCTATCCACAATATGAGCATAAGGGGCAACTGCGTGATTATCAGAAATTTCTGCTGGAGAATACAGATAGTTGTTATCTTTTTTACGATGAAGAAAAGGAAACCAAGTTACGATATTTTTACCAAATGATGAAAAATCAAGCGGACTATGTTACAAGAAGATTAACATTTGAGGACTTGAATGAAATAGTAGAAAATTTTTCCGAAAAGTAAGGCTTTGACCTTGATTTTTACTTATCTTTTTTTATATAATAATACTAGTAACCCAGAATGGAGAGAGACATGGCAAGTATTATATTTTCAGCAAAAGATATTTTTGAACAAGACTTTGGACGTGAAGTTCGTGGATATAGCAAAGCAGAAGTGGATGAATTCCTTGATGATGTGATTAAGGATTATGAGACTTATGCAGCTTTGGTCAAATCTCTTCGTCAAGAGATAGCGGATTTGAAGGACGAATTGTCTCGTAAACCACAGTCAGTTCCAACTCAGCCTGATTCTATCGAAGTTACCGCTTCTACCTCGATGACAAACTTTGATATCTTGAAACGATTGAATCGACTTGAAAAAGAAGTGTTTGGTAAACAAATTTTAGACAATGAAGATGTATAATTGAGTGTCTATCAAGTGCATAAATGCAATTTTTGGATAATCGCGTGAAGAGATTCTCTTTTCATGAGGAAAGTCCATGCTAGCACAGGCTGTGATGCCTGTAGTGTTTGTGCTAGGCGAAACCATAAGCCTAGGGACGAGAGATCGTTACGGCAGTCGAAATGGCTAAGTCTTCGGATAAGTCAGATTAGGCTTGAAAGTGCCACAGTGACGGAGTCTCTCTGGAAACGGAGAGAGTGGAACGCGGTAAACCCCTCAAGCTAGCAACCCAAATTTTGGTCGGGGCATGGAGTGCACGGAAACGAACGTAGTACTCTGACTGTTAGCAGCTATCGCTGTTAGTGGTAGACAGATGATTATCGAAGGAAGTGGTCCTAGTCACTTCTGGAACAAAACATGGCTTATAGAAAATTGCATATAGGTTGGGGCTGAGAAATCTTTCTCAACCTCATTTTTTAAAGTGAACAAAAGAAAGGTCTTACAAGACTGTAAAATGAAAAAAGAATTTAATTTAATCGCAACTGCTGCAGCGGGTCTTGAGGCTGTCGTTGGACGTGAGGTGCGAGAACTAGGCTATGATTGCCAGGTTGAAAATGGGCGTGTCCGCTTTCAAGGAGATGTGAAGGCAATCATCGAGACCAACCTTTGGCTTCGTGCAGCGGATCGCATTAAGATTGTAGTCGGAAGCTTCCCTGCAAAGACCTTTGAAGAACTTTTTCAAGGCGTTTTTGCTCTAGATTGGGAAAACTATCTCCCGCTAGGAGCACGTTTTCCGATATCAAAGGCAAAATGTGTGAAGTCTAAACTCCATAACGAGCCCAGTGTTCAGGCTATTTCCAAGAAGGCTGTTGTAAAGAAATTACAAAAACATTATGCCCGTCCAGAAGGGGTTCCCTTGATGGAAACTGGTCCCGAGTTTAAGATTGAGGTATCTATCCTGAAAGATATGGCAACTGTCATGATTGACACGACAGGTTCTAGCCTTTTTAAACGTGGTTATCGTACGGAAAAGGGTGGAGCGCCTATCAAAGAAAACATGGCAGCAGCCATTTTACAACTCTCTAACTGGTATCCAGACAAGCCCTTGATTGATCCGACCTGCGGATCAGGAACCTTCTGCATCGAGGCTGCTATGATAGCTAAGAAGATGGCCCCTGGTCTTCGCCGTTCCTTTGCTTTTGAAGAATGGAACTGGGTCAGCGATCGGTTAATTCAAGAAGTGCGTACGGATGCTGCCAAGAAAATTGACCGTGAACTGGAACTGGATATCATGGGCTGTGATATAGATGCTCGTATGGTTGAAATTGCCAAAGCAAATGCTCAAGCAGCAGGTGTGGCAGGTGATATCACCTTTAAGCAAATGCGGGTACAAGACTTGCGCTCGGACAAGGTAAATGGTGTCATCATCTCCAATCCGCCATATGGTGAGCGTTTGTCTGATGATGCAGGAGTTACCAAGCTCTATGCTGAGATGGGACAGGTGTTTGAGCCACTGAAAACCTGGAGTAAATTTATCCTGACCAGTGATGAAGCATTTGAAAGTAAGTACGGAAGCCCAGCTGATAAAAAACGAAAACTGTATAACGGGACCTTAAAAGTGGATTTGTATCAATACTTTGGCCAGCGTGTGAAACGTCAGGAGTTAAAATAGAAAGGTGAACTCATGAGTAAGAAAAGACGTGATCATCATAAAAAAGGACATCAAGAACCCAAATTTGACTTTGATGAAGCAAAAGATTTGACTGTTGGTCAAGTGATTCGTAAGAATGAAGAGGTGGAGGCTGGAGTATTGCCCGAGGACAATATCTTAGACAAATACATCAAACAGCACCGAGAAGAAATCGAAGCCGACAAGTTTGAAACTCGTCAGTTTAAAAAAGAAGAACTAGCTTCCACTCAAAGTCTAGAAGATATGATTCAAGAAGTGCGAGAATCTAGCGAGACTTCTGAAGAAGTCGAAGAAACACATCTTTTTACGGAGGAAGTTTCTGGCGATACAGAGGAAACGGAGGCTGCTAGTGTTGTGCTGTCTCCTCTAGATGAAGAAAATGAAGAACTGGAACCACTTGTATTAACCAACACAGCAACAGAAGAAGAGACAGAAAGTCCAGAAGAGGAAGAAGTGATTGTTCCTCTATCACGCTCGGCTCAGGCGGAGCCTGAGAAAGACTCTAAGAAAAAGGGAATGATCATCATTGCCTCAGTGGTGGCTGCAATTCTTGTTCTTGCTGGAACGTATTATGTCTACCGACAAGTATCTCGCTCAAACCAAGAAATTCAGGCTTCTCAATCATCTTCAAGCAATCAGGAATCGCAAACCGACTTGCAAGAGTTTAATACGCTCTATGATGCCTTTTATACAGATGCCAATAAGACAGCTTTGAAAAATAGCCAGTTCGATAAGTTGAGTCAACTGAAAACCTTGCTAGATAAGTTAGAAGGTAGTCGTAATCATACATTAGCTAAGTCAAAATACGATAGTTTAGCAACTCAAATCAAGGCCATCCAAGATGTCAATGCCCTCTTTGAAAGTCCGGCAATCACTGACGGTGTCTTGGATACCAATGCGAAAGCTAAAGCAGACGCTAAGTTTACAGAAATCAAAACAGGTAACACAGAATTAGACAAGCTCTTGGATAAGGCCATTAGCCTTGGTAAGAGCCAACAAACCAGTGCTTCCGGCTCAAGTTCAAGCTCTAGTCAAGCAAGCTCAAGTTCAGCTACAGAGAGCAATGCAAGCAGTACGACCCCTTCAACAAGCACCACGGCACCAGCTAGAGACACAAATGGTGGTTTGTCTGGCGATGGGGTTAATCTTCAAAGAAGTGCGAGTCGTGTACCCTACAACCAATCAGCTGTAGACGATAGCAACAACCCTGCTTGGACTTTTGCGGATAGTGTATTGGAACAGGTCCTAGCAACATCACGTGCTCGTGGCTATATCACTGGAAATCAATATATCCTAGAACGTGTCAATATTGTAAACGGAAATGGTTATTACAACCTCTATAAACCAGATGGAACCTATCTCTTCACCCTCAACTGTAAGACAGGTTACTTTGTAGGGAATGGTTCTGGTCATGCAGATGACTTGGACTATTAGGACTCCGTTACAAAATTCTTTCCTTTCATAGGTAAAAATGATAAAATAAAACATATTAAACAAGAGGAGTGTCACATGACAAAAGCTAACTTTGGTGTCGTAGGTATGGCCGTAATGGGTCGTAACCTTGCCCTAAATATCGAATCTCGTGGTTATACAGTTGCCATTTACAACCGTAGTAAAGAAAAAACAGAAGATGTGATTGCTTGCCATCCTGAAAAGAACTTTGTGCCAAGCTATAACGTGGAAAGCTTTGTAAACTCAATCGAAAAACCTCGTCGTATCATGCTCATGGTTCAAGCTGGACCTGGTACAGACGCAACTATCCAAGCTCTTCTTCCACACCTTGACAAGGGTGATATCTTGATCGACGGAGGAAACACTTTCTACAAAGATACCATCCGTCGTAATGAAGAATTGGCAAACTCTGGCATCAACTTTATCGGTACAGGGGTTTCTGGTGGTGAAAAAGGTGCCCTTGAAGGACCTTCTATCATGCCTGGTGGACAAAAAGAAGCCTACGAATTGGTTGCTGATGTTCTCGAAGAAATCTCAGCCAAAGCACCAGAAGACGGTAAACCATGTGTGACTTACATCGGTCCTGATGGAGCTGGTCACTATGTGAAAATGGTCCACAACGGTATCGAGTATGGTGACATGCAATTGATCGCAGAAAGCTATGACCTCATGCAACACTTGCTCGGTCTTTCTGCAGAAGATATGGCTGAAATCTTTACTGAGTGGAACAAGGGTGAATTGGATAGCTACTTGATTGAAATCACAGCTGATATTCTTGGACGCAAAGACGATGAAGGTCAAGATGGACCAATCGTAGACTACATCCTTGATGCCGCAGGTAATAAGGGAACTGGTAAATGGACTAGCCAATCATCACTTGACCTTGGTGTGCCATTGTCACTTATCACTGAGTCAGTATTTGCTCGCTACATCTCTACATACAAAGAAGAGCGTGTACATGCTAGCAAGGTGCTTCCAAAACCAGCTGCCTTCAAGTTTGAAGGAGACAAGGCTGAGTTGATTGAAAAGATCCGTCAAGCCCTTTACTTCTCAAAAATTATCTCATACGCACAAGGTTTTGCCCAATTGCGTGTGGCTTCTAAAGAAAATAACTGGAACTTGCCATTTGCGGACATCGCATCTATCTGGCGTGATGGCTGTATCATCCGTTCACGTTTCTTGCAAAAGATCACAGATGCTTACAACCGTGATGCAGACCTTGCCAACCTTCTCTTGGATGAGTACTTCTTGGATGTCACTGCTCAGTACCAACAAGCAGTGCGTGATATCGTAGCTCTTGCTGTTCAAGCTGGTGTACCAGTACCAACCTTCTCAGCAGCCATTACTTACTTTGATAGCTACCGTTCAGCTGACCTTCCAGCTAACTTAATCCAAGCACAACGTGACTACTTCGGTGCTCACACTTATCAACGTAAAGACAAAGAAGGAACATTCCACTACTCTTGGTATGACGAAAAATAAGTAGGTCTGCCATGGGGAAACGGATTTTATTACTTGAGAAAGAACGAAATCTAGCTCATTTTCTCAGTCTGGAACTCCAAAAAGAGCAATACCGAGTCGATTTGGTAGAGGAGGGGCAAAAAGCCCTCTCCATGGCTCTCCAGACGGACTATGACTTGATTTTACTGAATGCTCATCTGGGGGATATGACGGCCCAGGATTTTGCAGACAAGCTGAGTCGGACAAAACCAGCCTCAGTGATTATGGTCTTGGACCATCGCGAAGAATTGCAAGATCAGATTGAGACAATCCAGCGCTTCGCCGTTTCTTACATCTATAAGCCAGTGATTATTGATAATCTGGTAGCTCGTATTTCAGCGATTTTCCGAGGTCGGGACTTCATTGACCAACACTGTAGTCAGATGAAGGTTCCAACGTCTTACCGCAACCTACGTATGGATGTAGAACATCATACCGTTTATCGTGGCGAGGAGATGATTGCTCTGACGCGCCGTGAGTATGACCTCTTGGCTACTCTCATGGGAAGCAAGAAAGTCTTGACTCGTGAGCAGTTATTGGAAAGTGTTTGGAAGTACGAAAGTGCGACAGAAACCAATATCGTGGATGTTTATATCCGTTATCTACGTAGCAAGCTTGATGTAAAAGGTCAAAAAAGCTACATTAAAACCGTGCGTGGTGTTGGTTACACCATGCAAGAATAGAAAAGCAGTTGCAGTTGTGTAACTGCTTTTTTGAGGGGCTTCTATATATTGACATACAGTCGGGTCTTTGCTACAATCAGTTATGGAGGAAGATCTAATGAAATTTTTGAGAAAAATGTTGCAAGTTGCTCTAGCAGTCTTTTTCTTTGCTTTGCTAGCGACAAATACCGTATTGGCGGATGATTCTGATTCAGAAGGCTGGCAATTTGTCCAAGAAAATGGTAGAACCTACTACAAGAAGGGGGACCTAAAAGAAACCTACTGGCGAGTGATTGATGGGAAGTACTATTATTTTGATCCTTTATCTGGAGAGATGGTTGTCGGCTGGCAATATATCCCGTTTCCATCTAAAGGTACTACAATTGGTCCCTACCCAAATGGTATCAGATTAGAAGGTTCCCCAATGCCAGAATGGTACTACTTTGACAAAAATGGAGTGCTACAAGAGTTTGTTGGTTGGAAACAATTAGAGGCTAAGGATTCGTTAAATGTTGGCAAAAAACATGGTGAAGGTTTTGAAGGCCCAGAAGTTCTTAAATTAGCAAACTACTACTTTGACCAAGATCATTCATTAAAAACAGGTTGGCTTTATGATCAATCAAACTGGTATTACCTAGCAAAAACAGGAAATTCTGGGAATAAGAATCTTGGTGGTGAAAGACGTGCAGGTTGGATAAATGATGGTTCAGCTTGGTACTATCTGAATCCAGAAACTGGTATCATGCAAACTGGTTGGAAATATCTTGGTAATAAATGGTACTACCTCCGTTCATCAGGAGCAATGGCGACTGGCTGGTATCAGGAAGGCTCAACTTGGTACTATTTAGATGCTGAAAATGGCGATATGAAAACAGGCTGGCACTATCTTGGTAACAAGTGGTACTATCTCCGTTCATCAGGAGCTATGGCAACTGGTTGGGTGAAAGACGGTTCAACTTGGTACTACCTAAATGCAAGTAGTGGAGATATGAAGACAGGTTGGACCAAAGTAAATGGAAACTGGTATTATCTCAATTCAAATGGAGCAATGATTACAGGTAGCCAAACTATCGATGGTAAAGTTTATAACTTTGCTTCATCTGGTGAGTGGATTTAATCTTGGAGGAGATACAAATGAAGCTTTTGAAAAAAATGATGCAAGTCGCACTAGCAACATTTTTCTTTGGTTTGCTAGCTACAAATACTGTATTTGCGGATACCACAGGTGGCCAATTTGTTGATAAGGATAATAGAAAATATTATGTAAAAGATGATCATAAAGCAATCTATTGGCATAAAATAGACGGTAAAACTTACTATTTTGGTGATAGAGGAGAGATGGTTGTCGGTTGGCAATACGTAGAAATTCATGGAACAGGTTATCGTGATAATCTATTTAATAATCGTCCAGTCTTAGAAATTGGCCTTCAACAGAAGTGGTACTATTTTGGACAAGATGGTGCTTTGCTAGAACAAACAGATAAACAAGTACTAGAGGCAAAAACGTCTGAAAATACAGGAAAAGTATACGGTGAACAATATACTCCATCTGCTGAAAAGAGAACTTATTATTTTGATAATCATTATGCTGTAAAGACAGGCTGGACTTATGAAGACGGCAATTGGTATTATTTAAATAAGCTAGGAATTTCTGGCGATGATTCTTACAATCCACTACCAATTGGTGAAGTTGCTAAGGGTTGGACTCAAGATTTCCATGTTACTTTTGGCATTGATAGAAGCAAACCTGCTCCATGGTACTACTTAGATCCAACAACTGGCATCATGCAAACAGGTTGGCAACATCTTGGTAATAAATGGTACTATCTCCGTTCATCAGGAGCAATGGCGACTGGCTGGTATCAGGAAGGTACCACTTGGTATTATTTAGACCAACCAAATGGCGATATGAAAACTGGTTGGCAAAACCTTGGGAACAAATGGTACTATCTCCGTTCATCAGGAGCTATGGCAACTGGTTGGTATCAAGAAGGTTCGACTTGGTATTATCTACATGCAAGTAATGGCGATATGAAGACAGGCTGGTTCCAGGTCAATGGCAAATGGTACTATGCTTATAGCTCAGGTGCCTTAGCAGTGAATACGACCGTAGAAGGCTATTCTGTCAATTATAATGGCGAATGGGTCCAATAATGAAAGAGGCGATTGTGAAGGAAACAATCGCTTTTTTTGTGAAAATATAATAAAATAGATAGGAAAGAATAAATACTTGTATGAAAAATAAGACGGTCTTTTCGTCTAGCAAAAGGAAAAAATGACAAAAAAAGTTGGTGTCGGTCAGGCACATAGTAAGATTATTTTAATAGGAGAGCATGCGGTCGTTTACGGTTATCCAGCCATTTCCCTGCCTCTCTTAGAGGTGGAGGTGACTTGTAAGGTGATCCCAGCTGAAAGTCCATGGCGTCTTTATGAGGAGGATACCTTGTCTATGGCGGTGTATGCTTCACTTGAACATCTAAATATCAAGGATGCCTGCATTCGCTGTGTGATTGATTCGGCTATTCCTGAAAAACGAGGGATGGGTTCGTCAGCAGCTATCAGTATAGCGGCCATTCGAGCTGTTTTTGACTACTATCAAGCCGATCTGCCTCATGATATACTAGAAATCTTGGTCAATCGGGCTGAGATGATTGCCCATATGAATCCAAGCGGGTTGGATGCCAAGACCTGCCTCAGTGACCAACCCATTCGCTTTATCAAGAATGTTGGTTTTACAGAACTTGAGATGAACCTATCTGCCTATTTGGTCATTGCTGATACGGGCGTGTATGGTCACACTCGTGAAGCCATCCAAGTGGTTCAAAGCAAGGGGAGGGATGCCCTACCGTTTTTGCATGCCTTGGGAGAATTGACCCAGCAGGCAGAAGATGCGATTAGACAAAAAGATGCTGAAAAACTGGGACAAATATTCAGTCAGGCACATTTACATCTAAAAGAAATTGGTGTCAGTAGCCCTGAGGCAGATTCCCTCGTTGAAACGGCTCTGAGCGACGGTGCTCTGGGTGCCAAGATGAGCGGTGGTGGCCTAGGAGGTTGTATTATTGCCTTGGTAGCCAATCTGGATCAAGCACAAGAACTAGCAAAACGATTAGAAGAGAAAGGAGCTGTTCAGACATGGATCGAAAGCCTGTAACAGTACGTTCCTACGCAAATATTGCCATTATCAAATACTGGGGAAAGAAAAAAGAAAAAGAGATGGTTCCTGCTACTAGCAGTATCTCTTTGACTTTGGAAAATATGTACACAGAGACGACCTTGTCACCTCTGCCAGCCCATGCGACAGCTGATGCCTTTTATATCAATGGTCAGCTCCAAAATGAGACGGAGCATGCCAAGATGAGCAAAATCATCGACCGCTATCGTCCAGCAGGTGAGGGCTTTGTTCGTATCGATACCCAAAACAACATGCCGACTGCGGCTGGCTTATCATCCAGTTCCAGTGGTTTGTCCGCCTTGGTCAAGGCATGCAATGCTTATTTCCAGCTTGGATTGGATAGAAGTCAGTTGGCACAGGAGGCTAAGTTTGCTTCGGGTTCTTCCTCTCGTAGTTTTTATGGGCCACTCGGTGCCTGGGATAAGGATAGTGGGGAAATCTACCCTGTAGAGACAGACTTGAAACTAGCTATGATTATGTTGGTGCTAGAAGACAAGAAAAAACCAATCTCTAGCCGTGATGGGATGAAACTTTGTGTGGAAACTTCGACGACTTTTGATGACTGGGTGCGTCAGTCTGAAAAGGACTATCAGGAGATGCTGCTTTATCTCAAGGAAAATGACTTTACCAAAGTTGGGGAATTAACGGAGAAAAATGCCCTCGCTATGCACGCTACGACAAAAACAGCATCACCAGCCTTTTCTTATCTGACGGATGCGACTTATGAGGCCATGGACTTTGTCCGCCAGCTTCGTGAGCAAGGGGAATCCTGCTACTTTACCATGGATGCGGGTCCCAATGTCAAGGTCCTCTGTCAGGAGAAAGACTTGGAGCATTTATCAGAAATTTTCGGTCAACGTTATCGCTTGATTGTGTCAAAAACAAAGGATTTGAGCCAAGATGATTGCTGTTAAAACTTGCGGAAAACTCTATTGGGCGGGTGAGTATGCTATTTTAGAGCCAGGACAGTTGGCCTTGATAAAGGCGATACCTATCTATATGAAAGGAGAGATTGCCTTTTCTGATAGCTATCGTATCTATTCTGATATGTTTGATTTCGCAGTGGACTTGACGCCAAATCCTGCCTACAGTTTGATTCAAGAAACAATTGCTTTGATGAATGATTTCCTTGCTGATTGTGGTCAGACTTTGCGTCCTTTTTCCTTGGAAATCCGTGGGAAAATGGAACGAGAAGGGAAAAAGTTTGGTCTAGGCTCTAGTGGTAGTGTCGTTGTCTTGGTTGTCAAGGCTCTGCTGGCTCTGTATCATCTTTCAATTGATCAAGATCTCTTGTTCAAGCTGGCTAGCGCGGTCTTGCTCAAGCGAGGTGACAATGGTTCCATGGGAGACCTTGCCTGTATTGTGGCAGAAGATTTGGTTCTCTACCAGTCTTTTGATCGCCAGAAGATAGCTGCTTGGTTGGAAGAAGAAAACTTGGCGACAGTTTTAGAGCGTGATTGGGGCTTTTCTATCTCACAAGTGCAACCAGCTCTAGAATGTGATTTTCTAGTGGGATGGACCAAGGAAGTGGCCGTATCAAGTGACATGGTCCAACAAATCAAACAAAATATCAATCCGAATTTTTTAACTTCCTCAAAAGCAACGGTATCTGCTTTGGTAGAAGCCTTGGAGCAGGGGAATGCAGAAAAAATCATCGAGCAGGTGGAAACAGCCAGCCAGCTTTTAGAAGGTTTGAGCCCAGATATTTACACTCCTTCGCTCAGACAGCTGAAAGAAGCCAGTCAAGATTTGCAAGCCGTTGCCAAGAGCAGTGGAGCTGGTGGTGGTGACTGTGGGATTGCCTTGAGTTTTGATGTGCAATCGACCGAAACCCTAAAAAATCGTTGGGCCAATCTGGGGATTGAGCTTTTATACCAAGAAAGGATAGGACATGACGACAAATCGTAAGGACGAGCACATCCGCTATGCCCTTGAGCAGAAAAGTTCCTATAATAGCTTTGATGAGGTGGAGTTGATTCATTCTTC
Organism: Streptococcus sp. 151470009-6; assembly: GCF_053628175.1. NCBI lineage: Bacteria > Bacillati > Bacillota > Bacilli > Lactobacillales > Streptococcaceae > Streptococcus > Streptococcus sp. 151470009-6. The sequence goes on from NZ_JBSEZF010000004.1 coordinate 58,553, forward strand.
CCTGCCTCTTTACGATCTGGATGAGATTGATTTGTCTACAGAATTTGCTGGTCGAAAATGGGACTTTCCTTTTTATATCAATGCCATGACAGGTGGGAGCGATAAGGGGAGAGAAATCAATCAAAAGCTGGCTCAGGTGGCAGAAGCCTGTGGGATTTTGTTTGTGACGGGCTCTTATAGCGCAGCCCTCAAGGATCCAACAGATGACTCATTTTCTGTCAAGTCTAGCCATCCGAAGCTCCTCCTTGGGACCAATATTGGCTTGGACAAGCCTGTCGAGTTAGGACTTCAGACTGTGCAAGCGATGAATCCTCTCCTCTTGCAAGTGCATGTCAATGTCATGCAGGAATTGCTCATGCCTGAGGGAGAAAGGAAGTTCAGAAGCTGGTATTCGCATCTGGCAGACTATAGCAAGCAAATACCTGTTCCTATTATTCTCAAGGAAGTGGGCTTTGGCATGGATGCCAAGACCATAGAGAGAGCCTATGAACTGGGTGTTCGAACCGTTGACCTGTCAGGTCGTGGTGGTACCAGTTTTGCCTATATCGAAAACCGTCGCAGTGGTCAGCGTGATTACCTCAATCAATGGGGACAATCCACCATGCAAGCCCTTCTCAATGCCCAAGGCTGGAAAGACAAGGTCGAACTCTTGGTCAGCGGAGGCGTTCGGAACCCACTTGATATGATTAAGTGCCTGGTCTTTGGTGCCAAGGCTGTGGGATTATCACGAACCGTTCTGGACTTGGTTGAAACCTACTCGGTCGAGGAAGTGATTAGCATCATCCAAGGTTGGAAAGCAGATTTACGCTTGATCATGTGTTCCCTTAACTGTGCCACCATAGCGGATCTGCAAAACGTAGACTATATTCTTTATGGTAAACTCAAAGAAGCAAAGGATCAGATCTAAAGAGGCCGGGACAAGAATCCCGCCCTTTTTGTAGCCTTTTGCCAACTATAAATACTTTATTAGAAGAATTTGAACAAAGATTAAAAGAAGATTGGTTTGAAAATCAGAAATTATACATTGAACAAGCTGAAAAAGTAGGTGAATTATTAGAGGATGTTAGGGGACGGACAGAAATATTACAGTCTGTAGCACCAGAATTGTCATTGGATGGTTACAATAGTAGATTAGAAGAAGTAGAAGAATTTTATAATAAGTTAAAGAATCAAGAATTTATACCACCTTTTAATCTTGAAAAATCCTTCAATAAGTTTAAGGAATTTTATATGGAGCAAGCAAATAAGAACGTGATTTCTTCTCTTGCCAATAAAATATATGAATTTGAAAAGTATCAGATTAAGAAGTATAAAGAAAAGATTGAAGAACAAAATAAAAATAGAGTTATAATTGAAATTTCGTTTAAACGGTATTTAGTCGAATTTTACAAGAATATAAGTGACTCTTTTTGGAGAAATGATTTTCTAAGCAATTTAGAGGATAATTTTGGTATAAAAACAAACCGCTAAGATTTTTTTCTTAGCGATTGTTATCTAGTTAAAATTTAATTTATGCATATAATATGTAAACCTTTACATCATTCAGGTATTTTGATATAGTTAAAGGAAGAAGCCTTTTTAAAGGTGTATAATTGGAGGATAGGATGTCAAAGAAAAAGAATCTTCAAGTTTTAACAACTGGTGTTGCGTTAGCGATTGCATCTATCGGGACAACAGCTTTGGCACAAGAAACAAGAGTAAAAACTACTGCAGTAAATGAACCTGCGTATCGGGTTTTACAAAATGAAGCAAAGAAATCATCTGATTTAAAACCACAGCTTGATGCTCAAGAAGCTGTTACTAAAAAAACAGAGACAGAAGTTAAAAACAATCAGTCTGAACTGGCTTTAAAAGAAAAATCTGTTAAAGATGCTCAAGAAGCTGTAGTGAAAGCCACTCAAACAGTTAAAGATACAGAAGCAAAAAATAAACAAATCTTGAAAAATGCTTCTAAAGCAGATGCCAACCGTGAACAAGCTATTAAATCAGCTCAAACCAATGTTAATACTAAAAATGATGCTGTCAAATTGGCTAAAGAAAAATTGGCAGGCGCTAACCAACATGCTGAAACAGTTGAAAGCAAATTGCAATCAGCTCAAGCTGAACTAAAATCTGCTCAAGATAAATTGGCAAATACTGGTGTTGATACAGTAACAATCGCAGACTTGACTCAGTTCAAGAAAGATAAAGCCGAAGGCGACTCAGATTTCATGACTGACTCTGGCGCAACTGTTATTGAAAACTCTTCAACAAAAATCAGTGAAGCTGATAAGAAAAAAACTGTTGAATTGGATAACTTGACTGAAGAGCAACAAAAAGAAGTCAGCCTATATGCTGCAAAAGTGTTAACTGCAATCCATAAACAATTTGGATTGAATGAAGTTACTGTTACAGACTCTGATCTTCGAATTGCACGTGAACAAGCTAAAAAATATGTAGCGCGTGGAATCTCAGCAGAAAAAGCTGGTCACCTCAATGGTGCTTACCATGGTGAAAACATTTCACTTGCAAATGAAACAAAATCTATGACTATGTACGAACTCAAACAAAGAGTGTACGACGCAATCATGGGACAAACATTTGCAGACGCACCATCAAAATGGGGACATTCATATAACAACTTTGTTAACAACACAGTCGGAATTGCAACAGCTAACGTTGACGGACGTTTACACATCATCTCAACTCTTGACTTAGCTGGCGGAAACGTCATCAAAGACGAAAAAGACATCACATCCCTCGAAAAAGCTGTCGCAACAGCTAAATCAAATGTTGAACAAGCAACTACTGCATCAGAAAATGCTAAGAAAGCTTTGACCAAAGCTTCAACTGATTATGCAAGTGCACTTAGCTTGAAAACTGAAGCTGAAAAAGTCCTTGCAGACGCAATGGCTACACCACTTCAAGCTCAAGTTGCTGAAAACAACCTACGTTTGGCAAACATTGCACTTGAAAACGCTAAGAACCGTGAAGCTAAAGCAAAAAATAATGTAACTTCAGCTAAAGAAAAACTTAAAAAAAGTGTTTCGAAATTAGCTACAGAAAAAGAAAAACTTTCAAAACTGAAAGAACAGTACAAGAAACTTTTACAAACTGAATCAAACAATAAAGAAGTCTCTAAAGGTAGTTGGATTCAATCTTCTGGTCGTTGGTGGTACAAACATAACAATGGTTCATATACAACTAATGGATGGGAACAAATTAACGGAAAATGGTATCATTTTGATCGCTCAGGTTGGATGCAGACAGGTTGGTTGAAATCAAGTGGTTCATGGTACTATCTTAATAATTCAGGAGAAATGCAGACTGGATGGATGAAATCAGGTAATTCATGGTATTATCTCAGTGGTTCAGGATCTATGCAGACTGGATGGATGAAATCAGGTAGTTCATGGTATTATCTCAGTGGTTCAGGCGCTATGCAAACTGGATGGGCAAAATCAGGCAATTCATGGTACTATTTGAATGGTTCAGGAGCAATGCAAACTGGATGGTTCACAGTCTCAGGAAAATGGTATTATGCATACCGTTCAGGCGCTTTAGCAGTCAATACAACTACACCAGAAGGTTATAAGGTAAATTATAATGGTGAATGGGTAAAATAAGCACTTTTTACCATGCTAAAAAATCTTCTTACATATGTAGGAAGATTTTTTGGCTTCTCAAAACTAGTTTAAAAGATACGCTATTTAAACCATTTTTGAGAATGAATATAAAGGATATCCAGAAATCTAGTTGGTCAACCTTTGGTCAACTTTTGTATTTTGAATATATCTTAGATGTTGACGATGTCTTGGTATATCTGATACTCACTTATATATTATAACTTATTTCAACTAAGATAAAACTGTAGTGGTCTGAAAGAACCTAGTTTGTACGAGCGATTTCTGTCCTATCTCCTTTTTCCATCCTCAGACCGAGGTGACTTTTTTGAATTGTGATAAAATAGAAGGGAGAGGATGCAGCTATGAAAAAATTTCAAATCTTTTTATTTATTGAAGCCTGTCTGTTGACGGGAGCTCTGATTTTGATGGTATCAGAGCATTTTTCGCGTTTTCTGCTGATTCTATTCCTCTTTTTACTATTGCTCCGTTATTATACAGGTAAAGAAGGCAACAACGTATTCCTCCTTGTGGCGACTATTCTTTTCTTTTTCATCGTCATGCTTAATCCCTTTGTGATTTTAGCCATCTTTGTAGCGGTGATCTACAGTCTCTTTCTTCTTTACCCAATGATGAACCAAGAAAAAGAGGAGACTGACCTGGTTTTTGAAGAGGTGGTGACAGTAAAAAATGAACGCAATCCCTGGTTTGGCAATCTTCATCATTTTTCTAGTCACCAGACCTGCCAGTTTGATGATATCAATCTCTTTCGTCTCATGGGTAAGGACACCATTCATTTAGAAAGAGTTATCCTAACCAATCATGACAATGTCATTATCCTTAGAAAAATGGTCGGAACGACTAGGATTATCGTACCTGTAGATGTGGAAATTAGTCTTAGTGTTAACTGTCTTTATGGAGATCTTACCTTCCTTCATCAACCTAAGAGATCCCTTCGCAATGAACACTATCATCAGGAAACCAGAGACTACCTCAAGAGTAACAAGAGCGTCAAAATTTTCCTAACCAGTATGATTGGAGATGTGGAGGTGGTCAGAGGATGAAAAAGCAATCCTATCTATTAATCGGACTGACTTCTCTCCTTTTTATCCTCTTTTTAACCAATAGTCTGCTTGATATTTTTGAACTAGACTGGTCCTATTTGCTACAGGATATCGAGAAAACAGAAAAGTTAATCTTCTTAGTCTTGGTCTTTAGCCTTTCCATGTCCTTCTTTTTTGTCCTCTTTTGGCGCGTGATGGAAGAAATTTCTCGCAGAAAAATGCAGATCAATCTCAAGCGACTGCTAGCAGGAAAAGAGGTGGTTTCTTTTGCAGATCCAGACTTGGATGCCAGTTTCAAGTCCTTATCTGGCAAGCTCAATCTCTTGACAGAAGCTGTTCAAAAGGCTGAAAATCAAAGCCTGGTCAAGGAAGAAGCACTTATCGAGAAAGAACGGAAGCGGATTGCACGTGACTTGCACGATACAGTTAGTCAGGAGTTGTTTGCAGCCCATATGATTTTATCAGGTGTCAGCCAGCAGGCTTTGAAGCTGGATAGAGAAAAGATGCAGACCCAGTTGCAAAGTGTTGCGGCCATCCTAGAGACTGCTCAGAAAGATCTACGGGTCTTGCTCCTACATTTGCGACCAGTTGAGTTGGAAGAGAAGAGTTTGGTTGAGGGGATTCAAATCCTCTTAAAAGAGCTTGAGGACAAGAGCGATCTCAAGGTCAGTTTCAAGCAGAATGTGTCTAAATTGCCTAAGAAAATCGAAGAACATATCTTCCGTATTTTGCAGGAGTTGATTAGCAATACCCTCCGCCATGCCCAGGCATCTTGCCTAGATGTCTATCTCTATCAGACAGATGTTGAATTGCAGCTGAAGGTGGTGGATAATGGGATTGGTTTCCAGTTGGGGAGTTTAGACGACTTGAGTTATGGACTGCGAAATATTAAGGAGCGGGTCGAAGATATGGCAGGAACGGTTCAACTCTTGACAGCTCCAAAGCAAGGACTAGCGGTCGATATCCGTATTCCCCTGCTAGACAAGGAATCATAAAGGAGTAGAGATGAAAATTTTACTGGTAGATGACCATGAAATGGTTCGATTGGGCTTGAAAAGCTATTTTGATCTCCAAGACGATGTGGAAGTTGTGGGCGAGGCTGCCAATGGGTCTCAAGGCATTGACTTGGCCTTGAAATTGCGTCCAGATGTCATTGTCATGGATATTGTCATGCCTGAGATGAATGGGATTGATGCTACCTTGGCCATCCTCAAAGAATGGCCTGAAGCCAAGATTTTGATTGTGACCTCTTACCTAGACAATGAAAAAATCATGCCGGTCTTGAACGCGGGTGCTAAAGGCTATATGCTCAAGACTTCAAGTGCAGACGAACTGCTCCACGCTGTTCGAAAGGTTGCTTCTGGAGAGCTTGCTATTGAACAAGAGGTCAGCAAAAAGGTCGAATACCACCGCAATCATATAGAGCTTCATGAGGATCTGACTGCGCGTGAGCGAGATGTGCTCCAACTCATCGCCAAGGGCTACGAAAATCAGCGCATTGCAGATGAACTCTTTATCTCCCTAAAGACGGTGAAGACCCATGTATCCAACATCCTAGCCAAGCTTGAGGTCAGCGATCGCACTCAGGCTGCAGTCTATGCCTTTCAGCACCACTTGGTAGGGCAGGAGGATTTTTAGATGAATCTTACAGATTTACTTGTGGAGCTAGAAGCGGGAAAAGACCCTGAGAAAGCAGGCCCAATGGAAGCCTATATGCGCCATCAATTTCCCTTTCTAGGCATTGCAGGTCCTGAAAGAAATTCACTCTATAAAAAGTATTTTCCAGAAGCGAAAAAAACAAAGATTATCGATTGGGATTTTGTAGACACTTGCTGGGAAAAGGAGCCTAGAGAATACCAATATGTGGCTGCCAACTATTTGAAAGCCATGCAGTCTTATCTAACGAAGGACGATTTGCCTAAGCTTGAGCGCCTGGTTGTGACCAAGTCATGGTGGGATACGGTAGATATTCTAGACCGAGTAGTAGGAAGTTTGGTATATGACAAGCCAGAACTGGGAGAAATCATCCTCCAATGGAGTTTATCAGATAATATCTGGCTGAGACGAGTCGCTATTAACCACCAGTTGTTAAGGAAAGAGAAAACAAATGTCCAACTGATGGAAAAAATCCTGCTCAACAATCTGGACCAGACAGAATTTTTTATCAACAAAGCCATCGGCTGGGCTCTAAGAGACTACTCTAAAACCAATCCGGAATGGGTAGCAAGCTTCATCGAAAAAAACAGGGAAAGAATGGCTGAACTCAGTATCAGGGAAGCAAGCAAGTACCTTTAGCATCATTGAAAAGCGCATTCATTACTTGAAAATTAACCGTGGTTTATGCTATAATAGACTGTATTTAAAAAATTTTAAGGAGAAATGACAGAATGTCTGTATCATTTGAAAACAAAGAAACAAACCGTGGTGTCTTGACTTTCACTATCTCTCAAGACCAAATCAAACCAGAATTGGACCGTGTCTTCAACTCAGTAAAGAAATCTCTTAACGTTCCAGGTTTCCGTAAAGGTCACCTTCCACGTCCTATCTTCGACCAAAAATTTGGTGAAGAGTCACTTTACCAAGACGTTATGAACGCTCTTTTGCCAAACGCTTATGAAGCTGCAGTAAAAGAAGCTGGTCTTGAAGTCGTTGCACAACCAAAAATTGACGTAACTTCAATGGAAAAAGGTCAAGACTGGGTTATCACAGCTGAAGTCGTGACAAAACCTGAAGTTAAATTGGGTGACTACAAAAACCTTGAAGTATCAGTAGATGTAGAAAAAGAAGTAACAGACGCTGACGTTGAAGAGCGTATCGAACGCGAACGCAACAACTTGGCTGAATTGGTTATCAAGGAAGCTGCTGCTGAAAATGGTGACACTGTTGTCATTGACTTTGTTGGTTCTATCGACGGTGTTGAGTTCGACGGCGGAAAAGGTGAAAACTTCTCACTTGGACTTGGTTCAGGTCAATTCATTCCTGGATTTGAAGACCAATTGGTAGGTCATTCAGCTGGTGAAACTGTTGATGTTATCGTAACATTCCCAGAAGATTACCAAGCAGAAGACCTTGCAGGTAAAGAAGCTAAATTCGTAACAACTATCCACGAAGTTAAAGCTAAAGAAGTTCCAGCTCTTGACGATGAACTTGCAAAAGACATCGACGAAGAAGTGGAAACTCTTGACGAATTGAAAGAAAAATACCGCAAAGAATTGACTGCTGCAAAAGAAGAAGCATACAAAGATGCAGTAGAAGGTGCAGCAATCGATAAAGCGGTAGAAAATGCTGAAATCGTAGAACTTCCAGAAGAAATGATCCACGAAGAAGTTCACCGTTCAGTAAATGAATTCCTTGGAAACTTGCAACGCCAAGGGATCAATCCTGACATGTACTTCCAAATCACTGGAACTACTCAAGAAGATCTTCACAAACAATACGAAGCAGAAGCTGAGTCACGTACGAAGACCAACCTTGTTATCGAAGCAGTTGCCAAAGCTGAAGGATTTGACGCTTCAGAAGAAGAAATCCAAAAAGAAATCGAGCAATTGGCAGCAGACTACAACATGGAAGTGGCACAAGTTCAAAACTTGCTTTCAGCTGACATGTTGAAACACGATATCACTATTAAAAAAGCTGTTGAATTGATTACAAGCACAGCAACAGTAAAATAATCTTAAAAGATAAAAAGCCCACCTGACTAGGTGGGTTTTCTGTTGCACTATTTTCCAAAAATCTCTTTTAAGTCTGCATCTGTAATTCCAATCATGGCTGGGATACTAGACCAGTTTTCTTCGGTGAGGATGTAGGATTGTTCAGAGTCACTTGCTGTGGCAGTTTCAGAGAAGGCTTGTTTACTTTCTTCAATATTATTTTCAATTAGATCACTGAAGCGTTCAATCAGATAGGTCTTGCGAGCAGTCCCGATATGCTTGACTGCATAGTCAAAGGCCTGTAACTCGCCAAGAAGGATGAGCTTGCTCTTGGCCCGTGTGATAGCTGTGTAGATGAGATTCCGCTCCAGCATGCGCTTGCTAGCACTGGTGATGGGCAGGATGACAACAGGAAACTCACTTCCTTGAGACTTATGGATACTCATGGCATAGGCTAGTCGAATCTTGTACCATTCGTTACGTGGGTAGATGACCTCATTGCCATCAAAATCTATGACAATCTCATCTTGTTTGGACTCGGTGTATTTTCCAGGAATCAGATCTGTGATGTAGCCTAGGTCTCCATTAAAGACATTGACTTCGGCATCGTTGACTAGGTGAATGACCTTGTCCCCTGTTCGATAGTGACACTGAGTTGCTTCAAAGCTAACTTGCCCCTTTTGCTGAGGATTGAGCAGGTCTTGCATAAGTTGGTTGATGGCGTCAATACCAGCAGTTCCTCGATACATAGGCGCTAGCACCTGAATATCGCGAGCCGGAATGCCACTTCTGAGGGCAGCACCGAGGATTTTCTCAATGGTAGCTGGGATATGGCCACTAGCGATTTCAAAGTAGGAACGGTCTGCCTTTTTCTGGGTAAAGTCGGCTGGCAAGATGCCTTGTCGAATTTGACTAGCCAAGGTAACGATGGTTGATTCCTCGCTCTGACGGTAAATCCGTTCTAAGCGAGTCTGAGGAATCAGGGGTATCTGGAGCAGGTCAGCCAGGACTTGTCCGGGACTAACAGACGGTAGCTGGTCGCTATCACCTACGATGAGAATTTTACTGTTAGAAGAAATGTTGGAGAAGAGCTGGTTGGCTAACCAAGTATCCACCATGGAAAACTCATCTACAATGATAAAGTCGGCATCTAGATAATCTTCTAGATGGCTGGTATCATCGTCTCCCGTCATTCCCAAATGACGGTGTATAGTCGCGCTAGGCAAACCTGTCAATTCATTCATGCGCCGAGCGGCTCGACCAGTTGGAGCAGCAAGAAGGATAGGCAGATTGCTTTTTTTCTTGAGATCAAGCCCTTCTAAAAGGGCATAAACAGCGATAATCCCATTGATAACAGTCGTCTTACCAGTACCAGGTCCGCCTGTTAGGATAAAGACCTTGTTCTGGATGGCGTCGCAGATAGCCTGCTTTTGGATACTATCGTATTGGATACCCAGTTCTTTCTCGACGCTAGCGATATGCTTTTGAATGGTTTCCAAATACTGACTTTTCTGCTTTCCTTTTTCAAGGATACGAACCAAGTGACTGCGAATTCCTTCTTCGGCGAAAAAGAGGCTATTATCAAAGATTTTGGTATCAATCTGCTGAACCTTGTCTTCTTCGATGAGATGGGAGAGTTCCTGAGCGACTTGGCTGGGGTTCAGTTCCACAGGACGAGAAGACTCGAGGAGAGTCAGGGTCTGCTCCAGCAAATCACGGGCTTCCATATAGGTATCACCCGTATCCATACAGCCTTGAAAGAGACTGTGGACAAGGCCAGCGCGGAAGCGCTCGGGAGCTTGGCTTTCGATACCTAGTTCGGCTGCTAGTTGGTCAGCAATGGTAAAGCCCAAACCCTTGATATCCTCAACCAACTGGTAGGGATAATTTTCAACGATATCGATAGTTTCCTCTTTGTAGGTATCCTGAATTTGAATAGCTAATTTATTAGGGATTCCGTAGTTGGCAAGCTTGGCCAAAACCATCTCTGTCCCATAGTTGAGACGGAGGGTGGAAACAAAAGCCTCACGGTTTTTGGCAGAGAGTCCTGAGATGCCTTCTAGCTTTTCAGGATGCTCCAGAATTTCGTCGATAGTGTTTTCACCATAGGTATCAACAATTTTCTGGGCAGTCTTGAGACCGATTCCCTTAAAATGGCTGCTAGAGAAATATTTGACCAAGCCCTTACTAGTGGGTTTTGCTCTCTCATAACGACTGATTTGTAGCTGTTCCCCATACTTGGAGTGCTGAACGATTTGCCCCCAAAAAGTATAGTCTTCGCCCTCAATCACGTCAGCCATGGTTCCTGTAACGATGATTTCAAAATCGTCAAAGTCCTCCGCATTGGTATCTTCGATATCTAAGAGGAGGATGCGATAGAAATTACTGACATTTTCAAAAATAATGCGTTCAATGGTGCCTGAAAAATAAACTTCCATAGGTTTCCTTTACATAAGTTCGTGAGAGTTGGCTCTTAGCAATTTTGAAAAAGCTAGATGACTAAAAATTTTTTCTCACAATAGAAAAAGAGACTGAGACTTAGCATTCTCGGCCTCTTCCTTATCTTAAAATGTTCCGATACGGTTAAGTGGCCAGAAACGGAATTTTGCTTCGCCTTTGATTTCGCTGGCCTTGAAGGTACCAACATGGCGGCTGTCGCTAGAGACTAGACGATCGTCACCAAGGAGGAGGTACTCACCTTGAGGGACAGTAAAGCTGAAGCTAGTGTTAGAATTGACATCGACCGTAAAGGCTTGTGCTTTTTGAGCAAGTTCTCTAAAGTAGACTCCCTTATTGCCTTCAAATCCTTTGCCAGTATAGGTGTTTTGCAACTTTTCTGTTTTGAACAAGTTGAGGTATTCAGCTAGGTAGGGTTCATCCGTTTCTTTATCGTTGATAAAGAGTTTGTCATTTTCGTAGCGGATGGTATCTCCGGGCATACCGATGACCCTTTTGACAATGTCTTTATTTCCTTCTTCCTCATGTGCAACCACGATGTCGAAGCGGTCAATTGGGAGGTGTTTAACAACGAAGAGAACTTCTCCGTCGGCTAGGGTAGGGTCCATAGAGTGTCCTTCTACACGGACATTGCTCCAAAGAAAGATACGACTAAGACCTACCAGTGCGATAATCAGGAAGAAAACTCCCCATTCTTTTAGAAATGTTTTAAACGAATTCATAATTTACCTTTCTAGAAGTGCTTTGGCTTTTTCAGTGTTTTTAAAGTGAAGTTTGGCGCAGAAATGAAGTCCTTTCATTCCATAGGCCTGAAGGATTTTACTAGCAACCTTATCAGATGCAGTTCCAGCGCCACTTGGCAGTTGATAGCCCAGTTCTCGTCCCAGATTTTCCAAGTTTTCAAGAAAGAGATCACGCGCGATGATGGAGCTAACCGCAACAGCCAGGTATTTGCCCTCGGCTTTTTCTTCCAAACTAACCTTGTTTGGAAAACGGTTGGCTTCTTGCGCCAAGTACTTATCATAGTTTTTTGGACTTGTAAAAGCATCAATCACGATTTTTTCTGGCTGGATTCCTTTTTGAAGCAGGAGAAAGATAGCCTGATTGTGAAGGGCAACCTTTACAGAAACAGCATTGTAACGCTCTCCGATAACTTCGTTGTACTTTCTCGGTGAAAGGAGGAGCGCTTGGTGCTGGATTTTTTCCTTGAGAATAGGGGCAATCTGACGAATCTTTTGGTCTGTCAGAGTCTTGGAATCCCCTACCCCGAGTTCTCGCAAGAAGTCATGCTGGTCAGGTGTCACAAAGGAGGCTACGACAGCTAGCCCACCAAAGTAGGAGCCATTTCCCACCTCATCGGTCCCAATCATAGGGAAATCTTGTCCACTGTTTTCTTGTTGAACTTGATAACCAAAGAAACTAGCGTATTGCTCCGCCATTTCGCCCTGGAGGAGAACTTTTCCTGAGGTATAGACGGAAACTGTTGTCTGAGGCAGTCGCAAAAAATAGCGGATATAGGGATTTTTACTAGGACTGAGAGCCTTCTGATACTGACTTAAAAAGCTCTGAATTTCCTGTTCACTGGGTGTGAGTGTGATACTTGCCATAGTCTCTATTGTACCACAAAAGCAGGAGAATTGGTAAAAACTGACAAAGTTAGCGAAATTTGGTATAATATCGTGAGGTGATTTTATGGCAAATCTAAATCGATATAAGTTTACATTCGGGAAAAAGACATTAACCTTGACAACCGAGCATGACAACCTCTTTATGGAGGAAATTGCCAAGGTTGCGACTGAAAAATACCAAGCGATTAAAGAACAAATGCCTGGGGCGGATGATGAAACCATTGCGCTTCTTTTGGCGGTCAACTGTCTGTCTACACAGCTCAATCGTGAAATTGAATTTGATGACAAGGAGCAAGAGTTGTTAGAACTCCGCCACAAGTTGATTGCTGTCAAACAAGAACAGAGCAAGATTGAGGACTCCCTATGATTTCAATCCTACTCTTATTGGTTCTGGCTTGGGGCTTTTACATCGGCTACCGTAGAGGTTTGGTCCTGCAAGTTTATTATTTCCTCGTGGCAGTGATTTCAGCCTTTGTTGCGGGACAGTTTTATAAATCACTGGGTGACCACTTCCACTTGCTTGTCCCTTATGCCAATCCTCAGGAAGGACAGGGAACCTTTTTCTTCCCTTCAGACCAGCTTTTTCATCTAGACAAGGTCTTTTATGCGGGTCTAGCCTATCTTTTAGTTTTCGGAATTTGTTATAGTATCGGACGTTTTATCGGTTTGTTCCTGCACTTGATTCCAACTAAAAAGCTCGATGTCAAATGGTTGCGTATCGGATCAGGCCTTTTGTCTCTATTGGTAACCTTATTTGTCTTGCAAATGGCTCTGACCATCCTTGCAACGGTGCCTCTGGCAGTCATTCAAAATTCACTCGAAAAAAGTATAGTAGCCAAACACATCATCCAAAGTGTCCCTTTTACGACAAACCTTATCAAACAACTCTGGGTGACAAATTTAATCGGATAAAAAGGGCGGGATTTTTCCTAGCCCTTTGTTTACAGATTGGGGGACTAGGTCAAAACCTCTAGTTGCTATAATCTTATAAACAAGCATACAAGGAAAAAATATGAATACAAAAATACTAGAAACCTTAGAATTTAATAAAATCAAAGCCTTGTTTGAACCGCATCTCTTGACAGAACAAGGCTTAGAGGAGCTAAAAGGCTTGGCTCCAACTGCTAAGGTGGATAAGATCAAACAAGCCTTTACAGAGATGGAGGAAATGCAAGCCCTATTTGTGGAGCAGCCTCACTTTACCATCCTAGCGACGCGTGAGATATCAGCGGTTTGTAAGCGTCTGGAGATGGGAGCAGACCTCAATATCGAGGAGTTCCTGCTCCTCAAACGGGTCTTGCTGGCTAGCAGAGAGTTGCAAGGTTTTTATGCCAATCTTGAAAATGTACGTTTGGAGCAGTTGGCGAGATGGTTTGAAAAACTGCATGAGTTTCCACACTTGCAAGGAAGTCTCCAAGCTCTAAATGATGCAGGATTTATCGAAAATTTCGCCAGTGAAGAGCTAGCACGCATCCGTCGGAAAATCCATGATAGCGAGAGTCAAGTTCGAGATGTCTTGCAAGACTTACTTAAACAAAAATCTCAGATGTTGACGGAAGGTATTATCGCTAGCAGAAATGGCCGTCAAGTTTTACCAGTAAAGAACACCTATCGCAACAAGATTGCGGGTGTTGTCCATGACATCTCTGCCAGTGGAAACACCGTCTATATCGAACCCCGTGAAGTGGTCAAGCTGAGCGAAGAAATCGCTAGTCTGCGAGCAGACGAACGCTATGAGATGATTCGCATCCTACAGGAACTCTCAGAACGGGTCCGCCCTCATGCTGCAGAGATTGCTAATGACGCATGGATTATCGGCCATTTAGACTTGATTCGTGCCAAGGTGCGTTTCATTCAAGAAAGACAAGCAGTTGTTCCTCAACTTTCAGAGAACCAAGAGATTCAACTCCTTCATGTCCGCCATCCTTTGGTCAAGAATGCTGTCGCAAATGATGTACACTTTGGTAAGGAATTAACGGCTATTGTCATTACAGGTCCCAATACTGGTGGGAAGACCATCATGCTCAAAACCCTGGGCTTGACTCAACTCATGGCCCAGTCAGGCTTGCCCATTTTAGCTGATAAAGGAAGCCGTGTTGGTATTTTCGAAGAAGTCTTTGCAGATATTGGCGATGAACAGTCTATTGAGCAGAGTTTGTCTACCTTCTCCAGCCACATGACCAATATCGTAGATATTCTTGGCAAGGTCAATCAGCACTCGCTCTTATTGCTAGATGAGCTCGGGGCTGGGACCGATCCGCAGGAAGGAGCAGCACTTGCTATGGCTATTCTGGAGGATCTTCGTCTGCGTCAGGTCAAGACTATGGCGACGACCCACTATCCAGAACTCAAGGCTTATGGTATTGAGACAGCCTTTGTGCAAAATGCCAGTATGGAGTTTGATACAGCCAGCCTGCGTCCGACCTATTGCTTTATGCAGGGAGTTCCTGGTCGAAGCAATGCCTTTGAAATCGCCAAACGCCTAGGACTGTCAGATGTCATCGTCGGGGATGCCAGTCAGCAGGTCAATCAAGATAATGATGTCAACCGTATCATTGAGCAATTGGAAGAGCAAACGCTTGAAAGTCGCAAACGCTTGGACAATATCCGTGAGGTGGAGCAAGAAAACCTCAAGATGAACCGAGCACTCAAAAAACTTTACAACGAACTCAATCGCGAGAAGGAAACTGAGCTCAACAAGGCGCGTGAACAAGCTGCTGAAATTGTGGAACTCGCTCTAAATGAGAGTGACCAGATTCTCAAGAACCTCCACAGTAAGTCTCAACTCAAACCCCACGAAATCATTGAAGCCAAGTCTAAACTGAAAAAACTAGCCCCTGAAAAAGTCGACTTGTCTAAAAACAAGGTCCTTCAAAAGGCCAAGAAAAAACGAGCTCCGAAGGTGGGGGATGATATTGTGGTCCTCAGTTATGGACAACGTGGAACCTTGACCAATCAGCTTAAGGACGGCCGTTGGGAAGCCCAAGTCGGTTTGATCAAGATGACCTTGGAAGAGAAAGAATTTGACCTTGTTCAGGCCCAGCAAGAAGCCCCAGTCAAGAAGAAACAAGTCAATGTCGTCAAACGTGCTTCTGATCGTGGTCCGCAAGCGAGACTGGATCTTCGTGGCAAACGGTACGAAGAGGCCATGAATGAGCTGGACGCCTTTATTGACCAAGCCCTGCTCAATAACATGGCGCAAGTCGACATCATCCATGGTATCGGAACAGGTGTCATCCGTGAAGGAGTCACCAAATATCTACAAAGAAACAAACATGTTAAGACTTTCGGCTATGCTCCACAGAATGCTGGAGGCAGTGGCGCAACCATTGTGACCTTTAAAGGATAGAGAGAAGAAGGATTCGCTCTTTCTGAAAAAGGGAATGAAAGGTCAAAAATTTTCATAGAATATATTGACAAAGGCTAACTTTTCTTGTAGAATAATAAAAAATAAAATACCAACACCGAATGAAGTTTAATAGAAGTGGAGAAAGGTTTGTTTTCCATGACTGTAAATGGACGGAACTCTGGAGAGACCGTAAAGGCACCGAAGGGGCAAGGCAGGTAACTGCTCAAACTCTCAGGTAAAAGGACAGAGCTAGGATAGACCGCTTTTTGGCATTTATCTAAGCATTCCAGAGTACATGTATCTTGCATGTACTCTTTCTTTTGGGGTTGAAAGATAGGAGAAGGACATGTTAGAATTGCTTAAAGCGCTTGATGCTTTTGCTTGGGGGCCTCCCCTCTTGATCTTATTGGTCGGAACGGGTATCTATTTGACCATCCGACTGGGCCTTTTGCAGGTTACTCGTCTCCCTAAGGCCTTTCAGTTGATCTTTACCAAGGACAAGGGGCACGGCGATGTGTCGAGCTTTGCTGCTCTCTGTACGGCTCTAGCAGCCACAGTTGGTACGGGAAATATCATCGGGGTAGCGACAGCCATTAAGGTTGGAGGACCAGGGGCCCTCTTTTGGATGTGGATGGCGGCCTTCTTTGGGATGGCGACCAAATATGCCGAAGGATTGCTGGCCATCAAATACCGTACTAAGGATGCAAATGGAGCTGTAGCTGGAGGACCCATGCATTACATCCTTTTGGGGATGGGAGAAAAGTGGCGTCCACTTGCTATCTTCTTTGCCCTAGCGGGTGTATTGGTAGCCCTTCTAGGGATTGGTACCTTTACCCAAGTCAATTCAATTACAGAATCTATCCAAAATACAGCTCAAATTAATCCAGCTATCACAGCTCTCGTTTTATCTGTTTTTGTAGGGATTGCCGTCTTTGGTGGCCTCAAATCCATATCAAAAGTTTCGACAGCAGTGGTTCCTTTTATGGCTATTGTCTATATTTTAGGAACTCTTACAGTTATTCTCTTTAATATCGAGAAAATCCCAGCCACACTTGTACTGATCTTTACTTCAGCCTTTAGTCCAGCGGCTGCGGTAGGTGGTTTTGCAGGTGCCAGTATTCGGATGGCTATCCAGAATGGTGTGGCGCGAGGAGTCTTTTCTAATGAATCTGGTCTTGGTTCTGCTCCCATTGCGGCGGCTGCAGCTAAGACTAATGAGCCTGTCGAGCAAGGCTTGATTTCCATGACAGGAACCTTTATTGATACTTTGATTATCTGTACTCTGACAGGTCTGACAATCTTGGTAACTGGTGTTTGGAGTGGTGATTTGAATGGAGTTGCCTTGACCCAGTCAGCCTTTTCAACAGTTTTTTCACACTTTGGACCTGCTCTTTTGACCATCTTCCTTGTGCTCTTTGCCTTTACGACGATCCTCGGATGGAACTATTACGGAGAGCGCTGTTTTGAGTTTCTCTTTGGTGTTCGTTTTATCTGGCTCTATCGTGTAGTCTTTGTAGTCATGGTCTTGTTGGGAGGATTTATCGAGTTGGATATGGTTTGGATTATCGCAGATATCGTCAACGCCTTGATGGCTCTGCCAAACTTGATTGCCCTCTTGGTCTTGTCGCCAGTCGTCATTGCTGAGACTAAAAAGTATTTTAAACACTAACCCAATCACACTTTTAGTGTGATTTTTTCATTTCATAGACATTTCCTATCAAGGCGATTGAAAATATATATTATCCAAGGGGGAAATTCTATGATAGACTAAATGACAATAAAATGAAAAGAGGTTTCTTATGACAACATTTACCATCCACACAGTAGAATCAGCACCAGCAGAAGTGAAAGAAGTTCTTGAAACAGTACAAAAAGATAACAATGGCTATATTCCCAACCTAATCGGTCTCTTGGCTAACGCTCCTACCGCGCTTGAAGCCTACCGAACTGTCGGAGCCATCAACCGTCGCAATAGCTTAACACCAGTAGAGCGTGAAGTAGTGCAAATCACGGCAGCCGTAACCAATGGTTGCGCTTTCTGCGTGGCTGGACATACTGCCTTTTCAATCAAACAAATCCAGATGAATGATGATCTTCTCCAAGCCCTTCGCAACCGCACTCCGATTGAAACAGATCCAAAACTAGATACTCTAGCTAAGTTTACCTTGGCGGTCATCAATACCAAAGGGCGTGTAGGAGATGAAGCCTTGGCTGAATTTTTGCAAGCTGGTTACACGCAACAAAATGCCTTGGACGTGGTTCTCGGTGTTAGTCTTGCCAGCCTCTGCAACTATGCCAACAATCTAGCCAATACGCCTATTAACCCAGAATTACAACCTTATTCCTAGTTCGAATCAGAAAGAAAAAATGAAGACTGAGCAATCCAGTCTTCATTTTTCTATGCTATTTTAAGCGCTTTTATGCTATACTAATAATAACATGATTATTGGAGGCTCGGATGAAAAAGCTACCCTTAGTATTCTCTGGCTGTTTATTAGGTTTAGCAGGTGCAGGAAATCTGATTGCAGATACTTTGCCTGTTCTGTCGCATTTATTGAGCCTGACTGGTCTAGTGTTGTGGCTTTTCTTTCTGATTCTCCATCTTTTTAATTGGGAAGAAACCAAGCAAGAATTGACCAAGCCCCCTCTTTTATCTGGGATGGCCACTTTTCCTATGGCTGGGATGATTTTATCGACCTATGTTTTTCGCGTATTCCCTGCTCTTTCTTTGCTAGCACAAGGAATCTGGTGGTTTTCCTTTCTCTTGGATTTGGCGTTGATTGCTACTTTTACCATCAAATTTGCCTGTCCGGGTCGGAGGGTCAATGCGACTCCAAGTTGGACGGTACTCTATGTGGGAATAGCAGTAGCAGCCTTGACCTATCCTCTGGTAGGCATTATTGAGATTGCCTATGCGACCTTGAGTTTTGGTTTTGTCTTGACCTTCTATCTCTATCCGCTTATTTATAGCGATTTAAAGAAAGATCCACTCCCAGTGGCCTTGCTTGGACAGGAAGGAATCTACTGTGCTCCCTTTTCCCTACTCTTAGCTTCTCTAGTTCGAGTTGGAGGAGCAGGCCTACCGACTTGGCTCTTGATTGTCATGATTTTGGCATCTCAGTCCTTCTTTTTCTTTGTTTTAACTCGCCTGCCCAATATTTTAAAACAAGGCTTTCAACCAGCCTTCTCAGCCCTCACCTTCCCAACCATTATCACAGCTACTTCGCTCAAGATGGCTCAGGGGATCTTGAAACTTCCATTTCTGGATTATCTGGTGTTTGCTGAAACTGTTATATGCCTCACTATTTTATTCTTTGTCTTGGTTGGTTATCTGATTTGGTTACGAAAAAAGGTCTAGCTAGAAATAGCTAGGCCTTTTTTTATGGTTTGATAACTTCAGCTCCACCCATATATGGACGAAGTGCTTCTGGAATAGTTACAGAACCATCTGCATTTTGGTAGTTTTCAAGAATAGCAGCAACTGTACGTCCAACTGCAAGTCCAGAACCGTTCAAAGTGTGAAGGAGTTTCACCTTGCCATCGGCTTCATCACGGTAACGGATTTGGGCACGACGGGCTTGGAAATCTTCTGTATTTGAACAGCTTGAGATTTCACGGTAAGTATTTTGCGCCGGAATCCACACTTCCAAGTCGTAAGTCTTAGCAGCTGAGAAGCCCATGTCCCCAGTAGAGAGGGCAACGACACGGTATGGAAGGTTGAGTTTTTGAAGAATATTTTCAGCATTGGCTGTCATCTTTTCCAATTCTTCGTAAGATTCTTCTGGTTTGGCAAATTTGACCATTTCAACCTTGTGGAATTGGTGCAGACGAATCAAGCCACGTGTATCACGACCGGCAGAACCAGCCTCAGAACGGAATGATGGACTCATAGCGGTAAAGTAGATTGGCAGGTCTTTACCGTCAAGAATTTCATCACGGTAGTAGTTTGTAAGAGGCACTTCAGCTGTAGGAATGAGGACATAATTAGTGTCTTTCAATTCAAAAGTATCTTCCTTAAATTTTGGATATTGACCAGTACCAAACATAGAGTCATGGTTAACAATGTATGGTGTGATAACTTCCGTATAGCCTTCTTTACCGTGCTCATCCAACATAAAGTTGTAGATAGCACGTTCCAAACGAGCACCGAGTCCTTTATAGAAGAGGAAGCGAGCTCCTGTTACCTTACCACCGCGTTCCCAGTCAAGGATACCCAAGTCTTCACCAAGATCCCAGTGAGCTTTTGGCTCGAAGTCAAACTCGCGTGGAGTACCCCAACGGCGAACTTCCACATTGTCATCTTCGTCAGCCCCAACAGGAACGCTGTCAGCAGGGATGTTTGGAAGAGTAGTGGTAAATTCTGTCAATTTAGCATCGATGTCCGCCAATTCAGCATCCAAGGCTTTGACTTCAGCAGATAGGGTTTGCATCGCAGCAATCTTGTCATCGGCATTTTCCTTGTTGCGCTTAGCTTGGGCAATCTCAGCAGAAACTGTGTTACGTTCTGCTTTTAGAGTTTCAACCTTGACCAAGATGTCACGACGTTTAGCATCGATTTCTTTCATCTCATTTAAGATAGCAGCATCTACACCACGTGTAGCTAATTTTTCAGCGACAGCCTCAAAATCTGTGCGAATACGTTTAATATCTAACATAAGAACTCCTTTATGAAAAAAGCACACCTGACAAAGCGTTGGAGTGGCAGGGCCACGGTTCCATCCAACTTCACAGGTGTGCACTTGATTGTATATGTAATTGTGAACAACGGTAGAATTTCACCTATCCCTCCTATCTGCTCACAGCACCCGCAGACTTTCTGAAAGAAGGAGATAACCTACTTATCCGTTGCTATGATTATACTAAAGTTTCTACTTTTTTGCAAATAGATTTTTAAGTTTTTTTCCAATGGTCTGGAGTAGAGTCGGAAGTTTCACGACCTTGTCGTTTCCTAATTTTTCCCGAGCGATTTTGAGGATAGCCCCAGAGTCTTTTGAAGCAAAGAGGAATTTTCCTTGATTAGTGAAGACTTCAAAGTGGCGGCTGATTTTGCGACCACTTACGTTGGCTCCGATTTGCTGAATGCTGGACCAGGGGATTTGGATATATTGTTCGACATTGACATCAGGATAAAACTCTAAGGCTTGATCCCCAACTAGAAATTTTCCAACTTTTCCAGAGATAGAGAGGTAAGATGTTCCAGTGGTTTGGAGGTCAATGACTTGATTGAGTGATTGGGCCATGATTAGTCTTCCTTACTTTCACCGAAAAAGGCATGATAGAGAGCCTTGATTGCTGCTTTTTCTTGCTCTTTATTGACAACAAACATGATGGAAACTTCGCTTGAACCTTGTGACATCATCTGGATGTTGATTTTATTTTCAGACAAAGCACGTGTTGCAGTAGCAGTTACCCCGATATGGCTCTTCATCTTTTCTCCGACAATCATAATGATGGAAAGGTCATGTTCGATTTCAGCATGATCTACTTCAGCCTTTTGAACGAGTTGACGTAGAATTTCTTCTTCTTTGATAGGAGTTAATTCACGGGAGCGGAGGATGATTGAAAGATCGTCGATACCTGTAGGCATGTGTTCCCAACCGATATTGAGGTCCTCAAGGATTTGAAGAACCTTGCGACCAAAGCCGACTTCGCGATTCATGAGGTATTTTGACATGTTGATGCTGACGAATCCTGAGTCACCCGCAATTCCTACTACAGGGAATTTATCACTACTGTGTTCTAAAACAATGCGTGTTCCTGGGTGGTCAGGGTTGTTGGTATTCTTGATGACAAGAGGAATTTTTCCTCGGTAGGCAGGAAGAAGGGCTTCGTCATGAAGGACTGAAAATCCAGCGTAAGCCAACTCACGCATTTCACGGTAGGTTAATTCAGGAATGGAGTGTGGTTGGTGGATAATACCAGGATGGGCAGCAAAGATACCATCTACGTCTGTAAAGTTCTCATAGAGATCAGCCTTAACACCTGCTGCAATGATAGAACCTGTGATATCTGAACCTCCACGTGAAAAAGTACAGATTTGATTTTCCTTAGTCACACCAAAGAAACCAGGGATGACAAGGACTTCGTTGCTATCAGCCAAGCCTTCAATCTTGTCATAACTAGATGGAATGATGCGTGCGTTTCCTGGTTCACTTGTGACAACAATTCCAGCTTCTCTTGGGTGAACATAGCGTGCATCAATGCCGTTTTGGTTAAAGTAGGCTGCAATCAATTTGGCATTGTTATTTTCTCCAGCCGCTAGGAAGGTATCATAGAGAAATTCATTGTCCTCTATAGGAAGAGTTGCCAAGGCCCGAATACTTTTAGAGATTTTTTCTAAAACAGCAGGTTTTAACCCAAGTTCACTAACCATAGCGGCATAACGGTCAATGATCCAGCTTTGGCTAGCACTGATGTCATTTCCAGCCACATAGTCACGATAGTATTTGATCAAGGCATCGGTTACCTTGGTATCTTCAGCATTGCGTTTTCCGGGTGCAGAAACGACTACAAAACGGCGCTCTTTATCACTTTTAACGATATTTAAAACTTTTTCTAACTGACCAGCAGAGGCAAGCGAGCTTCCGCCAAATTTTACAACCTTCATAAGGACTCCTCAAGTAAGTATTTTATACGATTATAGCAGAAAGAGGGGCATTTTTCAATGAAGAAAATAACTTCCTATTATAATAGAAGAAAACACTAACTTATTTTGAAAAGCGATAACAGTTTAAAAGTAAGGGTGTCAAATTTTACTCACACTCATAAATGATGGGTAAATAATCAGCTGAGACACTTTCCTTTAGTTTTTCCTTGCCTCTTTATCCAAAAAAAGGTATACTTTGATGATAAAACAATTTTATTGCCTTACAAAATAAAAGGAGAAGCTATGAATCATATCTTATATCAGATCGTAGATGATCTGGCTATCATTACTTTGAATCGTCCCGAAGTGGCAAATGGTTTCCATATCCCAATGTGTGAGGAAATTTTAGAAGCTTTGACTCTAGCGGAGCAGGATCAAGCTGTGCAGTTCATCTTGATTAATGCGAATGGGAAGGTCTTTTCAGTTGGAGGAGACTTGGTTGAGATGAAACGCGCAGTAGACGAAGATGATATCCCTTCTTTGAATAAGATTGCAGAATTAGTCAATACAATTTCTTTTAAAATCAAGCAAATTCCTAAACCTGTTTTGATGGAGGTAGATGGAGCGGTTGCTGGTGCTGCAGCAAATATGGCAGTAGCAGTTGATTTCTGTTTAGCGACTGACAAGGCAAAATTCATTCAAGCCTTTGTCGGAGTTGGATTGGCGCCAGACGCTGGTGGGATTCATCTCTTGAGTCGTAGTATCGGGGTAACACGGGCTGCACAACTTGCCATGACAGGTGAAGCTTTGACTGCTGAAAAAGCGCTAGAATGGGGCGTGGTATACCGTGTTTGTGAAGTTGACAAATTAGAAAAAACAAGAGAACAAGTTCTGAAAAAATTAAGAAGAGGTTCAGCAAACTCATACGCAGCGATTAAAAAGTTAGTTTGGGAAAGTCAATTCAAGGATTGGCAGAATTATGCCGAATTAGAATTGAAACTACAAGAATCGTTATCTCTAACTGAAGATTTCAAAGAAGGGGTTCGAGCGCATTCTGAAAGAAGAAGACCAAAATTTACAGGAATGTGAAAAAATACTTGCACAATTTTTTGAAGTTTGTTATACTTCTTTTATCAAATGTTTTGATTGTAAAAGTTTTTTGAGGGGGAGGGAAACGATTTGGACTACCAACAAGTAAATGATTATCTAACATCTATTTTTAATAACGTCCTTGTGATTGAGGAGGTTAGCTTACGAGGTAGTCGATTCA
Organism: Streptococcus sp. 151470009-6; assembly: GCF_053628175.1. NCBI lineage: Bacteria > Bacillati > Bacillota > Bacilli > Lactobacillales > Streptococcaceae > Streptococcus > Streptococcus sp. 151470009-6. Next base: position 82,159 of record NZ_JBSEZF010000004.1, read on the forward strand.
AAGACATCTCCATCAAAGAAATGCACACGATCGATGTGATTGGGAAGTTCCCGGAGGCAACGCCAAGTAAGGTTTCCAAAGAACTGATGGTAACTCTTGGAACAGTGACGACGAGTTTGAATAACCTGGAGAGAAAAGGTTATATTGAGCGTATTCGTTCTGACCAAGACCGTCGAGTGGTCTATCTGCATTTGACAAAGAAAGGTCGTTTGGTTCACCGCCTTCATAAACGATTCCACAAGGCTATGGTCGAAAAAATCATCGATGGCATGAGCCCTGAGGAAAAAGAAGTCATGGGCAGAGGCTTAACGAAACTTTATCAATTTTTGGAGGATTTGAAATAATGGCTTTTGCAAAGATAAGCCAGGTTGCTCATTATGTTCCAGAGCAAGTGGTCACTAATCATGACTTAGCCCAAATCATGGACACAAGCGATGAGTGGATTTCAAGTCGGACAGGAATTAAACAGAGACATATTTCAAAAACAGAGTCTACAAGTGACTTGGCGACAGAAGTTGCTAAGAGCTTGCTGGCTAAAGGGAGCTTAACAGCGGATCAGATTGATTTTATCATTGTAGCGACGATTACCCCAGACTCGATGATGCCTTCCACAGCAGCTCGAGTTCAGGCAAATATCGGAGCGCACAGAGCTTTCGCCTTTGATCTGACAGCAGCTTGCAGTGGCTTTGTATTCGCTCTCTCAACTGCAGAAAAGTTTTTAAGTTCTGGACAGTTCAAAAAAGGGATTGTTATCGGGGCTGAAACCTTATCCAAGGCAGTTGATTGGTCAGATCGTTCGACAGCTGTTCTCTTTGGAGATGGAGCTGGTGGGGTTCTCTTGGAAGCGAGCGAAACACGGCACTTCCTTGTGGAAAGTCTCTATACAGATGGCTCTCGGAGCGAGTGTTTGACCTATGGTCAAACGGCTTTGGCTTCTCCTTTCTCGGATCAAGAAGCAGTTCCTGCTTTTTTGAAGATGGATGGACGAGCAGTTTTTGATTTTGCAAATCGTGATGTTGCTAGATCGATCAAAGAAACCATTGAAAATGGTCCAATCGCAGCATCGGAATTGGATTATCTATTGCTTCATCAGGCAAATATCCGCATTTTGGATAAGATGGCTAAGAAGATCGGCGTAGACCGAGACAAGCTTCCTGCCAATATGATGGAGTATGGAAATACCAGTGCAGCAAGTATCCCGATTTTGCTCTCAGAGTGTGTGGAGAATGGCATGATTCGTTTAGATGGTAGCCAGACGATTCTCCTATCGGGCTTCGGTGGAGGTTTGACATGGGGCACACTCGTTCTTACAATCTAGGTAATCATGTGGTAAACACATAGTTATAAAATTTTTATATTTTAAAGGAGTCCTATCATGGCAGTATTTGAAAAAGTACAAGAAATTATCGTTGAAGAACTTGGGAAAGACGCATCAGAAGTAACACTTGAATCTACTTTTGATGATTTGGATGCAGATTCATTGGACTTGTTCCAAGTAATCTCTGAAATCGAAGATGCTTTCGATATCCAAATCGAAGCAGAAGATAACTTGAAAACAGTTGGTGACTTGGTTGCCTACGTTGAAGAGCAAACAAAATAATTAACATATTACTAGAAGGAGTAGGGGAAACCCACTCCCTCTTGTTTAGGTAATAGTTTGAAACTCAAACGATAAACTCATCGAACTATTACGTAAGCAAGGAATGATGGAGGCACTATGAAAACACGTATTACAGAATTATTGAACATTGATTATCCTATTTTTCAAGGAGGAATGGCCTGGGTTGCGGATGGTGACTTGGCTGGTGCAGTATCAAAAGCTGGTGGTCTAGGGATCATCGGTGGTGGGAATGCACCTAAAGAGGTCGTAAAGGCTAATATCGATAAAATCAAATCACTTACGGACAAACCTTTTGGTGTCAACATCATGCTCTTGTCACCTTTTGTAGAAGACATCGTTGATCTCGTGATTGAAGAAGGGGTCAAGGTGGTGACAACTGGTGCAGGAAATCCAAGTAAATACATGACTCGTTTCCATGATGCAGGAATTACAGTTATTCCTGTTGTTCCAAGTGTTGCTTTGGCAAAACGCATGGAAAAAATTGGTGCAGATGCAGTTATTGCAGAAGGAATGGAAGCCGGTGGGCATATTGGTAAATTGACGACGATGACCTTGGTTCGCCAAGTTGCTGCAGCTGTTTCAATTCCAGTTATCGCAGCTGGAGGAATTGCGGACGGTGAAGGTGTCGCTGCAGGCTTTATGCTTGGTGCTGAGGCTGTTCAGGTTGGTACGCGTTTCGTAGTAGCTAAGGAATCTAACGCCCATCCAAAATACAAGGAAAAAATCTTAAAAGCTCGTGATATTGATACGACTATTTCAGCTCAACACTTTGGACATGCTGTTCGTGCCATTAAAAATCAGTTGACACGTGACTTTGAGCAGGCTGAAAAAGATGCCTTTAAACAAGAAAATCCAGATTTAGAAATCTTTGAACAAATGGGAGCTGGTGCCCTAGCTAAAGCCGTTGTTCATGGAGATGTAGAAGGTGGATCTGTCATGGCAGGTCAGATCGCTGGTTTGGTATCTAAAGAGGAAACTGTCGAAGAAATCCTAAAAGATCTATACTATGGCGCAGCCAAAAAAATTCAAGAAGAAGCCTCTCGTTGGGCAGGAGTTGTAAGAAATGACTAAAACAGCCTTTCTATTTGCGGGTCAAGGTGCTCAGTATCTAGGAATGGGGCGTGATCTCTATGATCACTATCCTATTGTCAAGGAAACAATTGACCAAGCCAGTCAAGTTTTGGGTTATGACCTTCGTGACTTGATCGATAAGGAAGAAACCAAGCTAAACCAGACTCGCTATACGCAACCAGCTATTTTAGCGACTTCGGTTGCTATTTACCGACTATTAAAAGAAAAGGGCTACCAGCCGGATATGGTAGCAGGATTGTCTCTTGGGGAATATTCTGCTCTTGTAGCAAGTGGTGCCTTGGACTTTGAGGATGCAGTTGCCTTGGTTGCTAAACGTGGTGCTTATATGGAAGAAGCTGCACCTGCAGGCTCTGGGAAGATGGTTGCCGTTCTTAATACTCCAGTTGAAGCGATTGAGGAAGCTTGTGAAACAGCCTCTAACGTTGGAGTAGTGACTCCAGCTAACTACAACACCCCAAGCCAAATCGTTATCGGTGGTGAGGTGGCTGCAGTTGACCGCGCAGTTGAACTCTTGCAGGAAGCAGGAGCAAAACGATTGATTCCTTTAAATGTATCGGGTCCTTTCCATACAGCCCTTCTTGAGCCAGCCAGTCAGCAACTAGCTGGAACTCTGGAGGGAGTGAGTTTCTCTGACTTTACTTGCCCACTAGTCGGCAATACGGAAGCTGCTGTTATGGAAAAAGATCGAATCCAAGAGCTTTTGACGCGTCAGGTCAAAGAACCTGTTCGTTTTTATGAAAGTATTGCTGTGATGAAGGATGCTGGGGTAACCAACTTTATTGAAATTGGTCCTGGAAAGGTCCTGTCAGGCTTTGTCAAAAAAATCGATAAAACAGCTCAGCTAGCTAACGTTGAAGACCAAGCAAGCTTGGATGCTTTGTTAGGAAACTAATGATCCCTTCTCCCACAAAATACAACAGGAAATAGGAGAAATAGAATGCAACTTACAAACAAAAATGTCTTTGTAACAGGTTCAAGTCGTGGTATCGGACTTGCCATTGCTCACAAATTTGCCCAACTAGGCGCTAATGTAGTTTTGAATAGTCGCGGGGCAATCTCAGAAGAATTGCTGGCTGAGTTTTCAAACTACGGCGTCAAAGTAGTACCGATTTCAGGTGATGTTTCAGACTTTGCAGATGCCAAGCGTATGGTAGATCAAGCAATCGCAGAACTTGGTTCGGTTGATGTCTTGGTCAACAATGCTGGGATCACTCAAGATATGCTTATGCTCAAGATGACCGAAGAAGACTTTGAAAAAGTGCTTAAGATCAACTTGACAGGGGCCTTTAACATGACTCAAGCTGTCTTGAAACAGATGATTAAGGCACGTGAAGGTGCGATTATCAACATGTCTAGTGTGGTTGGTCTGATGGGAAATATCGGACAAGCCAACTATGCGGCTTCCAAGGCTGGTTTGATTGGTTTTACCAAGTCAGTAGCGCGTGAGGTTGCCAATCGCAATGTGCGTGTAAATGCTCTTGCACCAGGAATGATCGAGTCAGATATGACTGCTGTTTTATCTGATAAGGTCAAGGAAGCAACACTAGCGCAAATCCCTATGAAACAGTTTGGTCAGGCGGACCATATCGCGGATGCCACGGTCTTCTTAGCCCAACAAGATTATTTGACTGGACAAGTTCTCGCTGTTGATGGCGGACTTAGCATGTAAAAAATAAGGAAAGATATAGGTAAGACAGATGAAACTAAATCGAGTTGTAGTAACAGGTTACGGATTGACCTCTCCTATCGGAAATACCCCAGAAGAATTTTGGAACAGTTTGCAAACTGGAAAAATCGGAATTGGAGAAATCACTAAGTTTGATCATAGTGAATTTGCCGTACACAATGCGGCTGAAATTCAAGATTTCCCGTTTGATAAATACTTTGTCAAAAAAGATACCAACCGTTTTGATGATTATTCTTTGTATGCCTTGTATGCAGCGCAAGAGGCAGTGACACATGCCAACCTTGATGTAGAAACGGTTGATAAAGATCGTTTTGGTGTCATCGTTGCTTCCGGTATCGGAGGTATCAAAGAAATCGAAGATCAGGTTATCCGTCTTCATGACAAAGGCCCAAAACGTGTTAAACCAATGACACTTCCAAAAGCCTTGCCAAATATGGCTTCAGGAAATGTTGCGATGCGTTTCGGAGCAAACGGTATTTGTAAATCAATCAATACAGCCTGTGCCTCATCAAACGATGCCATTGGGGATGCCTTCCGTTCTATCAAGTTTGGTTTCCAAGATGTCATGTTAGTTGGTGGATCAGAATCATCAATCACTCCTTTTGCCATTGCTGGATTCCAAGCTTTGACAGCTCTATCCACTACGGAAGATCCAACTCGTGCTTCTATTCCATTTGACAAAGACCGTAATGGTTTTGTCATGGGAGAAGGTTCAGGGATGTTGGTTCTTGAAAGCCTTGAACATGCTGAAAAACGTGGGGCAACTATCTTGGCTGAAGTAGTTGGCTATGGTAATACCTGTGATGCTTACCATATGACTTCACCTCATCCAGAGGGTCAAGGCGCGATTAAGGCTATGAAACTGGCTTTGGAAGAGGCAGAAATTTCTCCTGAGCAAGTAGCATATGTCAATGCTCACGGAACTTCAACTCCTGCTAATGAAAAAGGAGAAAGTGGTGCGATCGTAGCTGTTCTTGGTAAAGAAGTCCCTGTATCTTCAACCAAGTCCTTTACAGGACACTTGCTTGGTGCTGCAGGAGCAGTAGAAGCCATCGCTACCATCGAAGCCATGCGTCATAACTATGTACCAATGACAGCTGGAACAAGCGAGTTGTCAGACTATATCGAAGCCAATGTCGTTTATGGACAAGGCTTGGAGCAAGAAATTCCTTATGCTATTTCAAACACTTTTGGTTTTGGCGGGCACAACGCGGTTCTTGCTTTCAAACGTTGGGAGAATAAATAATTATGAATTTAAATGAGATCAAGGACTTGATGGCTCAATTCGACCAATCAAGTTTGAGAGAATTTTCTTATAAAAACGGACAGGACGAATTGCAGTTCAGCAAGAATGAAGCAAGAATGGCTTCTGAAGTACCAGCTCCAGTTCCTTCAACGCCAGCTGCAGTGGTTGCTAGTCCAGCGGTTTCAGCTCCTTCGAGTCCAGTAGCAGAAGCACCAGCACCAGCTGAATCGACTGTTGCCCCAGAGGGAGATGTTGTTGAAAGCCCACTTGTTGGTGTGGCTTACTTGGCTGCTGGACCAGATAAACCTGCCTTTGTCACAGTCGGAGACAGTGTTAAAAAAGGTCAAACTTTGGTGATCATCGAAGCCATGAAGGTCATGAATGAAATTCCTGCACCTAAGGATGGTGTGGTGACAGAAATTCTCATTTCAGATGAAGAAATGGTTGAGTTTGGTAAAGGATTGGTACGTATCAAATGATCGATATTCAAGGAATTAAAGAAGCGCTACCCCATCGCTACCCCATGCTCCTAGTGGATCGTGTCTTGGAAGTGAGTGAAGATAGCATTGTTGCCATTAAAAATGTCACGATAAACGAACCTTTCTTTAATGGTCATTTTCCTCAATATCCAGTTATGCCAGGTGTTCTTATCATGGAAGCTTTGGCACAGACTGCGGGTGTCTTAGAATTGTCTAAGCTTGAAAACAAAGGAAAGCTGGTCTTTTACGCTGGCATGGACAAGGTCAAGTTTAAGAAGCAAGTTGTACCAGGTGATCAATTAGTCATGACGGCTACCTTTGTCAAACGTCGTGGTACGATTGCCGTGGTTGAAGCAAAGGCTGAAGTAGATGGCAAGCTTGCAGCGAGTGGTACTCTTACCTTTGCAATTGGAAACTAAGGAGGTTCTCCATGTTTCGTAAAATTTTGATTGCCAACCGTGGTGAGATTGCGGTTCGCATTATTCGAGCTGCGCGTGAATTGGGCATTGCGACCGTAGCAGTTTATTCAACTGCTGATAAGGAAGCTCTTCACACACTCCTAGCAGATGAAGCTATCTGCATCGGACCTGGTAAGGCGACAGAATCTTATCTCAATATCAATGCGATTTTATCGGCTGCAGTCTTGACAGAAGCAGAAGCCATCCACCCAGGTTTTGGTTTTCTTAGCGAAAACTCCAAGTTTGCCACGATGTGTGATGAAGTGGGAATTAAGTTCATTGGACCTTCTGGGGCTGTGATGGATACCATGGGAGATAAGATCAATGCGCGTGAGCAAATGATCAAGGCTGGAGTTCCTGTTATCCCTGGCTCTGATGGTGAAGTTCATACTGCTGAAGAGGCCCTGGCAGTTGCAGAAAAGATTGGCTATCCAGTCATGCTTAAGGCATCGGCAGGTGGTGGTGGAAAAGGGATTCGTAAGGTTGAAAAGGCGGAAGACTTGGTCGCAGCCTTTGAGACAGCATCCAGTGAAGCCAAGGCCAATTTTGGGAATGGTGCTATGTACCTTGAGCGTGTGATTTATCCAGCTCGTCATATCGAGGTCCAAATCCTTGCTGACCAAGAGGGACACGTCATCCATCTAGGAGAACGGGATTGTTCTCTTCAACGAAATAACCAAAAGGTCTTAGAAGAAAGCCCGTCCATCGCGATTGGCAAAACCCTTCGTAATGAAATTGGTTCTGCGGCCGTTCGTGCAGCGGAGTCTGTTGGTTATGAAAATGCAGGGACGATTGAATTTCTGCTCGATGAAGCCAGTGGCAATTTCTACTTCATGGAAATGAATACTCGTGTGCAAGTTGAACACCCAGTCACAGAGTTTGTTTCAGGTGTTGATATCGTGAAGGAACAGATTCGCATTGCTGCCGGGCAACCTTTACCTTTCAAACAAGAAGACATTGTCCTGCGAGGTCACGCTATCGAGTGCCGGATCAATGCGGAAAATCCAGCATTTAACTTTGCTCCAAGCCCAGGGAAAATCACCAACCTCTACCTTCCAAGTGGAGGAGTTGGATTGCGTGTAGACTCTGCAGTCTATCCAGGTTATACCATTCCTCCTTACTATGATAGTATGATTGCCAAAATCATTGTTCATGGGGAGAATCGTTTTGACGCTCTTATGAAGATGCAACGGGCACTTTATGAGCTTGAGATTGAAGGAGTACAAACCAATGCGGATTTCCAGCTGGATCTGATTTCAGACCGTCGGGTTATCGCTGGGGACTACGATACTTCCTTCCTGATGGAAACTTTCTTGCCACATTACCAAGAAAAAGAATAGACTTTCAAAGAGTATGAGAACTAAAAGGGGGATTTATGGCTCTATTTAGTAAAAAGGATAAGTATATTCGGATCAATCCTAATCGATCCGTAAGGCAGGCACCACAAGCCAAGCCGGAGGTGCCTGATGAACTCTTCTCCAAGTGTCCTGGATGTAAGCACACCATTTATCAAAAGGACCTTGGGAGTGAGCGCATTTGTCCCCATTGTAGCTATACTTTCCGTATTTCAGCCCAAGAGCGCTTGGCTCTAACAGTTGATTCTGATAGCTTTGTGGAGATGTTTACAGGAATTGAAACTCAAGATCCCTTGAACTTTCCTGGTTACCAGAAAAAACTGGCTAGCATGCGTGAAAAAACAGGACTGGATGAAGCTGTCCTGACTGGTACAGCTAGCATCAAGGGACAAAAAGTTGCCCTTGGGATCATGGATTCAAACTTTATCATGGCGTCGATGGGAACCGTTGTGGGTGAAAAAATCACGCGCTTGTTTGAATATGCGACAGTTGAAAAGTTGCCAGTTGTACTTTTTACGGCTTCTGGCGGTGCACGTATGCAAGAAGGGATTATGAGCTTGATGCAGATGGCTAAGATTTCTGCGGCAGTTCAACGCCATTCCAAGGCAGGACTTTTTTACCTGACGATTTTGACGGATCCGACAACAGGAGGAGTTACTGCTTCTTTTGCTATGGAAGGTGACATTATCCTAGCAGAGCCCCAGAGTTTAGTTGGTTTTGCAGGGCGTCGTGTTATCGAAAATACAGTTCGTGAGACCTTGCCGGATGATTTCCAAAAGGCAGAATTTTTGCTTGAACATGGATTTGTGGATGCAATTGTCAAACGTAGAGAACTACCAGATACAATTGCTAAATTAGTGAGATTGCATGGAGGAAGTCGCGGATGAATATTGCAAAAATTGTCAGAGAGGCACGCGAGCAGAGTCGCTTGACAGCCCTTGATTTTGCCAATGGAATCTTCGATGAATTTATCGAATTGCATGGAGACCGTTCTTTCAGAGATGACGGTGCGGTCATTGGTGGAATTGGCTGGTTAGGTGATCAAGCAGTAACAGTCGTCGGAATCCAAAAGGGAAAAAGTCTTCATGACAACCTCAAACGGAACTTTGGGCAACCCCATCCAGAAGGTTATCGCAAGGCTCTACGCTTGATGAAACAGGCAGAAAAATTTGGTCGTCCAGTTGTAACCTTCATCAACACTGCTGGAGCTTACCCAGGTGTTGGAGCTGAGGAACGTGGACAAGGGGAAGCAATCGCTCGAAACCTGATGGAAATGAGCGACCTCAAGGTTCCAATCATCGCGATTATTATCGGTGAAGGAGGGTCTGGAGGTGCATTAGCACTAGCCGTTGCTGACCGTGTCTGGATGCTGGAAAATTCGATCTATGCCGTGCTCAGTCCAGAAGGCTTTGCCTCTATCCTTTGGAAGGATGGAAGTCGTGCCATGGAAGCAGCAGAGTTGATGAAAATCACTTCACACGAACTCCTAGAAATGGGTATCGTTGACAAGGTAATCTCAGAAGCAGGGCTTTCCAGTAAGGAACTGCAAGCTCGTGTTAAAAATGAATTGCGTGCAGAACTTGACCGCTTGCAAGGCTTAGCCTTGGAACAGCTCCTCGAAGAACGTTACCAACGGTTTAGAAAATATTAAAAAGAAAGCTAGAACTGAGTAAAGGTTCTAGCATTTTTTCTAGAGAACATACATTTCAGGATGAAAAATTGACATTTTAGGAGATGGATGGCACACTGGTCAAAAATGATTTATACTAGATATAGAAGTTTGTAATGTTTAAATGATTTTCAAACTCGAAAGGAAATTAGAAATCTAAATTACGGGAAAAAATTGAATAGCGGAATAAGAAGTTAAGGAAGTTTGTAAAAATGAAAAAACTAGGGCATTTGGGAGTCTATACATCACTGGTATTTCTATCGGTTTATCTACCAGAGTTAGGGATCGTGCATCTAACTAAGTTTTTGGGATGGGGGATAGATGGCTATTCTGTCATTTCACTTGTTTGGGAACTAGTTCTTGTAGTCTTATTTGTCTTTTGGTTAAAAAAGAAAGAGATGCTCTATATTTTTAAAAAAAGCTCAAAGAAGTCAAGATTCTTTTACCTTGTAGTTGGTCTAGTGGCTACTTATTTTGTTCGTCAATTGGTGGATGCTTTTCAGATACAGTTTCATCACCTAATTGATAACAAGTATATCTTTCAAGACCTTCTTTCGATTCTGTACTCCAATGGGCAACCAACTTTTCTATCAACTGTTCTCAGTTTTAGTTTAACAGTAGTCGTCGCACCTATATCAGAGGAACTAATTGATAGAGGGTATTTTATGAATACCTTCTTTCCCCAGTCCAAGTATTATCTGGATGTTATCTTATCAGCTCTTATCTTTGGTCTCAGTCACTTGGTATTATCCCATCGCGATCCTATCAGTTTGATTATTTATAGTTTTGTTGGTCTTTTCTTTGCTCTAGTATATCGGTGGACAAAGAACCTAAAAATCACCATCTTGTGCCATAGTTTTTTCAATTTTCTCATTTATGCAAAACCCATCTGGATTTTTGTTTATAATTATATCTATTATCATTTTTTTAGATAGTGGAAGTCAAACACTTTTTCAAATTTGCTAGGAAGATAGAGAAATCTTTTTTATCAATTTCTTGTTTTTCAATGGGTAAAGCAAGCATTCAGGACGAAAAATTGACAGTTGAGGAGATGGACAATAAAATAGACAAATAAGATCTATACTGTAGATGTAAGGTTACAAAAAATAATTTTAAGGATGTACTTGCAATGGCAGGTACAGGAACATTTATAGTTCTTTCGTCAGAAGACTTGGACCAAATCTCAGGCGGTCTTGCTGTTTGGGAAGATGGATATGGTAGATGGTTATATTATAGAAAATTTGCTCCCTATATGGGGCAAGGGCACTGAATTCTTATAGGAATGCTTGGAAGTACGGCTTCCGAGCAGGATAATCTTTCAAAAAAGTACGATGAGAAACACAAAGAAACTAAGACAATTTGGAATATTTTTTCTTATTATTTTACTATCTACCTATTTACCACAAACAATTGGTTTGTATGTAGCGATCATTTTAGGGTTAGGCGCTGATGTCTACTCTCTTATTTTAACAATGGGATTAGTAGGAAGTTTCCTTCTATTAATTTGGTGGTTAAAAAAGCAAAAGATGCTCTTCATCTTTGAGAAAAAGAGCTGGAACTGGTCATTTGTCTTCTACTTATTTGCAACTTATGTGGTTCATCAGGTGCTCGGTAATTTTTGGGAACGTTTTGCTCATTTGATTAATCATCGGAATATTCATGATGTCTATTTTGCGTTGATTCTTTCAAATGGTCAACCAACTTTTCTATCTACAGTTCTTAGTTTTATCTTAACTGTCGTTATTGGTCCTATTTTGGAAGAGACGCTCGATCGTGGGTATCTTATGAACACCTTCTTTACTAAGTCAAAGTACTATTTAGATGTCATCTTATCAGGCCTTATCTTTGGACTTAGTCATTTGATACTATCTCACCGAGACCCAATTAGTTTATTATATTATAGTCTGATTGGTTTCTTTTTCGCTCTTGTCTACCGTTGGACAAAGAACTTAAAAATTACCATCCTGTGCCATAGTTTTTTTAACTTTCTCATTTATGCAAAGCCCATTTGGATTTTTGTTTCTAATTATGTCTATTATCATTTTTTTAGATAGTGGAGTGCAAAGAAAAAAGTGTTTGATAATTGTCAAACACTTTTTCTAATTTGATAGTAAGATTGAGAGATGCTTTTTTATGTTATTGATAGTCGTACCATTCAGGATGAAAAATTGACTTTTTTAAAAATAGTTGTTAATATAATAAAAGATATTTATGCTATAAAAATAAGTCAACAAAGATTTTTTGGAGTAAGTATGAAAAAACTAGGTCATTTGGGAATCTATACATTACTGGTATTTCTATCAATTTATCTACTAGATTTCAGTAGTCTTTATCTGGCTAAGATGTTTGTCTGGGGTATGGATGGCTATTCTATTATTGTAGCAGTAGAGCAACTAGCTCTTTTAGGACTATTTATCTATTGGCTAAAAAAGAAAAAAATGCTCTATATTTTTGAAAAAAAGGGCTCAAAGAAATCCAGATTCTTTTACCTTTTAGTTAGTTTAGTGGCTGCTTATTTTGTCCGTCAGTTGTTAAGTGCTTTTTACTTACAGTTTAGTCGCTTCATTAATAATCACTATATCTTTGAAGACCTTCTTTCGGTCCTATCCTTCAGTGAGCAATCTACTATTTTAACGACTTGCTTCTCTTTTATCTCAGTTGTCATTTTGGGGCCTATATTGGAGGAACTAGTTCATAGAGGGTACTTTATGAATACCTTTTTCTCCCAGTCCAAGTACTATCTGGATGTCATCTTATCTGCTCTTATTTTTGGGCTCAGTCATTTGGTATTGTCCCATCGTGACCTTATCAGTTTGATGGTTTATAGTTTTTCCGGTCTTTTCTTTGCTTTAGTTTACCGTTGGACAAAAAGTCTAAAAATCACCATTCTGTGCCATAGTTTTATAAACTTTCTCATCCATGCAGACTTCATCTGGTTATTTCTTTCTAATTTAATCTATTATCGTTTTTTTAGATAGTGGAAGGCAAAGAAAAAAGTGTTTGATAATTGTCAAACACTTTTTTTGTTTACTGTTCTTCTGTCACAAACTGGCTGAGCAGTCCATTGATAAAACGGGCAGATTTTTGATCTGAGAAATCCTTTGCAAGCTCGATAGCTTCGTTAACAGCAACCAACTGAGGGGTGTCAAATGAAGTGATTTCAAAGACTCCCAAGCGAAGAAGGTTTCTCTCCACGAGCGTTAAACGCTCGATGGTCCAACCTGCTTTTAAATGCTGTGTGATTTGCTTGTCTAGTTCTTCCTTTTTAGCTTGAACACCAGAAACTAGCTCTGTCAAAAAGGCTGGAAGTTGCACATCAGTATCTTCACGATCATGAGTATAGGCGAAACGACAAGCAGTTTCGACATCCGTACCGAACTCAAGACTCATGAGAGCTTGAAAAGCGCATTTACGGAGTTGGCGTCTAGATTCTAATAGTGGACTAGTCATTGAGGAAGTCCTCGTCAAATAAATCTTTCAATTCTGGTTTTGGTGTTTTATCTGGAACGATACCTGCAACGTGGATATTGATAGCAGTTAGTTCTACATCAGCCATGTTGCGGACAGCATCTTTGACAGCTTTTTGGATAGCAACAGCTACCTTAGGAACTTTTACTCCGTACTCAAGGTAGAGATAGATATCAGCTGTGAGTTCTTCGTTCACGTTTTTAAGATAAACGCCGCGGCCGAGAGAAAGTTTTGAAAGGGTGTCAGATACTGATTTGTTTGAAAAAGAGTGAACACCCTCTACTTTTGCAGTAGCAATAGCAATGATTTTTTCAAGTACACGTGGGGCGATAACGATTTCGCCAAGTTGTTCTTCAATTCCCATAGAATGACCTCTTTCTAGAGATTAGGCACGAGAAACGTAAGTTCCTTCAGCAGTGTTGATAACGAGTTTTTGTCCTGCTTCGATGAAGTCTGGAACGTTTACGACAAGTCCAGTTTCCATCGTTGCTGGTTTACCAGAACCTGTAACAGTAGCACCTTTGATAGATGGTTGAGTTTCTGCAACTGTCAATTCGACAGTAGTAGGAACGGTAACACCAATCACTTCAGTTCCGTAGAATTGGATCTTCACATCAGAGTTTTCAAGGATGTAAAGCAATTCGTTTTCAACGTTGACTACAGGGATTTCGTATTGGTCGTAAGTTTCTGTGTTCATGAAGTAAGCTGTGTCATCCATTTTGTACAAGTATTGAGCTGGGACAGTCTCGATGATAGCTTGTTCAAATTTTTCCTCTGGACGGTAGCTTGTGTCAAATGTAGAACCAGTACGGACATCACGCAATTTCATACGCATGATGGTGTTTCCTTTACCTGGTTTGTGGTGGCTAGCTTCCAAAACGCGGATTAATTTTCCGTCAGCTGTTTCAAAGGTCATACCAGCCTTTAATTTACTTGCTTCAATCATGTTTTTACCTCTTTAATAAATAATTTACTCTTTATTGTACCATAAAAGACAACATTACTCAAATGTCAGAAGGAGCTTAATTAGTTGACTGGTACGATATTTCCATCTTCGTCTTTGGTGACGAGAACGTATTTCCCATCAACTTCGATATAAAAATTCTTGCTAGTAGCTTGTCCAGCATTTTGAGTCGATGCTTGCGTTTGGGCTTGTTGGCTAAGTTGACCACCGAGAGTCTGGCCAAGATTCATTCCCATAAACATGTTCATCCCATTGCCATTCCCTTCGTTGGCAGCTGCAGCAATAAGCGCTTCGTTACGAGCACGGCGTTCTTCAATCTCAATCGTGTTGTACTTCATAGCAGCGAGCTCACTATCAAGTTTGCGAACAATGGCAAGACTTTCTTGGTCGTAGCTGAGGTCTTCAAGCAAGATATTGGTTGCTTCAATCCCGTAGAGACCTGTCCAAACCTTGTTGACCTCTTGTTTAGCGAGTTCGTTAAAGGTATCTTGGTTGGCATTGAGGCTATAGATATCAACCTTGTTTTCGTTGGTGTATTTGGCAATGGCAATCGCGATTTTTGGTGCGATATTTTGACGGAGCGTTCCTTGAGCTACATCTTGGAGAGTATATGGCTGTCCGTCAGTAATTTGGCGACTAACAGAACTCACGTAGAAGAGGACTGGATCAGCGATTTTTACATCAAACAAGCCGTAGAAACGGATGTTAAGCAGTTGTTGGTAACGTTCGCTGAAATATTCGACTGCATTTTGTGTGCCGAACTTATTACCCGCGATGGGTTGCATGCGGATAAAGATAATTTCTTGTTGGGTGATGACTTGTCCACCAAAAGAGAAGCGGTTTTTAAAGTTTTCCCAAGTGCCTTTTATACCACCTTTTTCAAGGAGCCAGGCGTTATCACCAGCTTGCCATTCGTGGCTACCAGCTTCAAGGACCTCACCAAGGAAGGTACCGTTGTTTACCAAAACAGCGGTATAACCTTGAGGAACGATAACCACACTGCCGTCCGACAAGAGGCCTGTATTTTGATTGCTGTGACGAGAACGTCCATCTGGGTCTTTTGTGAGTAATTGACCCTTGATGGCCAAGGCGTCGCCAGAGACATTGTCTGGAAGGACGATGGCTTCCTTGAATTTACTATCATTAAAACTATTTAAGCCTGCTGATAAGGCTGCACGTATAAATCCCATAATTCCTCCTAATTATAAAGCTCGTCTTCATCCACAACATCATAGGTATCGAGTACCCATTGGTTTGGACTGCGAGAGAGATTGGCACCACAGTAGTCGCACTCGCTAACCGCAGAGATTTTCAATGGGGCGCCACAGTTTGGACAGTGGTCGCTCACAACTTGGTCTGGATTGACTGCTTGTGTTTGGCTACCGTGTTGACGGATAAAGTTTAATTGATACACGGTGAAGAGATCTTTTTTAGGATCTCCTTCAAGGACACGGCGAGTCTCATCGTCAATGACATAGTCCCGCAAGGTAGACGATAGGATTACGACTAAGGTATCGTTTCCGTCAGGATTTTCAATGAACTCCTTGATGCGAACATTTTCGATACAAACTTTCTCTAAAACATTGGTTGTCTTAGCTCGGATGTGATCTTCTAATTGCGTGCTGTGCTGTGAATAGAGACTAGTACTTTCTAAAGCTCGGACAGAGTTCCAATTTTTCTCAGTCCAGGCAACCTGCAATTTAAGGTAGACTTCCTTAACCCAAGAAATGAAGGCATCAGCGTCAAAGTTTGGATCCCCATATTTTACACGACTAATGGCCAAAGTGTTATGTTCAATTCGTCGGTGGATTGGTTGATAGTTGGTATTACTGTGGCTTGTGCTTGAATTATTTGCTTTATTTTTTAAGGATTCAACGATAACCACTAAAACAATGGCACCCACAAATATTACCATAAATCCTAGATAGGGTGAGCTATCAGAACTACTAGAGGATGACCCGTATCCAGAGCGGTAGTAGTGATAAGATGAGCCACCAGAGCGACTTCCTCCTCCACTTGAACGACTACTACTTCTGGAGCTACTGCGACTGCTGCTACCACTTCTGGAATGTCCGACACCCGCATCAACGATTTGAGGCACGGATAGAAAAAAAAGTAATAAACAGGTCATTAAAAGAGCGTAAAACTTTTTCATGTGTCTCCTAACTATATGATTGAAAAGGTAGAATTCTGAATTTGAATGATTATTAAACTATTTAATAACCTTTAAAAATCATCTAAGATAGACTAGGCGTTATTTACTAGCATTTAGCTTCTTTATGGAATGGAGCTCGATGAGCCATCCCACAATCCATCCTATTGCTAGCAAGTAATTTTCAAAAGCACCGATAGCATTTACAGGAGAGTGATACTCCATATAATTGAGTAAGTGATTTGTTCCTATTCCAATTCCGCCAATAATGAGAGCAAGAAGTGCGATTCGTAGATAGAACCAATCGTATTTAATATTGATAGCGAGAATAATAATCAATACAGCTAGATTCCATATTCCAATTTCTCGTTGCCAACCAGCAGATATTCCGTACCCGGAGTGACTTCCCATGTATGATGGAAAGAAAATTTGTAGTATAGAAGCGCCTAACATAGCGATGATGACTAAGACAAATAGCAATCGTAAAAATTTGTTCATTTATTCCCCTTGTCTCATTCTCGTTTTAAAAGTAGAAAAAGTGTTTAAAGAGTAAATTACTCACTGTCTTTCAACTTCGCCAATTCTTGTGCAAGCAGTTTAAGGGCGACTTGTGGGTTGGCTTGACCTTTGGTTGCCTTCATAAGGAATCCTGTGAAGGCCTTGTCTGCGTTGCGTTTACCTGACTTGAAGTCGGCAACGGCAGCTTCGTTATCCGCAAAGACTTGGTGGATGATTGGAATCAGAACATCTGGATCTGAGATTTGAACCAAGCCTGCTTTTTCCACGTATTCACGCGCGCCACCGCCATTTTTAGCTAGGTGGACAAAGACTTTCTTGGCAATCTTAGAAGAGATCGTGCCGTCTTCGATGATGGCAATCATTTCTACTAAGTTTTCTGGTGTTAATTCGATTTGTTCCAGTGTCTTACCTTCGGCGTTCAAGAACTGAGCAACTTCGCCTTGGAGCCAGTTAGAGACTTGTTTGGCATCGCCACCGAGGGCAACAGCTTTTTCAAAGAAGTCAGAAGTGACTTTGTTTGCAGTCAACTGGCTAGCATCGTAGTCTGACAAGCCAAGATTAGATACGTAGCGCGCACGGCGTTCTTTTGGAAACTCTGGCAATTCTGTACGCATTTCCTCAATCCACTCATCTGAGATTTCAAAGAGTGGTAGGTCAGGTTCTGGGAAGTAGCGGTAGTCTGCAGCACCTTCTTTGACACGCATGAGGATGGTTGCCTTGTTAGCTTCATCGTAACGGCGAGTTTCTTGTCGAATTTGACCACCTGAGCGAAGGATTTCAGCTTGACGTTGGACTTCGTATTCAAGACCCTTACGCACGTTTGAGAAGGAGTTGAGGTTTTTCAACTCTGTCTTGGTACCGAATTTTTCTTGACCATAAGGACGAAGCGAGATATTGGCATCCACACGCATAGAACCTTCTTCCATCTTAACGTCAGAAATGCCAGCGTACTGGATAACTTCCTTGAGGGCTGTCAGATAAGCGTAGGCTTCCTCTGGAGAACGCATGTCAGCTTCAGATACGATTTCAATCAATGGCACCCCTTGACGGTTGAGGTCAACATAAGAGTAGCCATCTGTACCGTGGGTGTTTTTACCAGCGTCTTCTTCTAGGTGAGCACGTTCGATCCCGATTTTCTTAGTCGTACCGTCTTCTAGCTCGACTTCAATCCAGCCGTTATAACCGATTGGCTCATCAAACTGAGAAATTTGGTAGGCTTTGGGATTGTCAGGATAGAAGTAGTTCTTGCGGTCAAAGTGCATCTTTTTGTGGATGTCCATGTTGAGGGCAAGAGCAGCCTTGATACCGGCATCGACAACACCTTTATTGAGAACTGGCAGAACTCCTGGGAAGGACCAGTCAATTACGTTGGTATTGGCATTCTGGTCATTTCCAAAGTGGGCAGAAGTAGGTGAGAAGATTTTTGAATTGGTGTTGAGCTCTACGTGGACTTCAAGTCCAATGACTGTTTCAAAGTTCATTAGTTATCACCTCCAAAAATCACAGGTTGTTGTTTGTGGTAGTCTGTTGTTGCTTCAAAAGCAGTAGCAGCTTGGTAAATAGTCTCTTCTGAGTATTTAGGACCAATCAATTGGAGACCGACTGGGAGACCTTGAGCAAATCCAGCAGGGATGGAAATTCCTGGGAGACCTGCTAAGTTGACTGGGATGGTCAAGAGGTCAGCCAAGTACATGGCAACGGGGTCATGGTTGAGTGAGTCCAAGTCATAAGCAACGCTTGGTGCAGTTGGTCCCAAAATCAAGTCGTAATCCGCAAAGACGTTTTCGAAATCTTGAATGATAAGGGTACGGACTTGACCAGCTTTCTTATAGTAGGCATCATAGTAACCTGATGAAAGGCTGAAAGTACCCAGCATGATACGGCGTTTTACCTCTTCACCGAAACCTTGGCTACGGCTGTTTACATAGATTTCATCAAGGTTGGTCGCATCCTCTGCACGATAGCCGTAACGGATACCGTCAAAGCGTTGCAAGTTTGAGGAGGCTTCTGATGAAGCGATGATGTAGTAAACAGCTACTCCGTATTTTGAGTGAGGAAGACTCACTTCTTCGACGATAGCGCCAAGTTTCTCAAAGTGTTTGGCTGCGTTAAGAATTGTTTCCTTAACTTCTGGGTCAATTCCTTCACCAAGATATTCTTTAGGCAAAGCAATTTTCATGCCCTTGATGTCTTGGCCAATTTTTGAAGTAAAGTCGGCAATACGGACTGGAGCAGAAGTAGAGTCTTTTGCATCTTCGCTGGAAATAGCATTGAGCAAGAGGGCGTTTTCCTTAACAGTTGGTGCAAAAGGTCCAATCTGGTCTAATGAGCTACCAAAAGCAATGAGACCGAAACGTGAAACTGTTCCGTAAGTTGGTTTGAGACCAACAATCCCGTTGAAGGCGGCAGGTTGGCGGATAGAACCACCAGTATCAGAACCAAGTGACAAGCGGACTTGTCCTGAGGCTACGGCTGCGGCAGAACCACTTGATGAACCACCAGGAACCTTGCTGTGGTCCCAAGCATTTTTAGTGGCACCGTAATGAGAAGTCTCACCAGAACCACCCATGGCAAACTCGTCCATGTTGGTCTTTCCGACGACAATCACACCCTTGGCTTTGGCATTGGCAACAGCTGTTGCATCAAAGATAGGTTCGTAGTTGTAGAGCATTTTTGAGGCTGCAGTTGTCAGGATACCGTCTGTAGAGATATTATCTTTAACAGCCAGCGGAATTCCTGAAAGGACATTATCCGCATCAATTCCTGCTTGGTCAATGGCTTTGGCTTGAGCAAGAGCCTGCTCCTCAGCGATGGTGACAAATGAATTGAGGGCTTCCTCACGAGACTTGATATCTTCAAGTGTTGCTTGAGTTAGTTCAGTTGCTGAAATCTCCTTAGAAACAAGGAGATTGTGCAAGTCTTCAATGGTTTTATTGTTGAAAGTCATTAGGCATCTCCTCCATCGTCTAGGATAGCTGGTACCTTGATATAGTAGTTATCTTTTTCAGGTACGTTTTTAAACAAGCGATCACGATCAGTTCCTTCTTCGGCCACATCAGGGCGGAGTACGGTCTTACGGTCAGCCATGGTCGTAGTAGGTGCGACACCAGTTGTGTCTACTTCGCCCAGCAACTCAACCATGTCAACAATTTTAGACAAGGTTGTCGCAAAGGCAGCAGTTTCTTCTTCAGAGAATCTTAATTTTGAAAGATTGGCAACGTGTGTTACCTCTTCTTGCGTAATTTTCATCTTGCATCCTTTCGTGAAATGATGATTTTTAGTCTGTTCTATTTTACCATATTTTCCTATAAATAAGGGAGCCAAACTGAAAAGAAATAGAAATTGAAAAATCGCTTTTAATTCGCTATAATGGTTAAACTAGAGAAAAGAAAAAATAAGAATTAGGATAGAAATATGTTCCATCAATTTATCACCAGATCTCAGACGGTTCCTCCTCCTATTCCGCTCTTTTGGTATGGAGCTATGATGCTTCTCTTAGTGCTGTGTATTTATGGAGCACTTGCTTATCACAAGAATCCGAAATTTGTCCGCTTGTTTAAGGGGATTCAGATCCTCCAGTTGCTAGCCCTATATAGCTGGTATGTTGGCTTTGGGATTCCATTTTCTAATAGTCTTCCATTTTACCATTGCCGTTTGGCTATGTTTGCGGTGGTTTTCTTGCCAGATAAATGGCGGAGCAAGCAGTATTTTGCCCTCTTAGGAGCAAGTGGAGCGGTCTTTGCCTTGGTTTACCCGGTTTTTGACCCCTATGATTTCCCCCACATTACCAGTTTTTCATTTTTGATTGGGCACTATGCCCTTCTAGTGAATTCCTTGGTTTACTTGATGAATCACTATGATAAGACCTTGCTCAAGAAATATATGATTGTAGCCTATACCTTTATCCTCAATCTCTTTCTAGTTGGGGTTAATCAGGTGACTGGTGGAAATTATGGTTTGTTAAACAAGACACCTTTTATACCAGATGCTCCCTTGTGGCTAAAATACCTTCTTGTGTCCGTCATCCTTTCGCTGGCTCTGGTTCTCTTTGATATCTTGTTCAAGAAACGGTGGCAAAAGAGAAATCAGGTAAAATCAGTACTCTAGCTTACCTTTTCATCAGATGAGCAATTGAAAAACTCCCTGAAATTCGCTATAATAGGTAAGTTGAAAGGATTGGAATATTCCGATGTAAAAATATAAAATTAAATATAGCATTCACTATTATCCTAAAAGAAAAGAAAGAGAAGATATGACTATTCAAGAAGAAATCAAGAAACGCCGTACTTTTGCCATCATCTCCCACCCGGACGCGGGGAAAACAACCATCACTGAGCAGTTGCTCTACTTTGGGGGCGAGATTCGTGAGGCTGGTACTGTAAAAGGGAAGAAAACAGGGACTTTTGCCAAGTCTGACTGGATGGATATCGAGAAACAACGTGGGATTTCGGTCACTTCATCTGTGATGCAATTTGACTACGATGGCAAACGCGTCAACATCCTAGACACCCCAGGGCACGAGGACTTCTCAGAAGATACCTATCGTACCTTGATGGCGGTGGACGCTGCAGTCATGGTCGTGGATTCTGCCAAGGGTATCGAGGCCCAAACCAAGAAATTGTTTGAGGTTGTGAAGCACCGTGGCATTCCAGTCTTTACCTTTATGAACAAGCTGGACCGTGACGGTCGTGAGCCACTGGACCTCTTGCAAGAATTGGAAGAAGTCTTAGGTATTGCGAGTTATCCGATGAACTGGCCCATCGGGATGGGGAAAGCCTTTGAAGGCTTGTATGACCTCTATAATCAACGCTTGGAACTCTATAAAGGGGATGAGCGTTTTGCCAGTCTAGAAGATGGGGACCAGCTCTTTGGCAACAACCCATTCTACGAGCAAGTCAAAGAGGATATTGAACTTTTAAATGAAGCAGGAAATGAGTTTTCAGAGGAAGCTATTCTAGCTGGAGAATTGACACCTGTATTCTTTGGGTCAGCCCTCACTAACTTTGGTGTGCAGACCTTCCTTGAGACTTTCTTGAAATTTGCTCCAGAGCCACATGGACACAAGAAAACAGACGGAGAAATTGTCGATCCTTATGACAAGGATTTCTCAGGATTTGTCTTTAAAATCCAAGCCAACATGGACCCTCGTCACCGTGACCGCATCGCCTTTGTCCGTATCGTATCGGGCGAATTTGAGCGTGGGATGAGTGTTAACCTTCCTCGTACTGGTAAGGGTGCTAAACTGTCTAATGTTACCCAGTTTATGGCGGAAAGTCGTGAGAATGTGACCAATGCCGTAGCTGGAGATATCATCGGGGTTTACGATACAGGTACTTACCAGGTTGGAGATACGCTAACTGTTGGGAAAAACAAGTTTGAGTTTGAACCACTGCCAACCTTTACTCCAGAGATTTTCATGAAGGTTTCGCCTAAGAACGTCATGAAACAAAAATCCTTCCATAAGGGAATGGAGCAGTTGGTACAAGAAGGAGCCATCCAACTTTATAAGAATTACCAAACAGGCGAGTATATGCTAGGTGCTGTCGGCCAACTCCAGTTTGAAGTCTTCAAGCACCGCATGGAAGGGGAGTACAACGCGGAAGTTGTCATGACTCCAATGGGTAAAAAGACAGTTCGTTGGATCAAGCCAGAGGACCTAGACGAACGCATGTCTTCTAGCCGAAACATCTTGGCTAAGGATCGCTTCGACCAACCTGTCTTCCTCTTCGAAAATGACTTTGCCCTCCGCTGGTTTGCGGATAAGTATCCAGACGTAGAGTTGGAAGAGAAAATGTAAATCGTTACAAATGACTAGCAACATAAAGTTGCTGTCATTTGACGGTAACCGCTATGGCGGTTACCTAAACGCTTCACTAGGAAAAAACCACGAATATTATCGATTCGTGGTTTTTCCCGTCGTAACAGAAAGGAAGTAGTCTAGCTAACTGCCTTACTAACTACGTTTGGCAAATAGAATCGATTTGCCAAACTCCGTGTCGTAGTGTAAAGTGACAGAAATCGCTATAGCGGATTGCATAAATTACAATCAACCAAATTGAATACATAATAGATAGAGTACACAATATAGTTTGAATCATAAGATAAGATAATTTAATTATAGATTTTAATAGAAAAAGCAACGGAATAATCTCTCCGTTGCTTTTTGTTAGATTTTATATTTTCGGTAAAAATCGACCTTGACCTGGATAAAGGTTTCAGCTTCGCGTAGTAGCTGCAGTAGGGTGGCTCGGGTCTCAAACTCCTCGCGTGTTTTAGGGAGACTCCGATTGCGGAAGACTTGCAGATAGCGTTCGATGTCATCAAGTAGGTCATGAGCAGGATTGGTCTGGCTTAGCTGGGCAGCGATCTTAGAAAAGAGCTGGGCCAAAATCAAACTCTCACTTGCAGCCAGATGACAGGTATTAATCTGCTGGGCCATATTTCGCAGGATACGACTTTGTCGCTGTCTCATCTCAAAGTAGTGGATGTGGTAGTCCGTCTGGTGAAAGAGGTGGTCCGAGTGGTCCAAATAGACAAGCTTGAGGGCTTCATCAAGAAGGCTATCTAACTCGTCAACGAGTTGGGCTTGATTGCGCCCGTCTCCTCTTGACAGATAGTATTTAAAGCGAAGCAGGATGTCTTTTAACTTTTCTTCGACCTGAAGGTGATAGCTGTGAATGGCCTTTTCCCGAGAGGGCATGTAAAGGTTGACCAACAGAGCAAAGCTTGTCCCGATGAGAAAGAGGAGCACTTCATTGAGCAAGAGAGCTGGAGAAGTAGACTCCTGTACCAAGAGATGACCGACCAAGACACTGCTAGGTGTGATGCCGATTTCCCAGCCCATTTTGTAAGCAAGAGGCACGTAGAGAGCCAGATAGAGGCCTAGACTCCAGATGTGAAAGCCGGTCAGCTGAAAGGCTAGAACGCCGATAGCGAGCGCTAGGAGCATGGAAAAGAGGCGGTTACGGGCCAATTTTAGCGTACTTCTGCGCGTGTCAGAAAGGCTTAAGAGGGCGATAATGCCAGCTGAAACCGCTGATGATAAATCTAAAAAATAAGCGAGAAAACAAGCGAGGCAGGTCGCCAAGATCAGTTTTGTCGTACGTTGGGTGATAGACATGAGAATTTCCTAAAAAGTTGATAATAGAGAGCGGAAAGGAGCAAATCCCACGCTTTTGTTGATTATAGTATAAATATGCCATAAAATCAAGATTTGACTAAATAATCAAATGAAATTTGAATATTTATAGGGAATAGTCTTCAGATAAGTTATGGTATAATAGGAAAAAGGAGTTTTGTATGCAAGAATTTTTTCAACGTTATCTTGACAAATTGGATCTCACAGGCCTATTAGAGAATCTTTTGACCAAGTTGATCTCTCTTTTGATTCTCATCCTTCTATTTTATATAGCCAAAAAGATCCTCCATGCGACTGTCCGAAAGATTGTCAAGCCCTCCCTTAAATTCTCAAATCGAGATGCTGGCAGACAAAAGACCATTTCTCGTTTGCTTGAGAATATCTTTAACTATACCCTTTATTTCTTTTTAATCTACTGTATCCTGTCCATTTTAGGCTTGCCGGTTTCTAGTCTCCTTGCTGGGGCAGGAATTGCTGGGGTTGCCATTGGGATGGGGGCGCAAGGTTTTCTATCCGATGTCATCAATGGCTTTTTCATCCTCTTTGAACGCCAGCTCGATGTGGGCGACGAAGTGGTTCTCACAAATGGACCGATTACCGTGTCTGGCAAGGTTGTCAGTGTCGGAATCCGTACGACCCAACTTCGAAGTGAGGACCAAGCCCTTCACTTTGTTCCTAACCGAAATATCACTGTTGTCAGCAACTTTTCCCGCACAGAGTAGGTCTGCTATTTTGGTAGATTTGTGGTACAATAGAAAGAGTTTGGTAAAGGAGAAAATATGTTTGTAGAAAAGCAGTTGGGCAATGGATGCACTTGGATTAACCTAGATTTGGGAAAATTGAAAAAACTAGAAGATCTCTCTGAAATCTATGGATTGGACAAGGAAACCATTGAATACGCACTGGATAGAAATGAGCGTGCCCACATGGACTACCACCGCGAAAGTGGAACCGTCACCTTTATCTACAATGTATTGGATTTGAAAAAGGACAAGGAATACTATGAAGCCTTTCCCATGACCTTTATCGTTGAACATCAGCGCTTGATTACGATTAGTAATAAGAAAAATGCCTATGTGATTGAACAGATGACACGTTATTTAGAGAGTCATGATATGCTTTCTATTTACAAATTTCTCTTTGCTAGTCTGGAAATCATCAGCAATGCCTAC
This sequence comes from Streptococcus sp. 151470009-6, assembly GCF_053628175.1. Lineage (NCBI taxonomy): Bacteria > Bacillati > Bacillota > Bacilli > Lactobacillales > Streptococcaceae > Streptococcus > Streptococcus sp. 151470009-6. Next base: position 107,179 of record NZ_JBSEZF010000004.1, read on the forward strand.
TATCCTGTCATCGAGCAGATGGATAAGAGTAAGGATGAGGTCAATGGCCTCTTGCGTCAGCGAACGACCAAGAAAAACCTCTTTGCCCTTTCCGACTTGGAGACTGGTATGGTCTATCTGACAGCGGCTGCCAAGCAAAATCGCATGTTGCTAGAACATATCCAAGGACATGCCCTTTATCGCAGATTTAACGAAGTTGAGAGAGAACAGTTTGATGATGCCATGATTGAGGCTCATCAGTTGGTTTCGATGACCGATTTGATCTCTCAAGTTCTGCAACAACTATCAGCATCTTACAACAATATCCTAAACAACAACCTGAATGATAACTTGACAACCTTGACCATTATTTCAGTTTTACTAGCAGTCTTGGCAGTAGTGACGGGCTTCTTCGGGATGAATGTTCCCCTCCCCTTCACAGACGAGCCCTATGCTTGGGTCTACATCAGCTTGGCTAGTGCGGTTTTATGGTTGGTCTTGTCATTGATTTTGAGAAAAATTGCGAAAAAAAGTTAAGAAAAGGAGCCAGAATGGCAATTGAAAACTATATGCCAGATTTTGCTGTGGAAGCAGTCTATGATCTGACAGTCCCAAGCCTGCAGGCGCAGGGGATCAAGGCTGTTTTGGTCGATTTGGACAATACCCTCATTGCTTGGAACAACCCTGATGGGACACCAGAGATGAAACAGTGGCTACATGACCTTCGGGATGCAGGCATTCGCATCATTGTAGTCTCAAATAACACCAAAAAACGGGTTCAACGAGCAGTTGAGAAATTTGGAATTGATTACGTTTATTGGGCTCTTAAACCCTTCACCTTTGGAATAGACCGTGCCATGAAGGAATTTCACTATGAGAAAAACGAAGTGGTTATGGTCGGCGACCAGCTCATGACGGATATTCGAGCAGCTCATCGTGCAGGTATTCGCTCAATCTTAGTCAAACCCTTGGTCCAACATGACTCTATCAAGACGCAAATCAACCGAGCTCGCGAGCGCCGTGTCATGAAGCAAATTACTGAAAAGTACGGACCGATTACATATAAAAAAGGAATCTAACTATGGAAGAAATTCTCTGTATTGGTTGTGGAGCAACCATTCAGACGACAGACAAGGCTGGTCTTGGTTTCACCCCCCAGTCAGCACTTGAAAAAGGGTTGGAGACAGGCGAAGTCTATTGCCAACGCTGTTTCCGTCTCCGTCATTACAATGAAATTACAGATGTCCAGTTGACGGACGATGATTTCCTCAAACTCTTGCACGAGGTGGGAGACAGTGATGCCTTGGTGGTCAATGTCATTGATATCTTTGACTTTAATGGCTCTGTCATCCCAGGCTTGCCACGTTTTGTATCAGGCAATGATGTCCTCTTGGTCGGAAATAAAAAAGATATCCTGCCTAAGTCTGTTAAACCAGGTAAGATTAGCCAATGGCTGATGGAACGTGCCCACGAGGAAGGACTTCGTCCAGTAGATGTCGTTCTGACATCAGCCCAAAACAAGCATGCCATTAAGGAAGTCATTGATAAGATTGAGCATTATCGTAAGGGACGCGATGTCTATGTAGTTGGTGTAACTAACGTTGGAAAGTCAACCCTTATCAACGCTATTATCCAAGAAATCACGGGTGACCAAAATGTCATCACGACTTCACGCTTTCCTGGGACAACCTTGGACAAGATTGAGATCCCACTTGATGACGGATCTTATATCTACGATACGCCGGGAATCATCCACCGCCACCAGATGGCCCACTACTTGACAGCTAAAAACCTCAAGTATGTCAGCCCTAAAAAGGAAATCAAGCCCAAAACCTATCAGCTTAACCCTGAGCAAACTCTATTTTTAGGAGGTTTGGGCCGATTTGACTTCATTGCAGGAGAAAAGCAAGGTTTTACAGCCTTCTTTGACAATGAACTCAAATTGCATCGTACTAAGCTTGAAAGCGCTAGTGCTTTCTACGACAAGCACCTCGGAACCCTTCTGACACCACCAAATAGCAAGGAAAAAGAAGATTTTCCAAAACTAGTCCAGCATGTATTTACTATCAAGGACAAAACAGACCTAGTCATCTCAGGACTAGGCTGGATCCGTGTAACAGGAAGCGCAAAAGTCGCTGTCTGGGCACCAGAAGGCGTCGCAGTTGTCACACGAAAAGCCATTATTTAAACACAGAAAGGAAAGGGTTGTCTTTATTATGGCGAGCATTGCGAGCCCCATGGATAATACTTTTCGCCGTGGTGTCAGTTGGTACAAGTGATTGTACCAATTGCGGAAAATTTGAGACCTTAGGCTCAAATTTTAGTCATGAAAGTCCGAAGGACTTTGCTGACGTCCGTCACCACTTTAGAAAAGTATAAAAAGAAACTCTTTTAAAGAAATTATGTCATTAACATCGAAACAACGTGCCTTCCTCAACAGCCAGGCACACACCCTCAAACCTATCATTCAAATTGGAAAAAATGGTCTCAACGACCAAATCAAGACCAGCGTCCGTCAAGCTCTTGACGCACGTGAATTGATCAAGGTTACTCTCTTGCAAAACACAGATGAAAACATCCATGAAGTAGCTGAAATCTTGGAAGAAGAAATTGGTGTGGATACTGTCCAAAAAATCGGACGCATCTTGATCTTGTTTAAACAATCCAGCAAGAAAGAAAATCGCAAGATTTCTAAGAAAGTTAAAGAAATCTAAACACTTACTCCAAACAACTGTTTTTACAGAGAATTAAAGGAAGACGAGCCTATGGCAATCGAATTATTGACTCCCTTTACCAAGGTAGAGTTGGAGCCAGAAATCAAGGAGAAAAAGCGCAAACAAGTCGGGATTCTAGGGGGGAATTTTAACCCTGTTCACCATGCCCATCTTGTTGTGGCGGACCAAGTACGACAACAGTTAGGACTGGACCAGGTCCTACTCATGCCTGAATATCAGCCACCTCATGTAGACAAAAAAGAAACCATCCCTGAACACCACCGTCTCAAGATGCTTGAATTGGCGATTGAGGGGATCGAAGGCCTAGCTATTGAAACCATTGAGCTAGAGCGCAAGGGGATTTCCTACACCTACGACACTATGAAGATTTTGACAGAGCAACATCCAGATACGGATTATTACTTTATTATCGGAGCTGATATGGTGGACTACCTGCCCAAGTGGTATCGGATTGATGAACTGGTTGATATGGTTCAGTTTGTGGGGGTTCAGCGCCCACGCTACAAGGCAGGGACTTCTTATCCAGTCATCTGGGTGGATGTGCCTCTCATGGATATTTCCTCCAGCATGGTACGTGACTTCATTGCCCAAGGTCGGAAACCCAACTTTCTCCTACCTCAGCCAGTGCTAGACTACATCGAGAAGGAGGGGCTCTACTGATGGCCTATCAAGACTATATCAACTGCTCCCGAGAGGCTTTGTTGGAAAGAATGGCAGAGCTTCTACCTGAAAAACGTTTGACCCATTGTCTGGGTGTAGAGCGTGCAGCTATAGAGCTAGCGGAGAGATTTGGAGTCGATACCGAGAAAGCTGGTCTAGCAGGCCTTCTTCATGATTATGCTAAAAAGTTGTCAGATCAGGAATTTCTGGATTTGATTGACCGTTACCAGCTAGACCCTGACCTCAAAAACTGGGGCAATAATGTCTGGCATGGCATGGTCGGCATCTACAAAATCAAGGAAGATTTGAACTTGCAAAACTCTGAAATCCTGCGAGCTATTGAAATCCATACAGTCGGGGCTGGTCAGATGACGGACTTAGACAAGGTCATCTATGTAGCAGACTACATCGAGCACAATCGTGCCTTCCCTGGAGTGGACCAGGCGCGTGAGATTGCAAGTTTGTCACTCAATAAGGCAGTGGCCTACGAAACAGCTCGTACCGTGGAGCATCTAGCTCATCAGGGATTCCCCATCTATCCCCAAACCATTGAAACCTATAACGCCTATGTGCACTATTTGAAAGAAGACTAAATGAACGAAAAAGAATTACTAGAACTAGTCGTGAAAGCGGCTGATGAGAAACGTGCGGAGGATATCCTTGCACTTGATGTACAAGATTTGACCAGTGTGACCGACTACTTTGTTATCACTAGCTCGATGAATAGCCGTCAGTTGGACGCAATCGCTGATAACATTCGTGAAAAAGTAGCCGAAGCTGGTGTTAAAGGCAGCCATGTCGAAGGCGATGCAGCTGGAGGCTGGGTCTTGCTAGACCTCGGTGGTGTCGTCGTGCATATCTTCTCAGAAGAAATGCGTGCCCACTATAACCTTGAAAAACTCTGGCATGAGGCGGCTTCTGTAGATATTTCAGAAGCCTTAGCATAGGATATGAACTCAGTTGCAGTCAACTGGGTTTCTTTGCTTATTTTAAAAGGAAAGTGATAGAAAGGATTTGAACCCGTCCTGTAATCGTCGGAAAATAGATAGCTTTGGCTTGGATCAGGATCCTAAGTCCAAGATCCTAATTTTCATTCCTATTACGGGCGGACTTGGTATCATGAATATGGCGACATATGAAACTTTTGCGGCTGTTTACGATGCTGTGATGGATGATAGTTTATACGATAAATGGACGGATTTTTCCCTCCGTCATTTGCCTAAGACCAAGGAGAGAAAGAAGCTTTTGGAATTGGCTTGTGGGACAGGTATCCAGTCAGTGCGCTTTTCTCAGGCTGGTTTTGATGTAACTGGACTTGATTTGAGTGCTGATATGTTGAAGATTGCGGAGAAGAGAGCGACTTCAGCCAAGCAAAAGATTGATTTTATTGAAGGCAACATGCTGGATTTGTCCAAGGCAGGGAAATATGATTTTGTCACGTGTTATTCGGACTCTATCTGCTACATGCAGGATGAGGTGGAAGTAGGGGATGTCTTTAAGGAAGTATATAATGCCCTCAACGAAGATGGTGTATTTATATTTGATGTGCATTCGACCTACCAGACAGATGAAATTTTTCCAGGCTATTCTTACCATGAAAATGCAGAAGATTTTGCCATGCTCTGGGATACCTACGAGGACGCAGCACCTCACTCTATCGTGCATGAGTTGACCTTTTTCGTCAAGGAAGCAGACGGCTCTTTTAGTCGCCATGATGAAGTGCATGAGGAACGGACCTATGAGGTCCTGACCTATGATGTTTTGCTGGAACAGGCTGGATTTAAGTCCTTCAAACTCTATGCGGACTTTGAGGACAAAGAGCCTACAGAAACCACTACCCGTTGGTTTTTTGTCGCGCAGAAGTAGGAGAACATCATGACCATCACAGGTATTATCGCGGAGTTCAATCCTTTTCATAATGGGCACAAATACCTGCTTGAGCAGGCGGAGGGACTGAAAATCGTTGTCATGTCAGGGAACTTCATGCAGAGAGGGGAGCCTGCTATCGTGGACAAGTGGACACGGGCTCAGATGGCACTGGAAAATGGAGCGGATCTGGTAGTGGAATTGCCCTTTCTAGTCAGTGTTCAGGCAGCTGATTTCTTCGGTCAAGGAGCTGTGGATATCTTGGCACGGCTGGGGATTGATACTCTAGCTTTTGGGACAGAGGAAGTTCTGGATTACCAGAAAATTGCTGACTTATACACAGAGCGAGGTAGTGAGATGGAGAAATTTATAGAAAATCTGCCTGATTCCCTATCTTATCCCCAGAAAACCCAAGCCATGTGGAAGGAATTTGCAGATCTAGATTTTTCAGGCAATACGCCCAATCATGTCCTTGCTCTTGCCTATGCCAAGGCGATAGCAGGGCGAAACATCAAACTGCATCCTATTCAGCGTCAAGGAGCGGGTTATCATTCTGTGGACAGGGAGGTGGACTTTGCCTCGGCGACAGCCCTCCGCCAGCATCAATCAGACCAAGATTTCTTAGAACGCTTTATGCCCTCTGTTACCCTCTTTGAGCACGCCTGTAAGGTGAGCTGGGATGACCATTTTCCCTTGCTTCGCTATCAAATCTTGTCAAATCCCGACCTAACCACCATTTATCAGGTCAATCAAGAAATGGCTGTGCGCATCAAGGATGCCATAAAGACAGCTCAGACTGTTGACGAATTGGTCGAGGCGGTTGCGACCAAGCGTTATACCAAGGCGCGTGTCAGACGCCTCTTGACCTATATCTTGGTGCAGGCCAGAGAAAGCGACTTGCCAGAAGTCATCCATGTCCTTGGCTTTACCGAGAAAGGCAGAAAACATCTCAAGTCTCTGAAAGAGCAGGTCCATCTAGTCAGCCGAATTGGCAAAGAACCTTGGGATGCCATGACCCAAAAGGCAGACCAGATTTACCAACTAGGACAGCCAAGCATCGTAGAGCAGAATTTCGGCAGAGTCCCGATTAGAATAGAAACAAACTAAGTCTACTGAAAGGTAGGCTTTTTTATTGTATGTTTTAATGAAAATCTCATTTTTAAGAGATAGAAAGTTTGTTTGGTGATTTCAGAACTTTCTCCTAAAATTCACACAAAACTCTTCAATTTGGGTTTGTGAAAATCGGTTTTTTGTGATAGAATATTAAGGAATGTATGTCATTCGATAAACAAATTTAATGAGGTAAAAACATGGAAATCATGACACTTGCGATTGCTGTTTTTGCCGTCATCATTGGTTTAGTCATTGGATATGTCAGCATCTCAGCTAAGATGAAATCATCTCAAGAGGCTGCAGAGTTGATGCTTCTAAATGCTGAACAAGAAGCAACTAATTTACGAGGACAAGCTGAGCGCGAAGCGGATTTATTGCTAAATGAAGCCAAGAGCGAAAGCAAGTCTCTTAAAAAAGAAGCACTATTGGAGGCCAAAGAGGAAGCCAGAAAATACCGTGAAGAAGTGGACGCTGAATTTAAGTCAGAACGTCAGGAGCTCAAGCAAATCGAAAGTCGTTTGACGGAGAGAGCAACGAGTCTTGACCGCAAAGACGACAATTTGACGAACAAAGAAAAAACACTTGAACAAAAAGAACAAAGTATTTCTGATAGAGCAAAAAACCTTGATGCACGTGAAGAGCAATTAGAGGAAGTCGAAAGACAAAAAGAAGCTGAACTTGAACGTATCGGTTCCCTTTCCCAAACTGAGGCTCGAGATATTATCTTGGCTCAGACAGAGGAAAATTTGACCAAGGAAATTGCTAGCCGCATTCGTGAGGCAGAGCAAGAGGTCAAGGAACGTTCAGACAAGATTGCGAAAGATATCTTGGTTCAGGCTATGCAACGTATCGCTGGTGAGTATGTAGCAGAGTCAACAAACTCGACAGTTCACCTACCAGACGATACCATGAAGGGACGCATTATCGGTCGTGAAGGACGCAATATTCGTACCTTTGAAAGTTTGACAGGGGTCGATGTGATTATCGACGATACACCGGAAGTGGTGACCTTGTCAGGATTTGATCCGATTCGTCGTGAAATTGCTCGTATGACCATGGAAATGTTGCTCAAGGATGGCCGTATCCATCCAGCTCGTATCGAGGAGTTGGTGGAGAAAAACCGTCAGGAGATTGACAATAAAATCCGTGAATATGGGGAGGCTGCTGCCTATGAGATTGGTGCGCCAAACCTCCATCCAGACTTGATGAAGATCATGGGACGCTTGCAGTTCCGTACTTCTTATGGACAAAATGTCTTGCGTCATTCGATTGAGGTTGCTAAGTTATCTGGTATCATCGCGAGTGAACTTGGTGAAAATGCGGCTCTTGCCCGTCGTGCTGGATTCCTTCATGACATCGGGAAAGCTATTGACCGCGAGGTTGAAGGCAGTCACGTTGAGATTGGTACGGAGTTGGCTCGTAAGTACAAGGAACACCCAGTTGTGGTCAATACCATTGCTAGCCACCACGGAGATGTGGAAGCTGAAAGTGTCATTGCAGTGATCGTTGCTGCAGCAGATGCCTTGAGTGCAGCGCGTCCAGGTGCTCGTAGTGAATCTCTTGAGAGCTATATCAAGCGTCTCCATGATTTGGAAGAAATCGCTAATGGCTTTGAAGGGGTGCAAAATAGCTTTGCCCTTCAAGCAGGACGTGAAATCCGTATCATGGTTAATCCAGGACAAATCAAAGACGACAAAGTCACAATCTTGGCTCACAAAGTTCGTGAGAAAATTGAAAACAATCTCGATTACCCAGGAAATATCAAGGTAACCGTGATCCGCGAACTTCGTGCAGTAGATTATGCTAAATAAATAAGAAAGAGCAGTTGAAATATTACTGCTTTTTTGTTACACTAGATAGAAAGACTGTAGAAGGATAACTGACGCAATCATCAGTATCCGAGAGAAATTTCACTTTATTTCACAGACTAACTAAAGGAGACATAATGGCAGACCGAGGCTTGCTAATCGTTTTTTCTGGTCCTTCAGGAGTTGGGAAAGGAACGGTTAGAAGAGAGATTTTTGAGAGTTCTGAGAATCAATTTCAATACTCTGTATCGATGACGACGCGTGCGCAACGTCCTGGTGAAGTGGATGGAGTGGACTATTTCTTCCGTACTCGTGAAGAATTTGAAGAGTTGATCCGTCAAGGTCAGATGTTGGAATATGCAGAATATGTTGGTAACTATTATGGAACTCCTCTGACTTATGTCAATGAAACTTTGGACAAGGGAATCGATGTCTTTCTTGAGATTGAAGTGCAAGGAGCCCTTCAGGTTAAGAAAAAGGTTCCAGACGCTGTCTTTATCTTTCTAACACCACCAGATTTGGATGAATTACAAGATCGTTTGGTAGGTCGTGGAACAGATAGCGCTGAAGTGATTGCCCAACGAATCGAAAAAGCTAAGGAAGAAATTGCTCTCATGCGTGAGTATGATTATGCCATCGTCAACGATCAGGTGCCCCTCGCTGCTGAACGTGTCAAGCGTGTGATCGAAGCAGAACACTTCCGTGTGGACCGTGTCATTGGTCACTATCAGGAAATGTTGCCAAAATCTCCAACTACTCGATAAACTATAGGAAACAGGTACAAACAAATGATGCTTAAACCCTCTATCGATACCTTGCTGGACAAGGTACCATCAAAATATTCACTCGTAATCTTGTTAGCAAAACGTGCCCACGAATTAGAAGCTGGAGCACCTGCAACTCAAGAATTCAAATCTGAAAAATCAACTCTTCGTGCTTTGGAAGAAATCGAGTCTGGAAATGTAACCATTCACCCAGATCCAGAAGGAAAACGTGAAGCGGTTCGTCTCCGTATCGAAGAAGAAAAACGCCGCAAAGAAGAAGAAGAAAAGAAAATCAAAGAGCAAATTGCTAAAGAAAAAGAAGATGGTGAAAAAATTTAAGGTTGGGGGGACTCAATCTTATTTTTTCTATTGCAAGAATGTACTGACAAGAAGGAGGTGAGAAGATGGCTATCGCAAAGATTATCGTGGATGTTCCCCTGATGCAGACGGACCAGCCCTATAGCTACAAGGTCCCTGAGGAATTTGTAGACATGCTGGAAGTCGGTATGCGGGTCCATGTACCCTTCGGCAAGGGCAATCGTTTAATCCAAGGGATTGTGTTGGCCTTGGAGTCCCAGTCGGATGAAGAAGTTGCAGATCAGGACTTGAAAGAGATTGCAGAAGTCCTAGACTTTTCTCCAGTCTTGACTCAGGAGCAACTCTGGCTGGCTGAGGAGTTACGCAAGTCTGTCTTTTCTTACAAAATCTCCATCCTAAAAGCCATGCTTCCGGGATTTTTAAACTCCAGTTATGATAAGATTCTCTATCCTTTAGAAGGCCTAAGCCAGGCAGACAAAGAGCGCTTGTTTGGTTCAGAAGATTCGCTAGCCTTTTCATCTCTAGATTTGGCCAAGCAGGCAGAAATGATGCGTTTGACGAGAAAAGGTCTGCTCCGCTTAGAGTATCAGGCAGTCGATCAGAAGAAGGTCAAGACCCAGTCTTGGTATGAGGTTGATGCTACTCGATTAGAGCAGATTGAGATTTCTGCGCGTGCTAAGAAAAAGGCAGAGCTGAGAGACTATTTGCTAGCTCATCCTGAAAGTGCCCCTCTGGCTAGCTTGTTAGAGTCTTATTCGAGGGAGCAAGTCAACTTTTTTGTGGAGCAAGGTGCTCTAACCCTAGTCCACAAGGAAGTGCAACGTTCAGCTGCTTATTTCGAAGGTATTGAAGCAAGTAGACCTTTGGAGCTGAACCCAGAGCAAAGACAAGCTCGCGATGCGGTTATCAGTGCTATTGGCAGTCAGCAACCTCCTTTCCTCCTTCAAGGGATTACAGGAAGTGGGAAGACAGAGGTTTACTTGCAGATCATCCAAGGAGCCTTGGACAAGGGCAAGACAGCCATTTTGCTGGTGCCTGAGATTTCCCTGACGCCACAGATGACGGAACGTTTCATTGCTCGTTTTGGCGAGAAAGTAGCTATCCTCCACTCAGGCCTTTCCAATGGTGAAAAGTACGATGAATGGCGCAAGGTCGAGCGTGGAGATGCTCAAGTTGTGGTTGGAGCCAGATCGGCCATCTTTGCACCTATAAAAAATCTGGGTGTCATCATTATCGATGAAGAGCATGAAGCTAGTTACAAACAAGACAGCAATCCCCGTTATCATGCCAGAGAGGTCGCCATCTTACGGGCCCAGTACAATAAAGCAGCCCTGGTCCTTGGTTCAGCGACACCGAGCTTAGAGAGCCGTGCGCGTGCTGGAAAAGGTGTCTATCAACACTTACGTCTAACCCAACGGGCCAATCCTTTAGCCACTATTCCTGAGGTTCAATTGATTGACTTTCGTGACTATATCGGGCAGAATGAGACATCAAACTTTACGCCTCCTTTGCTAGAGGCCATCCAAGACCGTTTGGATAAAAAAGAACAGGTAGTCCTCATGCTCAACCGTCGGGGTTATTCTAGCTTTGTTATGTGTCGGGAGTGTGGAACGGTAGATAGCTGTCCCAACTGTGATATTTCTCTGACTCTCCACATGGATACCAAGACCATGAACTGCCATTACTGTGGCTTTTCGAAGGGAATTCCTCATGTCTGTCCCAACTGTCAGAGCCGCAGTATTCGTTACTATGGGACGGGGACTCAGAAAGCCTATGATGAGCTAGCAGAGCTCTTTCCTCAGGCTCGCATTCTGCGGATGGATGTGGATACGACCCGCAGGAAGGGGAGTCACCAAGCTCTTCTTGACCAGTTTGGCCGAGGGGAAGCAGACATCTTGCTGGGAACGCAGATGATTGCCAAGGGCTTGGATTTTCCAAATGTAACCCTAGTAGGAGTGCTCAATGCGGATACGGCCTTGAATCTGCCTGATTTTCGTTCTTCCGAGAGAACCTTCCAACTCTTAACTCAGGTGGCTGGTCGGGCAGGTCGTGCGGAAAAAGCTGGGCAGGTCTTGATCCAGTCTTACAATCCTGATCACTATGCCATTCGATTTGCCAAAGACCAAGACTACGAAGGCTTTTACGCCTATGAAATGAGTATCAGGCGCCAACTCGGCTATCCGCCTTATTATTTCACTATTGGGATTACCCTCTCTCACAAGAAAGAAGAAGAGGTTGTCAAACGTGCCTATGAAGTCATGGGAATTTTGCGCTCAGGTTTATCGGAAACTAGTAAAATCCTTGGACCGACACCAAAACCCATTGCTCGCACCCACAACCTTTACCATTACCAGATTTTGATTAAATACCGTTTAGAAGATGAGCTGGGACCAACCCTCAACCAGGTCTTGGCCTTGACTCAAGAACGGGAAAATAGCAAGCTTCGTCTCAGCATTGACCACGAACCGCAGCAATTTTTATAAGAAGGAGAAGAAATGACAAAACTAATCTTTATGGGAACTCCCGATTTTTCAGCGACAGTTTTGAAGGGGTTGTTATCAGATGATCGTTACGAGATTCTAGCTGTTGTAACCCAGCCAGACCGTGCTGTCGGCCGTAAAAAAGTAATCCAAGAAACCCCAGTCAAGCAGGCTGCCAAAGAAGCAAATCTTCCTATCTACCAACCTGAAAAATTATCTGGAAGCTTAGAGCTGGAAGCTATTATGAATTTAGGAGCGGATGGGATTGTGACCGCTGCTTTTGGGCAGTTTCTCCCAAGCAAACTCCTTGATAGCATGGACTTTGCGGTCAATGTTCACGCCTCCCTTCTTCCCAAACACCGTGGTGGCGCCCCCATTCATTATGCCTTGATTCAAGGGGATGAGGAAGCTGGTGTGACTATCATGGAAATGGTCAAGGAGATGGACGCAGGTGATATGATTTCCCGTCGCAGTATTCCCATCACAGATGAGGACAATGTCGGCACCTTGTTTGAGAAATTGGCAATCGTTGGCCGTGATTTACTCTTGGATACACTACCTGGCTACCTAGCAGGAGAAATACAACCTGAACCACAAGATTCTAGTCAAGTCACTTTCTCGCCAAATATTAAGCCAGAAGAAGAGAAACTTGATTGGACTAAAACCAATCGCCAACTCTTCAACCAAATCAGAGGGATGAACCCATGGCCTGTTGCCCACACTTTTCTCAAGGGTGACCGCTTTAAGATTTATGAAGCCCTACCAGTAGAAGGTCAGGGAAATCCAGGTGAGATCCTCTCAATTGGCAAGAAGGACTTGATCGTCGCAACGGCTGAAGGAGCTCTGTCTCTCAAGCAAGTCCAGCCAGCAGGTAAGCCTAAGATGGACATTGCTTCCTTCCTCAACGGAGTTGGACGGACATTGACTGTAGGAGAACGATTTGGTGACTAAAGTAGAAACGGCTAGAAATCTAGCTCTAGCAGTGTTAGAGGATGTTTTTGTCAACCAAGCATATTCAAATATTGCCTTAAATAAACACCTCAAGGGCAGTCAACTTTCAGCAGCAGACAAGGGTTTGGTGACTGAGATTGTCTACGGAACGGTAGCCCGCAAACTCACCTTAGAATGGTACCTGTCCCACTTTATCCAAGATCGAGACAAGCTAGATAACTGGCTCTATGTTCTTCTTCTCATGAGTACCTACCAACTTCGGTATCTGGATAAGATTCCTAATCACGCTGTAGTCAATGAAGCGGTAGAGCTAGCCAAAGCCCGTAAAAAAGGCAGTGAAAAATTGGTCAACGCCGTCCTTCGTCGTATTTTGCGAGAAGGCTGGCCAGATATTGACAGCATCAAACGCAAAAATAAGCGTGATTCCATTGCCTATTCTATCCCAGTTTGGCTCGTGTCTAAACTTAAGGAAGAATACGGCGAAGAGCGAGCCCAAGCCATCTTTGAAAGCCTCTTGGTGCGCAACAAAGCCAGCATCCGAGTGACCGACTTGAGTCGAAAGGAGGAAATCAAAGCCGTGTTAGAGGCGAGTGATTCACCTTTGGCTGCTTCTGGTTTGGTCAAGGAGCAGGGACACTTTGCGGGACATGATTTGTTTTCAGAGGGTGCTATTACCATCCAAGACGAGTCCAGTCAATTGGTTGCTCCCACTCTTGATCTGCAAGGCCATGAGCAGGTCCTAGATGCCTGTGCAGCTCCGGGTGGGAAAACAGCCCATATGGCTTCTTTCCTCACATCTGGTAAGGTGACGGCTTTGGATCTTTATGATCACAAGTTGGACTTGATCCAAGAAAACGCCCAACGTCTGGGTGTGGCAGATCGAGTGCAAACGCAAAAATTGGATGCCAGAAAAGTACATGAGTTTTTTGAAAAAGACTCTTTTGATAAGATTTTAGTAGATGCCCCTTGTTCTGGGATCGGCCTCTTGCGTCGCAAACCAGACATCAAATACAATAAAGAAACAGCAGATTTCACGTCCTTACAGGAAATTCAGCTGGAAATATTAGGTAGTGTTTGTCAAACACTACGAAAAGGTGGTATAATAACGTATAGTACCTGTACTATTGTCTCTGAGGAGAACTTTCAAGTCGTTGAGGCGTTTTTAGAAAGTCATCCCGAGTTCGAGCAGGTTAAACTAGAACACGAATGTAAAGATATCCTGAAAGATGGCTGTATCCTGATTACTCCAGAATTGTATGGAAGTGATGGATTCTTCATTAGCCAATTTCGTAAGATATCAGATTAGGAAGGAACTGACACAATGGAAATAGCATTATTAACAGATGTTGGTCAGAAACGAACAAATAACCAAGACTATGTCAATCACTTTGTCAACCGAGCAGGACGCACTATGATCCTCTTGGCTGACGGGATGGGAGGGCACCGTGCAGGAAATATCGCTAGTGAAATGGCGGTAACAGACCTAGGCGTGGCTTGGGTGGATACCCAAATCGACTCAGTCAATGAAGTTCGTGAGTGGTTTGCCCACTACCTAGAGATTGAAAATCAAAAAATTCATCAACTAGGTCAGGACGAAGACTACAAAGGTATGGGAACTACGCTAGAAGCTATGGCTATTATTGACAACCAAGCTATCTATGCTCATATTGGAGATTCTCGTATCGGTTTGATTCGTGGAGAAGAGTACCACCAGTTGACCAGTGACCATTCCTTGGTCAATGAATTGCTCAAGGCTGGCCAGTTGACTCCAGAAGAAGCTGAAGCGCATCCCCAAAAAAATATCATCACTCAGTCCATCGGACAAAAAGATGAGATTCAACCAGATTTTGGAATGATTACACTGGAGTCAGGAGATTATCTCCTGCTCAACAGTGATGGTTTGACCAATATGATTTCGGCGAGCGAGATTTATGATATCGTAACCAGTGATATTTCCCTAGCAGACAAGGCGGCAACCCTCATTCGCTTCGCTAACAATGCAGGAGGTTTAGACAACATTACGGTTGCCCTTGTTTACATGAACGAGGAGGCAGCAGAATGATCCAAATCGGCAAGATTTTTGCCGGGCGGTATCGGATTGTCAAGCAGATTGGTCGAGGGGGCATGGCAGATGTTTACCTGGCCAAGGATTTGATCCTAGACGGGGAAGAAGTGGCGGTCAAGGTCCTGAGGACCAACTACCAGACAGACCCGATTGCTGTAGCACGTTTCCAGCGTGAAGCGAGGGCTATGGCAGATCTGGACCATCCTCATATCGTTCGGATAACAGATATTGGTGAGGAAGAAGGTCAACAGTACCTAGCTATGGAGTACGTAGCAGGGCTTGACCTCAAGCGTTATATTAAAGAACACCATCCTCTTTCAAATGAAGAAGCGGTTCGAATCATGGGACAAATCCTCTTGGCCATGCGCTTAGCCCATACTCGAGGCATTGTTCACCGCGATTTGAAACCTCAAAATATCCTCTTGACACCAGACGGCACAGCCAAGGTCACGGACTTTGGGATTGCAGTAGCCTTTGCGGAGACCAGTCTGACTCAGACAAACTCGATGCTGGGTTCCGTTCATTATTTGTCACCTGAGCAAGCGCGTGGTTCTAAAGCGACTTTCCAGAGTGATATCTATGCAATGGGGATCATCTTCTATGAAATGCTGACGGGACATATCCCTTATGATGGGGATAGTGCAGTTACGATTGCTCTCCAGCATTTCCAGAAGCCTCTTCCGTCCGTCATTGCTGAAAATCCATCTGTCCCTCAGGCTTTAGAAAATGTTGTCATCAAGGCAACTGCTAAGAAGTTGTCAGACCGTTATCAGTCTGTTTCAGAAATGTATGTGGACTTGTCAACTAGCTTGTCTTATAATCGTCGGAATGAACCGAAGCTGGTCTTTGACGATGCGAGTAAGGCAGACACTAAGACTTTACCTAAAGTTCCACAAAGTACACTGACATCGATTCCTAAAGCTCCGGCGCAAGAAGAACGCCCTCAGCCAAAGAAACCAACTCAACCAGTGGCAGAGCCGGCTCCAGCGCCAAAACCAGCCAAGAAACGGAAGTTTAAGGCTCGCTATATGATTCTTTTGGCTAGTCTTCTATTGGTTGCAGCCTCTTTGGTCTGGATTTTGTCAAGGACACCAGCAACGATTGCTATTCCTAACGTAGCTGGACAAACCGTTGCAGAGGCTAAGGAAGCTCTTAAAAAATCCAAGTTTGAAGCTGGTGAAGAAAAGTCAGAGGCCAGCGATACAGTAGCAGAAGGACGTGTTATTCGAACGGATCCAGAAGCTGGTAGTGGCCGAAAAGAAGGAACCAAGGTCAATTTGATTGTTTCTTCTGGCAAGCAATCCTTCCAATTGAGCAATTACGTCGGACGCAAGTATACAGAAGTTGTAGCTGAACTCAAGGAGAAAAAGGTACCAGAAAATCTAATCAAGATGGAAGAGGAAGAATCCAGCGAAAGCGAACCAGGAACTATCCTCAGACAAACCCCTGCTTCAGGTTCGACTTATGACCTTTCAAAAGCCACTACGATTACCTTAACAGTTGCTAAGAAGGTGACCAGTGTCAGCATGCCTAGCTACATCGGCTCAAGTCTCGAATTTACTAAGAATAATCTGACTCAGATTGTCGGAGTAAAAGAGGCTAATATTGAGGTTATTGAAGTATCGACTGCTCCTGAAGGAACAGCAGAGGGTACGGTTGTAGATCAAACACCAAAAGCTGGTGAAAAGGTTGACCTTGCTAGAACGCGTATCAAGATTTCGATTTACAAACCGAAAACACCACCGTCAACTTCATCCTCTAACCCTGCTCAACGAGGGAACCAGGGTTCTACAACAACACCAAATCAAGGGAACCAACAAGGGAACCAACAAGGTAATCAACAAGGTAATAATCCTCCAACGAATCAACCAAACAATGAAGGAAACCGCGAAAGTTCTCGAGATTAAACGAATCTTTGTCATGAAATCATGACAAAGATTTTTTTTAACAAGATTTTGTGATAAAATATAGGGAGTAGAAAAAAGGAGGAGAAAATGGACGAATCGAGAGAGTTGAATGCCGTCATTGATGTCATTATGTTAGCTGGAACCATTCTCTTGAAAAGTGGTTCGGAGATTCATCGGGTTGAGGATACTATGATTCGTATTGCCCATTCACAAGGGATTATGGATTGCAATGTACTTGCCATGCCCGCAGCTATTTTCTTTTCTATCGAAAATACCAATATTTCTCGGATGAAACGGGTAACCTCATCCTCTTATAACATTGAAAAAGTCTGTGATGTCAACCAAGTATCACGGGAGCTTGTCGGAGGGCAGATTGATCTCTCGACAGCCTTTAAAAAGCTGAAAGAAATCGGCAATCAAGCCCTTCCTTATAGCAAGTTCCAAGTGACCGTAGCAGCGACCCTCAGTGCCCCTTTCTTCTCGATTATGTTTGGGGGCAATGTCTATGACGCTTTTGGTGCGGCTATTGCGACCTTATTTGGATTTGCCTTCTCTCTCTATGTAGAGAAGTTTGTCCGCATTCCTTTTGTAACAGCCTTTGCGGGAGCCTTTGTTTTTGGCTTGATTGCCCAGTTCTGGGCCCGCTACACTGGATTTCCTTCGACGGCAGACCTGATCATAGCAGGAGCAGTCATGCCCTTTGTTCCAGGGATCGCTCTGACAAATGCGGTTCGGGATATCATGACCAACCATATCAACTCTGGTATGAGCAAGATGTTTGAATCTTTGCTCATTACCCTCGCTTTAGGGGCTGGCACCTCAGTCGCCCTGGTTTTGATGACATAAGATGACTCTAACAAGTATTTTACTCCAAGCAGTGGCGAGTTTACTCGCCATTATCACCTTTTTAATCGTACTAAATGTCCAACGCTCCATGCTCCTTCCTGGTGGTATTCTGGGAATGGGCGTTTGGCTCCTCTATCTCGTTCTCAAAGAACCAACCAATGTCATCGTTGCAACCTTTATCGCAGCAGTAATTGGCTCTTGCATCAGCCAGATTTTAAGTATTGTCTATAAGACACCAGCGGTGGTATTTGTCTTGGCTATTCTTGCCCCCTTGGTGCCAGGTTATTTATCCTATCGGACGACAGCCTTCTTTGTGACAGGCGATTACAGCCATGCCCTTGCCAGCGCGACTTTGGTAGTTATGTTAGCCCTTGTTATTTCTATTGGAATGGCAAGTGGAACGGTAATTCTAAAGCTTTATTACTACATCCGAAAACAACGAGGAATCTCTTCCTAATGCAGTAAAAGCAAAGGCTTGATTTGGTGAATCAAGTCTTTTTTCTCTCTTTTGCCCCTATTTGTGATAAAATAGAATGAAACGATTTTTTACAATGAATGAAAAAACAGAGGTAAATATGACAATCGGTATTGATAAGATTGGTTTTGCGACCAGTCAATATGTCTTGAAATTACAAGACCTAGCAGAAGCGAGGGGAGTTGACCCCGAAAAATTTAGCAAGGGACTCTTGTTAAATGAAATTAGTATTGCGCCATTGACTGAGGACATTGTTACCTTGGCAGCTAGTGCAAGCAACTCTATTTTAACAGACAAAGAAAAAGAAGAAATCGATATGGTCATCGTGGCGACTGAGTCAGGGATTGACCAGAGTAAGGCAGCGGCGGTCTTTGTTCACGGTCTATTAGGTATCCAGCCGTTCGCTCGCAGTTTTGAAATCAAAGAAGCTTGTTACGGAGCAACAGCTGCTCTCCATTATGCCAAGTTGCATGTGGAAAATTCTCCAGAATCCAAGGTCTTGGTCATCGCTAGTGATATTGCCAAGTATGGTGTGGCGACTCCGGGTGAGCCAACTCAGGGCGCTGGAAGTGTGGCCATGCTAATTACGCAAAATCCGCGTATTATGGCCTTTAACAATGATAATGTTGCTCAAACTCGTGACATCATGGATTTCTGGCGTCCAAACTATTCAACGACTCCTTATGTCAATGGTGTCTATTCAACCCAGCAATATCTTGACAGTCTCATGACGACTTGGGATGAATACAAGAAGCGCTACGATTGGACCATGGGTGACTTTGCGGCCATCTGTTTCCACTTGCCTTATCCTAAGCTGGCCCTAAAAGGCTTGCGCAAGATGATGGACAAGACTCTATCTCAGGAAAAACAGGATAGTTTGCAAGAAAACTTTGACAAATCCATTCTCTACAGTCAGATGATTGGGAATATCTATACAGGTTCCCTCTTCCTCGGCCTCCTCTCCCTTTTAGAAAATGCAGAGACTTTGAAGGCTGGCGATAAAATTGCCCTCTACAGTTACGGAAGTGGAGCTGTTTCAGAGTTCTTTAGTGGTGAATTGGTCGAAGGCTATGAAGCTTATCTCGACAAAGAGCGCTTGAGCAAACTCCAGCAACGTACAGTCCTATCCGTTGTAGACTATGAAAAAGTCTTCTTCGAAGAGGTGCAGTTGGATGAATCTGGTTCAGCCCAATTTGCAGCTTATGAACATCAAGACTATGCCTTGGTGGAGATTGTCGACCACCAACGCCGTTATAACAAGGTTGAAAAATAATGAAGATAAGTTGGAATGGATTTTCTAAAAAATCATACCATGAGCGCCTTGAGTTGTTGCGAGCTCAGGCGCTCCTTAGTCCTGAAAAGCAAACGAGTCTCGAGCAGGATGAACAAGTCAGCTTGGCAGTTGCAGACCAGCTGAGTGAGAATGTGGTAGGAACTTTTTCTCTGCCTTATTCGATCATTCCAGAACTTTTGGTGAATGGTCAGGATTATACAGTTCCTTATGTCACAGAAGAGCCGTCAGTGGTTGCTGCGGCTAGCTATGCTAGTAAAATCATTAAGCGGTCAGGTGGCTTTACTGCTCAGGTTCATCAGCGCCAGATGATTGGTCAGGTAGCCCTTTATCAAGTTGCTGATCCTGAACAAGCGCAAGCGAAGATTGCCAGTAAGAAAGCGGAGCTCTTGGAACTTGCCAATCAAGCTTATCCTTCTATCGTTAAACGCGGTGGAGGGGCGCGTGATTTGCATGTAGAACAGATCAAAGGTGAAACAGACTTTCTCGTTGTTTATCTCCATGTCGATACCCAGGAAGCCATGGGAGCCAATATGCTCAATACCATGCTGGAAGCCTTGAAGCCAGTCTTAGAAGAACTCAGTCAGGGGCAGAGTCTCATGGGAATCCTGTCCAATTACGCGACAGATTCTCTAGTGACAGCAAGCTGTCGTATTGCCTTTCGCTACTTGAGCCGACAAAAGGATGAAGCCAGAGAAATAGCAGAGAAAATAGCTTTGGCTAGCCAGTTTGCGCAGGCAGATCCTTACCGAGCAGCTACTCATAATAAAGGGATTTTTAATGGTATCGATGCCATTTTAATCGCCACGGGTAATGACTGGCGTGCTATCGAAGCTGGGGCTCATGCCTTTGCCAGTCGAGATGGACGCTATCGAGGTCTTAGTCAATGGACGCTGGACATGGAAAGAGAAGAATTGGTCGGTGAGATGACCCTACCTATGCCTGTAGCGACCAAGGGTGGCTCTATCGGTCTCAATCCCCGTGTAGCTCTTAGTCACGAACTACTGGGAAATCCTTCTGCTAAAGAATTAGCTCAGATTATCGTGTCCATCGGTCTTGCACAAAACTTTGCGGCCCTCAAAGCCTTGGTGAGTACGGGCATCCAGCAGGGCCACATGAAATTGCAGGCCAAATCCCTAGCTCTCCTAGCTGGTGCTAGTGAGTCCGAGGTTGCTCCCCTGGTTGAGCGCCTCATCGCAGATAAAACCTTTAACTTAGAGACAGCCCAGCGCTATCTGGAAAATTTACGATCATAAAAAACTCAGACGAATTCGTCTGAGTTTTCTTGTGCTTAAATACTTTTTCCTGGTAATAGGGTGACTGGTAAGAAGTAACCAGTTGTCGCGACCTCCTTGCCTTCAATCTTCTGCAAGAGGAGATCAACAGTGAGGTGGGCAATCTCTTCCAAGGGTTGCTTGATGGTCGCGAGTTGAGGGTAATAGTTCTCAATAAAGTAAGTCCCGTCATAGCCGATGACTTTGAGCTCTTCAGGAACAGAGATTCCCAGTTCCTGAGCAATTTTGATAATCAAAATGGCTGTCAGATCATCTGAAGCAAAGATAGCATCTGGTTTCTGATGAGTCAAGATGTTCTTGATTTCCATTTCCTTTCTAACGGGAGAAAAGTCACTCGAAACATTGATAATAGGAGCTTTTGGGAGAACAGAAGCAAAGCCAGCATGACGCAGTCCAGTAGGCGAGTTGGAATTGTCATTTCCTGTAATCATGATGATAGACTGGGCACCTGTCTTGACCAAGGTTTGGGCAGCGAGAACACCGCCACCGTAGTTGTCAGAGGAGACAACAGGAATGTCAGGAGACAAGTTTCGGTCAAAGGAAATGATTGGGGCTGTCACACGATTGTAGTCTTCGATTCCCAAGTTGTGACTTCCAGAAATGATACCATCGACCTGATTGGCCTCCAGCATTTCAATGTACTCTCGTTCCTTCTCAGAGTCGTGCTCGCTGTTACAGATGATGGTCTTGTAGCCATTTTTGAAGAGTTGGTGTTCCAACTTACCAATCAATTCTGCGTAGAAAACATTGGAAATATTTGGAAAAATCAAGCCGATTAACTTAGCTGATTTTCCTTGGAGGCTACGAGCTAAATTGTTGGGCTTATAGCCCAATTCTCTCATGGCTTCATTGACCTTGAGAATGGTTTTTTCAGACAGATAGCCTTTTTTATTGATAACCCGTGAGACGGTAGTGGGGCTGACGCCTGCAAGTTTGGCGACATCAGTTAGTTTTGCGACCATAATCTAATTCATAATAAGTTCCGGTTGGCTTTCCAGACTTGATCAGGATACCGTTTTGATCGGCATGCGGAAAGACGCGACCAGAAAATACTTTTTCTCCTTTATTGATAAAAATTTCAAAGACAGAATTGTCGATGAAGATGTTAGCAGTAGTAGTTTGATTGCCGATTGGGCAAGAACGAGTGGTGCCAAATTCTTGGGCATACTGTTCTCCAGCCTGGCTACGGTCTACTGTAACTTGACCATTTACAAGGTCAAAGTTGATTGAAAGTCCCTTGCCTTCTTTATCAGCAAGTAAGACAATCTCGCTCTGGCTATTGGCCTCCAAGTTGAGCTCCAGTTCATAGGTGTTATTGGTTTGAGCACGATTTGAAAAGGGTTCCTCAGAGGCACGAAGTTCTTTGATAGCTGCGACAGGGTATTGATAGAGTTTGCCATCTTTAATAGTGAGTTCCTTGACCAAGGAGAAAGTTCCTTGGTGGTCAAAACGATCAGATGGGTAGGCTATATCTGGTAGCCCAAGCCAGCTGACAGACAATGCACGTCCGTCTGGAGCGTTAAAGGCTTGAGTCGCATAGGCTTCGAAACCATAGTCTAGGTTGTGAAGGGGTGACACATCTACCATTTTGGCATTTTCAGGATCAAAGGAAACCCCGATTTTGTACATATTTGGAAAGATATTATCGTAGTCTAGAACTTTTTTATCCAATCCCTGTGGGCAGTAGAGAAGGACAGGTTGCTCCCCTACAAAGACCAGATTTGGGCATTCCATCATGTAGGCAGTGCGATCGTTAGCAAAGTCAAGGTCATCAACGGCCTGCCAGTTTGTGTAGTCATTGTTCACAGCCTTGTAGAGACGGACGAAGCCTTTTTTCTCCAAGTCCTGTCCACCGACGATGGCATAATATTGACCTTTAAAGTTAAAAATTTGTGGGTCACGGAAGTGGTCAGTAGAGTCTGCTGGTTGGTCAATCAAGACCTTATCAATCTTAGTGATCTTGCCATCCTTATCCATCAAAGCACCAATCTGGTAAGGGTGACGGATCCAGTTTTCATCACGGACATTTCCTGTATAAAATAGGAACAAGTTATCGCCAAACTGCATGGCAGAACCAGAGTAGGCACCGTGACTATCGAGTTTTGTATCAGGCAAGACTTTGACATTAGTTTCTGAAAAGTGCACCAAATCATCACTTTCAAGCTGCACCCAAGACTTCAAGCCATGAGCTGCTCCAAAAGGAAAGTTCTGGTAAAAGAGAATCCATTTGCCATCAAAATAAGAAAAGCCATTTGGGTCGTTGAGAAGTCCTGTTTTTGGCTCAACATGGTAATGAGTGTGCCAAGGAGATTGTGCCATATTTTCCTTGATTTCCTTGACTTCATCATCTGTCCAATCCTCGTAGCGTCTGTAGCGACGCTCTGTTGTCCATTCCATTATATCATTCCTCCGAAAGTTCTACTATCTTAATAGTAAACGTTTTCGACCAAAAAAGCAAGTCTTTTATGTTAAATAATAGAAAAATATGTGAAACGATTGCCATAAAACAAGTAAAGGGAATCTGGCAAATTTTCACGAAAAAATGAAAGAGATTGGAAAATAAAAGCTTTGAACCCTCTAATAACAAGATATTTTTATGAGTAAATAGAAGAACTCAGTCAAAATCTATCATAAAGGAATATAAAGAAGAGGAGAAAAATAAAAATTTCTGCAAAACGCTTGACATATTTTGGAAACATGATAAAATAATAGTCGTAGGGCGAATAAAATCGCTTTCAAACACTTTACAAAATTTTATAAGGAGATTTTTGCAAATGAACAATCAGGATATTGCAAAAAAGGTCATCGAAGCCCTTGGTGGACGTGAAAATGTCAACAGTGTAGCCCACTGTGCGACTCGTCTACGTGTCATGGTCAAAGATGAAGGGAAAATCAAGAAGGAAGTGATTGAGAACTTGGATAAAGTTCAAGGAGCTTTCTTTAACTCAGGCCAATACCAAATCATCTTTGGGACTGGTACAGTAAACAAGATGTACGATGAAGTGGTTGCCCTTGGTTTGCCAACATCTTCTAAAGAAGATATGAAAGCAGAAGCTGCGAAACAAGGAAACTGGTTCCAACGTGCCATCCGTACTTTCGGTGACGTCTTCGTGCCAATCATCCCAGTTATCGTAGCGACAGGTCTCTTCATGGGTGTTCGTGGTCTCTTGAACGCTCTCGGAATGACACTTCCAGATGATGTGAAGATTTACTCAGAAATCCTCACAGATACAGCTTTCATCATTTTGCCAGGTTTAGTTGTGTGGTCAACCTTCCGCGTATTCGGTGGAAATCCAGCTGTTGGTATCGTCCTTGGTATGATGCTGGTTTCTGGTTCGCTTCCAAACGCTTGGGCAGTAGCATCAGGTGGTGAAGTAACAGCTATGAACTTCTTTGGCTTCATTCCTGTTGTTGGTTTGCAAGGTTCCGTTCTTCCAGCCTTCATTATCGGGGTAGTCGGAGCCAAGTTTGAGAAAGCTCTCCGCAAAGTGGTTCCAGATGTCTTGGACCTCTTGGTGACTCCATTCGTGACACTTTTGGTTATGTCTATTCTTGGACTCTTTGTCATCGGACCAGTCTTCCACGTGGTTGAAAACTACATCCTTCTCGGAACAAAAGCGATTCTTGCCTTGCCATTTGGTCTTGGCGGTTTGGTTATCGGTGGGGTTCACCAATTGATCGTCGTATCAGGTGTGCACCACATCTTCAACTTGCTTGAAGTGCAATTGCTTGCTGCTGACCACGTAAATCCATTCAACGCCATCATCACTGCAGCGATGACAGCTCAAGGTGCTGCGACAGTTGCCGTTGGTGTCAAAACGAAAAATCCTAAACTGAAAACACTTGCTTTCCCAGCTGCTCTTTCTGCCTTCCTCGGTATTACAGAGCCTGCCATCTTCGGGGTAAACTTGCGCTTCCGTAAACCATTCTTCCTTTCATTGATAGCTGGTGCTATCGGTGGTGGATTGGCTTCTATCCTTGGACTTGCTGGTACTGGTAATGGTATCACCATCATCCCTGGTACAATGTTGTACGTTGGGAATGGCCAATTGTTCCAATACCTTCTCATGGTAGGTGTATCATTTGTACTTGGTTTTGCCCTTACCTACATGTTCGGTTACGAGGATGAAGCAGAAGCTGCTTCTGAAGTGGCGACAGAGCGCTTTGTTCAAGAAGAAACAACTGGAAACATTCCAGCAGCTCCTCAAAACGAGACAATCCAAACTCCTATCGTTGGTGATGTCGTAGCGCTTGCTGATGTGAATGACCCAGTCTTCTCAAGTGGAGCTATGGGACAAGGTATCGCTGTGAAACCAAGTCAAGGTGTGGTATATGCACCAGCTGATGCTGAAGTTTCAATTGCCTTTCCAACAGGACACGCTTTTGGTTTGAAAACAACTGATGGTGCTGAAGTTTTGATCCACGTTGGGATCGATACGGTGACTATGAACGGTGAAGGCTTTGATCAAAAGGTTGCTCAAGGCGACAAGGTCAAAGCAGGTGACGTTCTCGGAACATTTGACTCAAACAAAATCGCTGCCGCAGGTCTTGACGACACAACAATGGTTATCGTAACCAACACAGCAGACTACGCTTCTGTGACACCAGTCGCAAGCGGTTCTGTTGTCAAGGGTGACGCGATCATCGAAGTGAAAGCCTAGTCCTCTTCGAAAATCATATCTAAAAACAAAACGAACAAATGTCAGGTTTGTTCGTTTTTGCTTGAATGGTAAGATTTACAGAGGAAAATCTAAAATATAGAGAAATCTAGACTTTCAAAATATGCTATAATAAAGAAAACAAAAACAAGAGGTTTATCATGACAAAATTATACGGAAGCTTAGAAGCAGGCGGTACAAAGTTTGTCTGTGCTGTCGGTGATGAAAACTTTAATGTTGTGGAAAAAACACAATTTCCAACAACAACTCCTATCGAGACTATCGATAAAACCATCGAGTTCTTCTCAAAATTCGATAATCTTGCTGGTCTTGCTGTCGGTTCATTTGGTCCCATCGATATCGACAAAAACTCAAAAACCTATGGCTTTATCACAACGACTCCAAAACCAAACTGGGCAAATGTGGACTTGCTTGGTGTCCTCCGTCGTGCCCTCAACGTACCAATGTACTTCACTACAGACGTAAACAGCTCTGCTTATGGTGAAGTGGTTGCCCGTAACAATGCTGGTGGCCGTATCGAAAACTTGGTCTACTACACAATCGGTACAGGTATTGGTGCAGGTGTCATCCAACGTGGCGAGTTTATCGGTGGTGCAGGTCACCCTGAGATGGGGCACTACTATGTAGCCAAACACCCAATGGATGTGGAGAAAGAATTCAACGGTGTTTGTCCTTTCCACAAGGGCTGTTTGGAAGGCTTCGCAGCTGGTCCAAGTCTCGAAGCTCGTACAGGTATTCGTGGTGAAAACATCGAACTTAATAGCTCTGTTTGGGATGTTCAAGCCTACTATATCGCTCAAGCTGCGGTCAACGCAACAGTGACTTTCCGTCCAGATGTGATCGTCTTTGGTGGTGGCGTCATGGCACAGCAACACATGCTGGACCGTGTACGTGAGAAATTCACAGCTCTTCTCAATGGCTACCTACCAGTACCAGACGTGCGTGACTACATCGTAACTCCAGCAGTCGCAGGCAATGGTTCCGCAACACTGGGGAACTTTGTTCTCGCTAAAAGCGTCGCAAAATAAAACAAAGAAAACATCCGCTTGGGAAACCAAACGGATGTTTTGCTTGAAGACAATGTTTTTTGAGCCTTTCCTTAAGTGATGACGGACGGTAGTGACTTTCTTCGAAATTCCATACCTAAACTTTGAGCCTAAAGTCTCAAAGTTTCCCAACACCTGAAACCATTAGATTTCAGATATTTTTATCACGGCGGAAAGGCTAGGTAAGTCCTCGATTCACTATTGAAAAATAGGCATGATTTCCATACCAAAGTATATTTAGGATTAAGCGATAGTCTGTCTATGTTCAAAAAATCCGCTTGGGCAACCAAACGGATTTTTCTATTCTCAAAACATCTGCCAGAAGAAATCAATGATATAGGTCAAACCATAAGTATAAACTACTAGGGTAAGGGGTTTGGTCAAAACGATGATAATCATGTAGCGCTTGAAGGTCATCTTGGTCAATGCTGCCAGCATGCAGAGAAAGTCAGCTGGGCTAACAGGCCAGATCATCATAAAGATAAAGAACCGCTCGAAGCGATTGCCCTTATCTAGCCAGCCGATGTATTTATCATAGGTGCGCTTGCTGACGACGGACTGGACAAAGGCAGCTCCATAGAGGCGCACGAGATAAAAGATAATGGCACAGCCAATCACGATGCCGATATAGTTATAGATGGTTCCGATGATGTGACCGTAAATAAAGACCCCAGCCACTGAGGTCAAAGCTCCCGGAATGATCGGAACGACGGTTTGTAGGATCTGTAAAAAGATAAAGAGTGGTGGTCCCCAAACCCCAGCTTGCTGGATAAAGGCAGATAGGGTTTCCTTGGACTGTAAAACACCCGCCTGATAGGCCCAAATACAGAAAATCAAGGTGCCGACACCTCCGACGATAGATGAGATATTGATGACTTGCTGTAGAAGGGGAGAAACAGCTTTCATTTGCTTATCCTGTGACATGTAAACTCCTCATAGATAGTATGATACTACTATACCATATTTTGATAATAAAGACTAATCTAAGTTCTAAATATTTTAGACCTTATTCTAAGTTCTAAATATTTTAGACCTTATTCTAAGTATTGGATGAGTCAGTTCCCTAAAGTTTAGATGTATTCTAAGCTTAGAATGATAAGAAATACATAAATTTATGAGTATTCTAAGCTTCGGATAGTCTTTCTGAGAAAGTTTTGAGGTCTTCGAGCTTTCGAATAGTCGTCTTTCCTAAAGTTTAGATGTATTCTAAAGCTAGAAAAGTTAAAATCTAAAAATAGTAAGAGTCTCTATCTGACAGACGGAGTGTATTTCCAGTCAGATAGGGATTTTCTATTTCTGAAATGACTGATTTATCCTGTAAAAGTAAGAAATAGACTGAAAAAGTGCTGTTGGGATGATAAAGTAGACAGTTGAGCGGATGAGTGTCATAAGTTCTTTGCTATTTGTTAGAATTGTCTTATCAACTTAAAGGAGAAATCTGATGAAGAAAGATAAAGAAAATGATGAGGGTATCCTATCGGACCTTCCTCTATTGGGCCTCCTATTTTTGGTCTGTATATTGCTTCAAGTTTATGTAGGAAAGGATAGACCTTTAATTCAACCTCCTAGACAAGGAAGCATTGTAAAAACAGATCAAAAACAGGTCTATCTTCCTGAACTAATCCAGTCTTTATTTGATAAAGAAAAAACTAAATGATTCGTTAAATAGAAAGGTTATCATCATGACTAAAACATTCACTATCCGCCCTCTAAGTTACACCAACTTTACCAACCGTGAGTTTGAAAGTCTCATGGTAGATACGGGTCAGCTACTAGAAGTTTTTGCCAAGGCACATAAGGACGAGCCTATGTATAGCAAGCATCTCGATTCCTTCAGGAGCAAGCTAGCAGACTTCCAAAGCCAACTTGCTATCGTAGAAAAGAAAGAGGCGACGAACCTGACCGAAGTCGATCGAAATCGTGATAGTGCCCTAGTCGGTCTCTTTACCCTTCATCGAGGATTTGCTAAGATCAAGGAAAGCAAACTCAAAGAAGCCCATGAGACCTTGAAACCAGTCTTTGCCAAGTACAAGAATATCACCAAGCATAGCAATGATGTGGAAACGGCAGAAATCAAGAGTCTGCTCAAAACGCTCAGCGAAGAACCCTACCAGACGGCAGTTACTAGCCTAGGACTAACCCCTATGCTTACGGCGGTAATCAGTGCGCAAGAGGAATATGATAAGGTGGAAAGTCAGGCGCGTGCTCATAAGTCTGCTAAGGAAGTCGGCAAGACCAGACAAGTCCGCACCGAACTAACCAGTATCTACGACCTCTTTATGCGCTATACCGCAGCCAGCGCAGAAGCCTATCCAGAAAAAGAGCACCTGACCAAACTCCTCAAGGACCTCAATACAATCCGAGATAGTAAACGTCGATTGACTGGTTCGAGTAAGAAGGATAAGAAAGTTAAAGTAGAAGAAGCAGAACAAGTAGCAGGATAAAAATAAACGTCTTTAGATATATTATTATCTAAAGGCGTTTTTTTGCTGTTTTATGATATAATCTAAGTGTAAAAATAATGTTAGTCTACATTTTATGTTAAAAAAAGATAGTTGTATTTCTATCGTTGGTTAATAAAAGGAAAATACTATGGAGAATATAATTTTTAATGTGGAACAATTTAAAAGAAATATACTAACAAAAAACTTGAATATTTTAATTGGTTCAGGAGTATCAAATCCAGCTATTCCTTTAATGAAGTTCTTTTCAAAAGATGATAAAGGTATGACTGTAAGTAAAGAAGATGCAAATGCTAATTTAGAAAATCATATATGGAAAGTGAGTTCCTTTTTGCTTTGGGAACATAATGATAGAATCAAGTATTTTGTTGAAAATATGGATAAACAGACTTTGTATTCAACAGATTATTTTACTGAGCTGAAGAATTTCAATACCTTTGAAAATAATATTGGTTTTGTATTGGAACGATATGTAAAGTTTTTAGAAAAAGTAATTACATTGCTTTACACTTCAAATTCTAGAACGGTTTCAAAGAGTGTTAGTATTTTTACTACAAATTATGATTTATTTATTGAAAATTCTTTGGATCTATTAATGAAAAATGAGAACTTTATATTTAATGATGGGAGCAACGGTTATTTCCATAAAGTGTTAGATAGTTCTAATTATAATAAAAGTGTGGCGTATAGAGGATTAAATGAAAATTATTTAAATGAGCTTCCATCAATTTCTTTAATTAAACCTCATGGGTCTATGAATTGGGAAAAAGGTGAAAATAATCAGATTTTAATAAGACCGTATGTTGTCGATCAACCAGTAGTTGTTAAGCCTACCGGACTTGAAGGACAGGAAACATATCTTAACAATCATTTTCATGATATGTTAAGAGTATTCCAACTAGAGTTAGATAAACCTCAATCAGTATTAATTGTTGTAGGATTCTCGTTTCAAGATGATCATATTGCAAAGATGGTAAGGAGGTCCTTAAAGAATCCAGAATTAATGATTTATATATTTTGCTATGCTGATAGTGATTTTGAGGTTATTAAGAATAATTTGTCTCTTGATAATATTCCTAGGAATCTTCAGATAGTGATACCAACTGCTTTAGAATCTGAAAATAAGAACATTTTGAATACAAGTGGAAATTTTGATATTAGTAGTTTGACAGAGTTATTTATCATCGAGGATGAAGAAGTAAAATGAATCGTGATGTGAAAAAATTAGGTGTAATTGTAGGGGTTGACGGTGATATTTCTCAAGTTGGAATGTATCAACTATCTAATGATGCAGAGTATTTATGGTATGGAGATATTTTACAAGGTGCTAAAATTGGTGCATTTTTGACAATTTTGCAGAATAATGTAAAAATCATCGCTTCGGTTGTTACTGAGAAAGTTGCTGATCAGCAAAATACAATTCGAAGTACAGAATTTGACAATCGATTTTCAAAGAATTCTATAAATCGAATTGTTCATTTGAAGACTAAAGGTGTTATTGAAAAAGGTGAATTTCAAGTAACAAGTCAATATGTACCTATGATTGGTAATGAAGTATGTATTACTTCAAAAAAAGACTTAGAATTAATATATGGGATTAATACGTCTGAGCCGACAATTTCTATTGGAAAATCAATCTTAGAAGGTCAAGTTATCCCTTTATCAATTAATAAAATTTTTGCCTCCCATATTGGTGTTTTTGGGAATACTGGTAGCGGTAAATCAAATACATTGCATAAGTTATTTTTAGAATTATTTCGGTCTGACTATAGAGAAAAAATTTTAGAGCTTTCAAAATTCTATGTTATTGATTTTAATGGTGAATATACAAAAGATGATAGTTTTGATGTCACAGAAAATAAGAAGGTGTTTGATATAGATACTAGAAATCAAACCAATAATAAAATTCCAATCACTTCAGATTATTTATTTGATCCTGATATTTTGTCAATCCTATTTGGAGCAACAATAGCTACACAAGTGCCATTTTTGAGAAAAGCGCTTAAAATATGGGAGGAGAATAAATTTGATGGTACTAGTATTGCAAGATTTGTTGTGGGAACATTGAAAAAGATTTTAACTACTGGGAATTCTGCGAGTTTGGATTCTAAAGATAATTGGACATCGATTGCAGAGAAATACATTAACAGTGATTTATTTACTGTCTTAAAAAGTAATTTGTATTACAATTCTGCATATGAATCCTATTTTACAAAGAGGAACGGTGTAGATTGCTATATAATTAATGCGAATACTCCAATAGAAAACTCCGAAATACATTATCTACGAATTAATGAAATTGAAGAAGCTTTATGTAATAAATTTGACGCACTCCCAGAAATTGACAAATTGAAGTTTCATCTTGATTTTCAAAAAGTACATCAATCAGCTTGGAAATCAACAAACATTGAGCATATTAATCCTTTATTTCATAGAATTGATACAGCTCTAAATAGTTTGAAAAAAGTTGTTGAAGTTAAAGAGAGTATTGATGGAGATTTTTCCAGTCTAAATATTATTAATCTCGTACATGCTAATCAGGAGATTACCAGACTAATTCCAATGCTTATTTCAAAAATGGTTTATGATAAACAGAAAGAGAATATAAATCGAGACGATGTTACATGTACTAGTCATTTAATTATTGATGAAGCACATAATATTTTAAATGCTCAAAATCATTCTGTAGGAGATACTTGGCAGGACTACAGATTGAATATTTTTGAGGAAATCATTAAGGAAGGGCGAAAATTTGGTTTCTACTTAACTATATCTAGTCAACGACCAGCAGATATTTCACCGACTATTCTTTCACAAGTTCATAATTATTTCATTCATAGATTGGTTAATGACAATGATTTACGAATGTTGGGAAATACTATGCCTACGTTGGATAAAACTTCCTTTAATAAAATTCCTAGTTTAGGTAAAGGAGAGGTTATAATTACTGGTAATGCTATTCAAGTTCCAGTATTTGTGAAAGTAGATAAAGAAGAAATAATTAGACCGAATAGTGATGATGTTATTTTGACAAAATTGTGGAGTAGAAATGATGGTAAAAATTAAAGGAAAATTTATAGAAGGGTGTAGAGAATGTAACAATGATAATGATTTTACGTTGCCTGATGATGTCATTCAAGCAGCAATTAAGGGAGATTTAGTATTATTCTGTGGTGCAGGTATAAGTACGGAGTCAAAAAAAGTTATGCCTACTTCATTTTATACGGATATAAAAAATGTGTTGGAATATAAAAATCATATTGAAGTAGATGAAAATCTATCCTTTTCTAAGTTAATGAGTTTGTTTTGTGAAAATGTCGCAAATGGTAGAAAAGAACTATTTAAAAGGATAAATAACAGATTTCAAATGATAGAAAATTTTCCGGAGCTATATGGTATTGCTTCAGAATTTCACAAAGAAGTTGCTAGAATTCCGCAGATTGGAACTGTAATAACAACTAATTGGGATACTTTGTTTGAAGATAATTGTGATATGTTTCCAATTATTTATAATGAAGATGTTGCTTTGTGGGATACATTTGATAAAAGGGTTTTTAAAATTCATGGTTCTATAAAAAATATAGGTTCAATTATTGCAACTGAGGAGGACTATGAAAATTGCTATCAAAAATTGTCAACAAAACCTATTGGGGATAGATTAAAAACTATCTTATCAACAAAAACAGTAGTCTTTGTAGGTTTTTCTTTCGGTGATGAAGACTTGAATAAAATTATTGAGATTCTTTCAGATGATTTGGGACAGTTTGCAAATCAATTTTATTTAGTTACAATTGATGAAAAGTGGTTGGAGAAGCACCCTAAAAATATAATTCCGATTATTACTGATGGAACATTTTTTGTTAAGTCTTTGAAAAATGAACTTATTCATCAAGGAACTCTGATTGACAGTATGGTATATCGTTTTGCAGAAGAAGCAAATGAAATTTTAATAAATGCACACTTAAGTTGGATGGATGATGCAAAGTTTCATGAAATTTTGCAAGAGTATCCCGAACTATTATTGACAGTTGCATACCAAGATGGTATGATACATGCTTTGCAAAGATGTATAGCTGATGAAAAATCAGGAAGAGTATTAATGCCAAATTATACTCATGACGTTGTTCATAGTTATTTGTATTTATATAACAAAAGAATGAGTGAAAATGAGTATTTACGAGCTTACTATGATCTGGGGTATTCTGATGGCTTTTCGGCATTGGAATTGTTCACACGTAATGAAAACGAAGATGCTTTATTACTACCTATGTTTTATTTTAATGGTGAAATTTTTGATGATTTAGAAACATTATTATCCTACTTAAATGAAAATAGAATCCCAGAATTTTACCATTATTGTAAAGAGAAAGTTACTCCCTATAAGAATGGGGGAATCCCTCATTGTATGCCATGGTATTGTTAATTTTATAATTCAAGAAATAGTTAGCGCATGCTCATTATCTTAAAAAATTAATTTACAACTTTGTTTCCATATTTCCTGGAAACTGATAGAAAGTAAGGAGAAATATGGAACAAACTAACCAAAAATCCCAATGCCAACAACTCTGGGCTAGAAATAAATATCTCGTTTTGAGCCATTCCAGCAATATTTACAATGAGATTCGCCAATATTTGAAGAATGAAGAAGTGGAGGTGAGTCATGTTCAAGAACTGATCGACCGTGCTTGTCAAATCCCAGAACACAGGGGTCAAGTTTGCAATGCTTTTCAGCATATTTGGGGCTATTTCAAAAAGAAAGCGACAGATGCTGAGCGCAAAGACTATATGCTCCTGCTGGATCGCTACCGCTTTGCTCAGGCTTCTAAGGAAGACTTAATCGCTAAGACTCGAGACTTGCTGGATCGCTATCCAAATACCTACTTGCAACATTCGACTTTACTGAAAGGAGACTCCCATGAGACTTTGGCATGAGGCTTTGATTTCACAACTTCCCCGTCCTCAGCTTTTGGGGCAACATCGAGAATGTTGCGCCCTGCGTGGCAATGGCTGGGGTAGAAAGCATGCGACGGTTGATTATGTCTTTACTCACTCGCCCTATCGTCTCTATGCCTATCATCGCTTGATCATGGAGGAGATGGCTGACCGTGGCTACAATGTCAGTCCAGAGTGGCTGGACAAGAACTACCGTGGCAAAATTTGCACTCCCTATGAAGACTTGCCTGAGGAAAAGTTGGACAATCCTATCTATAGTGAGCATGATGCAGGATACTACGAGGAGTGTCTGGCTAATCTTCGAGAGAAGGGGATCAACCTATAGTCTTTTCTAATATCAAGCCATAGTCACTTATGAGAATTATCAATAGCTTGTTTGAGCATTTTAACTAAAAGACAACACAAAACAAGCCATACAAAGGATTTGAGGCACTGGTCTCAAGTCTTTTTCTTTTGTTCAAAATAATGATATAGTTTCAAACTATATCAAATCCTAATTATTTACAATTATACAGGCGCTTTCTTTTCTGTTAAGATAGTTTCAACAACAAATTTTGGAGGACACATCATGTCAACTACAATCATCGGTTTCCCTCGTTTGGGTGAATTCCGCGAATTAAAATTTACAACTGAAAAATACTTTAGAAAAGAAATCTCAGAAGAAGAACTCCTTGCAGCAGCAAAAGAATTGCGCGCGAAACACTGGAACATCGTCAAAGAAAAAGGCATCACTGAAATCCCATCAAATGACTTTTCTCACTATGACAACTTCCTCGATGCTGCTTTCCTCTTCAACGTGGTGCCAGCTTCTGTTCAAAACTTGGACTTGTCTGACCTTGAGCGCTACTTTGCTTTGGCGCGTGGTTACCAAGGTGAAAAAGGGGATGTTCGTGCCCTTCCGATGAAGAAATGGTTCAACACCAACTACCACTACATCGTTCCTAAATTTGAAAAAGATACTCAAGTCAAACTTGCTGGTCACAAGATTTTTGATGAATTCCAAGAAGCCAAAGAACTTGGATTGAACACTCGTCCTGTTCTTGTAGGTCCATTCACTTTCCTTCAATTGTCAGACTTTGAAGAAGGTGTGAAAGCAGAAGACTTCGTAGATAGCTTTGTCGCTGCTTACCAAGAAGTTTTTGCAAAATTGGCTGAACTTGGTGCGACTCGTATCCAATTGGACGAAGCGGCTCTTGTAAAAGACTTGACTGCTGAAGAAAAAGCTCTCTTCTTGAACCTCTACAACAAACTCTTGGCTGACAAGAAAGGTCTTGAAGTCTTGCTTCAAACTTACTTCGGAGACGTCCGCGACGTTTACGCTGACCTTGTAAAATTGCCAGTAGATGCGATCGGTCTTGACTTCGTTGAAGGTAAGAAAACGCTTGAACTCGTTAAAGGTGGTTTCCCAGCTGACAAGACTCTTTATGCAGGTATTGTCAATGGTAAGAACATCTGGCGCAACAACTACGAAAAGAGCTTGGCTGTTCTTGAGCAAATTCCAGCTGAAAACATTGTCTTGACAAGCTCATGCTCACTTCTTCATGTGCCATTTACAACTGCTAACGAAGAATTTGAACCAGCTATCTTGAACCACTTTGCCTTTGCAGTTGAAAAATTGGATGAGATCCGTGATTTGGATGCTATCCGCAACGGTCAAGGTGAACAAGCTCTTGCAGCAAACAAAGAACTCTTTGCGACTGAGCGTGTGGGTGAAAATACTGAACTTCGTGCCCGTATTGCTGGCTTGACAGACGCAGACTACACTCGTTTGCCAGCCTTTGTAGAACGTGAAGCGATCCAAGAAGAAACTTTCAAACTTCCAGCACTTCCAACAACAACGATCGGTTCATTCCCTCAAACTAAGGAAGTTCGTGCTAAACGTTTGGCCTTCCGTAAGGGTGAGTTGTCAGCAGAAGACTATGACAAGTTCTTGGCAGAGCAAATCGACGAATGGATCAAATGGCAAGAAGAAGTTGGATTTGACGTGCTTGTTCACGGTGAATTCGAGCGTAATGACATGGTTGAGTACTTCGGCCAAAACTTGTCAGGTTACCTCTTCTCTAAGAATGGTTGGGTACAATCATACGGTATGCGTGGGGTTAAACCACCAATCATCTGGGGCGATGTCACTCGTCTCAACCCAATCACTGTGAAATGGTCTAGCTACGCACAAAGCCGTACTGACAAACCTGTTAAAGGTATGTTGACTGGTCCTGTTACCATCCTTAACTGGTCATTCCCACGTGAAGACATCTCTATCAAGGATTCTACTCTTCAAATCGCTCTTGCTATTAAGGATGAAGTTCTTGACCTTGAAGCTGCAGGCGTGAAAATCATCCAAATCGACGAGGCTGCTCTTCGTGAGAAATTGCCACTCCGTCGTAGCGACTGGTACGAAGACTACCTTGACTGGGCTATTCCTGCCTTCCGCTTGGTACACTCTACAGTAGCTCCAGACACACAAATTCACACTCACATGTGTTACTCAGAATTTACAGATATCATCCCAGCTATCGACAACATGGATGCGGACGTTATTTCATTTGAGGCAAGCCGTTCAAACCTTGAAATCTTGGACGAACTCAAAGCGAAAAACTTCCAAACAGAAGTGGGACCTGGGGTTTACGATATCCACTCACCTCGTGTGCCAAATGAAGGCGAAATCGACCACACAATCGATGCTATTCTTGCTAAAGTGCCAAGCAAGAAAGTTTGGATCAACCCTGACTGTGGTTTGAAAACACGTGGTATTCCAGAAACAAAAGAAAGCTTGATCCGCCTTGTCGAAGCAGCTAAAGCTGCACGTGAGAAATTGTAAAATTCGATTTCTCTCTTGACACTGTTTGATCAAGGAACTGCTTAGCTCTATCTAGCTAAGCAATATCAAAATCAAAGAAAAGGACAAAAACTATGTCACGCCAAACACCGTCACTCTCATTTGAAGTGTTCCCTCCCAACCCAGCTGTGGGTAATGATAAGATTATTTCTGCTCTTCAAGATATGCAGGAGCTAGCACCTCACTTTATCAGTGTGACTGCCAGCAATAATAAATTTAATATCAAGGAAACGACGGTTCGTTTGGCTGACTTTATCCAGAATGATTTGGCGATTCCAACTATTGCCCACTTGCCAGCTATCTATCTGACCAAGGAAAAGGTTGCTGAAACCATTGCAGACTTGGATAAGGTTGGGGTACAGAAAATCTTGGCCTTGCGTGGGGATATTATCCCTGATGTGGAGCCACAAAAGGATTTCCGCTACGCAACGGATTTGATCGAGTTCATCAAGGAACAAGCCCCTCACTTTGATATTATTGGAGCTTGTTATCCTGAAGGGCATCCTGACTCGCCAAACCAGATCTCGGATATTCAAAATCTCAAGAAGAAAGTGGACGCAGGCTGTTCAAGTCTCGTAACGCAACTTTTCTTTGACAATGAGCGTTTCTATGATTTCCAAGACAAGTGTACCTTGGCAGGGATTGATGTTCCTATTCATGCGGGTATCATGCCAATTCTGAACCGTAACCAAGCGCTTCGTCTCTTGAAGACTTGTGAGAATATCCACCTTCCACGTAAATTTAAGGCCATCTTAGACAAGTACGAGCATGACCCTGAGTCGCTCAGAGCAGCAGGACTTGCCTACGCAGTGGATCAAATCGTAGACTTGGTAACCCAGGATGTCGCAGGTGTGCATCTCTACACCATGAACAATGCTGAAACAGCAAAATACATTCACCAAGCAACCCATGCCTTGTTTAATCATCAGTCTTTAGGGTAATAAAAAGCAAACCATTCTTCTCAGTTGAGGGGAATGGTTCCTTTTTAATAGAAAAGCCCGCACTTTTTAAGAAAAATATGATAAAATAGACTCTGTACGTACTTGATACAAAGATGAGGGTATTTAGGTTGTAGAAGTTTGTTTAAAGTGGATTATTTTTTAAACAAAATATGATAATAGGTGTCTCAAAAAACGCGAACGGAGTGAGTATTTAAAAGATATTTCACGCTATAGTGGTATCCTAGAGAATAACTCTGTTAT
This sequence comes from Streptococcus sp. 151470009-6, assembly GCF_053628175.1. Taxonomy (NCBI): domain Bacteria; kingdom Bacillati; phylum Bacillota; class Bacilli; order Lactobacillales; family Streptococcaceae; genus Streptococcus; species Streptococcus sp. 151470009-6. Next base: position 144,910 of record NZ_JBSEZF010000004.1, read on the forward strand.
TTTCTAGGACGGAATTTTTTAGACTTCAGGCTAAAAAATAAGGGATGAAATTCCCTGGATTCCTAAAATCATCCACTGGATAATTTTACCTCCCGTCCGCACTATTCCAGTGAAATATCAAAAAAACTACTTAATTGAATTTTGGTCTCATTTCTTAGGAAAAAAGATAAGCTTCCTTGCACTCATCGAGTGCGGCGTCACCTTCCTATTTTTCTACAGAAATGTTCGGCAAGCCGAACCGTCCAAAATATCTTGATTAATTGAACACGCCTACAACTCTGTGGAAAAAAATAAATCTACCTAGGAGCAGTCGCTCCGTCGTTCGATTTCCTATTTTCCTTTGAGTTGCTTAACGGCTTAGTATCTTGATCTTTGTAGGCAAGGCGTATAATTTCATCAATCCAAAGGGGATTAAAATGACAAAACAAGTGTTTCAAACGACTTTTGCGGGTCGTAAGTTAATCGTAGAGACTGGTCAGGTTGCTAAGCAAGCAAATGGTGCAGTTGTCGTGCGTTACGGTGAGTCAACTGTCTTGACTGCGGCCGTTATGTCTAAGAAGATGGCAACTGGGGATTTCTTCCCTCTTCAAGTCAACTACGAAGAAAAAATGTATGCGGCTGGGAAGTTTCCTGGTGGCTTTATGAAACGTGAAGGACGTCCTTCAACAGATGCTACCTTGACAGCGCGTTTGATTGACCGTCCAATCCGTCCAATGTTTGCGGAAGGTTTCCGTAATGAAGTGCAAGTGATCAATACGGTTCTTTCTTATGATGAAAATGCATCTGCACCAATGGCAGCTATGTTTGGTTCATCCTTGGCACTTTCTATCTCAGATATTCCATTTGACGGACCAATCGCTGGGGTACAAGTAGGCTATGTAGATGGCCAAATCATCATCAACCCAAGTCAAGAACAAGCAGAGCGTTCGCTTCTTGAATTGACAGTAGCTGGTACCAAACACGCTATTAACATGGTTGAGTCTGGTGCCAAAGAATTGTCAGAAGAAATCATGTTGGAAGCTCTTCTCAAAGGGCACGAAGCAGTCAAAGAATTGATTGCTTTCCAAGAAGAGATCGTTGCTGCTGTTGGTAAAGAAAAAGCAGAAGTAGAATTGCTCCACGTAGATGCTGAATTACAGGCTGAAATCATCGCAGCTTACAACAGTGACCTCCAAAAAGCGGTTCAAGTAGAAGAAAAATTAGCGCGTGAAGCTGCTACTCAAGCAGTGAAAGACCAAGTGACTGCCGTTTACCAAGAAAAATACGCAGACCATGAAGAATTTGACCGTATCATGCGTGATGTGGCTGAAATCTTGGAACAAATGGAACATGCTGAAGTGCGCCGTTTGATCACAGAAGACAAGGTTCGTCCTGACGGACGTAAGGTCGATGAAATTCGTCCTTTGGATGCAGTCGTTGACTTCCTTCCTCGCGTACACGGTTCCGGTCTCTTTACTCGTGGGCAAACTCAGGCCCTTTCAGTCTTGACCTTGGCTCCAATGGGGGAAACTCAAATCATCGATGGTTTGGATCCAGAGTACAAGAAACGCTTTATGCACCACTATAACTTCCCTCAATACTCTGTAGGGGAAACAGGTCGTTACGGTGCGCCTGGTCGTCGTGAAATTGGTCACGGTGCTCTCGGTGAGCGTGCTCTTGCTCAAGTCTTGCCAAGCTTGGAAGAATTCCCATACGCTATCCGTCTGGTAGCAGAAGTCTTGGAATCAAATGGTTCATCATCTCAAGCCTCTATCTGTGCAGGAACTCTTGCCCTTATGGCTGGTGGTGTGCCAATCAAGGCGCCAGTAGCTGGTATTGCCATGGGTCTCATCTCAGATGGAAATAACTATACAGTCTTGACAGATATCCAAGGTTTGGAAGACCACTTTGGAGACATGGACTTTAAGGTTGCAGGTACTCGTGACGGGATTACAGCCCTTCAAATGGATATCAAAATCCAAGGGATTACTGCAGAAATCTTGACAGAAGCCCTTGCTCAAGCCAAGAAAGCCCGTTTTGAAATCCTTGATGTGATTGAAACAACCATTCCAGAAGTTCGCCCAGAATTGGCTCCAACTGCTCCGAAAATTGATACCATCAAGATTGATGTGGACAAGATTAAGATTGTCATCGGTAAGGGTGGAGAAACGATTGACAAGATTATCGCTGAAACAGCCGTTAAGATTGATATCGACGAAGAAGGAAATGTGTCTATCTACTCTAGCGACCAAGATGCTATCAATCGTGCTAAAGAAATTATTGCTGGTTTGGTGCGTGAGGCTAAAGTCGATGAAGTTTACCATGCCAAGGTTGTTCGTATCGAGAAATTTGGTGCCTTTGTCAACCTCTTTGACAAGACAGACGCCCTTGTTCACATTTCGGAAATGGCTTGGACGCGTACCAATAATGTCGAAGACTTGGTGGCTATTGGAGACGAAGTCGATGTCAAAGTTATCAAGATTGATGAAAAAGGACGTGTTGATGCTTCTATGAAGGCTCTTCTTCCACGTCCACCAAAACCTGAGCGTGATGAAAAAGGTGAAAAGTCTGAACGTCCTCACCGTCCACGTCATCACAAGGATCACAAACCGAAGAAAGAATTTACACACAAACCAAAAGACTCAGAATAAGAAAGGAGAAATGTATGGGATGGTGGCGCGAAACCATTGATATTGTAAAAGAAAATGATCCAGCGGCGCGCACCACTTTGGAGGTTCTACTGACCTATCCGGGTGTCAAGGCCTTGGCTGCCCACCGTCTCTCGCATTTTCTCTGGAAGCATGGCTTTAAACTCTTGGCTCGTATGCACAGTCAGTTTTGGCGCTTTTGGACTCAGATTGAGATCCATCCGGGGGCTCAGATAGAATCAGGTGTCTTTATCGACCATGGTTCAGGCCTAGTCATTGGAGAAACGGCTATTGTTGAGAAGGGAGTTCTCCTCTATCATGGGGTGACTCTTGGGGGAACTGGGAAAGACTGTGGGAAACGCCATCCGACCGTTCGTAAAGGAGCTCTCATATCGGCTCATGCCCAAGTTATTGGACCGGTGGAAATCGGTGAAAATGCTAAGGTGGGAGCAGCAGCAGTAGTTGTGGCAGATGTACCTAGTGATGTGACGGTCGTCGGTATTCCGGCTAAGATCGTTCGAGTTCATGGACAGAAAGATGAGCCGACCATTCACGAGGTAGAGGAGAAACGGAAATACTATCTAGACAAGCTAGAGCATGCCCGTGAAGCCAGCCACCATTCGTCAAGTCTTTAGAAAAGGTTGGCAAAGTTATCTAAGTAAAATATGACAGGAGGAACCGACATGTCAGATTTATCAGATGCTATTTTGAACCAGGTAATCCTTGAACTGAAAGAAGGTTTGGACGGTCCCGCCAAGGAGCGCTTTACAAAACTGCCGCCTAGCCACCAGCGCGAATGGGCTCGCTATATCAGTGAAGCCAAAAAAGATGAGACCAAGCTGCGCCGCATAGAAAAGATGAAGCTGGATTTGCTGAAGCTTTAAAGAAAGAGAACTTATGCTATTAGAGGAATTTGAAGATGTAGTAGCAGTTATTGAGCCAACTGAAAAGTCAGTCCATGACAAGGGTGAAGTGTGTGAAACCATCATCCTGTCCTTTAATGGCGAAATTCTGAAACGTTTGATTGAGTCAGAAGCAGTCTATCCAGGAGGCTATTTGAAAAGCATAAACGGACAGCATCCATGGTATATTTACCGCCAAGGTCCTATCAAGCTAGCAGTTATGTTGGCTCCGATTGGGGCTCCTATGATAGTCGGCCAGCTGGAGGAGTTGGCGGCCAGAGGCTTCAAGAATTTCATCATTCTAGGTTCTTGTGGAGTTCTCGATCAGTCTATTCAGGCAGATAAGATTATCCTACCAAGTTCAGCTCTACGTGATGAAGGTACAAGTTACCATTACGCTCCTCCAAGTGATGAGATAGCTTATGACGAAACTTTGCTCTTAACCATGGAAGAAGCTTTGAACAAATCTTGCATCGAGCATATCCGCACCAAGTCTTGGACGACTGATGCCTTTTATCGAGAAACGCCTGATAAGGTCAAGCGTCGCTTGGCTGCTGGAGCCAAAGTGGTGGACATGGAAGCTTCAGCTATCATGGCTTGGAGTCAATTTCGCAAGAGTAAAGTCTATCAGTTCTTCTACACAGCTGACTATGTGGATCATCATAACCGAGCCTGGGATGCCCGCCATGAAGAGCGGACAGCTGATGCCATGACTTTTTTCACTATCGCTTTAATAATAGCCAAGGAACTAGAAAGGTAACTACAAGAATGGCAGTATATTTTTACGGCTGTATCACCTTGGATGGCTACTTGGCAGACAGCCAGCACAGGATAGACTGGCTGCATCAGCTTGGTTCTGTAGAGGATACAGGCTATGATGACTTTTACAGGCAAATGGATATCACCATCATGGGTAAGCGGACCTTTGAGGAAATCCAAGATTTGCAAGATGTAGAAAGTTTTTATCAAGCTACGGAGAACTATGTCTTTACGCATGATAGGCACCTGCCTGTCAGCAATTACCAGCCAGTAGCTGGGGATGTGGTGGACTTTGTTCACCAGATTGACAAAGGCAAAAATGTCTTTGTGATTGGTGGTAATTCCTTGGTAGGACCGCTCTTGGATGCGGATCTTTTCGACCACCTCATTATTCAGATAGCGCCCCTTATCCTAGGAAAGGGAGTTCCCCTCTTTACTCAAGAGGAAGGGCAGCGCTTTTACCAACTGGATAGCCTCAGACAATTTGGTCCTTTTGCAGAGCTGGTTTTCAGCCGAAAAAGTCAGAAATAGAGAAGGGAGTGGACCGCATGATTAAAATTTACGACACCATGTCTCGTGATTTGCGAGAATTTGTCCCAATCGAGGACGGTAAGGTTAAGATGTATGTCTGTGGGCCTACGGTCTACAACTATATCCACGTCGGCAATGCCCGCTCAACAGTAGCTTTTGACACTGTTCGCCGCTATTTTGAGTATCGGGGATTTGAGGTCAATTATATTTCCAATTTTACAGATGTAGATGATAAGATTATCAATCGCGCCAAGGAAGAAGGCATCACACCTCAGGAGGTTGCGGACAAGTACATCGCGGCCTTTCGTGAGGATGTGACGGCCTTGGAAGTGAAACCTGCGACTCGCCATCCACGAGTAGTCGAGTTTATGGCTGACATAATCCGCTTTGTGGAAGACTTGATTGAAAAAGGCTTTGCCTACGAGAGCCAGGGGGATGTTTATTTCCGCGTGGAAAAATCCCACAACTATGCCAAGTTGGCTAATAAAACCTTAGAAGATTTGGAGCTGGGTGCTTCAGGTCGTACCGATGAAGAAACGGCTCGTAAGGAAAATCCTGTAGACTTTGCCCTTTGGAAAGCTGCAAAACCAGGTGAGATTTCTTGGGACAGCCCTTGGGGTCCTGGTCGTCCAGGCTGGCACATCGAGTGTTCGGTCATGTCTACTGAGATTTTAGGCGATACCATCGATATTCACGGTGGTGGAGCTGACCTTGAGTTTCCGCATCATACCAACGAAATTGCCCAGTCAGAAGCTAAAACAGGTAAGACTTTTGCTAACTACTGGATGCACAATGGCTTTGTCAATATCGACAATGTCAAGATGTCCAAGTCCTTGGGCAACTTTATCACTGTCCATGATGCCCTCAAAACCATTGATGGACAAGTGCTTCGTTTCTTCTTTGCGACTCAGCATTACCGTAAACCAATCAACTTTACGGAAAAAGCAGTGCGTGATGCCGAGACCAATCTCAAGTATCTAAAGAACACTTACGAGCAACCATTTACTGGGACTGTAGATGCTCAAGAGTTACAAGCTTTTAAAGATAAGTTTGTAGCGGCTATGGATGAGGACTTTAACGCTGCCAATGGTATCACAGTTGTCTTTGAAATGGCCAAATGGATCAATTCAGGCAACTATGATGCAAGTGTCAAGGAAGCTCTTGCGGTTATGTTGGAAGTCTTTGGAATTGTCTTTGTTGAGGAAGTTTTGGATGCAGAGATCGAAACCTTGATCCAAAAACGCCAAGAAGCGCGTGATAATCGTGACTTTGCGACAGCAGACCAAATCCGTGACCAACTGGCTGCTCAAGGGATTAAGCTCCTTGACACCAAAGATGGAGTGAGGTGGACACGTGATTGATGTCAATCTCATTAATGGAATTGCGTTAGCTTTTGAAGGAGATGCGGTTTATTCCATGTATATTCGCCGCCACCTCATCCTGCAAGGCATGACCAAGCCCAATAAACTTCACCAAGAAGCGACTAAGTATGTCTCAGCCAAGGCTCAGGCTCGCCTGATTTCCCTCATGTTGGAGGAGCAAGTCCTTACGGAAAAAGAAGAAGAAATCTATAAACGTGGGCGCAATACCAATAGCCACACAAAGGCTAAAAATGCGGATGTCGTAACTTATCGCATGTCGACTGGCTTTGAAGCGGTCATGGGTTATCTTCATCTGACTGAAAATATGGAGCGTCTAGAGACCTTGATTTCGTGGTGTATCCAAAAAGTGGAGGTGTAGAAATGCTTGCAAAAGAATTACTAGACTGGTTTCCTGAGGCTCAGATTTCAGATCAGCCGATAGAGAAGCTAGGATATCTTACACTTCCTCTATCTTCTCAACAGTGGATTTTACTGGAGGAGACCAATCTCACTGAACGTGAAAAGCAGTTAATTGCCCTTTTAACCCAGCAGGAGCAGGCTAGTTCACTCAATCCTTGGTATTCCTATCTGATCGAGGGAAAGGGGCAGGCGCCTCAAACTTTTAAAAAGATACAACTGGTTTATTGCCATCTATCCTATTACCAACAGGAAAATCTAGCCTCTTGGCTGGATATGATGCAGACCCTCTTTCCAAACTGCCAGACAGTGTTGCAGGTCGGAGTTCAGGACTATGTTTTTATTCTCCAGCAAGATAAATACAGCTCTGTTCGCTCAATCTTATCCGATACGATTGAGGCAGTAGAGTATGATTTTGGTCTTCGTCTGTCTATCATGTTAGGGCAGGTCTGGTCACAGACTGGGTATCAGGCTCTGTCAGATTTAATCCAAGCAGAGCGGGACTTGTTTAAGGCATGGTGGCGTCAAGGTCATCAAGGGGTTCATACTTTTTCACAGCTCTATCTTTGGAGTCTTGGGGAAGGGCTGGTTGACCATAGAATTATCAAAGAATACCTTAGTCAGTTGATTCTGGACCAAGATCAGATTCAGGAGATCATCCTTTCTCTCTGGGAAAATAGTGCTGTCCTAACTAAAACAGCCCAGCAACTTTATCTGCACCGCAATTCTCTTCAATACAAGATTGATAAGTGGGAAGAATTGACAGGACTTCAGTTGAAGGAGTTGACGGATCTCACCCTTTGTTATCAGTTGATTTTACCAGATATTCTCTAAAGTTTTGTGCAAGTTGCACAGAACTTTTTTATTTTTTTGGTCACCTTGCCATAGAAATGTAAAGCGTTTTCATTTATAATATAACTATCAAAAAATAAAAGGAGTTCACCTTCCATGGTAGAATTAAATCTTAAAAACATTTACAAAAAATATCCAAACAGCGAACACTACTCAGTTGAAGATTTCAACTTGGACATCAAAGACAAGGAATTTATCGTTTTCGTAGGTCCTTCAGGATGTGGTAAATCAACAACTCTTCGTATGATCGCTGGTCTTGAAGACATTACAGAAGGTACTGCATCTATCGATGGCGTGGTTGTCAACGACGTAGCTCCAAAAGACCGTGACATCGCCATGGTATTCCAAAACTACGCTCTTTACCCACACATGACTGTTTATGACAACATGGCTTTCGGTTTGAAATTGCGTAAATACAGCAAGGAAGACATCGACAAACGTGTACAAGAAGCTGCAGTAATCCTTGGCTTGAAAGAGTTCTTGGATCGTAAACCAGCTGACCTTTCAGGTGGTCAACGTCAACGTGTTGCCATGGGTCGTGCGATCGTCCGTGATGCAAAAGTGTTCTTGATGGACGAACCTTTGTCAAACTTGGATGCCAAACTTCGTGTATCTATGCGTGCTGAAATTGCGAAGATCCACCGTCGTATCGGTGCTACAACTATCTACGTAACCCACGACCAAACAGAAGCGATGACTCTTGCGGACCGTATCGTTATCATGTCAGCTACTAAGAACCCTGCTGGTACAGGTACTATCGGACGCGTAGAACAAATCGGTACTCCTCAAGAAGTTTACAAAAACCCAGTTAACAAATTCGTTGCAGGATTTATCGGAAGCCCAGCTATGAACTTCATCAATGTGAAATTGGTTGGTAGCGAAATTGTTTCTGACGGTTTCCGCTTGAAAGTTCCAGAAGGAGCTTTGAAAGTTCTTCGTGATAAAGGCTACGAAGGTAAAGAATTGATCTTCGGTATTCGTCCAGAAGATGTGAATGCAGAACCTGCTTTCCTTGAAACATTCCCAGAATCAGTGGTTAAAGCAACTATCTCTGTATCAGAATTGCTTGGTTCAGAATCTCACCTTTACTGCCAAGTTGGTAAAGATGAATTTGTTGCAAAAGTGGATGCTCGTGACTACTTGCAAACAGGTGCAACAGTTGAACTTGGATTTGACTTGAACAAAGCACACTTCTTCGACGTAGAAACTGAAAAAACTGTCTACTAAGATGAATAAATAGAATAGCAAAGCACTGCAGAGTTTCTCTTGCAGTGCTTTTTCTTTTAAATGCATAGGCTAGGCATGAAAACAGGCTTTTCTAGTTTTAATATTCTTAAAAAAGTGATAAAATGGTAGGAAGAATTGGAGAGAATAGATGCCGAAAGAAGTGAATTTGACGGGCGATGAGGTTGTCGCTTTAACGCAAAAATATTTATCGAAAGAAGATGTTGCTTTTGTACATAAAGCCTTGGTTTACGCCGTTGAATGCCATAGTGGTCAATACCGTAAATCTGGCGAGCCCTATATTATTCATCCCATTCAGGTGGCAGGGATTTTAGCTAAACTCAAGCTAGATGCCGTGACGGTTGCCTGCGGTTTTTTGCATGACGTGGTTGAGGATACGGATGCTACACTGGATGATTTAGAGCAAGAGTTTGGTCATGATGTTCGCATTATTGTTGATGGGGTGACGAAGCTTGGTAAGGTCGAGTACAAATCGATCGAGGAGCAATTAGCGGAAAATCACCGCAAGATGCTCATGGCCATGTCTGAGGATATCCGCGTTATCTTGGTTAAACTGTCTGACCGCTTGCATAACATGAGAACGCTTAACCATCTACGAAAAGACAAGCAGGAACGTATTTCTAGAGAAACCATGGAAATCTATGCACCACTTGCTCATCGTCTGGGGATTTCCAGCGTCAAGTGGGAGTTAGAAGACTTGTCCTTCCGCTATCTCAATCCAACTGAGTTTTACAAGATCACTCACATGATGAAGGAAAAACGCAGAGAGCGTGAGGCTTTGGTCGATGAAGTCGTGACAAAGTTAGAGGACTACACTTCCGAACGCAATCTAAAAGGGAAAATCTATGGCCGTCCCAAGCATATCTATTCGATCTATCGCAAGATGCAGGATAAGAAGAAACGTTTTGAGGAGATTTATGACCTGATTGCCATTCGCTGTATCTTAGAGACTCATAGTGATGTCTATGCCATGCTTGGCTATGTGCATGAGCTTTGGAAACCAATGCCTGGGCGTTTTAAAGATTATATCGCTAACCGTAAGGCCAATGGTTACCAGTCTATCCATACGACTGTCTATGGGCCAAAAGGTCCGATTGAATTCCAGATTCGTACCAAGGAAATGCACGAGGTTGCTGAGTACGGAGTTGCGGCTCACTGGGCTTATAAAAAAGGAATCAAGGGGCAGGTCAACAGCAAAGAATCAGCTATCGGGATGAACTGGATCAAGGAAATGATTGAGTTGCAAGACCAAGCTGATGATGCCAAGGAATTTGTAGATTCTGTTAAGGAAAACTATCTGGCTGAGGAGATTTACGTCTTTACCCCAGATGGGGCTGTACGTTCCCTTCCAAAAGATTCAGGCCCGATTGACTTTGCCTATGAAATTCATACCAAAGTCGGTGAAAAAGCAACTGGTGCCAAGGTCAATGGCCGTATGGTTCCGCTGACAACCAAGCTTAAGACAGGGGATCAGGTTGAAATTATCACCAACCCCAACTCCTTTGGACCGAGTCGTGACTGGCTCAACATGGTCAAGACTAGCAAGGCACGCAACAAGATTCGTCAGTTCTTTAAAAACCAAGATAAGGAATTGTCTGTTAACAAGGGCCGTGAAATGCTGATAGCTCAGTTCCAAGAAAATGGCTATGTAGCCAATAAATTTATGGACAAGCGTCACATGGACCAAGTCCTTCAAAAGACCAGCTATAAGACAGAAGAATCTCTCTTTGCAGCCATTGGTTTTGGAGAAATCGGTGCCATTACGGTCTTTAATCGTCTGACTGAAAAGGAACGCCGTGAGGAAGAGCGTGCCAAGGCCAAGGCGGAAGCAGAAGAACTTGTCAAAGGTGGCGAGGTTAAGGTTGAAAACAAAGAAACCCTCAAGGTCAAGCATGAGGGTGGTGTGGTGATTGAAGGTGCCTCAGGACTCCTCGTTCGGATTGCCAAGTGTTGCAATCCAGTGCCTGGTGACGATATTGTTGGCTATATCACCAAGGGCCGTGGTGTGGCCATTCACCGCGTGGACTGTATGAACCTTCGCGCCCAAGAAAACTACGAGCAACGTCTCCTTGATGTGGAATGGGAAGACCAATACTCAAGCAAGGAATATATTGCCCATATCGATATCTATGGCCTCAACCGTACAGGTCTCTTAAATGATGTTCTGCAAGTTCTTTCCAACACCACTAAGAATATCTCAACCGTTAATGCTCAACCAACCAAGGATATGAAATTTGCCAATATCCATGTATCCTTTGGAATCTCAAATCTCTCAACTCTAACGACAGTAGTGGATAAAATTAAAAGTGTGCCAGAGGTATACTCAGTCAAACGGACCAACGGATAATTGAATAGAAGGGCGCTTATGAAAATCATCATTCAACGGGTTAAAAAAGCCCAAGTGAGTATCGAAGATCAGGTTCAGGGGAAAATCAATCAGGGGCTCTTATTGTTGGTCGGTGTAGGCCCAGAGGACCAAGAGGAAGATCTGGATTATGCTGTGAGAAAACTGGTCAACATGCGGATTTTTTCAGATGCAGAAGGCAAGATGAACCTATCTGTCAAGGATATTGAGGGGGAAATCCTTTCGATTTCTCAGTTTACCCTTTTTGCAGATACTAAGAAGGGCAATCGTCCAGCCTTTACAGGTGCAGCCAAGCCTGATAGGGCATCAGACTTTTATGACGCTTTCAATCAAAAACTAGTACAAGAAGTACCTGTTCAGACAGGTATCTTTGGAGCGGATATGCAGGTGGAGCTGGTCAATGACGGACCAGTCACCATCATTCTTGATTCTAAAAATAGATAAGAAAACCAAGCCAGCTGGCTTGGTTTTTGTTTAGAAACACTCCCATAAAGAAATGTGTTTGTTGTAAAAGTCGGGATAGTTTTCTCTTAGGTAGTTAGCTGTCATATAATAAAAAGTAGAATGGCAAGAAGTGACGATTGGCATAAGAGCGGAAAATCGCTGAAAACTAGTGAAGGCTAAAAGGACAAATAATAGAAAATCGCTAATGAGCACCCCTAAATAGTAGAAGCGAAATTTTTTATTGATTTGAGCATAAATCTCAGAGAAATGTTTTTGGAGTCGGTTGACCAAGCGAAATAGCAGTAGTCCTTGAGCAAGGATGAAAATAAAACCAGACAGCAGGAGCCAGTCTACAGAGAGATCGGTTTTGGAGATAAAAATTGCTAATAGTAGCAAATCGCTGACTGCAATGGCTGCAAAATGGATTCTAAAGAGCCTTTTCATAGGAAGACCTCCCTCTTTTATCTACCTTCATTCTACACCAAACGAATGGGAGTTGCAACTAACATAATAAAAAATCCCTAAAAGGAATTTCTTTCAGGAATAAGGGCTTAGTTGATTTTTTCGACATAGAGTTGTTTGGCGATATCCATACTAACTTGGAGGTCTTCGTCTTTGTTGACCAGAGTAAAGCTATTGGAAAAGCCATCAAACTGCTTGACTTGGAGTTGGTCACCGATATGAATTGCGTGCTTTTCTAGATATTTGAGTAGTTCAAAGCTATCATGAACCCGAGTCAGGAGATAGGTTCCAGCTTCCTGGACGGCCGCTAGTGGCAGGTTATTAATTTCAACCAAAAGTTCTCCCTCGGCAGGTATGGTTCCACCGTGGGGGCAGGTTTGAGGGAAACCGAGCAGTTTATCCAGTCTCTTTACAAATAGGTCAGAGACAGTGTGCTCTAGGACCTCAGCTTCTTCGTGGATTTGATCGCTAGTATAGTCTAGATGGTGAACTAGAAAGACTTCAATCAAACGGTGTTTACGATAGAGCTCAGAGACCAGTTTGAGGCCAATATCTGTCAATAGATAGCCGTTCTCCTTATCCTTGAGGATGAGATTTTCACTTTTCATGCGTTTGATCATCTCTGTTACAGCAGGCGGAGAGACCTGCATACGGGCAGCAATTTCTTTGTTGGTGATTTTTTGCATGTCCGTACCGATTTCATAAATACATTTTAAATAATCTTCTTTATTTGGAGTCATTCGTTTCCTCTTGTATATTCTCTCCATCTAGTATACCAAAAAAAGCTAGATTTCTCTAGCTTTCTGTCATAATGCTTGTGATTTTAGTCTAGTTCTTTAACTGCAGCAATAGCAGCTTCAAAGTTTGGCTCCGTGTTGATATTGTCAACGTATTCTACATAACGGATGACATTGTCAGTATCGAGAACAAAGACGGCACGTGCAAGGAGATGCCATTCGTTGATCAAGAGGGCATAATCGCGCCCGAAAGAATGGTCAAAGTAGTCTGAAAGCATGATGGCATTGTCAAGACCTTCAGCCCCACACCAGCGTCCTTGGGCAAATGGTAGGTCCATTGAAACAGTAAGAACGACAGTATTGTCAAGGTTGGCTAGTTCTTGGTTGAAGCGACGTGTTTGCGTTGAGCAGATACCAGTATCGATAGAAGGGACAACACTCAAGACTTTTTTCTTTCCATCAAAGTCAGCTAGCGTTTTTTTAGAGAGATCGGTTGTAGTGAGAGAAAAGTCAAGTGCCTTGTCTCCGACTTGCAGTTGTTTACCTGTAAAAGTTACAGGATTTCCGAGAAAAGTGGTCATGAAACTACTCCATTCTTTTTTCTTTTATTTTACCGAGAATTGTCAGATTTTTCCAATGATTTGACCGGAAATTGAAAAAACGCCAATTCGGTGAGAATGACGTTTTTAATGGATTATTTTGACAAACCTTCAGCAATCTTGTCAAGGTTGTATTTCATCATGCTGTAGTAGCTGTCACCTTCTTTACCTTCTTCAGCGATTGAGTCAGTAAAGATTTGTGCGTAAATTGGAATATTTGTGTCTTGTGAAACAGTCTTCATTGGACGGTCATCGACACTTGATTCAACAAAGAGTGATGGAACTTTTGTTTGGCGAAGTTTTTCAACCAAGGTCTTGATTTGTTCCGGTGTTCCTTCTTCTTCTGTGTTGATTTCCCAGATGTAGGCACTTGGAACTCCGTAAGCTTTAGAGAAGTATTTGAAGCATCCTTCGCTGGTTACGATGAGTTTCTTTTCAGCAGGGATATTGTTAAATTTCTCTTTGGCTTCCTTGTCCAGTTTGTCTAGCTTTTCAGTATATTCTTTGAGATTTTTTTCGTAGAATTCCTTGTTGCTAGGATCCTTTGCAATCAACTGTTTAGCGATATTTTTAGCATAAATCATCCCATTTTCAAGGTTGAGCCAAGCGTGTGGGTCTTCTTTGCCTTTCTCGTTTTGGCCTTCAAGGTAGATAACATCAACGCCTTCGCTGACTGCAAAGTAGTCTTTGTTTTCAGTTTTCTTGGCATTTTCGACCAATTTGGTAAACCAAGCATTGCCACCTGTTTCAAGGTTGATACCGTTATAGAAAATGAGGTCAGCCTCAGAAGTTTTCTTTACGTCTTCAGGAAGTGGTTCGTACTCGTGTGGGTCTTGACCAACAGGAACGATACTGTGAAGATCGATCTTATCGCCAGCGATATTTTTGGTAATATCAGCGATGATTGAGTTTGTAGCAACAACTTTTAGTTTTTGACCAGAAGTAGCATCTTTTTTTCCGCTAGCACATGCTACAAGTGCAATGACGGAAAGAAAGAGTACAAGCAATGTACCTAATTTTTTCATTAGATTCCTCCAGAAAGGGTCTCCCCTTATTTATTGATTTTTTTATTTTTTAGTTTCAAGTATCGTTGCTTTGGAGAGATAAAGAAACTGATTAAGAAGAAGCTGGCGGATGTGAGCACGATGCTGGATCCTGCTGCGAGGTTGAAGCTATAGCCGATAAAGAGTCCCAAAACAGAAGCGGTTGCCCCTAGGGTTGATGAAAGAAAAATCATGCTCTTTAGGCTATTCGCATAAAGGTAAGCCGTCGCAGCTGGGGTGATCAACATGGCCACAATAAGAATAGTTCCAACACTTTGCATGGCAGTGACTGACACAAGGGTCAAGAGCACCATGAGCAGATAGTGGTAGAAATTGACAGGCATTCCCATGGCTTTAGCTAGGAGCTCGTCAAAGGATGTAATCAATAGTTGTTTAAAGAAAATCCCGATAATCAAGAGAATGATTGCCCCCACACCAATGGTGATCCACATGTCCGTATCTTGGACAGCGAGAATATTCCCAAAAAGGATATGGAAGAGGTCTGTCGAACTCTTGGCAACACTAATCAAGATGACACCTAGGGCTAAGAAAGATGAAAAGGTAATACCAATGGCAGTGTCACTCTTGATGATAGAGTTACCCTTGATGTAGGTAATGATGATGGAAGCCATCAAGCCAAAGATGATCGCTCCAATAAAGAAATCAATTCCCAGGATAAAGGAAAGGGCTACGCCGGGCAAAACTGCGTGAGAAATGGCATCCCCCATGAGAGACATTCCACGTAAGATGATAAAACATCCCACAGCTCCAGCAACCACCCCGATGACTATAGCTGTTATCAAGGCATTTTGTAGGAAATGGAAATGTTGCAATCCATCGATAAATTCTGCTATCATAGGTCACCTCCATTAAAAAAGAGTTTGCTACCATAAGCTTTTTTGAGATTGGCTTCGGTAAAGGTTTCTTCAGTTGGACCAAGGTCTATTAATTCTCGATTGAGAAGCAAAACTTGGTCGAAATAATGGGGGACTTTGCTGAGGTCATGATGGACGATGAGAACTGTTTTACCAGCTTTTTTAAGGTCTCTCAGCGTGTTCATGATAATCTCTTCACTAACCGAGTCAATCCCGACAAATGGCTCATCTAGAAAGATGTAGTCAGCTTCCTGCACTAAACAGCGGGCAATCAACACACGTTGAAATTGTCCTCCTGAGAGTTGGCTGATTTGGCGATCAGCATAGTCTGAGAGCCCAACGATTTCAAGTGCATCTGCCACTTTTTTCCAGTGGCTGGCCTTTAAGGTGTGAAAGAGTGGGATGGATGGATAGAGTCCCAGAGAGACGCATTCCTTGACCTTGATAGGGAAATTGTAGTCGATATGGATCTTTTGCTCGACATAGGCAACTCGATGTAAAGATTTCTTGACTTCTTTGTCATCGAGAAAGGCCTGACCTTCATGTGGGATAATTCCCAACATACTTTTTAATAAAGTTGATTTTCCAGCACCGTTTGGACCAATAATTCCGGTAATAGTTGGTCCTTGGAGCACTAGTGAAATATTCTTTAGTGCCAACGTTTCTTTGTAGGAGACACTTAGGTTTTCGATACGTATCATACAGTTGTATTCCTCCTACCTTTTAATATACCTTAAAAAAAAAATTAAGTCAAGTTAATTTTTGAAAAATTTAAAATAATAACTGAAAAATGAAGAAAAAAGAGAAACCATTTTTAATTGCATTCCCAAGTGTTTTTTGCTAAGCTAAGAATAAGTGAAAAAATGAAAGCGAGAACAAGATGACACGTTATCAAGACGATTTTTATGATGCAATCAATGGCGAATGGGAAAAAACAGCTGTCATTCCAGCTGACAAATCTCGAACAGGTGGTTTTATTGACCTTGACGAGGAAATTGAAGAGTTGATGCTGGCGACTACGGACAAGTGGTTGGCGGGTGAAGAGGTTCCAGAGGATGCTATCCTCGCAAACTTTGTTAAGTACCATCGTATGGTACGTGATTTTGACAAGAGAGAAGCAGATGGAATCAAGCCTGTCCTTCCTCTACTTAAGGAATACCAAGACTTGGAGAGCTTCGCAGATTTCACCAGCAAACTGGCAGAGTTTGAACTAGCTGGTAAGCCAAACTTCCTCCCATTTGGCGTATCACCAGACTTTATGGATGCCAGAACCAATGTTCTCTGGGCCAGTGCACCAGGGACTATTTTGCCAGATACGACTTACTACGCTGAAGACCATCCTCAGCGTGAGGAACTCTTGACTCTTTGGAAGGAAAGTACTGCAAATCTTCTCAAAGCCTATGATTTTTCAGATGAGGAAATCGAAGACTTACTAGAGAAGAGATTGGAATTGGACCGTCGTATCGCAGCAGTGGTTCTTTCTAACGAAGAAAGTTCAGAATATGCCAAACTCTACCATCCATATTCTTATGAAGATTTCAAGAAATTCGCCCCTGCCCTACCTTTGGATGACTTCTTCCAAATCGTTCTTGGACAAGTACCAGACAAGGTTATCGTGGACGAGGAACGTTTCTGGCAAGCAGCAGACCAATTCTATAGTGAAGAAGCTTGGCCTTTACTCAAAGCAACCTTGACTTTGGGTGTGGTCAATCTCTCAACCAGCTATCTAACTGACGAGATTCGTGTTTTGTCAGGTGCCTACGGACGTGCCCTTTCAGGTGTGCCAGAAGCACAGGACAAGGTCAAGGCAGCTTATCACTTGGCCCAAGGTCCTTTCAAGCAAGCTCTTGGTCTCTGGTATGCGCATGAAAAATTCTCTCCAGAAGCCAAGGCAGACGTAGAGAAAAAAGTAGCAACTATGATTGACGTTTATAAGGAACGCTTGGCTAAGAACGACTGGCTCACACCTGAAACGCGTGATAAGGCCATTGTCAAACTCAATGTCATCAAGCCTTATATCGGTTATCCAGAGGAATTGCCAGAACGCTACAAGGACAAAGTAGTGGATGAAACTGCCAGTCTCTTTGAGAATGCTCTAGCCTTTGCGCGTGTGGAAATCAAGCACAGCTGGAGCAAGTGGAACCAACCGGTTGACTACAAGGAGTGGGGGATGCCAGCTCACATGGTTAATGCCTACTACAATCCTCAGAAGAACTTGATTGTCTTCCCAGCGGCCATTTTGCAGGCTCCATTCTATGACTTGCATCAGTCGTCTTCTGCCAACTACGGTGGTATTGGGGCTGTTATTGCCCACGAGATTTCTCACGCCTTTGACACAAATGGTGCGTCCTTTGATGAAAATGGTAGCCTCAAGGATTGGTGGACAGAAAGCGACTATGCTGCCTTTAAAGAAAAAACGCAGAAAGTTATCGACCAGTTTGATGGGCAAGAATCTTACGGTGCAAGAATCAACGGGAAACTAACCGTGTCTGAAAACGTTGCTGACTTGGGAGGAATTGCTGCTGCCCTTGAAGCTGCCAAGAGAGAACCAGACTTCTCAGCTGAAGAATTCTTCCACAACTTTGCTCGTATCTGGCGTATGAAAGGCCGTCCTGAGTTGATGAAACTCATGGCCAGTGTCGACGTGCACGCGCCTGCCAAACTCCGTGTCAATGTTCAAGTACCAAACTTCGATGACTTCTTTATAACCTATGATGTCAAAGAAGGCGACGGCATGTGGCGTTCACCAGAGGACCGTGTGATTATTTGGTAAGACAAAAACCAAGGAAATTATCCTTGGTTTTTTGCTTGTTAGAAAAAGGGATTAAAGGTCTTTTCGTGAGCGATAGTCGTAGCTGGACCATGCCCAGGGTAGACATCGTAGTTAGGGAGGGTGAAGAGTTGCGTCTGAATGCTATGAAGGAGTTGTTCCGTGCTACCTGTAGGAAGGTCTGTCCGACCGATGGTTTCTCGGAAAAGAGCATCTCCGGTCAAGACAAGATGGGCATCAGGAAAGACCAGGGAAACGCCGCCGATAGAGTGCCCTGGGGTTGGTAGAACTGTAAAACAAAATTCCTCAAGCTGGTATTCTTCATGAAAGACAAAGGTGTGCTCTGCAGGTTTTGTGACCACGTCTGCCATATCATCATGACGAGGGAGACCAGAGAGATTATCTACAGGTGTATAAAGCCAGCTAGCTTCACTCTCTGCTACATAAACTGGGGGATTTCCAAAAGTCTCACGAACCAAGTCCAGACTCATAATATGGTCGTAGTGGGTGTGGGTCAGGAGAATCGCGCAGACTGGTTTGTTGATTTTTTCGATAGTCTTGCGGATAGCTTTCCAATGGCTACCTGGGTCAACCACAATCAGGTGTTGGTCCCCTTCCAGATAATAAGTGTTTTCATAGGCAATGGGATTCACGGTTTTATGGATTTTCATACTGGCTCCAATCTCAAAGAATGTACTAAACTAAGTATAGCATAGAAGAGAGAAATAAAGTGAAAAGAAAGTCCCTCATTTGTGTTAGAGGGACAATGATCTTATTTAAACTTGAAACCTTCGTAAATGAGTTTTGCTTTGGGATTCTTTTTCTTGATTTGCTTGGCAAGGGCCTTCATCATAGGAAGAGGTCCACACATATAAACAGTAGACTGGTCAGGGATTTCTTCTTGATCCAAAGTCAGGTATCCTTTTTCATTGCTATCGACCAGCTGAAGGTCAAAGTTAGCATTTTGACGGGCGTAGTCACGAAGTAGATCTAGGTAGACAGCATTTTCCTCCCCACGGAAACTATAGTAGAAGCGGACATTTCTGTCTAGGATAGGATGCTCCCGGATATAAGAGATGAAGGGTGTCATTCCAATTCCACCTGCAATCCAGATTTGCTGCTTTGGACCGTGTTCCATAGTCATATGCCCATAGGCGCGATCAACAGCAACCTTGCTACCGACTTGAAGATTGTCATAGATATTCTTGGTGTGGTCACCAGAGTTTTTTATCGTAAAATAAAGAGTTCGTCCTTTTCCTCCAGAGATGGAGAAAGGATGTGGAGCAGTCTCAAAACCTTTTTGGAAAATTTTTAGAAAGGCAAATTGCCCGTATTCGTAGGTGAAAGGATGGCTAAGTTCTATTTCAATTTCAGTCGTATCGTGGTTGAGGCGTTTGATTCCTACGATTTTTCCAAGATAGGTGAAACCGATCTTTTGATAAAGGAAAATAATATAAAAACCTGCAAGCAAGCCTAAAATAGCATAGATTCCAAAGATAAGACCTAGGAAACTAAAGGAGAGGAGACGATTTCCCATGATCATCAAAACATGAAAGAGACCAAAGATATAGGCTAGATAAACCAATCGATGAATCCATCTCCATGCTTCATACTGGATATATTGTCCCAGATAGGCAACCAGAACAATGCTGATAAAGATATAGATAGCGATATTTCCAAACTGTGCGGCCAAATGCGAACCCCAGAGGCCTCCCATGCTAAAGTTGTGTAGGGTTAGTAGGAGAATGGATAGAAAAGCCGTGAATTTATGAGCTAGATACATTTTTTCAAGTCCGTTAAACCAAGCCTCAAGCAAGGGTAAACGGCTAGCTAGTATAAAAGTAAGTGAGAGCGTAGTGAGAGCTAAACCAGGGATTAGAAACTGACTAACACCTGAACTGAGCCAAGCTAGGATAGTCAGAAACATACTAAGCCCGATAAATAAAATACCTTTTAATGATTTCATAGTAGAAGTCCTTTCATGGATTTATCTTATATTGGATGTAATAAGATTTGTTACATTTTAACAAAAAATGAATCTGTAGTCAAGGTTTGTGATTTAGGCTAACTTTTCTGACCCTTTTTTCTAAAAAAGCCAACGAATCGGTGATTCATTGACTTTCTTATTTTAACGATTTTTCCAAGCTTGGTAGCGGGTGTCAATCAAGAGTTGGGTTAGTCGTCCCATGGTTTCTCTTTCTTCGGGAGTGAGGGATTGAGCTTGGACAAAGAGATGGTGAATGTGTTCAATGACCTTGAAGGAAGAAAGGTCGTTGATAGAAGAGATGCCTGCATCGAGAATGATTCCAAAAAAGAGGTCAAAGTAGAGCTGCAGTTCAGTATCAGGGACCGTCTCAACCCATTCCTTAAAGGTTGTATCGACTTGCTGGCTGTCACTATTGGTCTCGTCTAGTTGGACAAAGTGTTTGTCTTCAATCTGCCAACTAAAGGTGTCATGCTGGGCAAGACCGCCTAAGGCAGTGCTTCGAACGACGATTTTTTTGTCCGGAATTTCCAGCATCATCCCGATGATAGAACCTTGTGGGACAAATACTTTCGTTCTTTCCATCATGTTTTGATAGCCAGGTGTTTCGGTTAGTTCCTTGTGAAGCCCAGGGGAATCAAAAGTATAGACAGCGACAATGTTTTTTTGTAGAAGTGTATCGAGTTGACTAGCAGCATAGACAGCTAGATTGCCTCCTTTTGAATGCCCTGCTAAAATAACCTTCTGATTAGGATGTTGGGCTAAAAAGTTCTCTAAATACTGGAGAGCATGTTTTTGAGCTGGGATTTCTTTCATATAGGTCATATGGAAATCTTCTTTCCAACCGATGATACTGTCATCAGTTCCACGAAAAACAAGCAAATAGGTATCGAGACTGATACGATAAGCCATAGCTGCGAACTGTTTTTGCAATTCAGGATCAATATCATTGATAAAATTTGATAGCTTGCAATTTTTAAAGCGTTTGTGTTGAGCGAGATGATCCAACAACTGGAGGCGGTTCTTATTGGTCAGCATCGTCGTTTCTCTAGGGATTTGAGGTGCTAGATCTATGAGAGGCTTTGGTTCTTGGGCGACTACATCATCAAAAGGAAGATAGGTTAATTCAGTCAAGGCAAGAACATCTAACACGTTCACGGGGAGGTCATAAAAGGAATCGTACGCTACATCATTCAGGTAGTCAAAAATATTAGCCATAAAAGCTCCTTTCTCTATGTTTATCCTACCACATTTACATAGAATTAGCTAGTAGGCTTGTTCGAATGACCTAGTAGGGTTTGATTGAAATACATAGAAGATAGATTGCTCCTATTTCAAACCTCTAAACGAGCTTACTTGTATGTTTTTGCTATCAATCCCATTTTCCTTTAAAAAATTCTTCATCTCATTTACATCATCAGGCTGACCTGTGATGAGATAGCTGGCTTGATTGCCGTATTCATCAATAGCATGTTTTAAAAATGCTTGACTTTGAGAAAGTTCATCGCTAGTTTTATAAGTAAAATTCGATGTTTTTTGAGCCAGTTCCTTCATCTCATTATCGAAAATAGTAACTCCTTTGTCAAAATGGTTGAGAATAATCGGACATTTACCAGACCATTCTTTGATAAGGGGGCGTAGAGCAGAAATACCAACATCAGATGCAAAGCAAACTAGTGGCTGATTCGTATCTTTAATGGTTAAAGAGGAATCCAACCAACTCATCTCAATCTCACTGCCAGACGGTAAATGTGTCAAGGTTTCCTTAAAGTGGCTACCACTATTATGAGTCAAAATGAGAATTTCATCTTCATCAGGTGTGGAGGCAATGGTTAGCCATCGACTGGTTTGCTCTCCCTTAGCTTCATATTTTTTAGCAGTAGACGAGGTATCAGGGAGTGTAAACTTAGCATAAGCCCCTGCTTTCCAGGTTTGCTGACTTGGCTTTGTGATATGAATTAAATATAGATCTCCGCTGGGGTTTTCGATAGATTTTATCAATAATGTCTGGCTTCGTCCAAGATAGGCGATGGCACCCCAAGTTATAATACATAGCGCTCCAAGTGTTGACAGAATGATAATAAACATTTTTTTACCTCTTTTCATTTTTTATGACTCCTGTTCTTAATTTTATGAATGAACTATATAATAATTCATTCATATCTTTTTCAAAAAATAAAGAAATCCATTCTTTATTTTAGAACTCCTTTAATGAAGTTGGTTGCAAGTATTTCAACAGTTTTGCCAATATCTGGAAAATCTTTTTCCGTGATGTGCATATCCATATAGTAAAACAGATTATAAACCTGTAAAATCTCTTGAATCTTTTCTGGCGAGTACCCTTCATCCTGCATACGATTTGTAAAAGTTTTAACTAGAAACTGATGAAAAGGATTTGCGACTTTGCCTTCTTCCGAGGAATAGTAGCTGTGCAAGTCATCGGCTATGGCAGGATTGTACCATTCTGCAAGGATTTTATTGGAAGAAACGAGTGCTCTGGACTGAGCAAAGAGTTGACTAATAAGATCAATCATATCAATTTCCCAATCCAGTTCTTCAATCATAGCTTGGCGAACACGGTTGTTTTCATCTATATAGATGTCTAGAAAAATGGCTTCTTTACTCTCGTAATAGTTATAGAAAGAGCCTACTGCAACACCAGCTTGCCTAGCAATTTCTGAAATTCCTGTTGCCTTGTAACCTTTTTTTGAAAAAACTTCATAGGCTGCTGTCTTTAAAGATTGTTTTTTGTCCAATATGATTTAACCTCCTTATTTTTCGTGAATGAATAAATTTTTTGTTCATTCATATTCTAACAAATCATGGCTAGCTTGTCAATAAGAAGGCTAGATCTATTAAATAAGTTAAAGAAACGCTAACTAAATGAGCACAAAAAGGAAAATATAGGATAAGGCTGGAACTATAATTAAAAATAAGGTATGATATCAGTGGGAATGTTCTCTATTTAGCATCTGTTTTCTGATCTGGATTTGGGAAATATGCTGCTAAACAGTATGAGATACTGATCTGTAAATCTGATATGAAGGGTTTTGATACTTTGAGAAATAGCAAAGGAGGAGCGCATGCACAAGATTTTACTAGTAGAAGATGACCAAGTTATTCGGCAACAAGTTGGGAAACTGCTCTCTGAGTGGGGCTTTGAGGTCATTTTGGTAGAAGATTTTATGGAAGTATTGAGCCTTTTTGTTCAGTCGGAGCCTCATCTGGTCCTCATGGATATCGGTCTGCCTCTTTTTAATGGTTACCACTGGTGCCAGGAGATTCGCAAGATTTCCAAGGTGCCTATCATGTTTCTGTCATCGAGAGATCAGGCTATGGATATCGTCATGGCGATCAATATGGGAGCGGACGACTTTGTGACCAAGCCTTTTGACCAGCAGGTTCTATTGGCTAAGGTTCAGGGCTTACTGCGCCGTTCCTATGAGTTTGGACGGGATGAAAGTTTGCTAGAGTATGCAGGTGTAATCCTCAATACTAAGTCTATGGACCTGCACTATCAGGGTGAAGTCCTGAGCCTAACCAAGAATGAATTTCAGATTTTACGAGTCTTGTTTGAACATGCTGGCAATATCGTGGCGCGTGATGACCTGATGCGGGAACTCTGGAACAGCGACTTTTTCATCGATGATAACACCTTGTCTGTCAACGTTGCTCGTTTGCGCAAAAAGCTTGAGGAACAAGGATTAGCTGGCTTTATCGAAACCAAGAAAGGGATAGGATACGGACTGAAACATGCTTGATTGGAAATCATTTTTTCTAGCCTATCTGCGCTCTCGCAGTCGCGTTTTTACCTATATTTTTTCATTAGGCTTTCTCGTCCTTCTCTTTCAGTTTTTATTTGCTAGTCTAGGAACTTATTTTCTTTATTTCTTTCTGCTCAGTAGTTTTTTGACCTTCTTATTTTTGGCTTGGGATATATTTGCAGAAGCTCAGGTTTACCGGCAGGAAGTACTCTATGCTGAGAGAGACCCCAAGTCTCCTTTGGAATGTGCGCTAGCAGAAAAACTTGAAGAGCGTGAGTCTGAATTGTATCAAAAGAAGTCGGAAGCGCAGAGCAAGCTGACGGATTTGCTTGATTACTACACCTTATGGGTTCACCAGATCAAGACGCCCATTGCAGCGAGTCGCCTTTTAGTAGCAGAAGTCTCTGATCGTGAGGTCAAGCAGCAACTGGAACAGGAAATTTTCAAGATTGACTCCTATACCAATCTGGTTTTGCAGTACTTACGTTTAGAGAGTTTTCACTATGATTTGGTCTTTGAACAGGTTCAAGTGGAGGACTTGGTCAAGGATATGGTTCGTAAGTACGCACTTTTCTTTATCCAAAAGGGACTGACGGTCAATCTCCATGACCTTGACAAAATTATCGTGACCGATAAGAAGTGGTTGTTGGTCGTCATTGAACAAATCCTCTCAAACAGTCTCAAGTACACCAAGGAAGGTGGGCTAGAGATTTCTATGGAAGATCAGGAGCTCTGTATCAAGGATACGGGGATTGGGATTAAAAACAGTGATGTGCTCCGAGTCTTTGAACGTGGTTTTTCAGGCTACAATGGCCGTTTGACCCAGCAATCATCTGGACTTGGCCTCTATCTATCTAAGAAAATTTCTGAAGAACTGGGCCACCAGATTCGTATCGAGTCTGAGGTTGGGATAGGAACAACCGTTCGCATCAAATTTTCCAATAGGAATCTGATGATTGAGTAAGCATAGTTGATGATAACCTTATCCATCTGTGGAATTTTTGTTCTAGTCTATATCTCTATTTTCATGATAACGTCTAGAAGTTACCGTAAGATTGTCCAGATGTAAAAAATGTTACACTAGGAAACGACTAGAATATAGTCAAAAAATAAAAGAGGTAAAAATGAAAGAAAGTTATTTTGACGGAGGAATCCTAGATTATAGTGGATACTCTATCTTAGTAGCCATAATTTTCGGGCTTACCTTGGGGATCGCAACACCTTGGGTGGTTTGCATGATGCAAAATTGAAAACCAAACACACGGTAGTAGATGGTCAACGTCTATACTTTGACGGGACTGGAACACAACTATTCGGCAACTGGATCAAGGGGTTTCTTCTAACCATCATCACGTTTGGGATCTATGGCTTCTGATTGAAAATAAAAATGAAGCAATGGATTGGCGAAGACACCAATCATGTTTAAAGATTAAAACGGTATCTACTTTCAGAGGAGATACCGTTTTTCCTTCTTCGGATAAGGAAACAAAAATTTCTTGCTTCATCTATCTATTCAATTGAGAGATTTCTTCAGAGAAAAACTGTAAAATTTTTGATATAATATGGAGGATGGACTGACGGATACTTAAAAGATAATTCTCAAAAGAATAACAGATGAGAAGAAAAATATGTAAGACGGGACAGAAGTCTCTCTACCATCATCCATGCAGAAACAAGATTATATGAAATAAAAGGAGTAACCAATGAACGGAAATTATTCAACACGTGAATACCGTGAAAAATTATACGATGATCTTCATGTTAGATCGAGAGATACAGCGATTTTGATGTGTGCAATTTTTATTGCCTCTATCGGTCTAAATATGAATTCAACAGCTGTTATTATTGGAGCCATGTTAATTTCACCTCTCATGACACCGATTGTTGGACTGGGATTCGGTTTAGCTATTTTTGATACGCGTTTAATCAAGCAATCTCTAGAGGTTTTATTGACTCAAGTGTTGGTCAGTTTGCTTGTCTCGACTCTGTATTTCTGGATTTCTCCCTTGTCTTATGCAAGTAGCGAGTTGATCGCACGAACCTCTCCAACCATTTGGGATGTTCTCATTGCTATTGCTGGTGGGATTGCTGGTGTGATCGGTTCAAGGAAAAGAGTTAGAAAAACCAACAACACCAAGTCTTGAAGCTTTTTGGGATTTACGGCAAAATTTCTTTGCTTGTTTTCTTTCCTTTTTCTGGTTGGGATCGTTATGGATGGCACTAAACACATTATGGGAAAAGGTTGAGAAAATTTCCTCAGAAATTATTTGGTGGAATTTGTTTCTACTCTTGGAGCGGCAGGAGTTCTCTTTGGAGAATTTCATGCCATCCAAGATACCAGTCTGAATGATGTGGTGGACCGGATCTATATAAATGTCAAGGATTTACCGTTTCAGTCCTTGGGAGCTTTAGCTAATATCCTGTCTGATGTTAAGAAGGGACTGATTCAAGACAGTCATATCTGGTCTTTCTTCCAGTCATTTTTCAAACAATATCAGTTGATAATCAGCTTAAATCAGATCTATCAGTTTGTCTATCTTTCTCTGATGGAGATCATGTCCTATCTTCACTTTGATTATTGGAAAAAACGGCTCGGTCAGGAGCTAGTATGAATAAGGAGAACAAATGAGACGTTTAAAAATGTTATGGCATATTATACAGGTTACGGGTTTTACTCGGTTTGCTCTGAGTTTTGTGACCTTTGTTTTTGGGTCAGGAGGCGTGCTTTTCCTAGTTGAACCTGCTATCACAAATTACGGAGACGGTCTTTGGTATGCTTTTGTGACTTCGACGACTGTCGGCTACGGGGATCTCCTAGCTGTGACCTTGATTGGAAGGATTACCAGTGTCTTCTTGACGATTTATGGGCTCATATTTTTTGGCTGTTTATCAGCTGTTATTATTAATTATTATACCGATTTAAATAAGGAAAGAGGAGAGGACAAATGACTGCCAATTATTCAACACGGGAATACCGTGAGAAATTATACGATGACCTTCATGTTCGATTGAGAGATACAGCGATTTTGATGTGTGCAATTTTTATTGCCTCTATCGGTCTAAATATGAATTCAACAGCTGTTATTATTGGAGCCATGCTGATTTCCCCTCTTATGACACCGATTGTTGGACTAGGATTAGGTTTAGCTATTTTTGACACTCGTTTAGTCAAGCAAGCTCTAGGGGTTTTACTTACTCAAGTATTGGTCAGTTTACTTGTATCGACTCTGTATTTCTGGATTACTCCCTTATCTTATGCAAGTAGCGAGTTGATTGCACGAACTTCTCCAACGATTTGGGATGTCTTAATTGCTATTGCTGGTGGGATAGCAGGTTTCATTGGTTCAAGGAAAAAAGAAGCAAACAATATCGTGCCAGGAGTAGCCATTGCAACAGCTCTGATGCCACCTATCTGTACTGCAGGTTACGGTTTAGCTAATGGAAATGTACGATTTTTATTTGGAGCTCTCTATCTTTTCTTGATCAACTTTGTCTTTATCATGCTAATCAACATTGTTGGAACAAGAATTATGATGAGAAAATCTCCCTTAAGTTCATTTAAAGAGCTAAACATTAAAATGAGAATTGGGTTGATATCCTTGATTGTGTTATTGATTCTTCCAGCCAGCTATTCAGCAGTCACTCTGACGATAGATCAAGCGCGAAAAGAAGGAATCAAACAGTTTGTAGGAAAAGAGTTCGCCAATCACACGGTCATTAATCAAGTCTACAAGTCAAGGGACAATGAATTGGTCTTGACGGTTGTTGGAGATCCGATTTCAGAAGAAGAATTAGAAACGCTCCATCAAAAACAAGCCTCTTACGGTATTCAATCTGTTCAATTGAAAGTTAATCAAGTTCATAATTCGACAAAATTAGAAAGTGATACGACCAAGGAATTTTATGAAACCATTAACAAGTATATCGATCAAAAACTCTCTGAAAAGGATTCACAAAAAGATCTCGTAAAAGAAAATGAAGCAGACAAGGATTGAGGATATTGACCTTATCTAACTCATGAAAGTAAATCTTGTGTGGTGCTTTGACCAATCACTACTAGCTCAGATTAAATAAAATATAAAAAGCAACAGCTGAAATAGTTGTTGCTTTTTCTGTCTCTGAAAAATGTTTCTCAGACTGTGATTGTTTTATTTCTCAACGCGTGATTTGTTGGCGATATCAGCTAGGATAGCTTGAACAAAATCATCTACTGAGACAGTTTGTGTTTCTTTTTGGCCGTAGCGACGAACGTTGACTGTTCCGTCTTCCATTTCCTTGTCTCCAACGATTAATTGGTAAGGAATCTTGCTTGTTTGTGAAGCACGGATTTTGAACTGCATTTTTTCATTGCGTTCATCTACGTCTGCACGAACACCACGGTCACGGAGTTTTTTAGCTACTTCCCATGCGTAGTCCACGTGTTTTTCGTTAGATACTGGGATGAGGGTTACTTGGTGTGGTGCAAGCCATGTTGGGAAGGCACCCTTGTAGTTCTCAATCAAGATAGCTGTGAAGCGTTCCATAGTTGAGATAACTCCACGGTGGATCATAACTGGACGGTGCTCTTCGCCATCAGCTCCGATGTATTTAAGGTCGAAGCGTTCTGGAAGCAAGAAGTCAAGTTGGATAGTAGAAAGAGTTTCTTCTTTTCCAAGGGCTGTCTTAACTTGAATATCCAATTTTGGTCCGTAGAAGGCTGCTTCACCTTCGGCTTCAAAGTAGTCAACGCCCATTTCATCAAGAGCTGCACGAAGCATGGTTTGGGCATTTTCCCACATCTCATCGTTATCAAAGTACTTATGAGTATCTTGAGGGTCGCGAAGAGAGAGACGGAAGCGGTATTCAGTCAAGTTGAAATCTTCATAAACATCGATAATCAACTGAAGGGCACGTTGGAATTCTTCTTGGATTTGCTCTGGAGTAACGAAGAGGTGACCGTCGTTGAGTGACATTTCACGTACACGTTGAAGACCAGTAAGGGCACCAGATTTTTCATAACGGTGCATCATACCGATTTCGGCAATACGAATTGGCAACTCACGGTATGAGTGAACATGGTGTTTGAAGACTTGGATGTGGTGTGGGCAGTTCATTGGACGAAGGACGAATTCTTCCCCGTCACCCATGTCCATAGTTGGGAACATGTCTTCTTGGTAATGATCCCAGTGACCAGAAGTCTTGTAAAGCTCAACAGAAGCAAGTGGTGGAGTGTATACGTGTTGGTAGCCAGAAGCCAACTCTTTGTCTACGATGTAGCGTTCCAATTCACGACGGATAGTCGCACCATTTGGCAACCAGAATGGAAGTCCTTGACCAACCTCTTGAGAAATCATGAAGAGGTCAAGCTCTTTACCAAGTTTACGGTGGTCACGTTCCTTAGCTTCTTCACGCATTTGAAGGTAGTTTTTCAAGTCTTTTTTGTCAAACCAAGCTGTACCATAGATACGTTGCATCATAGCGTTATCACTATTTCCACGCCAGTAAGCACCTGCTACATGGAGAAGGTGGAAGATTTGGATGCGGCCTGTTGATGGGACGTGAGGGCCACGGCAAAGGTCTACATACTCACCTTGACGATAGATAGTCAAACCACCTTCGTCTTCAGAGTGTTCTTCAATCAATTCCAACTTGTAAGGGTCATTTTTGAAGATTTCACGTGCCTCGTCTTTAGTAACTTCTTCACGAATTGATGGGAAGTTTTCTTTGACGATTTTTTGCATTTCTTCTTCGATACGAGGAAGGTCTTCGTTAGAGATTTGACCAGCAGTGTTGTCAGTATCATAGTAGAAACCATCTTCGATTGCTGGACCAACTCCCAAGTGAATGTCTGGGAAAAGACGACGAGCTGCTTGGGCGAACAAGTGAGCAGCTGAGTGACGCAAGATTGGAAGGGCATCTTCGTGATCAGGTGTCACGATTTCGATGCTTCCATCTTCAGTGATAGCACGAGTAGTGTCTATGAGTTTTCCGTTGAATTTACCAGCCAAGGCCTTTTTAGCTAGGGAATTGCTGATCGATTGAGCAATTTCAAAAGTTGTAACGCCAGATTCGAATTCACGAACAGCGCCATCTGGGAATGTAATCTTAATCATGGTTTTCTCCTTAAATATTTATTCTATTTTTGTTGGACAATTTTAAGAGCCGAGCAACTTCTTCCGTAGTCTGATTCTCTGATTGACTGCCATCTGTTATGAGGCTAGGATAGCCTAATCTCACCGCTTCCTTACGAACCATTTGAGCAAAAAGAATGTCTCGTTGCATCCAGTTTTCAAAAGCTTGATCAGGGTTGGTTGTACCCTCTAAGACATAAGGAACCCATTCTCTCTGTATATAATGCTTTTTTTGAAAATCAGCTGTCGGAGTCAAGCATAGATAGGATGATACTTGACATTCAAGCTCCTTTACCAAGTGAGGCAAAAGTCCTGCTCCCTCCACCAAGAGAGGTCTGTTTTGATTTTTTATCAAGTAAGATTTTACATAAGGAAAAATCTCTTCATAAAAGCACCATTCTTCATCTGCCATCTCTTCTGGATTTCTCATCCAGATTTGTTCTGGATTTCTATCCTTCCTAAGAAGGCAAATTGGCTGTGAGTCTGCACTTGCTTGACTCATCATCTCTTCTACCAAATCATCCAGTTTGATATGAAGTAGTTGATACTGTCTAGCAAGAAGTGAGGCAATTGTTGACTTTCCACTACAAGGCGATCCGCCAATCATATAAAGCATCGTTCTTCCTCCTTCTGACAAAACAAAAAACGACATCCTAAAAGGACGTCGCAACGTGGTTCCACCTTCATTTATGCACAACAAAAACTGTTGACACCTCTGATTGGCTTTAACGTAGCCACCGTTTTATGTTTTCATAAAAGTCAGTAGAGTAGTATCAGTTTAGGCTTTCTATGCGTTTCCAGCAACCACGCACTCTCTAGTAGAAAGGGGCTAAGTGACTTGTCTCTATGCATTATTATAGCATGATTGCGAGATTTTTCAAGGCTTTTATCCTATTTTTTTACTTTTCTGCTTGTTTATAAGATGACTAAGACCTCTACCAGAAGCCATACCAAGTAGGGCAAAGAGTTCATAAGCTAGGAAATAAACGAGAATGAATTCATTGAAAGTAATGATGGTAAAGCAATAGAGAAGAGCAATACCAAGCAACCACCACAGTGAGAATTGGAAACGGTAGCTATAAAGAAGGGATACGATAAAGGTTGCCAAAGGTGAAAAGAGGATGATGTTGTAAATGTAAAGCCCTTTCAGCGTATAAGGATCAGAAATCAGCAGTAAAAGCAATTCATAGAGGGGCCAGTAAAAGAAGAAAATGACAAGGTAGTATGGGATATACTTAAGATAATTCCGCATGGCAATAGTCCTCCAATCTGGAAAAATTGAGAGATATTGTAGACCACATAATCCTAAATGAAGGGGAAATCTCTACTTATATTATAGCACGATTTAGAAGCTCTTACAATTTAATCCAGTAATCGGTGATAGTGATCTTTTCGAGTGTTTTCTGTTATAATACTAACAAAAGAACTAAGAGAGTAAGGAGAAAGAATGACCAAAATAGCAGT
Source organism: Streptococcus sp. 151470009-6 (assembly GCF_053628175.1). Lineage (NCBI taxonomy): Bacteria > Bacillati > Bacillota > Bacilli > Lactobacillales > Streptococcaceae > Streptococcus > Streptococcus sp. 151470009-6. The sequence continues at coordinate 176,221 of NZ_JBSEZF010000004.1, forward strand.
TCTTTCAGACATACATGGAAATACGACAGCTTTGGAAGCTGTTCTGGCTGATGCAAGAGCGGCAGAGGTAGATGAGTACTGGCTTTTGGGAGATATTCTGATGCCAGGAACAGGGCGTAGAAGGATATTGGATCTCTTAGCTAGCTTGCCCATCACTGCAAGAGTGCTGGGGAATTGGGAGAATAGTCTCTGGCTAGGCCTACATCGTAAGTTAGATCCTACAAAAGTGAGTCATCGTTATCTCCTGCGCCAAAGTCAGTACATCTTAGAAGAAATCAGCCCTAAAGAAATCGAAGACCTCCACGATCAACCTATGCAAGTTCATCGTCAGTTTGGTGATTTAACGGTAGGAATCACTCATCATCTTCCTGATAAAAACTGGGGTAGGGAGTTGATTCATACGGGAAAACAAGAAGATTTTGATAGATTGGTGACGGAGCCATATGCTTCTATCGCAGTGTATGGCCATATCCACCAACAGTTTCTTCGTTACGGAAGTGACGGACAGTTGATTCTTAATCCGGGTTCGATTGGGCAACCCTTCTTTTTAGATGCGAAGTTGCGTAAGGACTTGCGGGCTCAGTATATGATCTTAGAGTTTGATGAATCTGGTTTGTCTGATGTTGATTTTCGTCGAGTGGATTATGATGTAGAAGCAGAATTGCAACTGGCTAAGGATTTAAAGCTTCCTTATTTTCAGGTTTACTATGAAAGCTTGGTAAATGGAATTCACCACACTCATAACCATGAATTGTTGGGGAAGATTAGCGAGCAAGAAGGTTATGATCAAGATGTTGAACTCTGGATGGAAAGAGATAAGAAAGATTGGTTTTAAAAGGAGTTTTGACTAGAAATAGGATAGTCTGATGACAGCTGTTTCTTGGGAAGTCAAAAAGGAAACGAATTGACTACTTATAAAATTTATGCTAGAATGTGGAAAAATATATAATTTGAACACCATACTAATTGATGTTCAAAATAAAAGGGAGATTATTTATGAAGCCAGAAGAATTACAGGCAATTGCGTCGGGATTAGGCTTACAGTTTGATGAGGAGTCTGGAAGCATTTATGGCGTGCAATCAGGCTACTTGCTATTGCTACATGAAGCAGATGTAAAAAATCAGTTTCGACTTAGCGTCAGTGTGAGCTTGAATGGCAATCCTGCGGATTCAGAAGAAAACGAGTTGGTGTGGGATGACTTTAAGAGCGAATCACTTCCAAACTTGTCAACCTTATCTATTAACCAGTACACTGTATCTATTGTTGTCAAGGGTGTGATGCGCAAATCAAAGACAATTGAAAAGTTACAGACACTTATAAGAGACTTTGTAGATTTCCTTGAATCCCATCACTTCGTTCAAGTTTGTGGCTACAGTGGTCAAGAGGGGCCAGTTAGTCTTTATCAATTAGGAGAGTCGGTTTTCATTATCAATGAAGAAAGCTATCAATTTTTGAAGAGTAATCTTCAAATTGAAATGGATTCTTATCACAGTCAGAAGGAAAATGTTCTTCTTGGTACCATTGGTGCCTTACTTGGAGCCTTGATTGGTGGGGCGGTTGCTCTTTTCATCGCACGTCTTGGTTATGTAGCTGTCGCAGCGGGGCTTGTTCTTGGAATTTGTACCATTAAAGGATATGAAATGTTTGCAAGAAAGTTATCACGAAAAGGGATTCTGATTTCTGTTGTTTTGATGGTAGTCACAGTCTTTTTAGTGAATCAAATCGATTTGGCAATGGAAGTCGTAGCTCAACTAGGGGTTGAGTTTGCCTATGCTTTCCGAGTGGTCAATGAACTAATTGCAAGCGGAGAATATCCAGATAATTATTTCTTTAATCTAGGGATGTTAGCTGTTTTTACCTTGGTTGGTGCGGGGATTTCTATCAGTTCAGTCTGGTCAAGTCACAAAACAAAGGGAACTGCTCGTAAAATTGGATAAAGGATAAGCTTTTGTATTCTCTATGTCATTGGACTTATTAGGGAATACAAGGCTTTTTTAGTGGACACTCTTTGTAGTAATAATTGACATTACAACATAAAAGGGTATAATGGGTATCAGATAGGATGTAAAAGGAGAAGAAGATGCAAATTTCAAGTCGATTTACGATTGCTACTCATATGTTAATCATCATTGCCATAAAGAGTCAAGAAAGTAAGGTAACTAGTGATTTTCTCGCAGCCAGTGTTGGAGTCAATCCAGTCATTATTCGCAAAACCTTGTCCCAACTCAAAAAAGCTGAACTGATATCAGTTGCGCGTGGGACGGGCGGTACTGAGATTATCAAAGACCTCCGAGATATCAGCCTTTTTGATATTTATCAAGCTGTTGAATGTTTAGGAAAATCTGGTAAACTCTTTAGTTTCCATGACAATCCCAACCCTAACTGTCCAGTAGGAGCAAATATTCATGAAGTCTTGGATCAAAAATTGCTGGATATCCAACTAGCGATGGAAAACCAACTTCGTCAGACGAGTCTGGCTCAGGTTGTGGCTGAGACTCAGGATAAAATGATCAAGTAAGAGGGCTAGAGTCCTCTTTTTTCATTGCCGATTTTTTATGAAGTTGGGCAAGAAGAATTGTGTTCAAGTGTACTAGATGCTTTACAGTTAAGTAAAAAAAATGTGAGCCTTGGTTTCAGGTTCACACTTCATTTTTTACTTATGGCAAAATGTCCTTTAGTTGTTTTAAGATGGTTTGTAAGGTTAGGACCGCTTGTTCTCCTTGTTGCGGTTGGTAGAGTAGTTGGAAATAGTCGCGAATAGTTCCTTCAAATTGCTTAGGTAGGAGAGCGCAATTGGTCTTAGCATAGTCAAGCATTCGTTTTTCACCAGGATGGGTTTGCTCATTGAGTGCAAACAACAAGTCAAAGTAGGAAGCAAAAAATTCACTTGAGCGGTGATTCATACTGAGAAGATCTTGGCGTTTGATAGCTTTTTCTATTTGGTGAGAGAAGGCAGGCATGGATTGTTCTAATAAAAGGAGTTGCCTTTCAATGATATGCTTTTTGAGTTCCTGTGGGTAGGGAATCTGGTAGGCTTTTTGGAGAGAAGTATAGCGCCCATTCGGGTCGTATAGGATTTTACTGTGGAGTAGATTGTGCCACATACAGGTTGTATAAGCGTTTTGGGCTTGATGCTGAAAAACAGTTGAGTTTAGTTCTTGTTCAAACGACTCCAGCGAACGATAAATCAACTCGATTTGGATACCGTTGTTTAGTATACAGTCATCCTCTAATTCCCAAAACTGGTTTCCAATCTCCATATAAGAGCAGTACTTAGTCAAAATTTTTAGGCGAGTCGCCTCATCAATAGGTGAGTTGAGATAGATATAGACATCATAATCAGAATTTTGATCATAGTCTTGTCCTGCACGTGAACCACCAAGAGCGATAGCTTCTACTTGTTCCAGTTGAGAGAATTCTTTGTAAAGTTCTTGGATCATTTTTTTCTCCTTACGTTATGGTTTTAAAGTCATTTTACCAAAAAGTAAAACGTTTGCATAGCATAGAGCTGCTCTTTTTCATTTATAGCAAAAAATGTGAACCCTTGTTATTAGTTCACATTTCTTTTTTATTCTGCTGTTTGTTGCCAGCGTTTGGCTAGCATGCGGGACAGGCTTGAAATTGCTAGGTTAAAGCTGAAGTATATGAGGGCAATCAGGATATAAAGACTGAAGACCTGCTCAGGTTCGAAATAACGTCCCATGAGAATTTGACTAGCGCCAAAGAGCTCTTGTAGGGCGATAACAGAGTAGAGAAGGCTGGTATCCTTAATCACGGTTACAAACTGAGAAATGATGGCTGGCAACATTTTACGGATTGCTTGTGGGAGAATGATGTAGTAGAGGATTTGGGCTGAAGTAAATCCTTGTGACATTCCTGCTTCGTACTGCCCCTTGTCTACAGCATTGAGGCCACCTCGGATAATCTCAGCCAAGGCTGCTGAGGTAAAGAGGGTGAAGGCTGTAATGCCAGCTGGTGTCGACTTCATCTTGAAAACCAAAAAGATGGTGAAAATCCAGAGAAGGTTGGGAACATTACGCACAAATTCTATGTAAATGCTGGAGATGATTCGCAAGACCGGATTTTTCCCATTTCGCATAACCGCAAGTACTGTCCCGATCAGGGTAGAGAGGATAATGGCAATCAGAGAAATATAGAGGGTCAAGCCAAATCCTTTAAAGATAAAGACTAGGTTATCTGGGGTCAAAACTTCTAAAATAGATTCCATAGTAACCTCCTAAAGTGAATAGGCTTTTTTATTGGCTTGCTCCATCTTGCGACCAAATTGGGCGACAGGGAAGCAAAGGGCAAAGTAGAGTAGGGCAGCACCTAGAAAGGCAGGGATGTAGTTTCCGTTGAGAGCTGACCAAGACTTGGTCACAAACATCAAGTCCACTCCAGAGATGATAGCAACGGTTGAAGTATTCTTGATAAGGTTAACGATTTGGTTGGTCAAAGGTGGGAGAATGATACGGAAGGCCTGAGGCAAGATAATCAAGCGCATGGCACTGATATAGGTGAAACCTTGCGACAAGGCGGCCTCCATCTGACCATTAGGAATAGACTGAATCCCTGAACGAATCACCTCAGCAATATAGGCACCGTGATAGAGTCCCACGCAGAGAACAGCTGTCCAATAAATCGGAATCATGATGGTGTGTTCACTGATAAGAGGTAGACCATAAAAGACGATAACAAACTGCACTAAGAGGGGAGTATTTTGGTAAAATTCGACAAAGATACGAGCCAAAATTCTTAAAATTTGATGTTTGCTAGTTGATAGGACTCCAAAGATGATTCCTAAGACCATAGCTAGAATAAAGGATCCAATAGCTAAGGCAAGGGTGAAGAGGAAACCATTGAAAAATTGTCCAAAATCCTGAAAATAGGCTGTCCAAGATGATAAATCTGTCATGGGGTGTCCTCCTTAATCTGCAGTATGGCTAGATGGTTTGAGCTTGTAACGGTCATAAAGTTTCTGTAAACTACCATCCTTGCTCCATTTAGTGACCAAGGTATCGAGATAGTCATTGAGCTCGGTATTTGATTTCTTGGTAACAATGCCGTAGTCAGATGGCTTGAAACTATCTTCTAGTAGTTCTGTCCGTTTACTAATGTAGCCGGACAGGATAGAGCGGTCCACGGAAAAGGCATCAATACGGTGAGCGTGAAGGGAAGTAATCAATTCTGGGTAGGAACCAAGTTCGACGAATTTAAAGGTTAGACCTTTCTTTTTCCCTAGTTCAGTAATCAGGCGTTGGGTGATGGAACCTTGAGCGACTCCGATCGTTTTACCGTTTAGGTCTTCAATGCTTTTGATGTTGGCAGATTTGTTGACCAAAAAACCAGAAGCGTCCGTATAGTAGGGACTGGTGAAGTTGTATAATTTTTTACGTTCGTCTGTGATGGTGAAGGTCGCGATATCCATATCGACCTGTTCATTGTCTAGTAGTGGTCCGCGGGTTTGAGCGGTAACTGGAACGTAGCGAATCTTGACTTTGAGTTCGTCTGCAATCATCTTGGCCAAGTCGGTTTCGATACCAGAATAAGTCCCTGTCTTGGGATCCTTGTAGCCAAAATTGGGAACATCTTGTTTGACACCGACAACTAGTTCGCCTCTTTTTTGAATGTCTGCCACACTAGTATCGGCTTGGACTGGTTTGGTAGTAGCAAGGCTGAAAAGGCTAATTAACAATGCGGATAAAAAGAGTTTCTTTTTCATAGGCGCCTCCTTATTTGACTTTATCGCTTTCGTGGTTGATAATCTTGCTGAGGAATTGCTGGGCACGAGGTTCGCTTGGATTGTCGAAAAAGTCATCGACATCTGTCGTATCCACCAAAACTTCTCCGTCGGCCATAAAGATGATGCGGTCAGCAACTTCACGGGCAAAGCCCATTTCGTGGGTAACGATGATCATGTTCATCCCGTCATGTGCCAGTTTCTGCATAACTGCTAGAACATCTCCGATAGTCTCAGGATCAAGAGCAGATGTTGGCTCATCAAAGAGGAGGAGTTCGGGATGCATAGCGAGTCCGCGTGCGATGGCAATCCGTTGTTTTTGTCCACCAGATAGCATGGCCGGATAAGAATCTTTCTTGTCCCACATATTTACAAATTCCAGATATTTTTGGGCTGTTTTTTCAGCTTCTTTTTTATCAATTCCTAGAACTTTAATGGGTGCAAGCGTTACATTTTCTAACACCGTTTTGTGTGGATAAAGGTTAAAATGTTGAAAAACCATGCCTACTTCCTTACGAAGAGGAACTAAATCTTTCTGACTGGCACCTGCTACTTGGTGTCCATTGACCAGGAGACTTCCTTTGTCAACAGCCTCCAAACCATTGATCGTACGGATAAGAGTGGACTTCCCAGAACCAGAAGGTCCAAGCAGGACAACGACTTGTCCTTTTTCAAAACGGAGATTGATGTCGCGGAGTGCGTGATAGTCTCCGTAATATTTTTCGACGTTTTTAAATTCTACTAAAGCCATGAGAGACCTCCTTTGTGTTAGATTTTATAACATGATTTTACAACAAAAGATTTGTCTTGTCAAATTGAATCAGAAAAAATTAGTAAAATTGTAGTAAAAAGGTTATATTATCCAATTAGAGAGATAGCAGGTCAATACCTTGAAACGGCTTTATAGCAACAAGAAAACTAGCCATTGATAGCTAAAAATGCTAAATAACGATAGTTTTGTAGTTTTCTCGTTGAAAATTTACTTCAAAATTTTTTACGGTGTAAGTTTATAACCTTTTATGAGGTTTTGTTTTGTGATATAATAATTAAGTTAGGAGAGTTACATAGGGTTGAATTTACTCTTGAGCCTTTCTCAAATGATACTTTCCGTCTGCTAAAGTCGCTGAAGGAAAATCAAGTCGGAGTGAAAAGCGATTATTATATCCCCTTATCTCAACAAGAGATAGCTGAGATCAACCACATGTCAAAATTAAAAACAAATAGGCTATTGCGTGATTTGATTGTGGGAGAGTATGTTTGTCCTTATCAAAATAAGCGTGGTAAGTATGCAATTACTGAAAAAGGTCAAAAAGTTTTACGCCTAATTCAGAAGAAAAATGCTTGACGAAGGAGAGAATGATGGTACAATCATTAGACAAGACAAGACAAGACAAGACAAGACAAGACAAGACAAGACAAGACAAGACAAGACAAGACAAGACAAGACAAGACAAGACAAGACAAGACA
>NZ_JBSEZF010000005.1:0-163732 GCF_053628175.1 Streptococcus sp. 151470009-6
TTATCCGCCATAGCTCAGTTGGTAGTAGCGCATGACTGTTAATCATGATGTCGTAGGTTCGAGTCCTACTGGCGGAGTCAGATAAAAAGAACACCTGGTGGTGTTCTTTTTTCTTATGTTACTATTAGTCCGTTTCACCTAACGGAGTGAGATAAATAAACTATCTGCTATGAGAGAGTGTGTTGTTTGTTATGCCAAGAAAAATCCAAATGCTATACAATAAAGGTCTTCAAGCTGATTGTAGAGTAAAAATTGTAGAGTAAAAGGAGAAACCATGGTACAAAAGGCTCATAGTTATCAAAAACAAAGTGGCACTGTAAGTATCACATTGTATTTAGTCCTAAGTACTGACGAAAAGTTATCTATAATCCATATCGAAGTAGTCTAGGAGTATTATTTCATGGTTTGTGAAATTATAAGGATATTGAGATTATATAGGGTCACCTGATCCTTGAATATGTAGAGAGGATTCCTTCAGGGATAGTGGTAAGTAAAGAGCAATGAGACTATAACAACGTGAAAGTCATTGTCTGTAGGTACTGGCTGATAATTTGAGCTTATATTCCCTAGCGCAAACCACTCCTTAGACGAGGGGTTATGATTTTATAAATGAAGTAAACTTCTCAAAATTCAAAACTTAATTTTTGCATCTATAAATGTCTTTATATTTTATTTTTAGTTCGTTTGGCTTCAAATTCTACTTTTATAGGATTTGAAGATTTTTTAGTTCCTTTTTTTGTTAGACTAGTGTTAATAATAAGAAAGGGATTTTTTATATGCTTCAAAATTTTTATGATCGAGCATTTGTTTTTTTGAAATTAGTTGAACAAGAATATGCTTCTTTAGGGCAGAGTTGTGCTGAGTGGGAATCACTTCATCTTCGTTTTTTACTTTATTACTTGATAAGATTTAGAATTACAAGCGTTAAAGACTTTAATTTATATCATTTTCAGACGGCATATCGCTTGTATCTTGATAAATTCCTTCAAGAAGGTGCCGTCCTAAACTAGTAAGGATCATATATTTCATTTATCACGAACAATAATGAACATTTAATTTATAAATTTAAGGATTTTATTTAAAATTTAAGGATTTGATTTTTATAATTTACAGAAATTCCAAATCTTTTCTAGTGTTTCTTCTTGATAAAATAGTGTTTTTTTCTTATAATAAATTGTAAGATATAATTGCAGGTGAAATTCCTGCCATGTATATGAGAAAGGACGAGCTCCTAGTAGCTCAGACGAATTTTATTATGACTTCAGTTGTTGTTGTAGGTACCCAGTGGGGTGATGAAGGTAAAGGGAAAATTACAGATTTTCTTTCAGCTAATGCAGAAGTAATTGCTCGTTATCAAGGTGGTGATAATGCTGGTCACACAATTGTGATTGATGGCAAGAAATTTAAGTTGCACTTGATTCCATCTGGAATTTTTTTCCCTGAAAAAATCTCTGTTATTGGGAATGGGATGGTCGTGAATCCAAAATCCCTTGTGAAAGAGTTAACTTATCTTCATGAAGAAGGTGTGACAACAGATAATTTGCGCATTTCGGACCGTGCGCATGTCATTTTGCCATATCATATTGAATTAGACCGTCTACAAGAAGAAGCTAAGGGCGACAATAAAATCGGGACTACTATCAAGGGTATTGGTCCAGCTTATATGGACAAGGCTGCTCGTGTTGGAATTCGTATTGCGGATCTTTTGGATAAGGATATTTTCCGTGAACGTTTGGAACGTAATCTTGCGGAAAAGAATCGTCTGTTTGAAAAATTATATGACAGTACTCCTATTTCAATTGATGATATTTTTGAAGAGTACTATGAATATGGCCAACAAATCAAGCAATATGTAACTGATACATCTGTTATCTTGAACGATGCGCTTGATAATGGGAAACGTGTGCTTTTTGAAGGTGCGCAAGGTGTTATGTTGGATATTGACCAAGGTACTTATCCATTTGTTACTTCGTCAAACCCTGTCGCTGGTGGTGTGACAATCGGTTCTGGTGTTGGTCCAAGTAAGATTGACAAGGTTGTCGGTGTGTGTAAAGCTTATACGAGTCGTGTAGGGGACGGACCTTTCCCAACTGAATTGTTTGATGAAGTGGGAGATCGCATCCGTGAAGTAGGTCATGAATACGGTACAACAACTGGCCGTCCACGTCGTGTGGGTTGGTTCGACTCAGTTGTGATGCGTCATAGCCGTCGTGTTTCTGGTATTACAAATCTTTCTTTGAACTCTATTGACGTTTTGAGTGGTTTGGATACAGTAAAAATCTGTGTGGCTTATGATCTTGATGGTCAACGTATTGATTACTACCCAGCTAGTCTCGAACAATTGAAACGTTGCAAGCCAATCTACGAGGAATTGCCTGGTTGGTCTGAAGATATCACTGGAGTACGTACTTTGGAAGATCTTCCTGAAAATGCACGTAACTATGTTCGTCGTGTTAGCGAATTGGTGGGTGTTCGTATTTCAACATTCTCAGTAGGTCCTGGTCGTGAACAGACAAATATTTTAGAAAGTGTTTGGTCATAGGAGATTTTTTAAGATTTGTTTAAGACAGGTTGGATATACTATAGACAGTTACAAGAAGACCTCCTAACTTGTTGTAACAAATTTCCTAAACTTTTCTTTTTCATAATAATCTCCCTTAACTCCACCCAATCAGGTGGAGTTTTTTTGCTTTATTTCAAGCTTTTCGGGAGTTTCCTAAACATCGTTTTCCGATAAATTTCGGTAGTTTTTGGAATTTGGTCGGGGAGTTGGAGGGGACTTTTTGAGGTTTTGGCGGGGACTTTTTTAGCGAATATGACTAAGAAATAGGTCTGTTGTCGCTTCGGCTAATTCGTCCTCAACTTGATTATAACGATCCGTCATATAAACCTTTGTATGACCTAGCGCCTGGCTTAATTGTTCAAGTGGAACCCCTGCAATAATGCTTTGAGTCGTGAAGAAGTGGCGCATCATGTGAGGTGTTACATGTAGACCTGTTGCTTCATTCACTAGATTGAAGTTTCTATTTAGCTGGTTTGGATTGATGAGACCACCTTTTTCGTTCAGGGTGATATAATCTTTTTGTTGCTCCTTGATAATCCCTAACTTTCGCTTAATTTTAGAAGCTTCAGCTATCAGATAATAGATAAGGTCTGTTCCGATGTCATCTAGGCAGACGTATCGCTCCGAATCCTTCGTTTTAAGCCCTCCTTTCCCTTTCAAGGTCTGGTTGCTTCGACTATCTCTAAGATGCAGTATAGCCCGTCCATTGTCGTTCTGAGTGACGTCCATCGGGCGCAATCCAAAGACTTCTCCTCTTCTCAATCCAAAAATGGTCAGATAGGTTAGAGCGTAGAATTGTTTTGACATGATTTCTTCTGCCTTTGCTATCCAAGTTTTGAACTCCTTAAGAGTCACTTTCTTGTTAGCAGCAGGAATATCACTTTGGCCAATAAAGACACCTTTCAAGCGATTTGAGAGCAGATTTCCATTTTTTACTGCATCATTCAACAATGCCATGAAGCTGGAATTGAGGGTTTGAACAGTGTATCTGGTATGGTTCTGCAACTTGTCAGCGATAAAGAGTTCATACTCATTTCTATCCAAATTTTTAAGCAGAACAGAACCAAACTTTGGTTTGATGTGGTTCTTATAAAGATTGTCATTGAGGTAGTAGGAAGTGTCATTCCAGCGCCCTGTTGATAATCTCTTTTCAGAATAGATACCCCTATACTGATCAAGTGTTAGATTCGTATTGATACCCAATTCCTGATCGTGGATTTGCTGCTCAATCTCTGTCAAGGCTGCACGAGCTTGTGGAAGGGTTGTGAGACCACTTTTAGTAATCTCTTTCTTTTTACCACGAAAATAGAAAGAGCGTCTGATATAGTAGCGCTTGCCTTTGGCAGTCTCATAGTAATAGATATTTGGGTATTTTGTTTTATTATATTTCATTGTATTCTCCTTGTTTATTGGCTTCTGGACAAGGTCTAAACGTTGAGAATATTGACATCACCCCTTTCATGGTGTAAAATAGAATATAGAAAAGAGGCCTTTTTAATGGCTGATTTTTATCTAAGGTAAGCTTCACAATCAAACTTTGGCGAGGGCGATTGTGGGGCTTTTTGTTATTTCTTGACTTTATCTTTTAAAGCTTTTTCAATAGCTTGTTTTAATTCTAAGATAGCTGCTTTGTCTTCTTTGAGAAAAGTCACTGTATTTTCATCTTTGACTGCATCAAAAACACCACCTTTTGTATCAGATGATCCAGGATAGACTAATTGAAGGTAACCAACAGTTGCACCTGGCTCTTTTAATTGATAAGCAGTAATTTCTGATAACAGAATAGATTTTTCTCCATCCAATCCGTGAAGTAAAACATTTGAAACATTTGACTTTCTTGCAATTCTGATAAAATAATCATCGATTCTTACAACAGTTTTTGATTTCTTAAACTCAAAAACTCGCTCATTAGGTTCTTCAGTGAATAGTTCAACCTCTGAAACTTCATCTTGTTTCTTACCAAACAATGCCATAAGTAGTTCCTTTCTTTTTCTGCTTTAGCAGTTTATAAACATATTTAACCAACTAACGTCTGATATTCTTCTTTGACCATGATTTCATAAGTCATGGTTTTTAAATTATAGTAATCCATGAATTTCGTAAAGTCAAAGTCAGATGGATCTTCTAGTCTGATTAGTGCATCTTTTACAAGATAATGAATCATCATTCTATCAGCTTCGTTTTCACATCGTAGGCGAGCGTTTTGGTACTCTGAGCGTGTGTGATCCTTGTGTCCCAGTTCATGAAGTAGGACCTTAACTCTCTCTTCTTTGTTGAGCTTACTCGACAAGAAAGCTGTATTGGTTTCTTTTTCATAAAATCCAAGTTCGTCTGGCATTAGATTGCCGTCAAAATCGATAATACGAATCTGAAAATGACTTATAATTTCTTTTTCAGTCACTAAGCAATACCTCTAATCACCAGCTTCTTTGAGATAGCCTTCAATGATAGACTGGATGATTTTCTTCTTTTCGTCTGTTAATTCTCGACCGCCAAACATCATGACATTTGATGCCATTTCTTCAACATTTAGAACTTTCCCTTGCCATGTATACCCTTTTGTATCCCCAGCTATATTCGGATTATCCGTACGACCGAGAAGATAGTCGGTGGACACGTTGAAGTAGTCAGCAATCTGTTGCAATCTTTCAGCAGAAGGTTGATTCCTTTTTAATCCATACAAAGAATTTTTGCCTAATTCTAGTTTTTCTTCCAAGGTATTTAGTGAAATCCCTTGTTTTTCGCATAAATCCTTTACGATTTCAAATGTAGAAAACATTGATTTATCAGCCTTTCTAAGACATGACAAAAAATATTTTACAAAATACGCAAAAAACAGTTGACTTTATTTTGCGTTTACGCTAAAATAGTTTTTGTAAGTTAAAGAGTTAGTTAAAAAACTAATAAAAACTTATCTAAAAATTAAATAGCTTTGCCGAGCAGTATAAATTGATAGATATGAGATTTTATCAAGGTTTTTAATTATGCTTTCATTTTAGCAGATACGCTAAAATGTGTCAAGTATTTTATGAAATAATTTACTAACTCTTTAACTCTATTAAAAATAAAAGGAGGAGTCCACATGAGCCAACAACATCGCAAATGGATAGAGCTTGTAAAAGAGCGAATTGAAAAACGTGGATGGTCGCAGACTGATTTAGCTATCGTAGTCGGAGTCAGTCCATCAACTATTACACAACTTTTCAAAGATGGTAAAGGAAGTGATGACTTGAAACTTCGTATCAATAAAAAGTTACGAATTAACGAGCCTTGGGAAAAATTTGAGGAGTAAGAAATGAACAATACAAGACAAAATAATGATCTCATCAAAGAAATCATTGAGAAACATTTTGAAAATATGGTTGACGATGTTTTGGCACATACAGAAACCTATTATGAAGCTTTAGGAGCTATTGGTTCCATCAAGGGATGCAATATTCCTGATATGATTCACCTAGCTGATTGTTTGAGGAAAGCTATCAGAAAACGTGCTATGCAACAAAAAACACCTAATCATGACAATTAGGTGCAGAAAGATTACGCATTTGAACGAATGTGTACTACATAATCAAGATTGACTAGATGTCGAAAATCCGTTTTAACTTCGACAAGAACTATATGATTCTCAGTGTCAGAGCAATCATCATATACTTGGAAAAAGTCAATTTTATCACCATTTGAGAAAGTGATTGTGATTGAATCATTCTCATCACTCTCATCAAAACAATCTTTGATGAATTGTTTCATATTCTCACCTCCTTTCTGCTTATATTATAGCAGAAGGAGAGAGCGTAGAAAGGAATATTATGAACGAAATTTTTAATTTTCACGGACAGGAAGTCCGTACTTTGACAATTGATGACGAGCCTTGGTTTGTCGGGAAAGATGTTGCAGACATCCTAGGATATAGCAAGGCTAGAAATGCTATTGCTCTTCATGTTGATGAAGATGACGCCCTAAAACAGGGCCTCACAGATAATTTAGGAAGGGTTCAAGAAACTATCATCATCAATGAATCTGGGCTCTACTCCCTCATTCTTTCAAGTAAGCTTCCACAAGCGAAAGAATTTAAACGATGGGTGACATCAGAGGTCTTGCCAGCTATTCGCAAGCAGGGTGGTTTCATCCGTGAGGACTTGGACGAGGATGCCTTTATTGCTCTATTTACTGGACAGAAGAAATTGCGCGAGCAACAGGCTACTATGCTGGAAGATATTGACTATCTCAAGAGCGAGCAACCGATTCATCCGAGCTATGCTCAATCATTACTGAAGAAGCGTAAGGCTAGGGTTGTGGCTTGCTTGGGTGGGATTGATAGTCCAGCTTATGCTGATAAGATTTTTGCTCAGTCGGTATTTAGACAAGCTGAGATTGATTTCAAGGACCATTTTAATATTAGTCGCTATGACTTGCTACCGAAAAAGTTTGCAGAAGCAGCATTGAAATATTGGATGACTTGGGAACCAAGCACCAATACTAAAATGAAAATCATGAAATTAAACTCATTTGACGAAATTTAGAAAGGGCAAAAGATGGATAATGTTCTACTTTCATTAACGGACTGGATCAAATCCATTATCAAGGACACGATCACAAGGTTGGTTGAAATAGAAAAAGATAGTGACCACTATCCTGAGTTGATGGATGTAGGCACTACCTGCGAATTTCTAGGAATCAACTATGACACATTTTCAAATAATTATCGTTACATGAAGGGATTTCCAAAAGAACTCCCGGGTAAAAAATGGTCAAAAAGAGCCATCAAAGAATGGCTCTCAAATCAAATCTAATAACTTTACTAAAAGGCTTCTGGACAAGGTCTTAGCAAAATTATTTGACTATATTATAGCACAAAAAGAGGATAAAAAACATGAACAATTTACAAATTATCGCAGTATGCACAGTAGTTTCAGTGGTATTGATTGAATCGCTGATGATGAATATCAAGCTTAAAATGGCCACGAAACCGAAGAAGGTCCAATTTCAAGCGCCACAAGTTGAAAAAGGGTTTATCGACTTTAAAACAGGGCGACGTGTGGACATTGATCCCGTGACACGAAAAGAAACATTTGTGGATTAAAACGGAGGGTATCAATGGTAGTTAAAAACAAGCGATACTACTGGATTCAACTGGCTCAGGATTTTTTCAAATCTAAAGAAATGAAATTGCTTCGTAAGATTGCAGGTGGCGATACGCACACTATCATCTATCTCAAAATGATGTTGATTAGTTTAGAGGATGGCGGGCACATCTACTATGATGGGCTTGCTGACAATCTAGCTGAAGAAATCGCTCTTGTCATTGATGAGAATGTTGAAGATATTAAAATCACTCTGATTTTCTTAGAGAGTAAGGGCTTGCTGACTAAAATAAATGACAGAGATTATTTCTTAGAACAGGTTCCTGAAATGGTGGGCAGTGAGACAGCGAGCACTCGCAGAAGTCGCAAACATAGAGAGTTGAGGGGGTTGCATTGCAACACCATTGCAACAACTTGCAACGGAGATATAGATATAGAGAAAGATATAGATACAGATATAGAGAAAGATGTAGATGAAAATCCAGTCGCACTCATTGTCGAAGAATATCAATCTCGTATTGCTCAGTTGGATGGAACTCAATTTGAAATCTTGAAAGAATTCGTCACTTTGGATGGCATAGAAGCAAAGGTTGTCTTGAAAGCAATTGGTCTTGCTGCTGATAATGGTAAAAGGAATTTTAGTTATATCAGAGCGATTTTGACGAATTGGAAAAACGATGGAGTTTTGACGATTGCAGCAGTCGATGAACGTGAGCGAGCGTACAAAGAAAGCAAAGTCAGCAAGCGTCCTGGTAATGAAAAATCAAATGTTCCTGAGTGGTCTCAACCTAACTATGTGAATACTACGAGTGATGAGACCAAGGAAGAGCTTGAAAAACGGAAACAGGAAATGCTGAAGCGTTTGGATAATGGAGGTAGCTGATGTTTATTTTGAAACATGGGACAAAAGAAGAAAAACCGTACTTGATGTCTGCTAGTATCGGTGTGACTGGCATTGATATTTCTTTTTCAGAAGAGAGGGGAGCTATTCGGTTTGTTTCTCGTGCGGTTGCAATGCAGGTGGCCAAAGCACTTAGATCGTTTGGTAATTTTTATGTGATTCAGGTGAAGTGATGATGAAATTCTTAAACGGTGACTGTATGGATATCATGAAACAATATCCTGATGATTACTTTGACCTAGCTATTGTCGACCCGCCATATTTTTCTGGTCCAGAAAAAAGAAAATACTATGGTCGAAAAGTCAGTCCGATTGGTGTCAATAGGCTTTATGGCGAAACCTCAGAGTGGCAAATTCCAAATAGAGATTATTTCGACGAACTTTTCAGGGTATCTAAAAATCAAATTATTTGGGGTGTGAATTATTTTGATTATGCTTTCGGACCCGGCCGTATCGTTTGGGATAAAGTTAATGGCCAGTCAAGTTTTTCAGATTGTGAGATAGCATACTGCAGCTTACATGATAGCACACGACTATTTCGTTATATGTGGAATGGTATGATGCAAGGCAAGTCAATATCTGAAGGTCATATTCAGCAAGGAAATAAGGCATTGAATGAGGTTAGAATCCATCCAACACAAAAACCGATAAATCTTTATCTTTGGTTACTTCAAACTTACGCAAAAGAAGGAGATAAAATACTCGATACTCACGTCGGTTCAGCAAGTAGTTTGATCGCTTGTCAAGAATTAGGTTTTGAGTATGTAGGTTGTGAGTTAGACGGAGACATCTTCAACCTTGCTAAACAGAGACTTGATGCTTATGAGAAGCAGTTGAAGTTATTTTAGGAGGTATTGATCATTAAAAAAATGACAGTTTGGGCACTTTTTGATAGTGGGAATGGTTCTTGCTTCAAGGGTGCTAACTCTCTGAATAGTTCGGGGGGGGGCGAATATTGAAATCTATTCAATCGGAATGGATATAGAAAACAAGAGCAATCATTTCATAAATCTAGACCTTGCAGATTACAAGCGCTTATTTGGAGATAACACGCTCTTTGACGAGCTTGACAAGCTGCCAAAACCTGACCTTGTAATAGCTAGTCCGCCATGTGAATCATGGTCAAATGCTTCTGCAATGGAAAATGGGAATGCGTGTTGGAAACGCAATGATGTGTCTGATAGCTTGTTTGCTCCACAAGTAAGACCTTCACCGTTCACGATCAGGGCAAATCAGGATTACGAGTCAGCCTATATAAATTATCAGTACGACAGGCAATTTTTAAAAAGGGTCAATGGCGAGTTAACAGCTTTCAACACAATAGAAATCATAAAAAGATATAGACCACAATTTTGGGTTATTGAGAATCCAGCAGCTGACAGACTATGGCCCTACATTGAGGATATTATTGGATTCAGAATTCCATACAAAAACCTAGCTAGATACAATAATTATGATTATCCTTTACAAAAGCGGACGATTTTTGGAAGCAATGTTGAACTTAATCTTAAGAATAAAATTATCAAGCAGCACATAGAGTGGAATAACTTCTCAAAATCATACAACGAGAGATCTAATATACCTGAAAAATTGGTGTCAGAAATTTTCGAAAAAATCTACAAGGAGTTTTGCAAAGATGATTGAGCTCTACTTCATTTATAACGGTCACCGCAAGATACTCATTGGGAGTTTTGGCCATATACATAGCGCAATCAATGAATTAAAGAAACATCAAGCCAGCTATTCCGCTATTAACGATCCACGATTTCGGAAAAGCATGAGTGGAGAAAACATCAGGATTGATTACGGAGCAGTTGACTGCTACTACTTGATTACGAAGAAAAGAGAGGAAAAGTAAGATGAATACAAAAATGAATTTGGAAGAAAAGGTTCAACAGTGGTTTGTTGACAGAAACCTGCATGAAGCAAATCCTGTCAAACAGTTCTTGAAGTTGATGGAAGAGTCAGGAGAATTGTTTGAAGGCATTGCAAAGGATAAATCTGAACTGATTTACGATGCGCTTGGTGACATTCAGGTGGTTTTGATTGGGCTTGATCAGCAGATCAAGAACGGTGCTCAGATTTCAGCCAATCAACAGGAACTTGAATTGCTTCTGATGGTTTCTAGTCTAGGTAATATCGCTCAGAAGCTATACGCTCATGTCTGTCACAATGAGACACAGATTCCTTTAATCAAAGCAGACTTGATGTTTCTTGACAGTGTGGTTAGTACGGTTTCATTTTGTAATGGAACTACAGCTGAAAATTGCTTAGAAGAAGCTTATGAAGTCATCAAGGACCGCAAAGGTAAGATGATTGACGGGGTGTTTGTCAAAGAGGAGGATTTATAAAATGAAAAGACTAGGAATTATTATTGGTGTATTACTCGTAACAATTGTCTCACCGCTTGTTGTTCAATTTGGTTGGAATGAGATTGTAACGACAATTCTCCCAGTCGGAAAGATTTCGTTTTGGCAGGCTTTGGGAGTAGATGCTTTACTAACCTTCATAAATCCAACAATCCATGAAGATGAAGAGATTTCAAAAAAACTTACTCAGGCCATTTCAAAGATTATATATTTTGCATTTGTTCTGTGGCTAGCTAGTTTGTTCATCTAAGGAGGTTCTGCCAGATGATTGAAATAAATGGTAAAAACTACGAAGTCCATAAAGTGAAATTCACAAAGAAGGATTTAAAAAACTTAAAAAAAGGAGAAACACTTATTTTTATCTCCGAAGAAGCTAAACAAGCTATAACTGTTAGTTTGGAGGACAAGGAGTGAGATATTTTAAAATCATATGTGTTGTTTTACTCGCATCCTTCCTCGTAGCATGTCACGAGATTTCGAGTGGGACGGTGGTAGATAAGTACATTGATGAACCTCACACAACGTTCATACCTGTTACAACAGGTAAAAATTCTGTACTTGTGCCAACCAGAACCAAAAGAAAATACATCCTGGTCATTTCAGGATATGCAGGAAATAAGCAGATCGAAGAAACATTTGAAGTGACGGCTAAGGAATACAAGTATTACGAAATTGGCAACAATTTTACACAAAATGCCGTTTCAGAAAATGAAGGAGGGGAAGAAAATGATTGAATTTATTAAAGAATTTGGAATAACTTTTCTGTGCTTTTTTATCGGTTACTCAGTTGTTGAATGTGTGACAGGAAAGGAAAAGAAAGATGATCAATAATGTTGTGTTAGTAGGTCGCTTGACTCATGACCCTGAGTTACGATACACACCATCAAATGTTGCAGTTGCGACATTCAGTTTGGCAGTGAATCGCAATTTTAAGAATCAGGCAGGTGATCGTGAAGCTGATTTTATCAGTTGCATCATGTGGCGCCAGCAGGCTGAAAATTTCGCAAATTGGTGCAAAAAAGGGAACCTGGTAGGAATCACAGGCCGCATCCAGACTCGTAGCTATGATAATCAGCAAGGACAACGTGTCTATGTGACGGAAGTTGTAGCTGAGAGCTTTCAGCTTTTGGAAAAGCGAGATAAGACTGCGGACCATTCGAGTATGGAAAATCAGATGCCACCAACTTTCAGAGCTAGTGATCCGATGGATATTCCAGATGATGGATTGCCGTTTTAGGGAGTTGTGAATGATGAAAAGAAAAAACTATATTATTTTTATCAGGCATTTTAAAAGAATAAAAGATTTAGTAGATTTTTATGAATATATTGCAGACTCAAAAGTTTGTGGAATTGCTATTTATTTATTTTTAATCATTTGTTCACCTTTCATTACTTTGCTATTTCCAATCGCATACATAGAGCATTGTTTTTATAAAAAAAGATTTATTAGACAATGCGTTGAATACGACTGGTGTTCAAAGGAATATCTTGAAGAGGTTGTTGATATCAGAAAAATTGAAAGTGAGGAATTTTAATGAACATTCGGGGACTAATTGAGCGATACGAAAAATTTAAAGCTAGCAAGAAAAAAATGACCTCGGTTGATTTAGTTTTGAAAGACTTACGGTCTTTAGACGAACCAGAACCGTTTCCGTTCAAATTAAAAGATGTCGTTCGTCGAATTAGAGGGTTTGATCCAACAACTCAAACCAGATGGCTTAATGACATTCTAAAAGAGTTAGGGGACGACTACGGTTCGATGAAATACCGTAGTGGTTACGAACAAGGAAAACTTGAGGGAGCATGGGTTGGCAATCAATTGAAGGATGCTGATAAGATTCGGCAAGAATTGAATAAACCAGTGATACCGCAGTTTGTGGCGGTTTGGATTGAGGAGTGCAAAGCGAAAGGAAAAAACTTGCTTAGAGCTCTCTTATACACACCAGAGAAAGTTAATAGCTGGGTGGATGATCCAGATAATCAAGAAATTTTTGCTCTTGCTTGGATGTTTGGCTACACAGTAGAGAATGAAAAGCGTTATACAGTAGTGATGAAAGAAACAAATGGATTGAATATTTGGCAGATGTGCAGGATTGCAGAACTAGAAGAAAAGCGCCCGATTATCGTTTATAAAGCTGATAACTCAGGCGCAGAAATTAAAGGCAGAGTCACCCACAAGGAGAAGATTGGCGACATGTACACTATCACAGTGCAAAATTACGGAATATTCGTAGTTACTCAAACAAGCTATGAATCTCTAAAAATAGGAGATGAGGTAAGATTGTAATGACAAAGTACAAGAAACCAACTTACATCATCATCCAAGAAGCAATGTCAGAGCGCATTAGATTTCTGGAAGATGAACTGTATGAAAGGGCCTATAAGGATATTGAGAAACTAGAAGCTCAAAATGATTTCTTAAAAGACCTTTGTAACAACCAACTTGAAATTATCATGGATTATGAATGGGAGCAGATGAAAAAGCAGGCTGCGTTCATAAAAGCTAATACTAGAAAGTGGAGAGTAAGATGCAGCTAAGATTGAAAGAACTTAGAGAGGACCTATGTATCTCTGTCAAAGATATGGCCAGAGATACAGGTGTCTCCCAAAACACAATTCATTTGTATGAACGTGGTGGATATCCGTCTATTAAACAAATTGAAATGATTGCTAAAACCTATGATGTAAATCCTGCTTGGCTTGTTGGGTGGATAGATGATGAAATGATACCTGAAGTCCAGGTCATTGAAAGAATCATCTACAAAGAAAGTCCAACAGCAAGATTGCCAGGTTATCACAATAACAATAATGACGGTAAGATTATCAAGTGGAAGCAGTCACGAAGATTTCGAGGAGGTAGGATTTGAAGAAATTAAGCGACGAAGACCTCAAAACATTAGACAGAGAACTTTTCAAATTTCAAAACATTCAACGTACAATAGATTTGAGAAGGCTAGAATTAGAAACTCGAAACCCAGATACTCAGAGTGGTCCTAGCGTAGGAATAAGCAAACCTACCGAAACTATCGCAATCAGAATCGCAGATGATCCAACCTTAAAATTTCTCGAAGGGTTCAAAGCTATTATTAACAAACTCCTGATCAGTCTAGTTGATGAAGATAAGGAAATCTTTAATCTGCGCTGGAGATATCCTCAACTGAGATGGGAAGAAATAGCTGAACAGAAATTCATGAGCAAAGCCACAATTTATAGAAGGAGGAGGATTATCTTAGAACAGTACGCTATACTGAAAGGTGAGTTGTAAATAAGATTGAGACAAAAGATATCTTGAAGTCTCACGAAAAAAGGTCTATTATGATAGCATGAACTTCTGAAACAAAAACACACATCACACTTTAGGAATCATCCTTAATTCTAGTCAGAAAAGTTGCCCAACAGAAGTATCGTCAAGAGTCAGCAAATGCTGGCTTTTTGTTTTGTGGAAAGGAGGTAGAATATGGAATTTGTATCACCGATAAAAGATAATGATGATATTCAGGCAATGAAAGATTATCTCAAAGAATGGAATGAGATGTACTACATGCTATTCATCACTGGTCTGAATACTGGATTGCGAGTCGGAGATATACTTACCTTGAAAGTTAAAGATGTTCAAGGCTGGCACATCAAACTGAGAGAACGGAAGACTGGCAAGCAGATAACAAGACGGATGACAAAAGAACTCAAGAAAGAAATGAGGAGATATGTCGAGGGCAAACCATTTCATCATTTCTTATTCAAAAGTAGGCAAGGTCAGAATAAAGCGATCACTCGTGAGCGAGCCTATCAAATCATACATGAAGCAGCTGAAGAACTTGGCATTGATAATGTTGGCACACACACAATGCGCAAGACGTTCGGCTATAAATATTACAACAAGACAAAGGACGTAGGAACATTACAGAAAATGTTCAATCACTCATCACCTGCAATAACCTTGAGATACATAGGAATAGAACAAGCAGAGCTTGATGATGCTTTACGGAACTTTGTCATTTAATTTTTTAGATATTACTTTCACATAATGAGTTAAGCATAAACTGAAAAAATACAACTCTTTAAAACCTATGCCTAGTAAGGGTTTGAGATTTAGAGTGAGTTTAACAAAATATAAGATATGTGAAGGTGAGGGATGAAATTGGTATAGTTACAAGAGGTATGACTATGATAAAAATACTGAAAAGAATTTTGAATTTGATTTCTAAAAAAATATCAAGCAAAGATAAAATTCAAATTTTAGGAAGCGTTGGCGATGAGACTTTAAACCTCGAAGTAAGCGACATAGGGATACAAGGGGAAATTGTGGTTAGTGAAATTCACCCAGAATCAATTAGATTTTATAAGCATATCAAAGACAATAACAAAATCATTTATATTGGCGAATACAAAAATAAAAAAGAATGAGACAAAAGACATCTTGAAGTCTCACAAAAAAAGGTTTATTATGGTAGCATGGTTTTCTTGTATGAGAAGGGATAGGTCACTGGCCTGTCCCTTTTGTATTGAGAAAGGAGGTTTGAAGTGTATAACAAACCTATCAGACCAACCTTGAAGTCCAAGAAGTGGGAGAAGTTCCGTGATAAGATTATGCGGAAGTTCGACTATCTTTGTCAAGAAAGTTTGAGGTATGGAATTTCGGTAGCAGCTGAAATGGTACATCATATCTTCCCAGTATCTGAATATCCTGAACTTGAATTCGTCGAGTGGAATTGTTTGCCACTAACAAACAAGAAACACAATACGTTTCATGATAGAAAGAATGATAAGATTATCAATCAAGGATTATTTTGGCAAAGAAAGAGAAAAAAGGAATTTGAAGAATTTTATGGATACCCCCCACCTCTTTGAAAATTCATTTTGGGCAGTAGGGTACCGGTGAAGGGAACTTTTTCCAAGTCGGGGGCCTTCAAACAAAAAGGGGGTAAAAACTAAGCGATTTTGACGAAAGGAGGTAGTTTTTGGCTAAACCAATTACAGCGAAGTCGATTAAGTCAAAAGTGGTCAAGCAGATGAAAGACTTGGGCACTTATCGTAAAGAGTTCGAAATGATCATTGACATCTTTGCAGGTATGTTATACCAGTATCAGAAACTTGCTCAAGATTATGCTGACATGGGTTATCCAGTAACAGACACCTACGTCAATAAGGCTGGTGCTGAAAATGAGCGCAAAGTTCCAATCTTGACAGCGATGGAAATTTTGAGGAAAGACATCCTCAGCTACTCTAATCAGTTGATGATGAATCCTAAGTCGCTTGGTGAGGTAGTAGAACAAGAGGGTGAGTCAGTTCTTACTGAGGTCCTGAAGTTTAAGAATGAACTGAAAAAGAAGCGAGTGAAAGATGGATAAAGACTTTGAAAAACGTTTTGCCGATTTTCGCCACGCTACAACCAATCTTGGAAAAGCTAAAGCCTATGTTGATTATGTCCTGAGCTATCAAGAGGAACATAACGAAGAACGGATTTTGGCTGCTGAACGCTTTTTGAGGGATTTGGAAAATCCAGCATATGAGCTTGATGAGGATATAGTGGATTTTGCTGTTCACTTCATTGAGAACTCAATTGTTCATCAGCAAGGAGATGACATGTTTGCCATGTCTATCCGTAACAAGCCTTTGATTTTGCAACCGTGGCAACATTTCACGGTTGTCAATCTCTTTGGGTTCTATCACGCTGGTACGAACGAGCGTAGGTTCAAAGAAGCCTTGATAATGCTGGCACGGAAAAACGGCAAGACCAGCTTTACTGCTGCTATTGCTTTGCTTTATCAGATTTTGGATGCCGATAGTGGTTCAAAATGCTATATCGTGGCCAATTCTGTCAAGCAAGCGCTGGAAGCCTTTAATTTCATCAAGTTCAACGTGGAACGATGGAATGAGAAATCTATCCGTATCAAGGACAATAACCAAGAACACTCTATCACAGCTAATTTTGGAGATGATGGGTCATTCTATATTCAGGCCTTGGCCAACGATGAGAGCCGTTTGGACTCTCTCAATGGCAATGTCACGGTCATCGATGAAGCTCACACGATGAGGAATAGTAAGAAGTATGGTCTTATGAAGAAAACAATGTCAGCATACCGAAACAGTATGCTTTTTGTTATCTCTACGGCTGGTGATATTCCTACTGGATTTCTTGCTAACCGCTTGAAATACTGTCAGAAAGTGCTCAAGCAGTTGGTACAGGATGAGGCTTTATTTATCTTTATTTGTAAAGCCAATCAGACAACGGATGGCGATGTTGGTGACTATCTTGATGATAATGTTTTGAAGATGGCAAATCCGTCTTGGGGTGTCACGGTGTCCATGCCTGCTTTGAGAGCGGAAGCAGAGCAGGCTATGAATGATCCACAGACTAGGAATGAGTTCTTTAACAAGACATTGAATGTCTTTACTAACTCGATGAACGCTTATTTCAATCCTGATGAGTTCATTGCTTCAGATAGTCAATACGATTGGACCTTAGAGGAGCTGGCACGCTTGCCTATCCAGTGGTATGGTGGAGCTGACTTGTCAAGGTTGCATGACTTGACCGCTGCTGCTCTTTATGGGGTTTACCATGATGGTGAGAAAGATGTTGATATTTGCATCACACACGCTTTCTTTCCTCGTGTCAACGCTCAAAAGAAAGCCAATGATGACGGGATTCCACTCTTTGGCTGGCAGTCTGATGGGTGGTTAACAATGAGCAATACTCCGACCGTTCTCTATGATGATATTGTTAAATGGTTCATCAAGATGAGGGAGAAAGGGTTCAAGATTGCTGCTGTTGGGATGGATAGGAAGTTTGGCCGTGAGTTTCTGACGAAGATGAAACAAGCTCGGTTTAAGATGATTGACCAACCACAGCTTTTCTATCTGAAATCTGAAGGATTTAGACGGATTGAGTTCAAAGTTAAGAATAAAGAATTTTACTATCTTCATTCGGACGCTTACGAATACTGTGTGAGCAATGTTAGAGCAATTGAAAAGGTGGATGATGCTGTGCAATATGAAAAATTAGATGGTGACGGTGGTACTGCAAGAATTGACTTGTTCGATGCCAGCGTTTTTGCTTGTATTCAGGCTCTTGCTAATCTTGGTAAGAATCAGAATGTCATGAGCTTCTTTGATTAGAGAAAGGAGGTGAGGAAAGATGGGGCTTTTAGATAGAATTTTGAAACGTGGTAAGAGTCGAAGTGGAACGAATGTTATCACTCATTCAGATTTTGGGCTTTATATTGACGGTGATAGCTATGTGCCTTTGGCTCGAAATCCTGATGTGATTGCTGCGGTCAACAAGATAGCTGACATGGTATCCAATATGACCATTCATTTGATGGAGAATACCGACAAGGGCGACATCCGAATTAAAGACGGATTGGCTCGCAAGATTGATGTAAATCCATGCGACAACATGACTCGTAAGACTTGGATTTTCAAGATTGTGCGTGACTTGTTGTTATTTGGTGATGGTAATTCAGTTCTTCATGTCGAATATGATCCTGTGAATGATTATATTTTGAACCTGAGACCATTCGCAATGAGCGAAGTATCGTTCAAGAGTGACGATGTTGGTTATGTTGTGAATTATCGTGGCATTGACTACAACTCAAGCGAAATCGTGCACTTTGTAATCAATCCTGATCCAGACAATCCATTTGTAGGGACTGGATATAGGCTTGCTCTGAGAGATATTGTTAGGAATTTAAACCTTGCTACTCAAATCAAAAAAGGCTTTATGAATGGAAAGAACGTTCCTAGCCTAATTGTTAAGGTTGATTCTTCGAATGGAGAATTGGGCACGCAAGAGGGACGAGACAAGGTTGCTAAGAAATACTTAACAACAAGTCAGGCAGGCGAGCCGTGGATTATTCCTGATGCCTTGCTAGAGGTTGAACAGGTCAAGCCATTAAGTTTGAAAGATATTGCTATCAATGAATCTGTTGAAATTGACAAGAAAACAGTTGCTGGGCTTTTGGGAGTGCCAGCTTTTATTTTGGGAGTTGGTAGCTTTGACAAAGAAGAATACAACAACTTTGTCAATACAACAGTCATGAGTATCGCTACGACGATCACTCAGACCTTAACGAGAGACTTACTCGTTTCAAATAATCGGTATTTCAAACTTAATGCTCGCTCGCTTTATTCGTATGACATTACAGAGTTATCTTCAGTTGCTGAACAGATGACTAAAAGCATGGCAATGCGTCGAAATGAGTGGAGGGATTGGCTCGGGATGCCGCCTGATCCTGATATGGATGAGCTCCTCGCTCTTGAAAATTATCTACCGCAAGACAGACTTGGGGACCAAAAGAAACTGAAAGGGGGTGAGGAAGAGAATGAACAAACGGAATAGTTATCGTACTGCTCAGTTCAAGACACGAGAAGAAAGTGATACTGGTGATTTGATTTTGAGTGGGTACTTTATCAAGTTTGATGAAGTTACTGAACTATGGCCAGGTTACTTTGAGGTAATCAAGCGAGAAGGTGTTGAAAAAGCCATCAAAGGAGCTGACATCAGGGCATTGTTTAACCATGATGATAGTTTAGTGCTTGGTCGTACTGGTAACGGGACGGTCATTTTGGGAGTTGATGACATCGGGCTTTACGGTGATGTCATCATAAACAAAGATGATCCGCAAGCTGTTGGAGCCTATGCTCGTGTTCAACGTGGCGATGTAATTGGATGTAGCTTTGGTTTTATCCCAATCAAAATCAACACGGAAGAGCAAGCAGATGGTTCGTACCTGGATACTATCTTAGAATTAGAAATCTTTGAAGTAAGTCCATGTACTTTCCCAGCCTATCCGCAAACGGAAATTGCTGCACGACAGAAAGACTTTGAAAGTCAACAGCGTGCTAATCGTGAAGCGCTGGACAAGCGCAAGAAAGAAATTAAGGAGAAATTTAACCTATGCACAAATCATTGATTTTAGGCGCTCGTATGCGCAACAAAGCAGACAAAGTGGTAGAGCTTGAAGAATCAATTAAAGAATTGAACAAGCGCTCTGAACTTGAAGCTAAGAAATTGGAACAAGCTGGAACTGAAGAAGAAGTTTCAGCGGTTGAAAAGAACCTTGAAGACATCCAGAAAGAATTGGATGAAAAGGAAGCAGAAAAAGAACAACTTGAAAAAGAAATCGAAGATTTGAAAAATCAAGTTGAAGAACTAAATCGTAAAGCACCAACTTACCCAAGCAAAGAACATCGTGGAGGACAAAAATTGGAACAACGTGACGCAGTACTAGAATTCATCCGCTCTCGTGGACAAAAACGCACAGGTGTTAAAACAACAGATGTAGGAGCGATTATTCCGAAAGAGGTTTTGGAGCCACAAAAAACACCTGAACGTCAGAACCCACTGCTCAACCTTATTCATATTGTCAAAGTAACAAGTGGTTCAGGTACTTACCCAGTTCTGAAAAAATCAAATCGTAAGATGACAGAAGTTGGTGAGCTTGAAGAAAATCCAGAATTAGGAAAAACAAAAATCACTGAAGTTGATTACAAAATCAAAACCTATCGTGGTGAACTTCCTATTTCTCGTGAAGCTATTGAAGATGCGCAATACGATCTCATCGGAATCCTTCAAGAAGATATCCAAGACCAAGACGAACAAACAAAATTGGCAATTGTTGCGGATGTTATGAAATCCGCAAAAGTTGTAAACGCTAGTGGACTTGATGGAATCAAGGACATTTTAAACACTAAAATTTCATCTGTCTACAAAAAATCACTTGTTGTTACAGATACCATGTTCAATGCACTGGATAAGATCAAGGACAAAGATGGCCGTTACATGATGCAGCCCGACATCACTTCACCAACTGGATACTCATTCTCAGGTAAAACAATTTATCCAGTTGAAGATACACTACTAGGTCAAGAAGGTGAAATGAAATTCTTCATCGGTGATGTCGAATACTTCCTTACATTGTTTGACCGTATGGAATTGACCGTGAATTGGGAAGATAATCATAAATTTGGTAAGAACCTTGCATCATACCTTCGTTTTGATATCAAGAAGACAGATGAAGATGCGGGAGTATTCGGAACCTACACTGATGTTGTAGCTTAAGGAGGTAGCGTATGAGCTATAAAGTAATCCGTCCTTTCAAGGACTTGGCTGATCCTGAAAAACATGACTATGCTGTTGGCGATGTCTTTCCTCGTGAAGGACATGAGCCCACAGATAGCTTTACCAATGGCCTTTTGACTGGTGCCAACACTGCTGGCTCTATCTTCATTGAGGTTTTGGGAGACGATGAACCTAAGAAACCAGCTCCTGAAACAAAAGAAGTGAAAGAAGAGCCCGCAGTTGAGCAGGAAGAAACAGTTGAGGGAACTGCTGAAGAGCCTGCTAAGGAAGTTGAGGAGTAAACATGGACGAAGGTCAGCTTTTGGAATTGCTGAAACTTAAGTTGGGTATTTCAACCGACTTGAGAGACAAGCCGTTAAAAAAAATCATTTCAAGTGTCATCACTGAATTGACCGATAACCTCGGTATCGAGCTTGTTGGTGAGCGTGCTGACCATGAAATGTTTATCGTTGACTATGCTGCTTATCGCTATGAGGGTGGGGTGGATATGCCACGTCACCTTCAATGGCGACTGCATAATTTACAGATAGCATCAAAGAAAGAGGTCAAGAATGTGGAATCATGAAATCACGCTGATCTCTAAAAAAGTCACAGGTAAGGACAAGTTATTACAACCAATCTCTGAAGATGTTGAAGTTACTCTCTTGTGTCAAAAAAAGAGGGTTACTCGCTCTGAATTTTATCAGGCGAACCAAGCAGGGCTAAAACCGAGCTTGGTCGTTGAGATTCGAAATTTTGAGTACGAGAATCAGGAGTTTGCGAAGTTTGAAGGCAAGCAATATCGCATCTTAAAAACCTATCCTATCGATTCTGAAATTTTAGAGTTGACTTTATTAGAGGTATTGAAATGAGCTTAACAAGTGATTTAGCGAATGAAATTGCAAAGGCAATGGCAGAGTACTCTGCTGAGGTAGAAGATAAGATTGACCTGATTGCTGAGGACGTTGTAAACGAAGCCGTTACGGAATTAAAAGCGACTAGTCCAAAACGTTATGGAAAGTATGCTAGAAATTGGCGCTTCAAGAAAAATGCTAAGGGGTCATACGTCATCTACAACGCGGCTCCAACCTATCGTTTAACTCACTTACTAGAAAATGGCCATATTTTGAGAAATGGCGGTCGTAGTCGGGCATTTCCACATATTAAACCTGTTGAGGAGAAAGTTAAAGAAAACTTTGAAAAGCGAATCAAGGAGATCGGGAAATGAAGCAATCAGACTTTGCTGCTATTTTGGAACAGGCAAACTTGCCTGTCACCTATCGAGCGTTTAAAATTGGAAACGCTCCTGACCTACCTTACCTGGTCTATTATGAATCAAGTCCAGTCATCAATGCAGCTGACAACACGGTTAATCATCAGATTAAGAGCGTGACAGTTGAGCTGGCTTTTGAGAGTAAGGATGAAGATTTGGAAGAACGTCTGGAAGAGCTGTGGACAACCCACGAGCTCTTTTTCGATGTTCAAGAAGAAACATTTATCGAGACTGAAAGACTCTATGTCAAGTCTTATACGGTCTATCTATATTAAGGAGGAATGACATGACTCAAGAAAATAAAGTAACCTTTGGTTTAAAAAATGTTCACGTTGCGCCAATCAAATCAATTGGTGCAGATGGAGTGATTGCTTACGATGAAATTTTCCGCTTTCCTGGAGCAATGGAATTGACATTGGATCCAAAGGGTGAATCAACACCAATCAAAGCAGACGACATCGATTATCACTTCATGAACTCAAATGAAGGGTATGAAGGGAAATTCAAAATCTCTCACATTATTGAAATGTTTGCGACTAAGATTTTGGGGGAAATCAAAGATGCTCAGACGGGTGTTTTGACTGAAAAAGCTGATGCAGAATTCACATCATTTGCCTTGATGTTTGAATTTTCAGGGGACAAGAATAAAACACGTCACGTCCTTTACTACTGTTCAGCAAGCCGTCCAGGCAATGGATCAAAAACCAAAAATGGTACAAACGTCAACGAGCGTGAACTTGGCTTTAAGGCAAGTCCTCGTCCTCTGGATTCAGTTGTTAAACGTTCTATCACATCAGCTGATAATAAGGAAATCTATGACAACTGGTTCAAGAAAGTGTATGAACCTACTGTGGTGGCAGCTTAAGGAGAAGATCTATGCGTAAAATCGTTTTGGTTGGTAATCAGGAGTATGAGTTGGGGACCAACGGCTATACTCCTATCGCCTACAAGCAACAATTTGGGAAAGACTATTTTCAAGATTTGTTCTCAATGTTGAAAAATCAATCATTCATGAATGAATTGAACAAGCTGGAAAATGACAAAGAGTTGACAGCAACTGATATTGACGTTTCGATGTTGTCAGATTTTGATATGACCTTTTTCAACCGTCTTTTTTGGACCTTTGCTAAATCTGCAAATCCTCACATCAAACCTTATGAACAATTCTTCATGGAAATGGAAGTCTTTCCGATTCAGGAAGTTGGTCCTGTGTTGATGGAAATGCTGAATGCGAGCATGACGACAAAAAAGCACCAGATGAATCAGAATCAGCTAGCGAAGAAATCTTCACAGTAGAGTCATACTTATCTTGCTGTAAAGAAACCGGTCTGTCTATTGATGATCTAAAGCACATTTCAATCGGAATGGCTCTGGATTATCAGACGGATTATGTGAATTTACGGAGTGAGGATAAGGGTGGCGAACGGAAAGCCACGCAAGCTGATTTTGACAGTTTTTAAATAAAAAAATGAGTGCTGAGAGAGCGATTCTGAGACCAAGTTCGTTGGTCTGGCTGCATTATCAGTCGTAGAAATTCTCTCAGCGCTTTTCTATTTTTTGAGAAAGGAGGAAATATGGCAGGAAATATCAAAGGTATCAAAATTGAAATTGATGGGGACACGCAACCTTTACAGAAGGCCCTGAAGAATGTCAATAAGGCTGCTACTGATGCAAGTCAGGAGTTGAGACAGATTGACAAGGCCTTGAAGTTTGATACAGGAAATGTAACGCTCCTGAATCAGAAACAAGAGGTCTTACAAAAGCAAGTTGCGACGACTAAGGAGAAACTGGAAACCTTGAGACAAGCTCAGTCTCAGGTGGAGCAACAGTTCAAAAATGGTGATATCGGTGCTGATCAGTACCGTGCCTTTCAACGCGAAGTCGAAGTTACTCAAAACGTCCTAAAAGGATATGAGGGTAAGCTTGCAAGTGTGAACCAGGCACTTTCTGAAAATGGGAATGCAACTAAAAGCAACCAAACGCAACTGAAAGAATTGCAGAGCGAACAGAGTCAACTTGCTTCAGAGATGAGCAAGGTGACAAGCTCATTCAAACTGCAAGAAAGTGCTTTGGGTTCAAATGCTAGTGAAGCCGAGAGAAATGCTCTTGCTCAGAAAAAGATTGGTGCCCAGTCTGAGATTGTAAGTAAACAGATTTCAAATCTAGAACAGCAATTGGAAATCACTAAAAAAGAATTTGGTGAGAACTCCACAGAAGCTAACAAGATGGAAGCTGAGCTCAATCAGGCAAAGACCGCTTTTAATCATCTCAATGATGAGATGAAGGGAACCAAGTCCACCGCTGATAGCACTCAAGAAAGCTTGAGTGAAATCTCGAGAAATTTAAGGGCAGAACTACTTCAACAGTTTAGTGAGAAGTTGAGTGCTATTTCAGAAAAGCTTGTGGAAGTAGGAAAAGAAGCGTTAGAAGCTGCTGCTCAAATGCAAGCTAGTAATGCTCAATTTACTACTGTTTTTGGAGATATGGAAACCCAAGCAAGAGAAGCTCTGAATGCTATCGGTCAGGAAATGGATATCGTTCCTGAACGGTTACAGGGTTCGTTTACTCAGATGGCTTCATTTGCTAAAACTTCAGGGTTAGGCACCGCTGAAGCATTGGATCTTACTTCTCGTGCAACTAGGGCAGCAGCAGATGGCGCAGCTTTTTATGACAAGTCTATTGAGAGCGTGACAGAGAGCTTACAATCTTTTTTGAAGGGAAACTTTGCTAACGATGCCGCTCTTGGAATCTCTGCGACAGAGACAACTAGGAATGCCGCTGCAAATAAACTGTATGGCAAATCATTCAAGGACTTGAGCGAAGCGCAGAAGCAACTGACCTTGCTTCAGATGGTCGAAGACGGAAATAAACTCTCAGGAGCTCTTGGACAGGCTGCAAGAGAATCAGACGGATTAGAAAACGTGATGGGGAATCTGAAACAAGCTGGGACCAATGCATTATCTGCTATTGGTCAACCTCTTCTGGAAATGATGATCCCTGTTTTCCAAACCTTGGCAACGATTGTGAAAGGTGTAGCTGAGCTGTTTAATTCCTTACCTGCTCCAGTAAAAGATTTCATTGTCATCTTAGGTGTGGTTTTGACAATTGTAGGAGCCTTAGCCCCCATATTCTTAACCCTGCAAGCTGTGTTTATGTCCTCATTTGGCGCAATGATTGCAGCAGCATTACCAATCATTGGAATTATTTCAGGAGTTGTAGTGGCCATAGCAGCGATTGTTGCTATTGTGAAATATCTCTGGGAAACTAACGAGGGTTTTCGAGATGCGGTCACGATCGTTTGGAATGCGATTCTTGAAGTTATCAATGCAGTCGTATCAGAAATTTCTAATTTTGTCATGAGCATCTTTGGAACGGTTGTTGCTTGGTGGACGGAGAACCAGGAACTTATTCGAGCAAGTGCTGAGACTGTCTGGAATGCTATCTATACGGTTATAAGCACAATTCTGGAAATTTTAGGTCCACTCATTCAAGCTGGTTGGGATAATATCCAACTTGTCATTACAACAGCTTGGGAAATCATCAAGACCGTTGTTGAGACTGCAATAAACGTTGTCCTTGATATCATTCAAGCAGTTATGCAGATCATCAATGGTGATTGGTCAGGCGCTTGGGAAACTATTAAGGGGGTATTCTCTACTGTATGGAATGCTATCCAAAATGTTGTTCAGACCATCTTCACAGCTATCCAATCGTACATTTCAAATACGATAAACGCCATTTCAAGCACAATTTCAAATGTATGGAATGGAATTTCAAGTACAATTTCAAATGTATTAAATGGTATTTCAAGCACTGTTTCAAGCGTGTGGAATGGGATTAAAAATTCCATCGGCAGTGCTATCAATGGGGCGAAAGACCTTGTCAGCACGGCTATCAACACCATCAAAGGATTGTTCAACTTCAGCATTAGTTGGCCACACATCCCACTACCTCATTTCTCTGTAAGTGGTTCGGCCAATCCATTAGATTGGTTGAGCCAAGGAGTGCCAAGCATCAGCATCGAATGGTATGCCAAAGGCGGTATTATGACGAAACCGACCATTTTTGGAATGAATGGCAATAATCTTATGGTTGGTGGTGAAGCTGGGAATGAGGCGGTATTACCACTCAATGATAAAACACTTGGAGCCATTGGTCGTGGAATTGCTCAGACGATGGGTGGAACTTCACCGACCATCAATATTACTATTACTGGTAACACCGTCAGAGAAGAATCTGACATCAGTCGGATTGCTGATGAGGTGGCTCAACGTATTGCTGACGAATTGCAACGTAAGACACAATTGAGAGGAGGGGTTGCATGGTAAAACATAATGAACTTGTGATTGACGGTGTGAGAACATCGTCTTTTCCTTTCAAAGTTATTGTCCACGATTCTCCCTCAATCGCTCTGGGAGAGAGCAAGACGGCCCTCTTGGAGCATAGTGGTATCAGTGGAGCAATTGTTCAGACGAACAAGCATAGGGAATTGGTCAAGAAATCCTATACGATTTACTTGGTCAAACCGACTGAGGAGCAGATGAACCAATTTATGAGTCTGTTTATCCGTGAGAAGTTCTGGCTAGAGAGTGAGCGAGTCAAAACAACTCGACTCTGGTGCTATAAGGTCAATGTGACCGACCTTGAAGAAGTGAAACCTGGTCTTTATATGACTAAAGCAACTTTTACTTGCCACCCTACCAAATACTTTAAAGAAACCGATACACAGAGATTGACAAGAAGTGGGACTTTGACCGTTCAAGGTTCTGCTCTTGCTTTTCCTAAAATCACAATCGTTGGTCAGAGCGCTGCTGAGACTTCGTTTACAATCGCTGGTCAGGTCATCCGTCTTGAACGACTCACTGAGTCGCTTGTGATGGTCAACAATCCTGACAATCCTAGCTTTAAAACGGCAACAGGGAAGCCAGTGAAATGGTCAGGGGATTTTATCACAGTTGATCCAGCAAAAGTGAAGAATGTTGGGGTTATTCTAGGTTCAGGTATTCAATCGCTTGAAATTGAAACTGTTTGGGGGTGGGCATAATTGCTTTATTTACTTAATAAAGATGTGAGGACTGTTCGTTGGAATGGAGAGCCACTTCATGAAGCGACTTCTGCAATTGTTAAAGAGACCATGAATGGCGATTTCACCCTAACTGTGAAATATCCTATTTCTGACTCTGGTATCTATCAGATCATCCAAGAAGATATGTTGATAAAAGCGCCGACTCCTGTTCTTGGTGCGCAGCTATTTCGCATTAAGAAACCTGTTGAACACAATAATCATCTGGAAATCACAGCCTATCACATTTCAGACGATGTGATGCAGCGGTCTATCACACCAGTAAGTGTGACTAGTCAGAGCTGCGGCATGGCTCTTTCTCGCATGGTACAAAACACCAAAACGGCTCTTGGAGACTTCTCATTTAACAGTGATATTCAGGACCGTAGGACATTCAACACGACTGAGACAGAAACTTTGTACTCTGTATTGCTAGACGGCAAGCATAGTATCGTCGGAACGTGGGAAGGCGAGCTGGTTCGTGATAACTTCGCTCTGACAGTGAAGAAGAGTCGTGGTGAGAATCGTGGTGTTGTTATCACAACGCACAAGAATCTGAAGGATTACCAACGCACAAGGAACAGTCAGAATGTTGTCACAAGAATCCATGCTAAATCGACGTTTAAGCCTGAAGGCGCCGAAAAAGAAACAACCATCAGAGTAACTGTTGATAGTCCTCTTATCAACTCATACCCTTATATCAATGAAAAAGAGTATGAGAACAATAACGCAAAGACTGTTGAAGAGTTGCAGAAGTGGGCACAGGCTAAGTTTTCAAATGAGGGCATTGATAAGGTCTCTGATGCTATCAAGATTGAAGCTTACGAACTTGATGGCCAAGTGGTTCACATGGGTGACACAGTTAACCTTAAGAGTCGGAAGCACAATGTCGATTCATTAAAGAAAGCTATTGCTTACGAGTTCGACGCTTTGAAGGAAGAATATATCTCTCTGACTTTTGATGATAAGGCAGGAACTGGTGGTTCTAGAACTTCTGGTGGGCTATCTAGTGCAGCTGATGCCATCCTTGGAGTAACAGAATCTGCACAAGAAGTCGCCCTTGAAAAGGCTCTTCAAAATGCTGACTTAGACTTTGATCATCAAGCTGGATTGCTTAGACAGGAAATTTTGGACGGTATCGAACTTGCCAAAGCCAGAGCCGAAGAGGTCAAGAGACAACTCTCTGACACTATTGACCAGCGCTTCAGCAGCTTTGACAATGGCCCATTACAAGAAGTCAAGCGTAGAGCTGATGAAGCTTTGAAAAACGCTGGTGCAGGTAGTTTGCTAGCTCAAGAGGCTAAGCGAATCAGCGAGCAGGCAACCGCTGATATAACCAAATTAAAAAACGAGGTCGTTGATGGATATGTCGGCAAGAATACTTACCAAGAAGGAATTCGTGGGATTGAGCGACGAATTGAGGAAGTGAAGACATCAACGAATGGCCAAATTGCTACTCAAATCGCTGGGTACAAGCAATCAGTAGATGGCCGATTCACAAGCTTATCTTCTCAACTTGACGGCAAAGCTAATCTTGTAGATTTTCAGCGTGTACAAGAAACAAGCAAACTCTATGAGAGGATTATCGGTAGCAACGAGAATGACATTTCGAATAAGGTTGCTCGCATGGCTCTGACTAATCAACTTTTTCAAGTCGAGGTAGCCAAGTATTCGACGGTCGGTGGACCTAACATGCTCCGAAACTCGAGAGCAGACGACGGATTGAAATACTGGACGGAAGCGAATGGTCGTTTGAGTTTCACATCGCACGTGTACTATTTCAACGGGCAGAAGCGCATGTTTGAGTTGAGACCAGGCGCAGTTGTTAAAAGCCCACGGTTCATTATCAAGCGAAATACTGATTATACGTTGAATATTTTAGGGTTTGACAACAACTCAAAATATTTTAGAGTTTATATTAGTAAACGCGTAA
Source organism: Streptococcus sp. 151470009-6 (assembly GCF_053628175.1). Taxonomy (NCBI): domain Bacteria; kingdom Bacillati; phylum Bacillota; class Bacilli; order Lactobacillales; family Streptococcaceae; genus Streptococcus; species Streptococcus sp. 151470009-6. The sequence goes on from NZ_JBSEZF010000005.1 coordinate 29,242, forward strand.
AAGGCTATGTCTCAGACTATCAACAGAGATTGCTGATATTCAATGGTCAGCCTAAAAGGGTTGATGGTCCAGTTTTTGATAATACGAAAGCGATCAAAAAGTCCATTACATTCAACGTCGGTGAATTCGATGAATGTTATCTGCAATTCGAGTACGACCGTAACAATCCTAACAAATGGGGCGGCTTCTTCATGACAGAACTTGATTTCTACGAAGGAACGACTGACCGTAAATGGCAACCAGCTCCCGAAGATGCGACTTTGGAAACAGACAAGACTCTTGAAGCGACTCAAACAAAAATGACTCAGCTCGCTGGCTCTTGGGCCGTTCAGAATATCAATAACGCAGGCGATTTGGTTTCAGGTCTCAATCTTGGAGCTAATGGTCACAATCGACTTGACGGTAAATTGACTCATATCACTGGTGAAACCTTGATTGATAATGCAGTCATTAAATCTGCTATGATAGACAAGCTTAAAACCGCTAATTTTGAAGCAGGATCAGTCACGACTACGATTTTAGATGCTGAAGCAGTAACCGCTGACAAGTTGAGAGTTGACCAGGCTTTCTTTAACAAACTGGTGGCAAATGAAGCCTACTTAAGTCAGCTATTTGCCAAGCAAGCCTTCATTAACAGAGTTAAAAGTATCACGATAGATGCAAGTCAGGTTCAGTCAGGTGTTTTGAGTGGTGATAGGATTTACGGTGGGACCATTACAGGTTCAAACATCTATGGTGGAACCTTAACAGGACACACTAAAATCCAACTAGGTTCTTATGGCTCATTCGATACTACAAATGGCGGTTTACAGATTAATGTACCACGAAGCCATAATACTAAAGATGGGTTAGGAGTGCAGTTCATTGGTTCTTATGGTCGCGGCGAAGATGTTCCTTATGGCATTTTCATTTACAAGGACTCCGATTTTACTACTGGCGGTTACGCAAGTGATAGTGATGAATTCCTACTGACAGTGAGAGGATACATTAAAGCAAAAGGAATCGGCTGGCTCAAGACAGGAAACGGAAGGATTGACGGTGGAACAACCGGTACTATTGGGTTATGGAACTCTGACAATGTATATTTGAGTTTTGGTGGTTCAAGTAATGACATTTATTATAGTTATAACAGCACAGCATATAGCCTGTGGTCAGTTATTAATAAGCATTTCTCAGACAGACGTCTGAAAGACAATATCGTTGATTGCAAGCATAAGGCTCTTGATTATATCCATCAATTCCAGTTTAAGGAATATGACTGGAAGAAGCAAGAGGATAGACCACAACAAGCACACACAAAGATTGGTTTGATTGCGCAGGAAGTTCAAGAGGTAGATCCTACACTTGTTTACGAAAACGGAGATACGTTGAATCTAGACAATCTCAGATTAACTAATATCGCACTCAAAGCAATTCAGGAACTTGCTCTTGAAAATAAAAAACTTACACAAAGATTGGAGAACTTAGAAAATGAACGCAGAACAGCTTAACCAAGCTTTACAAATGACAATTAGTGAAATGTCAACATCTTCAACAAATTCGATGATTACAAGTAATCTCTTGAGCATTCAGTTGAATGAGCAAGTGGCAGAAAATCAAAGACTTCAGGCACGAGTGGATGAGCTGGAAGCTCTGCTTGATGAACAAACTAAACCAGCAGAAGGAGAATAGACATGGCAATCAATGGCTATAACTTATCAACAAAACCGTACTTAAGAATTTCTGGCTCGAACGTTGAGACCGTGGTAGAAATTCAATTATCAGAAGGAAATCGCTACAGCACTAATTCACGATCGTTCCCTGGAGATCGTACAAACGAACCAGAAGATGTCTTGATTCAAGATGTGCTGGACATCCTAAAAGCTGAGCTAGATCCAGGAGCAGCAATCGTCAAAACACAGGCGCAGCTTGAACAGGCCAATCAGAAGATTGCTCAGAATGAGAGTGAACAGAATCGACTCTCTACGCTTGTTAAGCAGACTCAAGAGAACGCTCGTTTGAGCGGTAAATTGCTTCATATCATGGTCTTGAACTCGGTCATGAGCAAGAATATTGCTTATGGCATGACTTACAAGGAGTTAGTTGAGTTGATTCCTCTGGCTGAAGTTGGTAAGACCTACTTACCACATGACCTGATTACCATTGAAGATCCTGAGCACGTTGAAGTAAATGGTGAAGGCAAGCGCATCTTGGTTCAGCTTAATAAGGAATTTACCTACAACGGTGAGCCTGTCAGCGCATTTGTGACAAATGGCTCTCTGGAGCAAAACGGAACGGGTGTCGCTTGGAAATTTGAAGGGAAAGAATAGGAGGTGTGTATGCCAGGATATGAACGATTTCTCGTACAGATCTTCATCACCCTCATCCCTGTGATTGGTCTTTATTTTTCGATGAAGGATAAAGCAACCAAGCAAGAGAATCGTCTTACGATTTTAGAGAAAGATATCGAAAATCTGAACGAATTCAAGACATCAGCCAACAAACGGCTCGATAACCATGATGAACAGAATAAGGCTATCTTAGTACTAGCTGAGCAAGTGAAATCACTTGGTGAGGATGTGAGAGAGCTTAAAAATTTGATTCAAAACAAACAACAGTAAAAGGAGAATAACACATGATCAACTGGAAAGTACGTTTTAATTTAAAAAACAAAACATTTTTATTGCGAGTGGCATTCGCACTAGCTTTGCCAATTCTCGCATATTTCAATCTTAAACTGGAGGACCTGGTCAGTTGGGGAGTCGTTTTAGACTTACTTGGCAAATTCTTTGCGAACCCTTATCTTGTTGGGTTGACGATTGTAAATATCCTAAATATCATTCCAGACCCAACAACATCAGGAATCTCTGATAGTAAAAGAGCATTGGAATACTCAGAACCAAGTGAGGATTAGGAGAGAATAATGAAGAAAAACGACTTATTCATCGACGTATCTAGCCACAATGGATACGATATTACAGGTATTTTGGCTGACATGGGTACACAGAATACTATTATCAAAATTTCTGAAAGTACAAATTATCTAAACCCTTGCTTATCTGCTCAAATTGAGCAATCCAATCCTGTTGGATTCTATCATTTTGCTTGGTTTGGTGGTGATATTGAAGAAGCCGAGCGAGAGGCACGCTATTTCCTTGACAATGTTCCTCAAAAAGTAAAATACTTGTGTCTTGACTACGAAGATCACGCTAGCGGAGATAAACAGGCAAATACAGATGCTTGTATTCGCTTCATGGAAATCCTCAAAGAAAATGGTTATGAGCCAATATATTACAGCTACAAGCCATTCACGCTCAATAATATCTATTATGAGCAGATTCTTGCGAAATTTCCAAATAGCCTTTGGATTGCCGGGTATGGTTTGAATGATGGTACAGCTAACTTTGAATATTTCCCATCCATGGACGGAATTCGCTGGTGGCAATATTCTTCAAATCCGTATGACAAGAACATTGTTTTACTAGATGATGAAGAAGCTAAACCCAAATGGAAAAAAAATGATACTGGATGGTGGTATGAATACCCCAATGGTGATTATCCAAAAGAGAAGTGGGAAAAGATTGATGGTATCTGGTACTACTTCAACGAGAGAGGTTATTCAATAGCTTCTCGATGGTTGAAGGATGATGGAAAATGGTACTACCTCAAAGAAAACGGCGCAATGGCCGTTGGTTGGGCTCTTGTGAATGGAAAATGGTACTATCTTGATGCTTCAGGAGCAATGGTCACTGGCTGGGTTCAATACAAGGACAAACTATACCATCTCAAAGAAGAGAATGGCGCAATGTCTTCAGAAGAACTTGTTAAAGTTGAAGGCGGCTGGTACTACGTCAATGAAGATGGTAGCCGCTCAGACAAACCAGCACTCGACGTATTACCTGATGGACTAATTGTTACCACTAAATAATTTTTTTAATAGAAAGGAAAATTTCTAAAATATTGTTCGAATTGTAACCGCAGGCAGTAGCTTGCGGTTTTTTGTTTGCAATAATAAAAGCAGTGACCGAAATCACTGCTTATCAGCTGTAGCAAATTCATAGAGCTTTTCTGCCGTTAGAAGCGCCATTTTGTCCATGCTTGTTTTTCCTTTTCGGAGGTCAGAAACAGTAGTCCAAGGAACTCCAGCGCCTTGCGAAATAGCAGATGTAGACATCGGGCTGTCTAATAATTCTTGAATAATTTTTCTCATACTTATTTGTCCTTTTTATTTTTTAGATAAATATATACATTGACTGCAATTATAAAAATAGCTATTGCACTAACCATTGCTTTTCCTCTTTTCATTTGATAAAATAGAGGTGTGAGGGGCTTTCGCCCCCACCTCTTAGCGTTTACCTTTTTCTTTTGCGGGATTCGGGTTTACGCTTTTTGTTTTGCCTTGCGACTGTTATTGCAGTCACCAGACTTGCTATAGCAGTTACCGTTTCAGGGATATTATCTATCGCCTTTTCAAGTAACCTAAGCCAATCTTCTTTGTTCAACTTCCTCACCTCCTTTCCTTATCTTGATTATATTATATCACGGTATACCGAGAAAGTCAAGCGTTTTGATGAAGTTTTTTTAAATTTTTTCAAAAAAAATAGACCTTGTCCAGAGGTCGGGGAGTTGGAGGGGACACCCTCCAAAAGCATTGATTTAATAAGATTTTATTTTACCTTTTTCATAATAATCTCCCTATAAAGTCACCGCATTCGGTGGCTTTTTTTGTGTTGAGAATCATGATATAATAATAAAATCGACAAGTAGGAAAAGGAAGAATTGATGAATTATACAGTTGAAGAAAAAGAAAGATTCATGAGAGAGGCCTTGAAGGAGGCAGAAATTGCTCTAGAACACGATGAAATTCCAATTGGCTGTGTGATTGTCAAGGATAGAGAAATCATTGGCCGTGGGCATAATGCGCGCGAGGAGTTGCAACGGGCGGTTATGCATGCAGAAATCATGGCTATAGAGAATGCGAATGCGAGTGAAGAGAGTTGGCGTCTGCTCGATTGTACGCTTTTTGTGACCATTGAGCCCTGTGTTATGTGTAGTGGGGCAATTGGGCTAGCTCGCATACCAAAGGTGGTCTATGGGGCTAAGAATCAGAAATTTGGTGCAGCTGGAAGTTTGTACGATATTTTGACAGATGAACGTCTCAATCATCGTGTAGAGGTTGAAACGGGAGTTTTGGAGAGTGAGTGTGCAGCGATTATGCAGGACTTTTTCCGAAATCGACGGAAAAAATAATTTCTCTTTAAAAATAGAGGGGAATGTGGTATAATAAACAGTGGAGCAACAGTTCTGCGTGAAGCGGGTCAGGGGAGGAATCCAGCAGCCCTAAGCGATGTGAATTGTGTGCTCTTTTTTCGTGCTTTTTTCGAATAAATAAGATAAAATAGCCTAGAATAAATGATAATAGAAAAGAGAAAAATATGAAAATTCGTGGTTTTGAATTGGTTTCGAGTTTTACAGATGAAAATTTATTGCCCAAGCGTGAGACAGCGCATGCGGCTGGCTATGACTTAAAGGTTGCCGTGCGTACGGTGATCGCGCCAGGAGAGATTGTCTTAGTTCCGACAGGGGTTAAGGCTTATATGCAACCAACTGAGGTCCTCTACCTTTATGATCGCTCTTCAAACCCTCGTAAAAAGGGCTTGGTTTTAATTAACTCAGTTGGGGTTATTGATGGGGATTATTATGGCAATCCTGGGAATGAGGGACATATCTTTGCTCAGATGAAAAATATTACGGACCAGAAAGTGGTTCTTGAAGTTGGAGAACGTGTGGTTCAGGCTGTCTTTGCGCCTTTCTTAATCGCAGACGGAGATGAGGCAGACGGTGTTCGGACAGGTGGATTTGGATCGACAGGGCACTAAGATGAAGATTATCTTTGTACGTCATGGAGAACCAGACTACCGTGAGCTAGAGCAACGTTTTTATACAGGTTTTGGGATGGATTTAGCACCTTTATCTAAGGAAGGACGGCAACAAGTTCAGAAACTTTGTCAAAATCCTTTGCTTGGCTCAGCTGATATACTGGTGTCTTCTGCAGTGACGCGAGCATTAGAAACGGCTTCTTATCTTACTTGTGCTACGGGCCTTCCTTTAAGAGTAGAGCCTTTATTGCATGAATGGCAGGTTTACGAAAGTGGTATAGAGAATTTTGAAAAAGCACGTACTCTGTTTTTAGAAAACAAGGGGGAGTTGCTTCCTAATAGTCCTATTCAGTATGAGACAGCTGAAGAGATGAAGGCGCGTTTTTTGGAAACTATGATAAAGTACCGAGACTACCAGACAGTGCTAGTTGTCGCTCATCGAATGCTCATGCGCCAGTTTGTGCCAAATGAGAAGATTGATTTTTGCCAAGTAATTGAGTGTGAGGTAGAAATTTAGAAAGAGGTTTATTATCGCAAAGAAAAAGGCGACATTTGTGTGTCAAAATTGTGAATATAATTCACCTAAGTATCTAGGACGCTGTCCAAACTGTGGAGCTTGGTCTTCTTTTGTAGAAGAGATCGAGGTTGTCGAGGTCAAAAATGCGCGTGTGTCTTTGACAGGTGAAAAAACCAAGCCTATGAAACTGGCTGAAGTAACGTCTATCAATGTCAATAGAACCAAGACCGAGATGGAGGAATTTAACCGTGTACTTGGAGGCGGAGTGGTACCAGGGAGTCTCGTACTTATTGGGGGAGATCCTGGAATCGGGAAATCAACGCTTCTTTTACAAGTTTCAACCCAGTTGTCTCAAGTGGGTACGGTTCTCTACGTCAGTGGGGAGGAGTCTGCCCAGCAAATCAAGCTACGAGCAGAGCGATTGGGGGATATTGATAGTGAGTTTTATCTCTACGCCGAGACCAATATGCAGAGTGTTCGAGCTGAGGTAGAGCGCATCCAACCAGATTTTCTCATCATTGACTCTATACAAACTATTATGTCTCCTGAGATTTCAGGGGTGCAAGGGTCTGTGTCTCAGGTGCGAGAGGTGACAGCTGAGCTTATGCAGCTGGCCAAGACCAATAACATTGCCATCTTTATCGTAGGGCATGTGACCAAGGAAGGGACCTTAGCAGGTCCGCGTATGTTGGAGCATATGGTGGATACGGTGCTTTACTTTGAAGGGGAGCGTCACCATACCTTCCGAATCTTACGAGCGGTCAAAAACCGTTTTGGCTCGACCAATGAGATTGGCATTTTTGAGATGCAATCAGGTGGCTTGGTTGAGGTGCTCAATCCGAGTCAAGTTTTCCTAGAAGAGCGTTTGGATGGGGCCACTGGTTCATCAATCGTGGTAACTATGGAAGGGACACGTCCGATTTTGGCGGAGGTTCAAGCCTTGGTGACACCGACCATATTTGGAAATGCCAAGCGTACGACGACAGGGCTTGACTTCAATCGTGCTAGTTTGATTATGGCTGTTTTGGAAAAACGTGCAGGGCTTCTCTTGCAAAATCAAGATGCCTATCTCAAATCTGCTGGTGGTGTCAAATTGGATGAGCCTGCTATTGATTTAGCTGTTGCAGTGGCGATTGCTTCGAGTTACAAGGACAAGCCAACCAATCCTCAGGAATGTTTTGTGGGAGAATTGGGTTTGACAGGAGAGATTCGACGGGTCAATCGTATCGAACAACGTATCAATGAAGCGGCAAAACTTGGGTTTACAAAAATTTATGTACCCAAAAATTCCTTGACAGGCATTAAACCACCTCAAGAAATTCAGGCGATAGGAGTGACGACTATCCAGGAAGTTTTGAAAATGGTCTTTGCTTAATCTGTGACAAATCTTCTTAAAAATGATAAGATAGGAGAAATATTTGATTATCAAATTTTTAAGGGGGAAATCGTGTCGTATTTTGAACAGTTTATGCAAGCCAATCAGGCTTATGTTGCCCTTCATGGGAAATTAAATCTGCCACTTAAGCCGAAAACAAGAGTAGCAATTGTGACCTGCATGGACTCACGGCTACACGTCGCGCAAGCTTTAGGTTTAGCACTTGGGGATGCTCATATTTTGCGGAATGCTGGAGGCAGAGTAACGGAGGACATGATTCGTTCTCTGGTGATCTCCCAGCAACAAATGGGTACACGTGAAATTGTGGTGCTTCACCATACAGACTGTGGAGCTCAAACCTTTCAAAACGAGTCTTTTCAAGAGCATTTGAAGCACGAGCTCGGGGTTGATGTTTCTGGTCAAGATTTTTTACCATTCCAGGATGTTGAAGAGAGTGTGAGAGAGGATATGCAGTTGCTTCGAGAATCTCCACTGATTCCTGATGATGTGGCTATTTCAGGTGCGGTTTACGATGTGGATACAGGGAGTATGAGAGAAGTATACTAACTTCATCTTGCAGAATTCTAATCCTAGCATAAAATCGTTACTTCAAATGTAGCGATTTTAATTTTAATATAACTAATATAAGTTGGCAAAAAACAAGGGTATAAATGTTTACTCTTGTTTTATTTTTGATTGAAAAATAAAAGAAAAAGCGCTACAATGGTAGATGGAAAATGTTGTGTAAAAAACAAGTGATACATAGATACCGGAGGAAATCATGTCTTTTTCTGATTTAAAGCTGTTTGCCCTTTCTTCAAATAGAGAATTGGCAGAGCGTGTGGCGCAAGAGATTGGGATAGAGTTGGGGAAATCGACTGTTCGTCAATTTTCAGATGGGGAGATTCAGGTCAATATCGAAGAATCAATCCGTGGAAAACACGTCTTTATCCTACAATCAACGAGCTCACCTGTAAATGACAATCTGCTCGAAATTTTGATCATGGTAGATGCCTTGAAGCGAGCTAGTGCAGAATCTGTCAACGTTGTTATGCCTTACTATGGCTATGCACGTCAGGATAGAAAAGCGCGCGCGCGTGAGCCAATCACTGCAAAACTCGTTGCAAACATGCTAGAAGTTGCTGGGGTAGATCGTTTGTTGACGATTGATTTGCACGCTGCACAGATTCAGGGATTCTTTGATATTCCCGTAGATCACTTGATGGGTGCTCCATTGATTGCGGACTATTTTGAACGTCGCGGCATGGTTGGCTCTGACTACGTGGTTGTCAGCCCAGACCATGGTGGGGTGACTCGTGCTCGTAAATTGGCAGAGTTTTTGAAAACTCCGATTGCGATTATTGACAAACGCCGTAGTGTAGATAAGATGAATACCAGTGAAGTGATGAACATCATTGGTAAGGTAGAAGGTAAGACTTGTATCTTGATTGACGATATGATTGATACAGCTGGAACCATTTGTCATGCGGCAGATGCTCTTGCTGAAGCAGGTGCTGTTGAAGTATATGCAAGCTGTACGCACCCAGTACTTTCTGGCCCTGCTATGGATAATATCCAAAAATCAGCTATTAAGAAATTGGTTGTTTTGGATACGATCTACCTACCAGAAGAGCGTTTGATTGATAAGATTGAACAAATTTCGATTGCTCATCTTCTGGGCGATGCTATTATCCGTATCCACGAAAAACGTCCTCTTTCTCCCCTATTTTGTATTGAGAAAAAGATTTAATCTTTCACTTGAAGTAGACAGAACTCCTAGCAGGTTTCTTTTCTTGCTAGGAGATTTTTATAGTCAAAATCTGCAAGCCTTTTCAAAATGTGCTATACTGAGAAAAAAGGAGGATTTCTATGAGCCAAGAATTTATCAATCCAAGTGATGGTATGATCCGTCAGTATCTAGCAACCAGTAAAACGTTAGCGGTAGTGGGCTTGTCTGACCGTGAGGAAACAACTAGTAATCGAGTGACCAAGGAAATGCAAGCTCGGGGCTATAAAATCATTCCAGTTAATCCCAAGGCTGTAGGTGGGGAAATCTTGGGAGAGAAGGCTTATGAGAGTCTAGCTGAGATTCCTTTTCCTGTGGACATTGTCAATGTATACCGACGTAGCGAGTTTTTACCAGATGTGGCGCGTGATTTTCTCAAGGCTGATGCCAAGATTTTTTGGGCACAACTGGGACTTGAAAGCCTAGAAGCGGAAGAAATCTTGCGTGCTGGAGGATGCGATGACATCGTGATGAATCGTTGTATTAAGAGAGAACATACTCGCTTAATTCTTGAGCAATAAAAAGGTAGCCATGGGCTACCTTTTTGTATTACAAAGTACCAATCAATGCTTGCATGCCAAGACTGGTGAGGATGATGGCAATCCAGCAAAGTGCTCCGAGAAGAATGGATTTACCACTGGATTTGACCATAGCAATTAGATTGGTTTTGAGACCGATGGCACCCATAGCCATGATAATGAGGAATTTGGAGAGTTGTTTGAGAGGGGTGAAGAAGCTACTAGACACACCGAGAGAGGTGAGAAGAGTCGTTAGGAGAGAGGCTAGGATGAAATAAAGGATAAAAAGTGGGAAAACTTTTTTTAGTTGGAAAGCTTGGTTGTTTTTTTGTTGGCGACTTTGCCAATAGGAGAGAAAGAGCGTGATGGGGATGATTGCTAAGGTGCGTGTGAGTTTAACAATGGTTGCAGACTCAAGGGTATTGGTCTGATAAAGACTGTCCCATGCGCTGGCTGTGGCCGTTACAGAAGAAGTATCGTTGACTGCGGTTCCTGCAAAGAGGGCAAAGCCTTCGTTGGATAGGTGAAGCCAGGTTCCTAGCGTTGGAAAGATGAGCGCAGCCAAGACATTGAAGAAAAAGATAACGGAAATGGCTTGGGCAACTTCTTTTTCCTTGGCATGGATAACGGGCGCTGTCGCAGCAATTGCAGAGCCACCACAGATCGAAGACCCCACTCCAATCAAGGTAGCTAGTTTTGTGTCTAGCGCAAAGAAACGCTGGAAGAGGTAGGCGACGATTAAGGAAATCGAAATGGTGGAAAGGATGACAGGGAGTGAAGTTTGTCCAACTGCAAAGACTTGCGAGATATTGAGACCAAAACCGAGTAAGATAACGGCATACTGGAGCAATTTCTTGGAACTAAAGGTCAAACCTGCGTCTAGTTGTTTGTAGGGTGAGAGCCAGGGGTGGAGGAGCATTCCAGCAAAAATTGCAAAGACAGGTGCACCCACGACGGGGAAAAATCCTCCCAGGAACCAAGATACGATAGAAATGAGAAGGCAGGCCAAGATGCCTGCTCCATTTTTTGATAAAAATGACATATAAACCTCCGAAAATAAGCACTTATTATTATAGTCCTGTTGAGAAGAAAAGTAAAACAGAAAGTGAAAAATGCGGGGTTCAGATGGATTTTGCGGTCAGGGAGCTTTTGTAGTATAATAGTACTATGTTCTGTAAGCAAGGGGGATATCTATGGACTTAACCAAGCGCTTTAATAAACAGTTAGACAAGATTCAAGTTTCCTTGATTCGCCAGTTTGACCAGGCTATTTCGGAGATTCCTGGGGTCTTGCGTTTGACCTTGGGGGAACCTGATTTTACAACGCCAGATCATATCAAGGAGGCAGCCAAGCGAGCGATTGACCAGAACCAGTCCTACTATACAGGGATGAGCGGTTTACTGACCTTGCGTCAGGCAGCTAGTGATTTTGTAAAAGAAAAATACCAGTTGGACTACAATCCTGAAAATGAAATCTTGGTTACTATCGGAGCGACAGAGGCCTTATCTGCTACTTTGACAGCTATCTTAGAAGAAGGAGACAGGGTTCTTTTGCCAGCTCCTGCCTATCCAGGTTATGAGCCGATTGTCAATCTGGTTGGGGCAGAGATTGTTGAGATTGATACAACTGAAAATGGTTTTGTCTTGACTCCTGAGATGTTGGAAAAGGCCATTCTGGAGCAAGGGGATAAACTCAAAGCAGTTATTCTCAACTATCCAGCCAATCCGACAGGAATTACCTATAGTCGGGAGCAGTTGGAAGCCTTGGCAGACGTTTTACGCAAGTATGAGATTTTTGTGGTCTGTGATGAAGTTTACTCAGAATTGACCTATACAGGGGAAACTCATATGTCTCTGGGAACTATGCTGAGAGACCAGGCTATTATTATCAATGGCTTGTCTAAATCGCATGCTATGACTGGTTGGCGTTTAGGCTTTATCTTTGCTCCTGCAGCTTTCACAGCTCAGTTAATCAAGAGTCACCAATATTTGGTTACTGCGGCAAACACCATGGCGCAACATGCTGCAGTAGAAGCCTTGACTGCTGGTAAAAACGATGCAGAGCCTATGAAGAAGGAATACATCCAGCGTCGGGATTATATTATTGAGAAGATGACTACTCTTGGTTTTGAGATTATCAAACCAGGAGGTGCCTTCTATATCTTTGCTAAGATTCCAGCAGGTTACAATCAAGACTCCTTTGCTTTTCTGAAGGATTTTGCTCAGAAGAAGGCTGTTGCTTTTATCCCGGGTGCTGCCTTTGGGCGTTACGGAGAAGGCTACGTTCGCCTCTCTTATGCCGCCAGCATGGAAACAATCAGAGAGGCCATGAAACGACTTGAGGAGTACATGAGCGAAGCATGATCCAGTCTATAACGAGTCAAGGTCTCGTACTCTACAATCGTAACTTTCGGGAGGATGATAAGCTAGTCAAAATCTTCACTGAGCAGGCTGGCAAGCGCATGTTTTTCGTCAAACACGCTGGTCAATCTAAACTAGCTCCGGTTATTCAGCCCTTGGTGTTGGCACGATTTCTCTTGCGAATCAATGATGACGGGCTTAGCTACATCGAGGACTACCATGAGGTGATGACCTTTCCCAAGATTAATAGTGATCTCTTTGTCATGGCCTATGCAACCTATGTGGCTGCCCTTGCAGATGCTAGTTTGCAGGATAATCAGCAGGATGCTCCCTTGTTTGCTTTCTTGAGGAAGACTCTGGAGTTTATGGAAGCAGGCTTGGATTATCAGGTTTTAACCAATATTTTTGAAATTCAAATCTTGACTCGATTTGGAATCAGCCTTAATTTTAATGAGTGTGTCTTTTGCCATCGGGTCGGTCAGGCCTTTGACTTTTCTTTTAAATATGGAGCCTGCCTTTGCCCAGAGCATTATCATGAAGACGAGAAACGTTGCCATCTCAATCCCAATATCCCTTATCTGCTCAATCAATTTCAGGCTATTGATTTTGAAACCTTGGAGACTATTTCGCTTAAGGCAGAAATCAAGCAAGACTTGTGCAAGTTCATGGATCAACTCTACGAAGAGTATGTTGGGATTCACCTAAAATCAAAGAAATTCATTGATTCCCTAGCAGACTGGGGACAATTACTAAAAGAGGAAGACAAATGAAAAAAATCGCAGTAGATGCTATGGGGGGCGATTACGCACCTCAAGCCATCGTTGAGGGTGTCAACCAAGCCCTTGCTGACTTTTCAGATATTGAGATTCAACTCTACGGAGATGAAAGCAAGATCAAGCAATATCTAACGGCGACAGAGCGTGTCAGCATTATCCATACGGATGAGAAAATTAACTCAGACGATGAGCCGACAAAAGCTATCCGTAAGAAGAAAAATGCCAGCATGGTATTGGCAGCTAAGGCTGTTAAAGAGGGAGAAGCAGACGCTGTCCTCTCTGCTGGTAACACAGGTGCCTTGTTGGCTGCAGGATTCTTTATTGTGGGTCGTATCAAAAATATCGATCGTCCAGGACTCATGTCTACCTTGCCGACCATTGATGGAAAAGGGTTTGACATGCTAGACCTTGGAGCCAATGCGGAAAATACAGCCCATCATCTGCACCAATACGCTGTTTTGGGTTCCTTCTATGCGAAAAATGTTCGTGGGATTTCGAAACCACGTGTTGGTTTGCTCAACAATGGAACAGAAAGCAGCAAGGGAGATCCGCTTCGTAAGGAAACATACGACTTGCTAGTAGCTGATCAAAGTTTGAACTTTGTCGGAAACGTGGAAGCGCGTGATCTGATGAATGGCGTTGCGGATGTTGTCGTAACAGATGGTTTCACGGGAAACGCTGTTCTAAAATCCATCGAAGGTACAGCTTTGGGAATCATGGGTTTACTTAAAAATGCTATTACGGGAGGTGGCCTTCGAGCGAAGCTAGGTGCTCTACTTCTCAAGGATAGTCTTAAGGGGTTGAAGACACAGCTCAACTATTCAGATGTTGGAGGAGCAGTCTTGTTTGGCGTCAAGGCGCCAGTTGTAAAAACTCATGGCTCAAGTGATGCCAAGGCTGTGTACAGTACGATTCGTCAGATTCGTACCATGCTAGAAACAGACGTAGTTGCTCAAACTGCGCGTGAATTTTCAGGAGAATAAAAAAGATGACAGAAAAAGAAATTTTTGACCGTATTGTAACCATTGTCCAAGAGCGACAGGGAGGAGACTTTGCCGTAACAGAGGCCTTGAGTCTGAAAGACGATCTAGATGCGGACTCAGTGGATTTGATGGAGTTTGTTTTGACACTAGAAGATGAATTTGGTATCGAAATCACTGATGAGGAAATCGACCAACTTCAAAGTGTAGCGGATGTAGTAGCGATTATTAAAGATAAAAAATAGCCAAAAGCAACATGCAAGTCATGTTGTTTTTTTATTTGCAGAAAAAAGAAAAACTTTTAGTAGAAATTGCGAATAAAGAGATGAGAAAGAAAAAGGAGGAACATTTATGTATGTGATTGGTTTTTATCCGTGGTTCATTAAGTGGTTTTTAAAATAAAAATGAATGAATTGTTCATTTTCGAATTGTTTTTCGAATAGATAGGTAAGAAGAAAAGGAAGGAGACTACGCGATGTATTTACCAATCTTATTGCCATGGTTGATTAAATGGTATTTAAAATAAATGAAATTTACCTGTTCATTTTAAATCACTTCTCGAATAGATAAGTGAGAAGAAAAGGAAGGAGAGAAAAAATGATTTCAGTTATTTTTCCAATCTGGTTTTTAAAATGGTTTAAAGCCTAGAGACCATAAACTAAAAAAATAAAAATAAAGGAGAAAAAAGATGAAAAACTTTGACAAAATGGAACAGAACTTTGTAGCTCTTACTGAAGAAGAGTTGATGGATGTGGATGGGGGAGCATGGCCGATTGTAGCTTGGGTGATTGCTAATCCTGTGACAGCAGCTAAAATTGCTGGTGGAATTACTGCAGTAGGAATTGCAGGTTATAATTATGTGACGGGTAGATGGTAATAGAAGGAGGAGATGATATGGAAAAATCTATTTTAGAATTTGAAACAATGACTAATACGGACTTGCAGGAAATTCAAGGGGGAGCCTTTCCCCTTCTTATCCCTGTGGCAGTCGGTTTTGTAAAAGGATTTGTATATACAGGTGGGGCTATTTTAACAACTCGAGCACTCTTTTCAGGTAAATAGGAGTCTGCTATGAAAAAAATCTTATTAGGATTTGCTGAGGGGTATTTTGTCGTATCGATCATTCTTTATATCGCAACGTATATGATTATGAAAAATCCGATCAATACCTTGTTTTATCCAGAAACCTACCCAATTCTGCTTGGTCTGTTTTATGTAGGATACAAGTACAAAACAAAAGAAAGTACGATTGGGAATTGATGGACCATCAGATTGGAGTTTGAGATGAAAGTTGTTCAATTACTAGGAAACACTTGGCCAGAGACCACTGTATTATTTAGCTCGATGGCTTATCTAATTATTAGAATCGTGGCTAACGTAAACAAAATAAATCTACCTACGATTTCCTTGTTTTTAGTGGTTTTTATTTTACTGTGTCGGGGCCAAGGAGAAAGAAAAGGAGAATAGAATGAATAGGATTGTAAAATATGTTCTACTATTCACTTTCCTATTTTTGATGAATATTTTCATCTTTGGGATACTAGCAACTCTTGGATTTCAAGTAACAATGAGTGAAAATAGTTATATGGTGCCCCCGGTGTTTGCGTTTATCGTTTTATACGCCATTCATAAAAGAAGTGGGAAAGGCAAGAAATCTGTGTAATTGAATATTCTAGGCAGGACTCTTGTTCTGCCTCTTTTCTTTGACAAAAAGTGCTGTTTAGGTGTGGATATTGTTTTTTCAGAAACAATTCCCTTATTTCTTCTTCGTTTGGTTAAAATAATCTTACAAAGTTTTTAAGAGATTGTTAGAAAAAAGGAGATGGATATGAAATTTAGGAAAAGGCACTATCGTCCCCAGGTGGACCAGATGGATTGTGGCGTGGCTTCCTTGGCTATGATCTTTGGCTACTATGGTAGTTATTACTCCTTGGCTCACTTGCGAGAGTTAGCCAAGACGACCATGGATGGGACGACTGCTCTGGGTCTTGTAAAGGTAGCAGAGGAGATTGGTTTTGAAACGCGGGCTATCAAGGCGGATATGACGCTCTTTGATCTGCCTGATTTGACTTTTCCTTTTGTGGCCCATGTGCTCAAGGAAGGGAAATTGCTCCACTATTATGTGGTGACAGGTCAGGACAAGAAGACAATCCATATCGCTGATCCAGATCCTGGTGTCAAGCTGACCAAGATTTCTCGTGAGCGATTTGCGCAAGAATGGACAGGGGTCAGTCTCTTTATGGCTCCGTCTCCAGACTATAAACCCCATAAGGAGAAAAAACAGGGGCTCCTATCCTTCTTGCCAATCTTACTCAAACAGCGTGGCTTGATTGCTAATATCGTCCTAGCGACTTTGTTGGTGACTTTGATCAATATCGTGGGTTCCTATTATCTCCAGTCTATCATTGATAGTTACGTACCAGACCAGATGCGTTCGACGCTGGGTATCATCTCAATAGGACTAGTCATCGTCTATATCCTCCAGCAGATTTTGTCCTATGCGCAGGAATACCTTTTACTTGTTCTGGGGCAACGGTTGTCCATCGATGTGATTTTGTCCTACATCAAGCATGTTTTTCACCTGCCGATGTCCTTTTTCGCGACACGCAGGACAGGGGAAATCGTGTCTCGTTTTACAGATGCCAATAGTATCATCGATGCGTTGGCGTCGACCATGCTGTCGATTTTCCTAGATGTGTCGACGATTTTGATTATCTCGCTTGTCCTGTTTTCACAAAATATAACGCTCTTTTTCATTAGTCTACTTGCGCTTCCCATCTATACAGTTATTATCTTTGCCTTTATGAAGCCGTTTGAAAAGATGAATCGGGATACCATGGAAGCCAATGCGGTTCTGTCTTCTTCTATCATCGAGGACATCAACGGTATTGAGACCATTAAGTCTTTGACCAGTGAAAGTTCGCGCTATCAAAAGATTGATAAGGAATTTGTGGCTTATCTGAAAAAATCCTTTACCTACAGTCGGGCAGAGAGTCAGCAAAAGGCACTGAAAAAAGTTGCTCAGCTCCTGCTCAATGTTGCCGTTCTCTGGATGGGAGCTGTTCTGGTCATGGATGGCAAGATGAGTTTGGGGCAATTGATTACCTATAATACTTTGCTTGTTTACTTTACCAATCCTTTGGAAAATATCATCAATCTGCAAACCAAACTTCAAACAGCGCAGGTTGCCAATAATCGCTTAAATGAGGTTTATCTGGTAGCTTCGGAGTTTGAGGAGAAGAAAACGGTAGAAGATCTGAGTATGATGAAGGGAGATATGACCTTTAAGCAGGTTCACTATAAGTATGGCTATGGGCGTGATGTCTTGTCGGATATCAATTTGACCATTCCGCAAGGGTCTAAGATGGCTTTTGTGGGGGTTTCAGGTTCGGGTAAGACCACCTTGGCAAAGATGATGGTTAATTTCTACGACCCTAGTCAGGGAGAGATTAGTCTGGGTGGTGTCAATCTCAATCAGATTGATAAAAAAGCCTTGCGCCAGTATATCAACTATCTGCCTCAACAGCCCTATGTCTTTAACGGAACGATTTTGGAGAATCTTCTCCTTGGAGCCAAGGAGGGGACGACTCAGGAGGATATCTTACGGGCAGTCGAATTGGCCGAGATTCGGGAGGATATCGAGCGCATGCCCCTGAATTATCAGACAGAATTAACTTCGGATGGGGCTGGAATTTCTGGTGGGCAACGGCAGAGAATCGCTCTGGCGCGTGCTCTCTTAACGGATGCGCCTGTTCTGATATTGGACGAGGCGACTAGTAGTCTGGATATCTTGACAGAAAAGCGGATCGTGGATAATCTCATGGCTTTAGATAAGACCTTGATTTTCATAGCCCATCGCTTGACCATTGCTGAGCGGACAGAGAAGGTTGTTGTCTTGGATCAGGGCAAGATTGTCGAAGAAGGCAACCATGCGGACTTGCTTGCCCGAGGTGAATTTTACGCCCATTTGGTCAATAGCTAGAAAGAGGAGAAGATGAAACCAGAATTTTTAGAAAGCGCAGAGTTTTACCATCGTCGTTACCATAATTTTTCCAGTCGGGTGATTGTACCCATGTCGCTTCTGCTCGTGTTTCTGTTTGGATTTGCAGTCTTTGCTGAGAAAGAGATTAGTTTGTCTACCCGAGCTACTGTCGAACCTAGTCGAATCATTGCCAACATCCAGTCGACTAGTAATCAAAGGATTGTGGCAAATTATCTGGAAGAGAACAAGTTGGTCAAGCAGGGGGATCTACTCGTTGAGTACCAGCAAGGGGCGGAAGCTGTTCAAGCTGAAGCATACGCCAATCAGTTGGAGGTGTTAAAGGATCAAAAAAAGCAGTTGGGTTATTTGCAATCCAGTTTGAAAGAGGGGAGTGATCAATTTCCAGAGGTGGATAAGTTTGGATATCAGGAGATGTTTCGAGACTATCTCAGCCAAGCTAGTAGTCTTAGGAGCAATGTTTCGCAGCAAAATGCCAGCATCTCCTCGCAGAATGCGGCAGCAAGTCAGAGCCAGGCCGAGATTGGCAATCTTATCAGCCAAACAGAGGATAAAATTCGAGATTACAAAACAGCTAAGTCGGCGATTGAAACAGGAGCTCAACTAGATAGTCAAAATGCAGCCTACTCATTTTATCAGACTTATAAAAACCAAGCTGGAGAAGATCCGCAAGCTAAATCGCAAGTTATTGCACAGGTGGATGCACAAATTACCCAGCTAGAGTCTAGTTTAGCTACTTATCGTGTGCAGTATGCTGGATCTGGAGCTCAACAAGCCTACGCGACGGGACTGGATAGTCAACTGGAATCGCTCAAATCTCAGCACCTAGTCAAAGTCGGTCAGGAATTAACTCTTCTAGATCAGAAAATTTTGGAGGCGGAGTCTGGTAAGAAAGTCCAAGGAGGTCTGCTGGACAAGGGCAAAATTACAGCAAGTGAGGATGGTGTGCTTCACCTTAATCCTGAAACTAGTGATTCTACAATGGTTGCAGAGGGGACATTGCTAGCCCAACTCTACCCAGCCTTGGAACGAGAAGGTAAAACTAAACTCACGGCTTATCTTACTTCAAAAGATGTTGCAAGGCTCAAGGTCGGTGATTCTGTTCGTTTCACTACAAGCAAGGATGGTAATAAAGAGCTCGTACTTGTTTCTGCCATTACGAATATTGACGCGACAGCTACCAAGACTGAAAAGGGCAGTTTCTTTAAAATAGAGGCGGAGACCAGTCTGACTCCTGAGCAGGCAGAAAGTCTTCGCTACGGTTCAGAAGGACGTTTGACGCTAATCACAGGGAAGAAAAGCTATTTGCGCTATTATTGGGATCAATTTTTGAACAGAGAATAATGTTCGTCTTTTTTCGAGATAACTGATTGAAAAACTGTAAGACAAAGGTGTTTTGCAGTTTTTTCTTTACGCAACAAGTGCTATTTTGTTAATAGTTCGTAAAAATCTTGAATTTTTGTTTGTTTTGTGGTAGAATGTGCTCAAGTAATACGAAAGGCGAACTTTAAAATGTCAAAAAAATTGATCTATTCGGGAAAAGCCAAGGATATCTATACAACTGAGGATGAAAATCTCATTATTTCAACTTACAAGGACCAGGCGACTGCTTTCAATGGTGTTAAGAAGGAGCAGATTGCGGGTAAAGGAGTCTTGAATAATCAGATTTCATCTTTTATTTTTGAAAAGTTAAATGCTGCTGGTGTAGCGACTCATTTTGTGGAGAAGCTTTCAGATACGGAACAACTCAATAAAAAGGTGGAGATTATTCCTTTGGAAGTCGTGCTTCGCAACTACACGGCTGGTTCCTTTTCAAAACGTTTTGGCGTAGAAGAAGGTATCGCATTTGAGACTCCAATTGTCGAATTTTACTATAAAAATGATGATTTGGATGATCCCTTTATCAATGACGAGCATGTGAAATTCCTAAAAATTGCGGATGACCAGCAGATTGCTTACTTGAAAGAAGAAACCCGTCGTATCAATGAGCTCTTGAAGGATTGGTTTGCTGAGATTGGTCTTAAATTGATTGACTTTAAGCTAGAGTTTGGTTTTGACAAGGATGGCAAGATTATCTTGGCAGACGAGTTTTCACCAGATAACTGCCGTTTGTGGGATGCAGATGGCAACCACATGGATAAGGATGTTTTCCGTAGAGGTCTAGGTGAACTAACAGACGTTTACGAGATTGTTTGGGAGAAATTGCAGGCTTTGAAATAAGCTGTTATAAACGGAAAACCTTCGTCTCTCAGATGTAAGGACTCAGGCTGAAAAGGTCCCCCGGACCTTTACACTCCGTCGTGGCTTGGGAGAACTAACAGATGTTTACGAGATTGTCTGGGAAAAGTTGCAGGAATTGAAATAACAACCTAGAAGTCGTTTGGGAATATTGCAAGAGCTGAAATAAAGGAATAAGAATTGATGAATAAACGTATTTTTGTTGAAAAAAAGGCTGATTTTCAGGTTAAGTCAGAGAGTTTGGTGAGAGAGCTCCAGCACAACTTGGGATTGTCAACTTTGAAAAGTATTCGCATTGTGCAGGTTTATGATGTCTTTGATTTGGCAGAGGACTTGTTTGCACCTGCAGAGAAGCACATCTTCTCTGAGCAGGTGACAGACCATGTCTTGGATGAATCGGCTATGCAGGCTGATCTTGTCAATTATGCTTTCTTTGCCATTGAAAGCCTGCCAGGACAATTTGACCAGCGTGCAGCTTCTTCACAGGAAGCCTTGCTTTTGCTTGGTAGCTCAAGTGATGTAACGGTCAACACAGCACAATTGTACTTGGTTAATAAAGATATTGATGTGACTGAGTTGGAAGCGGTCAAGAACTACCTGCTCAATCCAGTGGATTCTCGTTTCAAGGACATCACGACAGGAATTGCCAAGCAGGAATTTTCTGAGTCAGACAAGACCATTCCGAAATTGACCTTCTTTGAAAGCTATACGGCAGAAGACTTTGCCCGCTACAAGGCCGAGCAAGGGATGGCCATGGAAGTGGATGATTTGCTCTTTATCCAAGATTATTTCAAGTCAATCGGGCGTGTGCCGACGGAAACAGAGCTCAAGGTCTTGGACACTTACTGGTCTGACCACTGCCGTCACACGACTTTTGAGACAGAGTTGAAGCAGATTGATTTCTCAGCTTCTAAATTCCAAAAACAATTGCAGGCGACCTACGACAAATATATCGCTATGCGCGAGGAGTTGGGCCGTTCTGAAAAACCGCAAACCTTGATGGATATGGCAACTATTTTCGGTCGTTATGAGCGTGCTAATGGGCGTTTGGACGATATGGAAGTGTCTGACGAAATCAATGCCTGCTCGGTTGAAATCGAAGTGGACGTTGATGGTGTCAAGGAACCTTGGCTCCTCATGTTTAAAAATGAAACCCACAATCACCCAACGGAAATTGAGCCTTTTGGTGGAGCGGCTACTTGTATCGGTGGAGCTATTCGTGACCCATTGTCAGGGCGTTCTTATGTCTACCAAGCTATGCGTATCTCAGGTGCTGGAGATATTACAGCACCGATTTCTGAAACTCGTGCTGGGAAATTGCCACAACAAGTCATTTCTAAAACAGCGGCTCATGGTTATTCTTCATATGGGAATCAAATTGGTCTTGCAACGACTTACGTTCGTGAGTACTTCCACCCAGGCTTTGTAGCTAAACGCATGGAGTTGGGTGCCGTTGTTGGTGCAGCTCCAAAGGAAAATGTGGTTCGTGAAAAACCGGAAGCGGGAGATGTCATTATCCTCCTCGGTGGTAAGACTGGCCGTGATGGTGTCGGTGGTGCGACAGGTTCTTCTAAGGTTCAAACAGTTGAGTCTGTAGAGACTGCTGGAGCAGAGGTTCAAAAAGGGAATGCCATCGAAGAACGCAAGATTCAACGTCTTTTCCGTAATGGCGCTGTCACTCGTCTTATCAAGAAATCCAACGACTTTGGTGCTGGTGGCGTCTGTGTAGCTATCGGTGAATTGGCAGACGGTCTTGAAATTGACCTCAACAAGGTTCCTCTTAAATACCAAGGCTTGAATGGAACCGAAATTGCCATCTCTGAATCACAAGAACGGATGGCTGTGGTGGTTCGTCCTGAGGATGTAGATGCCTTCGTTGCAGAATGTAACAAAGAAAATATTGATGCTGTTGTGGTTGCGATAGTGACTGAAAAACCAAATCTAGTCATGCACTGGAATGGCGAAACGATTGTCGACTTGGAACGTCGTTTCCTTGATACAAACGGTGTGCGTGTCGTTGTCGATGCCAAGGTTGTGGACAAGGATGTCAAACTCCCAGAAGAGCGCAAGACAAGTACTGAAGCCCTTGAAGCTGATACTCTTGTGGTACTATCTGACCTCAACCATGCGAGTCAAAAAGGCTTGCAGACTATCTTTGACTGTTCAGTCGGTCGTTCTACGGTCAACCACCCACTTGGTGGTCGCTACCAACTCACACCAACTGAGGCATCTGTGCAGAAATTGCCAGTTCAACACGGTGTGACTCACACTGCGTCAGTCATGGCGCAAGGATTTAACCCTTATGTGGCAGAATGGTCTCCATATCACGGTGCTGCCTATGCGGTTATCGAAGCAACTGCTCGTTTGGTTGCTACTGGTGCCAACTGGTCTAAGGCTCGATTCTCTTACCAAGAGTATTTTGAGCGGATGGACAAACAAGCTGAACGTTTCGGTCAGCCAGTAGCTGCTCTCCTAGGTTCTATCGAAGCACAAATCCAGCTTGGTTTGCCATCTATCGGTGGTAAGGATTCTATGTCTGGTACATTTGAAGAATTGACGGTGCCACCAACCTTGGTTGCCTTTGGGGTGACGACGGCAGATAGTCGTAAGGTCCTTTCTCCAGAATTTAAAGCTGCTGGTGAAAATATCTATTACATCCCAGGTCAAGCTTTGGCACAAGAAATTGACTTTGATCTTATCAAGTCTAACTTTGCTAAGTTTGAAGCCATCCAAGCTGACCACAAAGTGACATCTGCATCAGCTGTCAAATACGGTGGTGTCCTTGAAAGCTTGGCTCTTGCTACTTTTGGAAACCATATTGGTGCAGAGGTGACCTTACCTGAACTTGAAACAGCCTTGACAGCTCAATTGGGCGGATTTGTCTTTACTTCTCTTGAAGAAATTGCTGGAGTAGAGAAAATCGGTCAAACAAGCGTAGACTTTACACTGACTGTCAACGGTGTGAAGCTAGATGGACACAAGCTTGACAGTGCCTTCCAAGGAACATTGGAAGCAGTTTACCCAACTGAATTTGCCCAAGCCAAAGAACTGGAAGAAGTACCAGCTGTCGCTTCTGAAGTAGTTGTGAAATCTAAAGAAGTTGTTGAAAAACCAGTCGTTTATATCCCAGTCTTCCCAGGAACCAACTCGGAATATGATTCAGCCAAGGCATTTGAAAAAGAAGGTGCAGAGGTTAACTTGGTGCCATTCGTGACCTTGAATGAAGAGGCCATTGTCAAGTCGGTTGAAACCATGGTTGACAACATTGGTAAGGCTAATATCCTTTTCTTCGCGGGTGGTTTCTCAGCTGCGGATGAGCCGGATGGATCAGCTAAGTTTATTGTCAATATCCTGCTCAATGAAAAAGTGCGTGAGGCCATTGATGGCTTTATCGCTCGCGGGGGCTTGATTATCGGTATCTGTAATGGATTCCAGGCTCTTGTCAAATCAGGTCTTCTTCCATACGGGAACTTCGAGGATGCCAGCAGTACGAGTCCAACCCTTTTCTACAATGATGCCAACCAGCACGTAGCGAAGATGGTGGAAACTCGGATTGCTAATACCAACTCGCCATGGTTGACTGGGGTGCAAGTGGGTGATATCCATGCCATCCCAGTGTCGCACGGTGAAGGGAAGTTTGTTGTGACGGCTGAGGAATTTGCTGAACTCCGAGACAATGGACAAATTTTCAGTCAATATGTAGACTTTGACGGCAAACCAAGTATGGATTCTAAGTACAATCCAAATGGTTCTGTAAATGCCATCGAAGGAATTACCAGCAAGAATGGTCAAATCATTGGGAAGATGGGACACTCAGAACGTTATGAAGACGGTCTCTTCCAAAATATTCCAGGGAATAAAGATCAATATCTCTTTGCATCAGCAGTTAAATACTTTACTGGGAAATAAGACTTACAGATTTTCTAATAGATAGTATCTGTAATGTAAAAGTCATGTAGATTTAGTTCTTGGTGATTGCAAAAGGTTTGTTTTGCGAGTGAAACGAGCTTCTACCGTATCATTCGGCTCTACTAAAGGAATGATACATAAATAAAAATTAGGTATAAAAAATGACATACGAAGTAAAATCTCTTAATGAAGAATGTGGTGTTTTTGGTATCTGGGGCCATCCAGATGCTGCTAAATTGACCTATTTTGGTCTCCACAGTCTTCAGCACCGTGGTCAAGAGGGGGCGGGAATCCTTTCTAATGATCAGGGGCAATTGAAGCGTCATCGTGACATGGGGCTTTTATCAGAAGTGTTCAGAAATCCAGCTAATTTGGATAAACTGACTGGAGCGAGCGCGATTGGGCATGTTCGTTATGCGACTGCTGGCGAAGCTTCTGTAGATAATATCCAGCCCTTCCTCTTTCGCTTTCATGATATGCAGTTTGGATTGGCTCACAACGGAAACTTGACCAATGCCGAATCGCTCAAGAAAGAATTGGAACAAAGAGGAGCTATTTTCAGTTCAACTTCGGACTCGGAAATCTTGGCTCACCTCATTCGCCGGAGTCACAATCCGAACTTGATGGGCAAAATCAAGGAGGCGCTCAGCCTTGTCAAAGGTGGATTTGCTTATATCCTGCTGTTTGAGGACAAGTTGATTGCTGCGCTTGATCCTAATGGCTTCCGTCCTCTTTCTATCGGAAAAATGGCAAACGGAGCGGTGGTCGTTTCGTCTGAAACCTGTGCCTTTGAAGTCATTGGTGCTGAGTGGATTCGTGATGTAAAACCAGGGGAAATTGTGATTGTGGATGACAATGGTATCCAGTACGATAGTTATACGAATGATACCCAGTTGGCGATCTGCTCTATGGAGTATATCTATTTTGCCCGTCCTGACTCTAATATCCATGGTGTTAATGTCCATACAGCTCGCAAACGTATGGGGGCTCAATTAGCGCGTGAATTTAAGCACGAAGCGGATATCGTGGTCGGTGTGCCAAATTCCTCACTCAGCGCAGCCATGGGATTTGCAGAAGAATCTGGTCTGCCAAATGAAATGGGTCTTATCAAGAATCAATACACTCAACGCACCTTTATCCAACCGACTCAAGAATTGCGAGAGCAAGGGGTGCGGATGAAACTGTCTGCTGTTTCGGGCGTTGTCAAAGGCAAACGTGTAGTGATGATTGATGATTCTATTGTTCGTGGGACAACCTCTCGCCGTATCGTTCAGCTCTTGAAGGAAGCAGGTGCGACTGAAGTCCATGTTGCCATTGGGAGTCCTGCGCTAGCTTATCCTTGCTTCTACGGGATTGATATCCAGACACGTCAGGAGCTGATTGCGGCCAATCATACGGTGGAAGAAACTTGTCAAATCATTGGTGCAGATAGTCTCACCTATCTTTCGATTGATGGCTTGATTGATTCTATCGGCATCGAAACAGATGCGCCGAACGGTGGTCTCTGTGTTGCTTACTTTGACGGAGACTACCCAACTCCTCTCTATGACTATGAGGAAGAATATCGTAGAAGCTTGGGGGATAAGACCAGTTTTTACAAATAGACGGATAAAGACTCTCCATGAAAGGAAAGGAAGAGAAGATGACAAGTAAAAATGCTTATGCTCCACGTCTCGCTACTGACTAAAAGCTAAAGCATTTGTCAGTAGACGCTTTGCCTTATGGGACCAAAGCTAGAGCCCTGACTAGTATTTTTAGATAAAATAATTGTTTATCTAAAAATACGTCGCAATCTTCTCAAAGAAAAGGAAAAATAAAATGGCAAATAAAAATGCGTACGCCCAGTCGGGTGTGGATGTTGAAGCGGGTTATGAAGTTGTTGAACGGATCAAAAAGCATGTGGCACGTACGGAGCGTGCAGGTGTCATGGGAGCTCTTGGTGGCTTCGGTGGCATGTTTGACCTTTCAAAAACAGGTGTTAAAGAGCCTGTATTGATCTCAGGGACGGACGGTGTTGGAACCAAGCTCATGTTAGCCATCAAGTATGACAAGCACGATACCATAGGTCAAGACTGTGTAGCCATGTGCGTCAATGACATCATTGCTGCAGGTGCGGAGCCCATCTATTTCCTCGACTACGTCGCGACTGGGAAGAATGAGCCAGCCAAACTAGAACAAGTGGTTGCTGGTGTGGCTGAAGGTTGTGTACAAGCAGGTGCGGCCCTCATCGGTGGAGAAACTGCTGAGATGCCTGGTATGTATGGCGAAGATGACTATGACTTGGCTGGTTTTGCGGTTGGCGTGGCAGAAAAATCTCAAATCATCGATGGTTCAAAGGTGGCAGAAGGGGATGTTCTTCTCGGACTTGCTTCCAGTGGGATTCACTCAAATGGTTACTCACTTGTTCGTCGTGTCTTTGCCGACTACACAGGTGAGGAAGTCTTGCCAGAATTGGAAGGCAAGAAACTCAAAGAAGTCCTTCTTGAGCCGACTCGTATCTATGTCAAGGCTGTCTTGCCACTCATCAAGGAAGGCTTGGTAAATGGGATTGCCCACATCACAGGCGGTGGATTTATCGAGAATGTCCCTCGTATGTTTGCGGATGACCTGGCTGCAGAGATTGAAGAAGACAAGGTTCCAGTCCTTCCGATTTTCAAAGCCCTTGAAAAATACGGTGAAATCAAGCATGAGGAAATGTTTGAAATCTTCAATATGGGTGTGGGACTCATGCTGGCAGTCAACCCTGAAAATGTAGGTCGCGTTAAAGAATTACTGGATGAACCAGTCTATGAGATTGGTCGCATCGTCAAGAAAGAAAACGAAAGTGTCATCATCAAATGAAAAAAATAGCGGTTTTTGCCTCTGGTAACGGCTCAAATTTTCAGGTGATTGCTGAAGAATTTCCGGTGGAGTTTGTCTTTTCAGACCATCGTGACGCCTATGTGCTCGAG
This sequence comes from Streptococcus sp. 151470009-6, assembly GCF_053628175.1. NCBI lineage: Bacteria > Bacillati > Bacillota > Bacilli > Lactobacillales > Streptococcaceae > Streptococcus > Streptococcus sp. 151470009-6. The sequence continues at coordinate 56,510 of NZ_JBSEZF010000005.1, forward strand.
CGTGCAGACAAGCTCAGCGTTCTGTCCTATGCTTTTGAACTCAAAGAGTTTGAGAACAAGGCGGACTACGAAGCAGCTCTTGTCGAGCTCTTGGAAGAACACCAGATTGACTTGGTTTGTTTGGCGGGTTATATGAAAATCGTCGGCCCAACCTTATTGGCGGCTTATGAAGGTCGAATTATCAACATTCATCCGGCCTACCTACCAGAATTTCCAGGAGCTCATGGGATTGAGGATGCTTGGGATGCTGGTGTCGCTGAGAGTGGCGTGACCATTCACTGGGTGGACTCTGGTGTGGATACAGGAAAGGTTATCAAGCAAGTCCGTGTGCCACGGCTATCTGATGATACCATCGAAAGTTTTGAAGAACGTATTCATGAAGCGGAGTATAAGTTGTATCCAGAGGTGCTGGATAGCTTGGAAGTTAGGAGAAGGCAGTAAAAACTTGGATTTATTGAATGGAGGAAATAGAGAAAAATATGACAAATAATAGTAGCAGTTTTAATGGGGGGCATAATATTGGTTCAGGAAATTTAGCAGGTGGCAATCAAACAATTAATATTATTAATCCTCAAGACAAGCAATCGGTTGCTGAATACGATATTGAACCTATTTGGAGAAGTCCAATTACAATGGCAGTATTGAGTTGGATTGGTTTCTTCACTTCAATAGGAAGTTTATTACCACTTTACAACTTTTTTGAACCGATTGTAAAATGGGCTACAAATTCTTTTAATGGGGATATTCCTAATGTTCAAGGGAAGCAAATTTATTTATTTATTTTTTTAGGTTTATTTATTTTTTCAGTTTTCATTTTTTCTTTGCGAAGAATTACTAAAAATCAAACCCGTTATCCTTTAAGATTTAATTATGCTATTAGTGGTGTAAATAAGAGATTGAATATCGAAAGGTTACATATAGACTCTTGTCCAAAGTGTGGTGGAGAATTGAAATACTATAATAAGCCATATAAATGGGTTGATCAATATGACGAGAATGGAAATTTTAAAAAAAGAAAAATTACTAAGAGAGTGCCAGCTTTAGAATGTAAAAGAAATAGTGAGCATTTTTGGTATGTAGATCCAGCTGGAACGAAAATATAATCAATGAAAGGAACAAACATGACTAAACGAGCACTTATTTCAGTCTCAGATAAAGCGGGCATTGTTGCATTTGCCCAAGAACTCAAGAAACTTGGTTGGGGTATCATCTCAACAGGTGGTACCAAAGTTGCCCTTGATAATGCTGGTGTTGATACCATTGCCATCGATGATGTAACTGGTTTCCCAGAAATGATGGATGGTCGTGTCAAGACTCTCCACCCAAATATCCACGGTGGACTCCTCGCTCGTCGTGACTTGGATAGTCACCTGGAAGCGGCCAAAGACAATCAAATCGAGCTCATTGATCTTGTTGTGGTCAATCTCTATCCTTTCAAGGAAACCATTCTTAAACCAGACGTGACGTACGCTGATGCGGTTGAGAACATTGATATCGGTGGTCCATCAATGCTTCGTTCAGCAGCGAAAAACCATGCTAGCGTAACAGTTGTGGTAGATCCTGCGGATTATGCTGTGGTTCTTGATGAATTGTCAGCTAACGATGAAACAAGTTATGAAACTCGCCAACGTTTAGCTGCAAAAGTTTTCCGTCACACAGCGGCTTATGATGCCTTGATTGCAGAATATTTCACAGCTCAGGTCGGCGAAAGCAAGCCTGAAAAGTTGACCTTGACCTATGACCTCAAACAAGCTATGCGCTATGGGGAAAATCCTCAGCAGGATGCGGACTTCTACCAAAAAGCTTTACCGACTGACTACTCAATTGCATCAGCCAAACAGCTCAACGGTAAGGAATTGTCCTTCAATAACATTCGTGACGCGGATGCGGCCATCCGTATCATCCGTGACTTCAAAGAACGTCCAACCGTTGTGGCTCTCAAACACATGAACCCATGTGGAATCGGTCAGGCAGATGACATCAAAACTGCTTGGGACTACGCTTATGAGTCTGACCCAGTGTCTATCTTTGGTGGAATTGTCGTCCTTAACCGTGAGGTGGATGCTGCGACAGCCGAGAAGATGCACGGTGTCTTCCTTGAAATCATCATTGCGCCAAGCTATACAGATGAAGCGCTAGCTATTTTGACCAATAAAAAGAAAAACTTGCGTATCCTTGCCTTGCCATTTGATGCTCAAGACGCTAGCGAAGTGGAAGCAGAATACACAGGTGTTGTCGGTGGACTTCTGGTGCAAAATCAAGACGTGGTCAAAGAAAGCCCAGCTGACTGGCAAGTGGTGACCAAACGCCAGCCAACCGAGACAGAAGCAACTGCTCTTGAGTTCGCGTGGAAGGCTATCAAGTATGTGAAATCAAACGGGATTATCGTGACTAATGACCACATGACACTTGGCGTTGGCCCTGGTCAAACCAACCGTGTGGCTTCTGTTCGTATTGCGATTGAACAAGCCAAAGACCGCCTTGACGGCGCTGTTCTGGCTTCAGATGCCTTCTTCCCATTTGCCGATAATGTGGAAGAAATCGCCAAAGCAGGTATCAAGGCCATCATCCAGCCAGGTGGCTCTGTCCGTGACCAAGAATCCATCGAAGCAGCGGACAAATATGGCTTGACCATGGTCTTCACAGGCGTGAGGCATTTTAGACATTAAAATTTCAACAGTTTCAAGATAAAGTGAAATCATAAAAATTAGTTATAATAATATTTGCAGAAAGCAAGCCTTAAGGCTTGCTTTCTGGTATAATTGTAATAAATAAAACTATTAAGGAGTAGTTGTATGCCTTTAATTGAGAAATTTAAAATTAATAATCTTTATAATTATTATGATGTTGAATTGGATTTTAAGAATGATAAGACTATTTATATTGGAGAAAATGGCATTGGTAAGACTACTATTCTTGCGATGCTTTACTATTTACTAGATTTAAATTATAAAAAATTAGAAAGCTTCGTTTTTGATAGTATCGAGATTACATTTGAAGGTGAAGAACAACTGCAGATTACTAAAAAAGAAATTATTCAGATAAATATACAGAATTCAAACCATATAACCTCAGATATTAAACGTGAGTTGTTTGATTTAGTAGAAAGAATTAAACAAAATCAGGATTTAGTGTCGGATTTATCAGGACTAGATAAATCTAAAAATTTAAAGTTTGATGAAGTATCATCAATTTATAATAGATATCATCTTTTACAAAAATATCCTTTGCAAATGATTGTAGTAATGTTACCTGAAGTTTTGAGCAGAGTCTTTCCCTCTGGCTACATGAAGTTAATACTTAAGATAGAAGATTTTAAAAATAGGTACAAAATATTATACTTTCCAACCTATAGAAGAATTGAGGAAGATTTAAAAGAATTCAATATTATTTCTAGAGAGGCACCAGGTATAAGGGCGTTTAATAATAAATCTAGCGGAGAATTAATACATTTCGGTATGGAAGATGTTGAAGAAAAAATAGATAGTTTATTAAACAAAATTAGCAAGGAAACCAATAAAAGTTACGATATTATGATTAGTAGATTGTTAGAGCTATTTGCTAATGCTAATAAAGGAAAAGATATACCTAGCAAGGATTTTGATTCACATAAAGTTGAAATAGCACTTTCTAGATTAGGAGAAAAAATCACCGATGAAACTAAATCTAATATTTTAGATAGAATTAAAAACGGAGAATTGCATAGTGATGTATATCTAAATTACTTAGTCACGAGTATTATTGATAATTATAAAGCTTTAGAAAATATTGACAGCAGAATTAATGAATTTACTGAGAGAGTGAATAAATATTTCTTTGGGAAAAAATATTTTTACAATCCACAGTTATTAGAGTTAGTAATAAAAAGAACCAATAACAAAGGAGAAAGTACTGAAAGTTTTATTAAATTAAGAAATCTTTCATCAGGAGAGAAACAATTAATTTCAACTTTTTCCAAAATTTTCTTAGAGGATGAAAAGGATCTTATAATTCTATTTGATGAACCAGAAATATCTTTATCAGTACCTTGGCAAGAGGAGTTTATCTATGATATTTCTCAAGCTAAAAAGTGTGTATTTCTAGTCGCAGTAACACACTCTCCATTTATTTATAGTAATATGCTAGATTATGCAGAGGAAATTGATAAGTATATTGTAGAATCTAAATAAATTCATAAGAATGAAATCATGTTCCAATTAGAAAATGAAGGCAATGGTGGATCACCTTTTAAGTAAGGGGAGAATAATTTGAAATCAGTAACAATAAAAAATCATCAAGAAAGTTTAAAAGAACCTTCAGTTGTATGGGAAAAGTATACGAGAGATGTAAAAAATAATCCAAATAGATATTTTGTGTTTTATGAAGGAAAAGATAGGCAATATTATGATTGTCGAATACAACAGTTTGCTGAAAATTTTAACACGTATGAAGTTGGCGGCAAGAGTAAGGTATTGGAATTAGTTAACAAATTTACTCATGAGGAGGGTTATAAATTAAAAAATAAATTATTTTTTATAGATAAAGACTATGGACATCACCAAGTTAATTCTGATATATATATGACTCCAAAATATGCAGTCGAGAACTTTTATGTGAGTCCGACAGTAATCGAGAAAATATTAAATATGCACTTCGGAATAAATGAAGATGACAGAGAGTTTGGTACGGTATTAGAGTATTTTAATGATAGGTATAGGGAATTTTTAAATTACCTAACTACCATGAATCTTTGGGCTATTTGTTGTCACTTGAACGAAGTCAAAATAGACTTTGATTTATTGGGCTTAAAAAGCACAGCAGCTAAATTTTTGAGAATTAATTATAGTGAACTAGAATTGTTGGTTGAAGATATAAGTTTCAGTTATTTTGAGAGCATGTACGAAAAGGGATTGAGGAAAAAAATTAAAAATAGTAGTGGACTGAGTAGTAGAAATTATAATTTAGAGCTATCCGATTACATTAATAAAAAGGAACAGATACGAATCACCTTTGAGAGTCCATTAGAAGAATATCGAAGACACATAGATGAATATTCCAGAGGTAAACAGTTGTTGTGGTTTTTAAAAGAGTTTTTGCTATCAGTAACGAGGAAAGAAGGCGGTATTCTGAAAAATCAGTTTTTGATTGATGATAAAAATATAATGACAGTGTTTACTAATTGTGCGGATACGCCTGAAGGATTGAATGAATATTTGAGAAGAAAATGTTGTTTGATATTCAACTAGTGGATTATATTATAAAAGTAGTTATAACTTGGCGTGAGACATTTTAGACATTAAGAAGACAAAAGGGAAGAAAACAGTTTCTTTCCTTTTTTTGCGTAAAAACGCAAAGCAAAACAAGATTAAAACGAACGTTTGTGTTATAATATTAGTAAATAATTCGCAAAAGAGGTTAAGAGATGAAGCTGTTAGTTGTCGGTTCGGGCGGTCGTGAACATGCGATTGCTAAGAAGTTGCTTGAATCAAAAGACGTTGAAAATGTCTTTGTAGCTCCTGGAAATGACGGGATGACTCTGGATGGTTTGGAATTGGTAAATATCTCTATTTCCGAACATTCTAAGTTAATTGAGTTTGCAAAAGCCAACGATATTGCTTGGACCTTCATCGGGCCAGATGATGCCCTTGCTGCTGGTATCGTGGATGATTTTAACAAAGCTGGTCTCAAGGCCTTTGGTCCGACTAGGGCTGCAGCGGAGCTGGAGTGGTCCAAGGATTTTGCTAAGGAAATCATGGTCAAATATGACGTTCCGACAGCAGCCTATGGCACATTTTCAGATTTCGAGGAGGCCAAGGCTTATATCGAGGAGAAAGGCGCTCCTATCGTCGTCAAGGCAGATGGATTGGCACTTGGGAAAGGTGTCGTCGTTGCCGAGACGGTTGAGCAAGCGGTCGAAGCTGCTCACGAGATGCTTTTGGACAATAAATTCGGTGACTCTGGTGCGCGTGTGGTTATCGAGGAATTCCTTGACGGAGAAGAGTTCTCCCTCTTTGTCTTTGTCAATGGGGACAAGTTCTACATCATGCCAACGGCTCAGGACCACAAACGTGCTTACGATGGCGACAAGGGACCTAACACTGGCGGGATGGGTGCCTATGCGCCAGTTCCTCACTTGCCACAGAGCGAGGTTGACACAGCGGTTGAGACTATTGTCAAGCCAGTTCTTGAAGGGATGATCAAAGAAGGTCGTCCGTATCTTGGTGTCCTTTACGCGGGGCTTATCTTGACAGTAGACGGACCTAAGGTTATCGAGTTCAACGCTCGGTTTGGAGATCCAGAAACTCAGATTATTTTGCCTCGTCTGACATCTGACTTTGCACAAAATATTACGGATATCCTTGATGGTAAGGAGCCAAACATCATGTGGACAGATAAGGGTGTGACACTTGGTGTGGTTGTCGCATCCAAGGGCTACCCGTTAGATTATGCAAAGGGTGTCGAGTTGCCAACTAAGACAGAAGGCAATATCATCACCTACTATGCAGGGGCTAAGTTTGCGGAAAATAGCAGAGCACTGCTATCCAACGGCGGACGAGTTTATATGCTGGTCACCACAGCCGATACCGTTAAAGAAGCCCAAGAAACCATCTACCAAGAACTCTCCCAACAAAACACAGAAGGCTTCTTCTACCGAACAGATATCGGAAGCAAGGCAATTAAGTAAAGATATAAGAATAACGCGACGAAGTCGCCAAATACGATAATGGTTGCATAACTTGCGAGCATTAGCGAGCAATAAAATAACAATCACCGCCGTTGTGAAAGAACGATTGGATGATAAGCCAATCGTTCAGGGAAATTGGAAGACCTTGGGCTTCCGATTTAGGCATGAGACACCTTTGGTGGCTGCTGCCGTCCCTCACAACTTAAGGTGATTGAAAACAGAAAGGAAAGCAAAGGAATATTATGACTAAACCAGTAATTTCCATTATCATGGGCTCAAAATCCGACTGGGTCACCATGCAAAAAACAGCAGAAGTCCTCGACCGCTTCGGCGTGGCCTACGAAAAGAAAGTTGTCTCTGCTCACCGCACACCAGACCTCATGTTCAAGCATGCCGAAGAAGCTCGTAGCCGTGGTATCAAGATTATTATTGCAGGTGCTGGAGGCGCAGCCCATTTGCCAGGTATGGTCGCAGCAAAAACAACCCTTCCGGTCATTGGTGTGCCCGTCAAGTCTCGTGCCCTTAGTGGCGTGGACTCGCTCTACTCTATCGTGCAGATGCCGGGTGGTGTGCCTGTTGCGACAATGGCTATCGGTGAGGCAGGTGCGACCAATGCGGCTCTCTTTGCCCTCCGTTTCCTTTCAGTAGAGGATCAGGCTATCGCGACAGCTTTGGCAGATTTCGCAGAAGAACAAGGGAAAATCGCAGAGGAGTCTACAAATGAGCTCATCTAAAACAATCGGAATTATTGGTGGCGGTCAGCTGGGGCAGATGATGGCCATTTCTGCTATTTACATGGGGCACAAGGTTATCGCGCTGGATCCTGCGGCGGATTGCCCGGCCTCTCGTGTGGCGGAAATCATCGTGGCTCCTTATAATGATGTGGACGCTCTTCGTCAGTTGGCTGAGAGTTGCGATGTCCTTACCTATGAATTTGAAAATGTCGACGCCGATGGTTTGGATGCTGTCATCAAGGATGGACAACTCCCTCAAGGGACAAACCTGCTCCGTATTTCGCAAAATCGCATCTTTGAAAAGGATTTTCTCTCAAACAAAGCTCAAGTAACGGTGGCACCTCACAAGGTCGTGACTTCTAGCCAAGACTTGGCAGATATTGATCTGTCGAAAAACTATGTCCTCAAGACGGCGACTGGTGGTTATGATGGTCACGGCCAAAAGGTCATTCGCTCAGAAGCCGATTTGGAAGAAGCCTATGCACTAGCTGACTCAGCAGACTGTGTCTTAGAAGAATTTGTCAACTTTGATCTGGAGATTTCTGTCATCGTATCAGGGAATGGCAAGGACGTGACGGTTTTCCCAGTGCAGGAAAATATCCACCGCAACAACATTCTGTCTAAGACTATTGTGCCAGCTCGCATTTCTGAGAGTTTAGCATTCAAGGCCAAAGCTATGGCGGTTAGAATTGCAGAACAACTCAATCTTTCTGGAACACTTTGCGTGGAAATGTTTGCGACAGCTGATGACATCATTGTCAATGAAATTGCTCCACGACCACACAACTCTGGGCACTACTCTATTGAAGCTTGCGACTTCTCCCAGTTTGACACTCATATTTTAGGCGTTCTTGGGGCACCATTGCCAGCTATCCAATTGCATGCGCCAGCTGTCATGCTCAATGTTCTCGGCCAGCATGTCGAGGCCGCTGAAAAATATGTCACAGAAAATCCAAGCGCCCACCTTCACATGTATGGTAAAATAGAAGCGAAGCACAACCGCAAGATGGGACATGTGACTTTGTTTAGCGATGTACCGGATAGTGTGAAAGAGTTTGGGAAAGGAATTGATTTTTAGGAGAAATCTATGATTCAAATTATCGTGAATGCTTTTATTGAAAAGGATAAAGCTAGAGCTGTCGTAGAAGTCTTGTATGCTAGTAGTGATCACGAAAAAGTGAAAGCAAAGTATGGAGAGCTAGTTGCACAATATCCTGAAAACTATTTAGCCATCTATGATGTCCCACTGGATACGGATTTGAACACACTTGATCACTACCCATCAGTATGGATTGGGAAAGAGGAGTTTGAGGAGAAAACAGATTATGAGGCTTAAGCAAATAAAAATTAAAAATTTTCGCGGTTATAAAGATGAAACAATTGTTGATTTTGATAATTTGACAGCTTTTATAGGTAAGAATGATGCAGGGAAATCAACAATATTGGAAGCATTAGAAATCTTTTTTAATAACAAATTAGTTGTTTGTGAGAGGGATGATTTATCTGTTGGAGCGGATTCGGATTCTATTTTTATAACATGTATTTTTGATGAATTACCAGATGAGATAGTAGTTGATGCTTCTTCTAAAACTAGCTTGGAAGATGAAAATCTTTTGAATTCGAATGGTGATTTGGAAATTAAAAAAACTTTCAAATGTTCATCTGCAAAACCAAAACCGGAGACGAAAATTATTTGTAATCATCCTATAGATGATAACTACAATGATCTGTTATTGTTAAAACAAGCTGATCTAAAAAAGCGTGCGGTTGATTTAGGTATTGATGAGGATAAATACGATAAAAGAAGTAATGTCTCTATTCGACAGGCGATTTTATCTTCTAAAAGAGATTTAATAATTAAAGAGGTTGAATTAGAAGTTACAAAAGAGGATGCAAAAAAAGTATATGGAGTAATTGAGACTTTTTTACCAATTTATGCTTTGTTTCAATCAGATCGAAGTAGTTCAGATTCAGATAAAGAAATTGCAGATCCTATGTCTGTTGCGGTATCTCAAGCATTACAAGAGTTGCAAACTGAGATTAATAAAATAAAAAGTGAAGTTCAACGGAAAGCAATTGAAACTGCAGGACGTACATTAGCTAAGTTGCAAGAGATGGATGAGGATTTGGCTGCTTCTCTAATTCCAGAGTTTAAATCAGAACCTAAGTTTGATTCGCTTTTTAAATTATCAATAAAATCGGATGATGATATATCTATCAATAAAAGAGGAAGTGGAGTTCGTCGTTTAATTCTCCTAAATTTCTTTCGGGCAGAGGCAGAAAGAAAATTATCAGAAGCAGAGAGGAATAAGAGCATAATTTATGCTTTTGAAGAACCGGAGACTTCTCAACACCCATCGCATCAAAAATTACTCATAGAAGCTTTTCTAGAGTTAGCATCCAAGGAAAATACTCAAATAATTTTAACAACCCATACTCCAGCTCTAGGTGGACTATTACCCACTGCTAGTCTTCGATTAGTAGAAAAATCGGATAAGTCACAAGTTAGTAGTGGAGGTGATGAGGTTTTACAAAAAATCACAGAAACTTTAGGTGTTTTACCGGACCCAATTTCAAAAGAAACAAAGGCATTAATCTTAATAGAAGGTAAAACAGATATAATTTTCTTTAATCATTTATGCAAGGTTTTAAAAGAAAGTGGAGAAATAGATAGGACTTTTCAGGAGGCAAATATCGCACTAGTACCTACTGGTGGTTGTGATAATTTAAAATCTTGGATTACAATGAGAACTGTAGATCAGTTTGGTCTTCCTTTTGGAATATTTTTAGATTCAGATAGAGTTTCTCCCGCCAACCGAACAAAAAATACTTCTACCGTTGAAAAGAATAGAAAACATGGAAGAACTGCATTTTGTACTCGAAAACGTGAGGCTGAAAATTATCTTCATCCAGATATCTTTGGTGGGCACGTAAATATAACTGATTATAACGATGTGAAAGAGGAGGTTAAGAATTTTAATCAAACTAATGAAAATAAGGTTTTACAAAATAACTGGCCAAAGATGACAGTAGACCAAATTCATGAACAAGAAAAATATATAGATGAAGACGGCATAGAACATTTTGAATTAACAGAAATTGTCAAAGAGTTTTTATCTTTAGTTGAGTAATAAGGGGAAAAGTTTATAAATTTATGGTTAATACAGGAAAATCATTAGAGGATTATGCCCAGTATGTATATTCTCGCTTACTAGAATTGAATGATTATGAAAATACATTAGTATCAACAAAAGTAACCATTAAAGGTCAGAGTGGAGCGACTAATGAATTTGATGTTTACTATCAATTCACACATTTAAATATAGAGTGTAGAGTAGCTATAGAATGTAAAGATTGGAAAAATAAAGTGTCAATAAAGGAAATACGTGATTTTTCTACAAAGTTACAAGATGTTGGATTTGGTAATATAATTGGAATAATGATTTCAAAGGTTGGTTTTCAAGAAGGAACAAAAATTTTTGCAGAATCAAACGGTATTAAATTGATGACGGTTGACGAACTGCCGACAATAGTAGACATAGTAGCTAGAACAATTAAAAAAGGATTTTTGCCTGATGAGAAAGTACAGGGGGAACCCTTTTGGATGTTGATGGAACAACGTAATGGAGAAGTTACAGGATCGTTTTATCAATATCCAAATATACAAGATTCACATGTAACATTACCGTTATTTTATTCAAAAAAGATGGCTCAATATTATTATGACAATGTACCTGACAAAGAGAATTATTGTATACGTGGAGTTTCTAATTTCCAATTGAGAAGCCTTATTAGGTTAGCTGAACTACAATCTTTACAATTTATATTATTTCCTTTCCCGTATTCTTTGGATAGTGTAGATTTAAATGAATTCCCTGGAATTATCGTATCTTCTGACGTTATAAAGAATGATTACTTATGATCTTAAATTAAGGAGAACAAACAATGATCGAACGTTACTCTCGCCCTAAGATGGCGAACATTTGGAGTGAAGAAAATAAATACCGTGCTTGGCTTGAGGTGGAAATCTTGGCTGATGAGGCATGGGCTGAGTTGGGGGAAATCCCTAAGGAAGATGTGGCTTTGATTCGTGAAAAAGCGGACTTTGACATCGACCGTATTTTGGAAATTGAGCAAGAGACTCGTCACGATGTGGTGGCTTTCACACGTGCGGTTTCTGAGACTCTTGGTGAAGAGCGCAAGTGGGTTCACTATGGTTTGACTTCTACCGACGTGGTGGATACGGCCTACGGTTACCTCTACAAGCAGGCCAACGACATCATCCGTCGTGACCTTGAAAACTTCACCAACATCATCGCTGATAAGGCTAAGGAGCACAAGTTCACCATCATGATGGGGCGTACCCACGGTGTGCACGCTGAGCCGACAACTTTTGGTCTTAAATTGGCGACTTGGTACAGCGAAATGAAGCGCAATATCGAGCGTTTCGAGCATGCGGCTGCTGGTGTGGAAGCTGGTAAGATTTCTGGTGCGGTTGGTAACTTTGCCAACATCCCACCATTCGTTGAAAAATACGTCTGCGACAAACTCGGTATCCGTGCTCAAGAAATCTCTACACAGGTGCTTCCTCGTGACCTTCACGCTGAGTACTTCGCAGTTCTTGCCAGCATCGCAACTTCTATCGAGCGTATGGCGACTGAAATTCGTGGTTTGCAAAAATCTGAGCAACGCGAAGTAGAAGAGTTCTTTGCCAAGGGGCAAAAAGGCTCTTCAGCAATGCCTCACAAACGCAATCCTATCGGTTCTGAAAACATGACAGGTCTTGCGCGTGTCATCCGTGGTCACATGGTGACGGCCTATGAGAACGTCGCTCTCTGGCATGAACGTGATATCTCTCACTCATCAGCAGAGCGTATTATCACACCGGACACGACCATTTTGATCGACTACATGCTCAACCGTTTTGGAAACATCGTCAAGAACTTGACGGTCTTCCCAGAAAACATGATCCGTAACATGAACTCAACTTTCGGTCTCATCTTCAGCCAGCGTGCTATGTTGACCTTGATTGAGAAAGGTATGACACGTGAGCAAGCTTACGACCTTGTTCAACCTAAGACAGCACACTCTTGGGACAACCAAGTAGACTTCAAACCACTTCTGGAAGCAGATCCAGAAGTGACATCACGCCTGACTCAAGAGGAGATTGATGAAATCTTCAACCCAGCATACTACACCAAACGAGTAGAGGATATCTTTGAACGTATCGGACTTGGTGACTAATCATAACAAAAAGCGAGATTGAATCTCGCTTTTTTGTATGCTTATCGAAGAGGTTTAGTCTTCTTTTCTCTTAGTCAGTCCGTAGGCTGCTAGTGTGGCCATAAGTCCTACTGCGACCAAGCCTGCAGAGTCTTGACTTCCTGTTGCAGGGAGTTGTTTTTCATCTGCTTTGGCAGTAGTTGGTGCAGTTTGCTCAGCTTTCTCAGCGGCAGTGCCGACTTCAACAACTTGAGTGACTGCTTCCTGTGTTACCACGCTATTGACAAGAGTTCTTTCTTCTTTTCCATCAGCAGTAGTGCTTACAGAGTAGAAGGCAGTACGGTGGCCGTTAGCTCCTTTAGTAACAACTTGCGTTTGTCCTTTTGGTAATTGAGGATTTTCACGTGTCACAGTAGTGAATGGAATTTCTTCCTCTTGAATGTCCAATCTCGGTTTTGTTTCTGCAGCTGGAGCAAGACCGTGTTCGTCTCCTACATGGGTTACAAGGGTTCCGACTTCAATAACTTGGGTCACTGCTTCTTGGGTCACAAGGCTATCTACAAGAGTTTTCACTTCCTTACCGTCAGCACTAGTGCTCACAGAGTAGTAATGGATGCGACGACCGTTAGCGCCTTTAGTAACGACTTGAGTCTTCCCTTTGAGCAAGAGTGGATTTTCACGTGTCACAGTAGTGAACGGAATCTCTTCTTCTTGTATATCCAGTCTTGGTTTCGCTTCGGCAGCTGGAGCAAGGCCGCTTTCATCCCCTTTGTGGGTAATAGGTGCACCGATTTCAACCACTTGGGTCACAGGTTCTTTGGTTACTTGGCTGTCTAGAACGGTTTCTGTTTGTTTACCATTTTCAGTAAGGACAGAGATGTAATGAGTGCGTTCGCCATCTACACCTGGTGTGACAATCTTTTCTTGCTTAGCTGGAAGGTTCGGATTTTCCTTCTTGATAACTTCAAATGGAATCTTTTCTGCTCTTGTGATGAGTTCCGGTTTGGTTTCAACATTGGCAGCTAGTTCGTTTTCATCGAGGCTTCCTGAGTGAGTTGCTGCTGGTTTGAGGCCTAGGCGGGCTGCTTTGAGTTTGGCTACGAGAGCGTCTAACTCAGCTTGCTTGCTGCGGTTGAGGTTGTAGTTGAGAGCCTCTTTAGCTGCATTTAGAGCATCGAGACTTTCTTTGCTGTATCCTTCCAAGTTAGTAGGGATTTGAGCAAGTTCCTCACGGAGAGCATTGTAGTCAGCGCGGAAGTAGTCTTTATTGTGATCTGCGAAGGCAGTCATGAGTTCAAAGATTTCTTCTTCCTTGTACTCAGCACTTGGTCTATCTGCCCAGATAGCAAGCATACTACCAATAGTAGGAAGGTCAACTTCAGGGTATTTAGTTGATGCTAGTTGATTAAATGGAGTTTTCTCGGTATTTTCGAGAGCTTTTTTGAGGAAGCCACCGCCATCTTCTGGTTTTTGACCGAGAATGTAGTACCAGTCTCCGTTGGTATTAAGGAATTTATAGCCTTTACTTGCAAGGTACTGTGGAGATGCAAGGTTGTAGCCCCACCATCCTTTAGACCAGTAAGAGATGATGACATCCTTGTCAAACTCAACATCATCCTTGTCCTCGTAGTAGAAACCATCGTTGAAGGCCATTGGTTGAAGGCCTCTTTCTTTAGCCATAGCAGCAAGAGTGTTGGCATATTCAGCAAACTTGCCATAGAGTCCATACCATTTGAGGTAGTACCAACCTTGAGCGTTGGTAGCGTCATTAGCGTATTCGTCTGTACCGTAGTTAAAGATCTTAGTCTTGCCCGCAAAGAAGTCCATGTACTTGCCGATAAGGGCTTTTGTAAAGTTCATCGCTTCTTCATTTTCAAGGTCCATGGTTGTTTTAGAGACCTTGTCAAAGTTGGCTTGAGGGTTTTGGATACCTAATTTTTCCATAGCGACAAGCATGGCATCCATGTGACCTGGGCTGTTGATCGCTGGGATGAGTCCAATCCCTTTTGATTTTGCGTACTCAATCAATTCAGTGATTTCTGCTTGACTAAGAGTGGTTCCGTTTGGATCATCGTAGTAAGCTTTTGTTCCTTCAATGATGGCATTTTTGACATCGTCACTTGCATAGGTTTTGCCGTTAGCAGTGATAGTCATGTCATCAAGTAGGAAGCGAAGTCCGTCATTTCCTAGGAGGAGATGCACATCAGAATATCCAAGTTCACTAGCTTTATCAATGATACGTTTGAGTTGTTCAGCTGAGAAGTACTTACGTCCAGCGTCGATTGAGATCACCTTGTTCTTGGCAAGTTTTTCAACTTCGCGTTTCGCGTCTTCTTCTTTTTGAGCTTCTGGTGTGAAGGTCAAATTGCTAACAGCTTCTTGGAGTTTTGCAATTGCTTGGTCAATGGTATCTTGTTGGGCACGGCTGAGGTTGCTATCGAGTGAGCGAATGGCTTTTTCAGCTTCTTTGACAGTTGCGACGCTTTCTGCAGTATAGCGGTTAAGGTCTGTTGGAACTTCTTTAAGGACTTGCTCAGCAGACTCATAGTCGGCAGCAAAGTATTCAGCGTTAGCATTTGCGAAGCTACGCATGAGTTTGAAGAGGCGTGATGGTGAATAGCGTGCAGATGGGGTATCCGCCCAAGCAGCTACCATACCTCCGATGAACGGGATAGTAGCCCCATCAGATTTTGGTACAGAAGTGATTGGAGTGTTCTTGATACCATTGAGTCCTTGGTCCAGGTTGTACCAGCCTTGGCCGTCGGCATTTCGTCCGAGAACATAGTACCAAGCATCGTTGGTATTAAGGATTTGGTGACCTTTTTCAACTAGAAGTTTAGAAGAAGCGACGTCGTAACCGCCCCATCCACCAGTCCACATAGAAACAATGATATCTTTGTCAAAGGTTCCAAAGCTAGTGTCGCTATTATAGTAGATACCGTCGTTAAAGGCCATTGGTTTGAGGCCGTGAGATTTGACGATGCGAGCAAGGTCATTGGCGTAGGCGATAAATTTATCATAACCCTTGTCAGGGAATCCATCTTCTGGATACCATTTATAGGCTTGAAGAACGCTCCATCCTTTGGCATCTGTAGCATCATTAGCGTACTCGTCTAGTCCGATATTGAAGATGTCAGTTTTGCCAGCGAAGTAAGCAGCATACTTGTTGATCAGGGCTTTGGTAAACTCAACAGCTTCTTTGTTATCAAGGTCAACGGTACGAGCAGATTCCTTACCAAAGTAGTTGAAGTTAGGTTTTTGGATGCCTAGTTCTTTCATAGCATGCAAAATGGCATCCATGTGCCCAGGGCTATTAACGGTTGGGATTAGTCCGATACCTTTATCTTTAGCATAGTTAATCAAGTCCGTCATTTGGCTCTCTGTCAAGTGGTTGCCGTTTGGATCCTTGTAGTAGGCATCAGTTCCATTTTCGAGCGCACGTTTGACATCATCACTTGCATAGGTTTTGCCATTGGCTTTGATGGTCATGTCGTCCAACATGAAACGCATGCCATCGTTTCCAACTAGTAAATGAAGATCCGTATAGCCGTAGTGTTTGGCTTTGTCGATGATTTCTTTGAGTTGCTCAGGCGAGAAGTACTTGCGTCCAGCATCAATTGAGATCATTTTTCTTTTAGCCAGTTTTTCATTTACCTGAGCTGCTCGTTCAGTGTTAGGAGTGGTTACTGCAGGTGTGGCTGCTTCATTTTTCTTTTCTGAAGGAGAGTTTTCTGCAGGAACTTCAGTTGGAGCAGGACTTTCTTTCTCAGTAGTCGGAGTAGGACTAGCATTTTCTGTCACAGCTGGTGCAGTTGTTTCTTCCGTTTTTGGAGCAACTGTATGAGGAGCCTCCGAGTCTTCTTTGACATCCTCTTTTATAGGCTCTTCAGCCTTTTCTTCCAGTTTTTCTGGAACCTTGGAATCTACAGCTTCTTTGACTGCTTGAGGACTCTCCTGGACAGTTTGAACGGTTTCCTCAGCTGTTGGAGCTGGAGTAATCCCGTCGGCAGCTACGACTTGTGCGCTAAAAGCAAATCCTATAAGTACAGAAGCTGCTCCAACCGCGTATTTACGAATGGAGAAGCGCTGTTTCTTTTCTAGTTTCATGACAAAACCTCCTTGTTGTTATCGCATATGATAGCGTTTACGTAAAACCAATTTTATTTTATTATCTAAGGGGTAAAATGTCAATAGGGTTTATATAAGAACTATAATAAATGGAGGAAAACATAAGATTTAGGAGAAAATTGCCAATAAAAGATAAAGATAGAAGGAAAAATGAAGCAAGTATTTAACTTGTTTTTAGTAAAAACGCTACTAATTAAATAAGAACCTTTCATGGCATTTTCATAGTTTCTTTCTCGTGCTATAATAAATACAGAAAAAGCCTGAGCTGGGCTCAGGCTTTTTCTTAATGACCTCGGTTACATGAGATGAATTTGATTTTGTAGTAGTCTGCTCGCTTATAAGTTTCACTATAGGCAAGGACTTGGCCAGTGGCCTCAAGTTTTGTAGTCTTGGTTTGGAAGACAGTTGGGAATTGTGTATCGATTCCAAGTGCAGAAGCAGCATGCTCTGGTGTTGGAAAGGCAATCTCGTTGATTTCCTCAAAATGCTCATCACTCATGTGAATGCGGTAATCCAATTTGAAACGTTTATAGATAGAACTATAATAATCAAGATTTGGATAGTTGGCATTGATATATTGTTCAGGAACATAAGATGTGTGGTAGATGTATGTAACGTCATTTGTTTGACGAATACGTTCAATCTTATAGTAGAATTGATCTCCACGTAGGCCGAGTTTCTCTAAATATTCAAGCTTGTTTCCGCGCTCGATAGAAAGGACAGTAACTTTATCGTCTTTGGTTTCAAAGATTTCAACATCTGAAAACTCAACGAGTTTGTGCTTACGTGCACGTGAAACGAAAGTTCCTTTACCTTGTTGACGGACAATATAGCCGTCTTTTGCAAGGTCATTCAAAGCACGAACAACGGTGATCGAACTAACATCGTACATCGCAATCAATTCTGCTTCTGTATAAAATTTATCTCCACTCGCAAATTGACCTGAGATGATTTTGTTTTTTAATTCATCTTTAATATATTGGTATTTTGGAATAGCCATAATTTCACCTCGATTCTCTTTCTCCAACCTTGATTTTACCACAAATACTTAGAAAATAGTAGTATTTAGGTAAAAAAAATTAAAATAATCGACTAAAGATGTTATGTTACATGTAAAAAATTTCATTTTCTAGCCTTGTGAATTATCATACATAAAAAAACGACTTTCATGCGATTTTTTGATAGTTTCGGTAAACGGTAAGTAAAAAAATAGAAAAATTTTAAAGAATTTTCTAAAACCTATTGACAAATGCAAAATATTTGATTATATTTAATATTATAATAAATGAAAGCGCAAACTTAATTAGTCAGAGGTAGTAACATGACAAGATTTAAAATTGAGGACGATTTCTATTTAGATGGAAAACCGTTCAAGATTTTGTCCGGCGCCATTCATTATTTTAGAATTCCAGCGGAGGATTGGTATCATTCGCTCTACAACTTAAAAGCGCTTGGCTTTAATACAGTCGAGACTTATGTAGCATGGAATTTACATGAACCTATTGAAGGTGAGTTTAATTTTGAAGGTGCTATGGATTTGGAGAGATTCCTCCAAATCGCACAGGATTTGGGTCTCTACGCCATTGTGCGTCCGTCTCCATTTATCTGTGCGGAATGGGAGTTCGGTGGTTTACCAGCTTGGCTCTTAACTAAGAACATGCGAATCCGTTCATCCGATCCGGCTTATGTTGAGGCAGTTGCTCGCTATTATGACCAATTATTACCAAGGCTTGTGCCTCGCTTGTTGGAAAATGGCGGAAACATTCTCATGATGCAAGTCGAAAATGAATATGGATCTTATGGAGAAGATAAGTCTTATCTGAGAGCGATTCGAAAATTGATGGAAGAACGAGGGATTGATTGCCCACTCTTTACTTCAGACGGTCCTTGGAGGGCTACTCTGAAAGCTGGAACCTTGATTGAAGATGACCTCTTTGTGACAGGAAACTTCGGCTCTAAGGCTCCTTATAACTTTTCACAGATGCAAGAATTCTTTGATGAGTATGGCAAAAAATGGCCCCTCATGTGTATGGAATTCTGGGATGGCTGGTTCAACCGTTGGAAAGAACCAATCATCACGCGTGATCCAAAAGAGTTGGCAGAAGCTGTTCGAGAGGTGTTAGAGCAAGGCTCCATCAACCTTTATATGTTCCATGGCGGAACAAACTTTGGTTTCATGAATGGTTGCTCGGCTCGAGGAACTCTAGATTTGCCACAAGTTACATCTTACGATTATGATGCCCTTCTCGATGAAGAAGGAAATCCAACTGCTAAATACCTAGCAGTCAAGAAGATGATGGCAACACACTTCCCAGAGTATCCACAGTTGGAACCACTTTACAAGGAAAGCATGGAAATGGAATCCATTCCACTAGTCGAAAAAGTTTCCTTGTTTGAAACTCTGGATAGCTTGGCAAGTCCAACTGAAAGCCTCTATCCAAAAGCGATGGAAGAACTTGGTCAAAGTTATGGCTACCTTCTTTATCGTACCGAAGCAAGTTGGGATGCAGAAGAGGAACGTCTCCGTATCATCGATGGACGTGACCGAGCTCAACTCTATGTAGATGGTCAATGGATTGCCACTCAATACCAGACAGAAATTGGTGAAGATATCTACTGTCAGGGAAATCGAGAAGGTTTTTCAGAGATTGACATCTTGGTCGAAAATATGGGGCGTGTTAACTACGGACATAAGTTCTTGGCAGATACGCAACGTAAAGGAATTCGTACAGGTGTCTGTAAGGATCTACACTTCATGTTAAATTGGAAACAATATCCACTTCCATTGGATAATCCTGAGAAAATTGATTTTTCAAAAGGATGGACAGAAGGACAACCGGCCTTTTACGCTTTCGACTTCACCGTTGAAGAGCCTAAGGATACCTACTTAGATTTATCTGAGTTTGGTAAGGGAGTTGCCTTTGTCAACGGGCGTCACCTAGGACGTTTCTGGAATGTCGGCCCGACCCTCTCACTTTATATCCCTCATAGCTATCTCAAGCAAGGTGATAACCGCATTATCATCTTTGAAACTGAAGGTGAATATAAAGAAGAGATTCATTTAACTCGTAAACCTACACTAAAACACATAAAGGGGGAAAACTTATGACAATTGTAGGATGCCGTATCGATGGACGTTTGATCCACGGTCAAGTAGCCAATCTTTGGGCAGGGAAACTAAACGTTTCGCGCATTATGGTTGTAGACGATGAAGTCGTTAACAACGATATTGAAAAGAGTGGCTTGAAACTTGCTACACCACCAGGTGTGAAACTTAGTATCTTGCCAATTGAGAAAGCGGCAGCGAATATCCTTGCTGGTAAATACGATAGCCAACGTCTCTTTATCGTTGCACGTAAACCAGACCGTTTCCTTGGTTTGGTTGAAGCAGGCGTTCCGCTTGAAACACTCAATGTCGGCAATATGTCTCAAACACCAGAAACTCGCCCTATCACACGTTCTATCAACGTGGTAGATAAGGATGTGGAAGACTTCCACAAACTGGCAGAAAAAGGTGTGAAACTCACTGCTCAAATGGTTCCAAACGATCCCGTATCAGACTTTTTGAGTTTATTAAAATAGAAAAAAATTTTTAGGAGGTCATTGTTATGATACAATGGTGGCAAATTTTACTTCTCACTTTGTACTCAGCTTATCAAATCTGTGATGAGTTGACAATCGTTTCATCTGCAGGTTCCCCTGTATTCGCTGGTTTCATTACCGGTTTGATCATGGGAGATGTGACAACTGGTTTGTTTATCGGTGGTAGCTTGCAGTTGTTCGTTCTCGGGGTTGGTACCTTCGGTGGTGCTTCTCGTATCGACGCAACTTCTGGTGCGGTTCTTGCAACAGCATTCTCTATCTCTCAAGGTATTGATACAGATCTTGCGATCACAACAATCGCTGTACCAGTAGCAGCACTTTTGACATACTTCGACGTTCTTGGACGTATGACTACTACTTTCTTTGCACACCGTATTGATGCTGCAATCGAACGCTTTGACTATAAAGGAATCGAGCGCAACTACCTACTTGGTGCAGTGCCTTGGGCTCTTTCACGTGCCCTTCCAGTATTCTTCGCTCTTGCTTTTGGTGGAGAATTCGTACAAGGTGTTGTAAACCTTGTTAAGGAATACCAATGGGTTGCAGACGGTTTGACACTTGCAGGACGTATGCTTCCAGGTCTCGGATTTGCAATCTTGCTTCGTTACCTTCCAGTTAAACGTAACCTTCACTACCTTGCAATGGGATTCGGTTTGACAGCTATGTTGACTGTTCTTTACTCATATGTAACAGGTCTTGGTGGAGCTGTTGCGGGTATCCTTGGTACTCTTCCTGCTGATGTTGCTGAAAAGATTGGCTTTGCTAACAACTTCAAAGGTTTGTCTATGATCGGTATCTCTATCGTAGGTATCTTCCTTGCAGTTGTTCACTTTAAGAACAGCCAAAAAGTAGCTGTAGCAGCACCTTCTACACCATCAGAAAGTGGGGAAATCGAAGATGACGAATTCTAATTACAAACTTACAAAAGAAGATTTTAATCAAATCAACAAACGTAGCTTGTTTACTTTCCAATTAGGTTGGAACTATGAGCGTATGCAAGCTTCTGGTTACCTTTACATGATCTTGCCTCAATTGCGTAAAATGTATGGGGATGGAACTCCTGAATTGAAAGAAATGATGAAAGTTCATACTCAATTCTTCAATACTTCTCCATTCTTCCACACAATTATCGCTGGTTTTGACCTTGCCATGGAAGAAAAAGATGGCGTAGGTTCAAAAGATGCTGTTAACGGTATCAAGACAGGTTTGATGGGACCATTTGCTCCTCTTGGAGACACAATCTTTGGTTCACTTGTACCTGCTATCATGGGATCTATCGCAGCAACTATGGCTATCGCTGGCCAACCATGGGGTATCTTCCTTTGGATCGCAGTTGCAGTTGCTTATGACATCTTCCGTTGGAAACAATTGGAATTTGCCTACAAAGAAGGGGTTAACCTTATCAACAACATGCAAAGTACTTTGACAGCTTTGATTGATGCTGCATCTGTACTTGGTGTCTTCATGATGGGTGCTCTTGTAGCAACAATGATCAACTTTGAGATTTCTTACAAATTGCCAATCGGTGAAAAATTGATTGATTTCCAAGACATCTTGAACTCAATCTTCCCACGCTTGCTTCCAGCAATCTTTACTGCCTTTATCTTCTGGTTGCTTGGTAAGAAAGGTATGAACTCTACTAAAGCGATCGGTATCATTATCGTTCTTGCAGTAGGTCTTTCATTCATCGGTAAATTCTTGCTTGGAATGGGCGCATAATTTATGGTGAAATCGTTAATTTTGGTGAGTCATGGTCGTTTCTGTGAAGAACTTAAAGGTAGCACGGAAATGATTATGGGTCCACAAGACAACATTCATGCAGTGGCTCTTCTTCCAGAAGATGGTCCAGAAGAATTTACTGCAAAATTTGAAGCTGCTATCGAAGGATTGGATGATTTCCTAGTCTTTGCAGATCTTCTCGGTGGTACACCATGTAACGTGGTGAGCCGCTTGATTATGGAAGGTCGCAACGTGGAACTCTACGCAGGAATGAATCTGCCAATGGTGATTGAATTTATCAATGCTAGCCTTACAGGTGCAGATGCGGACTATAAGAGCCGTGGTGCAGAAAGCATTGTAAAAGTCAATGATCTGTTAGCGGGCTTCGATGATGACGAAGATGAATAAGATGTGACAACGTAAAAATCACAGGGAAAATAGGCGATAGGAGGACGGAGCGATGCTCCGACGATAATCGGTCTTTTTCCCCCAAGATTTTAGTTGGAACTCAATTCAATAAGATGTGACAACGTGAAAATCGTTAGAACAGCTTGTATAGAATATACATGGGAATGGGAGTCACTCTCATTCCCATATTTTCAATAGGAATGAAACAACAATAGATTAGAGGAACTCTATGCTAAATTACACAAAAGAAGAATTACTTGAACTGGGTGCAGAAATCACGACTCGTGAAATCTACCAACAGCCTGATGTATGGAAAGAAGCTTTTGAAGTCTATCAAGCGAAACGTGAAGAAATTGCAGCCTTTCTGCAAGGTATCGCTGATAGACATGACTATATCAAGGTCATCTTGACAGGTGCTGGGACTTCTGCTTATGTGGGAGATACCTTGGTGACATACTTTAAGGAAGTCTATGACGAGCGCAAATGGAACTTTAATGCCATTGCGACAACAGATATCGTAGCAAATCCAGAAACCTATCTGAAAAAAGATGTGGCAACTGTCCTTGTATCCTTTGCTCGTAGCGGAAATTCACCTGAAAGTGTGGCAACAGTTAATTTGGCTAAAGCCTTGGTTGATGACCTCTATCAAGTGACTATTACATGTGCTGCAGATGGAAAATTGGCTCTTCAAGCCCATGGCGATGACCGCAATCTCTTGCTCTTGCAACCGGCTGCTTCTAATGACGCTGGGTTTGCCATGACTTCTAGCTTTACGTCCATGATGTTGACAGCGCTCTTGGTTTTTGATCCTACAGAATTTGTTGTTAAAGCTGAACGTTTTGAAGTTGTTTCTAGTCTTGCCCGTAAAGTTCTAGACAATGCAGCAGATGTCAAAGAGCTGGTTGATCTTGACTTTAACCGTGTTATCTACCTAGGTGCTGGTCCTTTCTTTGGCCTTGCTCATGAAGCTCAGCTCAAGATTTTGGAATTAACAGCTGGTCAAGTGGCGACTATGTATGAAAGTCCAGTTGGCTTCCGTCACGGTCCAAAATCACTGATCAACGAAGATACAATTGTTTTGGTCTTTGGTACAACGACAGACTACACTCGCAAGTATGACTTGGACTTGGTTCGTGAAGTGGCTGGTGACCAGATTGCTCGTCGTGTCGTTCTTTTGAGTGATCAAGCCTTTGGTCTTGAAAATGTCAAAGAAGTAGCTCTTGGCTGTGGTGGAGTCTTGAATGATATTTACCGTGTCTTCCCTTACATCGTTTATGCCCAACTCTTTGCCCTTTTGACTTCGCTGAAAGTGGAAAACAAACCAGATACACCGTCTCCTACAGGTACAGTAAACCGTGTGGTACAAGGTGTTATCATTCATGACTATCAAAAGTAAGGAAGTGTCTATGAGTAAATTACAATTAAGTCCCAATAAAGTAGCCTGCTTGCAAAAACTCTCTGACGAGAACGGCATTATCTCAGCTCTTGCCTTTGACCAACGTGGCGCTTTGAAACGCCTCATGGCTCAATTCCAAACAGAAGAGCCAACAGTGGCTCAAATGGAAGAACTTAAAGTCTTGGTTGCAGATGAATTGACAAAATACGCATCATCTATGCTTCTTGACCCTGAGTATGGTCTTCCAGCTACAAAAGCGCTTGATGCCAATGCTGGTCTTCTCCTTGCTTATGAGAAAACTGGTTACGATACAACAAGCACCAAACGTTTGCCTGACTGCTTGGATGTTTGGTCTGCAAAACGCATCAAGGAACAAGGCGCAGACGCTGTTAAGTTCTTGCTTTACTATGACGTAGACAGCGCTGACGAACTCAACCAAGAAAAACAAGCCTACATCGAACGTATCGGTTCTGAGTGTGTGGCGGAAGATATTCCATTCTTCCTTGAAATCTTGGCTTACGATGAAAAAATCGCTGACGCAGGTTCTGCAGAATACGCAAAAGTAAAACCACACAAGGTTATTGGTGCTATGAAGGTCTTCTCAGACCCACGCTTTAACATCGATGTCTTGAAAGTAGAAGTTCCAGTCAACGTCAAATACGTTGAAGGCTTTGGCGATGGTGAAATCGTTCATACACGTGAAGAAGCAGCAACCTTCTTCAAAGCTCAAGACGAAGCAACAAATCTTCCATACATCTACTTGAGTGCAGGTGTATCAGCTAAGCTTTTCCAAGAAACACTAGTCTTTGCCCACGAATCAGGCGCAAACTTCAACGGCGTTCTTTGCGGCCGTGCAACATGGGCTGGATCAGTTGAAGCCTACATCAAAGACGGTGAAGCAGCAGCTCGTGAATGGTTGCGTACAACTGGATTTGAGAACATTGACGAACTCAACAAGGTTCTTCAAACAACAGCGACTTCATGGAAAGAACGTGTAGAAGCATAAAACAGGTATAGAAGAATCCCTTTTTGTTAAGCAAATGCTTAGATTTTCTGACAAAGGATTCTGAAAATAGAAACTACAACCATAGATGGTGCATACACTCTCTATGGTTTGTTTACTTGAGAGAAATGGATCAAAGGAGAGAAGAATGAAAGCATACACAGAGCGTGTATTTGGAAATCATGAGGACAAGGATGTCTTGGCCTATCGCTTTGAGACTGATGGTGGTTACCAGCTTGAAGTTATGACTTATGGTGCGACCATCTTGCGCTATGTCACACCTGACAAGGCTGGAAATTTTGCCAATGTGATTTTGGGTTTTGATGATTTTGCTAGCTATGTAGGCAATAGTCCCAAGCATGGAGCAAGTGTAGGTCCTGTAGCGGGCCGTATTGCAGGTGCAACATTTGAGCTCAATGGTCAGACCTATAATCTTGAAGTCAACAACGCTAGCAACTGTAATCACAGTGGTTCAACAGGTTGGGATTCGAGCTTGTTTGAATTGGTCGAGGTGAGCGACCATGGATTGACTCTCTACACAGAGCGTACAGACGGGACAGGAGGATTTCCTGGTAATCTTAAGATTTGGATTAGCTACCATTTGGAAGAAACTGGTGCTTACGAAGTCAGCTATAAGGTGACGACAGATCAGGATACGCTGGTCAATCCAACTAATCACAGCTACTTCAACTTGTCTGGTGATTTTACGCAGACAGTTGACCGTCATGTCTTCCAGCTAAATACGGAGGGCATTTACCCAATCGCTCCCGACGGTGTGCCAGCAAAAACTTCAGATGCTGATCGCGATGTGGTGAAACACATCTACAATGGTGCTTTGCTCAAGGATATCTTTTCAGAGGACGATGAGCAAATCCAGCTGGTATCTGGTTTGGATCACCCATTTGCCCTTCCTGCAGGTCATGACAATGCTGGTTTCCTTTATGACCAAAACTCAGGTCGTTTCCTACTTTTCAAGACAGAGGCCCCTTGCTTTGTGGTCTACACAGCAAACTTTGTGGATGAGAGTGTCATCATAGGAGGTCAGCCAATGGTACAGCACAATGGCATTGCCCTTGAAGCGCAAGCTTTACCAGATGCCATTCACAGTGACTTCAAAGACCAAGTCATTCTCAAAGCAGGGCAAACCTTTACCAGCAAAACTCGCTACGAGCTTGTTGTTAAATAAAAAGAAGAGCTGGTTTCCAGCTCTTTTGAGTTGTCTTCGTTGACATTTTATTTCAATAGTGTATAATTGATGTAATTAATAAAGTTACAACAAAAAGGAGACACCCGATGACTTATGCATACCAAAGCCACATTTACCTAGCGGAGGCGGTTTTAAATGTTAAGGATTTGACGAGTCAAACGGCTTTTTATCACCAGATTATTGGTTTGGAGATTTTATCCCAAACAGAGACAGAAGCAATTTTGGGACTTGGTCGAAAAGCCTTGGTTCACTTGATTGCGACAGAAAAGGCTGGCGAAGTAAGGGAGCATTATGGGCTCTACCATCTGGCGATTTTGTTGCCGACACGAAAAGCCTTGGCAGATGTCTTGAAACACCTAAGTGATTTGCGGATTCCTCTGGTCGGGGGTGCAGATCATGGATACAGTGAGGCTCTTTATCTGGAGGATTTGGAAGGAAATGGCATTGAACTCTACCGTGATAAACCAGTTTCCTCATGGGATATTCGAGAAGACGGCCGCATTATCGGTGTGACAGAGGCCCTTGCGGCTCAGGATATCTATGAGTTAGGGGAAAAGGTAGATCCCTTTATCCTAGCTGAAGGGACGAGAATGGGGCATATCCATCTATCAGTTAAGGATAGTCGCGCGGCGAGTCAGTTTTATCAAAAGGTGTTAGGGCTAGAGGATAAATTTAGCATCCCTAGTGCTAGTTGGATTGCAGCTGGGGACTACCACCATCACTTAGCAGTCAATGAATGGGGAGGAAAAAATCTGGCTCCACGTAAGGCAGGCATGCCTGGCTTGGCCTACTACGTCCTTGAGGTCGAAAGCAAGGAAGAACTCTTAGCCATCGTTCAGCAAGCGCAAGAGATAGAAGCAACAATCAAGTGGATACATTCGAGTGAGTTGGATCTTGTAGATCCAGACGGCATTGTGACCCGCATTCGCTTGGAACGATGAGACGAGGAAAACATATCATATATTTTAGAGACATAGAAAAAGGCGGACAAGCTCGCATTCTGTTTTTAGAACGCGGACTTGTTCGCTTTTGTATGAAATGACGAAGCCTTCTTTGACTCTAGCCAATGTATCTATCGGGGATATTTTACCTTTTCTGGGGGTTCATGCTATAATACTAATAAACTTTTCTTTCTCTAGAAAGGCAAATGCCGAAAAATCGGTTAGACTGCTCGCAATCGTTGTCACGATGCTTTTAAGAGAAAGTAGAACTCTGTTTGAACATCCGTATTGAGTTTAGGAGACGGGAAATAAGATGGACACAAGTGTAAAAAAATTAATCAGTATGGGGCCTCTGGAGGACTATTTTATCTATTATGATCTGAAGAATCAAGTATTCTATAGTGTAAAACAAGGCATGAATTATTCAGCCATTGCAGCTCCTATTGCAATCTATTCCTTGCAACGGCTGTCGAAATTGCTCAACCAAACCTTTGGAGATGTCTCCTCCCCTTTCAATCTGATCTTCTTTATCTTGATGTCTCTGTTTTTAATTTTCGGGACCATTCTCCTTGCCAAATCTACTCGACGCAACATGAAGACAGATAGATTTAGAAAAGTTCGACTGACAAAAGCCAATATCAAAACCCTTAGGAGAAAATCTAGGGCGTTGACAGTAGTTGGCTACATTTTTGTTTTAATAACGATTTTTTCAGCCTATCGTTATCTGGCTGTTTCTGATTTTCAATTTTTAATTATGTACATGTTAGGGATTGGTATTCTTACATATATAGTCTATGATTTTCGGATGAAAACACGCAAACGACTGTTCAAAGAGCTGATGGAGACATTACAGGACGGTAGCCGAGGGAAAGAGGGAGAAATGTAAGATGAGAAAAATCATTTATATAGGTCAAGGAAGCCTGCAATCCGTCTACTATAACACAAGGACGAGAGAGGCTTTAACGACAGAATCTAGCACCGTTTCAGACACTGATGGTGCTATCAGTTCAAAGAAATCCAAGTGGCCTTGGCTTCTCTTCTTTGCTTTCTTGCTAGTTGCTGTCATCAGTATTTGGATTCGTTCCTTGATAGCGCCCTTTAGATTGAGTGAGTGGATGGCTCCGATCCATTTAGCCGCAATCCTTTTCGTTTTTATCGGAAGTGTTTATGGATTTGAAAAACTGTTCTACAGTGGGGCTAAGTCGCTTGTCCCAGCAAGTGAAGAACAGTTTAAAGATGCGGTTGAAAGTAGTACTTTTTGGAGGAAGTCACCAGATAAGGAACCAACAGTCGATAAAATCATCTTGTATCTATTTGTTATCCTCGTTCTTCTATTTGTTTTTGTTATTGTTGTGTTCTTTGCCATACCTGGGACCTTCATTCCCTACTATGAACATGAATGGTTTGAGCCGTCCATGTTCATGGTACCAATCGGAGCAACGATCGTCCCAATTAGTGTCGTACTGCTCTTATTCCAAAACAATCCAATCCGCTGGCTCTTAGCCGTGCGGAAGTATGAGCAGGGGAAAGTGATATTTGGGGAAGAGAAGAACTAGAAACACGAGAGAAACGCTAGTACCATTACCAGTGGTTGGTGATGTTTTATCAACAACCTATGATAAAATTGAAGTTTCTGATTATAGTGATTGGTGGAAACTGTGGTGATTTTATATGAGAAAAATAATTTTTATTGGACAGAGCGGTGATAAGGCCGTTTACTATAATACGCGAACGAGAGAAGCTCTTGTAGCAGATAAGAGCGCCTTGTTAAATACAGAAGGGGCTAGGAAGACCAATAGTGCTATTATTCCTTTGATGTTTGCTTTTGTTTTTTTGGGTATTATCGGAGGATTAGTAGCTATACCTGCATTTTCAGGTTTTCGATACAGCAGCTGGATGGTTCCGCCATATATCGCTACCCAGTTCTTTGTCTGCTTTGGCTTTATATGGATGATGGAAGAGGCCTTGTATAAAGAAGTGAAGCAGGTTCAGGGGGCAAGTTCTCAACAGTTCGCGAAAGCCGTTTATTCAAATCTGCTTTGGGAAAATTTTAGTGAGAAAAAAGCGACGTTTGCAAAAATGATAGTTTTTTTAATAATACAGTTAGTAATTCTATTTATAGCATTTATAGGAATCGCTACCATACTAAATATTATAAATTCATTTATAAATCAGGATGAATTTGACGCACAAATTTTATTTTCATTATTGATAGGTCTCTTTCCTGCCTTGTTGTACCTTTTCTTATTCCAAAACAATCCAATCCGCTGGCTCTTAGCTGTGCGAAAGTATGAACAGGGGAAAGTGATATTTAAGGAAGAAATAGAAAAGAGGGAATGATAATGTCACAAGAGAGATATTTGTAGATCAAAAAAGAGCATCAAGTTCGTAAGTTTGTGGGGCGTTTCCTCTTCATTCTTCTCGCTATACTCGATGTTCTACTGGTATCAAGTCATTCCAATTATGTCCCGCTTGTAACGGTGGCTATGGTAACGATTGTGCCTTTTAATCATTTTCTACTTGGTCCTCTTAGGAGACAGAAAAAAGCCATAGAAAAAGAGCACCCGGAATGGAAAGAACTCAGTACAAAGGGAGTAAAAGTTCCTTCAGCAGAAGCCAATAAAAGAACCTTGGCTGGTATTGGGATCTTGATAGCCTTGCTGTTGTCTTTTGGGCTATTCTATAAACCTGTGAAACAGTCGAACGTAAAGGTGAACCAAGTAGACAAGCTGCCTAAGATTGATTTTAAAGCGCCTGAAACATCCAAGTCTTCTGAGCCTGAGTCGTCCAGCTCTTCTAAGACCAAAGAATCCAGTTCCTCAGAGTCGGAATCCTCGTCTTCGACTGAACAAAGTTCTAAAACCGAAAGTTCAGGAACAAAGCCGTCAAAAAGCGAATCCAATAATCCTTATTACCAGATTCCAGGACTTACTGACGAACAGGTGAGAGATATCATATCAAAATCTGTGAAAGATTTAAGAGAAAAACAGTCAAAAGAAAAATCCGAAGAGTAGATTCGATGTCGATTCTGGACGAGTTCCTTCTTTGGGCTTTCACTCTATAGAATAACTGGAGGAGTTCATATGACTAAAGAAATGATTGGTTTGATAGTTGGGACAGTCGTCACTCTCCTATCTTTTGTGTTTGTATGCGGCACCTTTCTCTACCTCTATCTTCGAGAACGGAAGATGGTACGGCTTGCCCAGTCATCTGTAGAGGGAACGGTTGTTGGCTATAGTCGTTTTCGTGAGGGTTATCCACCTATCGTTGAATACACGGTGGATGGGCTTACTTATAAGAAAACCTTGCAGTATTTTATGATCAAAACGGTCACGACTCCGTGGGGGCCTACTAAGGTTTCAAATGATTATACAAGGGAAGAAATGCTGGCGCCTTCCATCACTCGCTACAGCAACTCCTTTGTTTCCTTTGATAGCTTGATGCAGACCCATTTCCCCCTTCATTCGGAGCTAACGGTCTGGTATGATCCAGACAAGCCGACCAGGGCCTATGTCGAACGTTACAGCGGCATGGACAAGTTTTACAAGTGGTTTGGTATCGGATTTGGACTGGCCCTAGTCCTGGTCTATGGGATAGTAATCCTAGCCTTTTTGTCCAAGATATAAGGCATAACTAATCGGAAACTTGATGTCCCGATTATGCTTCAAGGAGAACAGCTTTAGTTCTCCTTTTTCCTGCTCAGTAATCTTTTCTAGCCAATACAAAGAAAAGGTTGTCTCCTATAAAGACAGATAGGATGAGAATTTTGACAAAGAACCTTATTCGAGATATAATGAAGAAAAAGTGACCAAGGATAAATCAATGACAAACTCAAAGTATATAACACGCCTGAAACGTTCAGAGGGCCAGTTGCGTGGGATCCAAAAGATGATAGAAGAAGATCGTGACTGCGCAGATATCATTACCCAGTTGACTGCAGTGCGCTCCAGTGTTGAGCGCGTGATTGAGATGATGATTACCGAAAATCTCACTGCTTGCATCAACCAACCGCTAGAGGACCCTGAGGCTCAAAAGGAACGCTTGGAAAAGGCTGTTCAGTACCTAATCAAACGAAAATAACCCACTTTTGGGGACTATCAAGTTGATAAGGGAGGCTAGAAGATGGAAGCATACGAAAAAGTAGTAGAAATACTAAATGGGCTAGATAGACCCTTTGAAATCGTGGAGTACGAGCCGGCCTTAACCACGGAGCAGGCAGATAGTTTTATCGAGGAAATCGAAGGTATCCGTACCAAGACCATGTTTCTCACAAACAAAAAAGAAAAACAGCCTATTATCTGCTAATCATGGATGATCAAAAGCGTCTGGATATGGACCTCTTGAAAGAACTAATAGGAGCTAATAGAATTCGGATGGCCTCGCCTGAGAGCTTGTTTGAAAAAATGAGCTTGCCCGCAGGAGTTGTTTCGCCTTTTGGCTTGCTCAACAATACCGACAAGGACATTCAAGTTTATTTCGAAAAAGAAATCATGTCGGAAAAACGGATGAGTTTTCACCCCAATACCAACGAGAAAACCCTCTTTTTGGATACCGTAGATTTGCTTCGTTTTTTAGAAGCGATTGGTTACGAGCCCCATATCATTGAGTTGTAAAAACGAAAAAACCGATTAAGGAACTTAATCGGTTTTTTGCTTATTCTACTTGACCGGGCCAAGCATTCATACCACCTTCTACATTGGTAACGATGAGGCCCTGGGCGCTGAGAAATTGACAGGCAGAGGCAGAACGCACTCCTCCTTGGCAGATGACATGGTATTCATGGTCAGGTTTGAGTTCTTTGTAGCCTTGCTCCAAGGTACTTAACGGAAGATTTTTGGCACCCGGTGCATGTCCTGCTTGGAATTCATGTACTTCACGGACATCGATAAGATCTAGATTTTCATGTTGATATTTTTCATAAAAGTCAGCCATGCTGATATTAGTTAGCATATTCTACTCCTTCTGGCTTAGCCATTTTGTATAGTGAATAAGCGCCGTCAAGGTTTTGGACGGTAAATCCTGCTTGTTTGAGGATACGCTCTGCGATATAGCTGCGCAAACCACTGTGGCAGCTAACGATGTAGGCTTGGTTCTTGTCCAGTTCGTCCAAGCGTTCCCGTAGTTCGTTTAGGGGAATGTGGATGGTGTCGACTTTGAGTCGACCACTTTGGAATTCGCCACTGGTCCGCACGTCTAGGAATTTCTTTCCAGCAGCCAGTTCGTCTTCTAGTTGGTACCACTGGATATTGTCGCTGAGACCTTCGATAAGGTTCAAGGCTGCGTAGCCCAGCATATTGACGGGATCCTTGGCAGAACCAAAAGGTGGCGCATAGGTAAACTCTAACTCTGGTAGGTCAAAGACGGTGAGATTTCCCTTGATAGCAGTTGCTAGGATATCAATTCGCTTGTCAACACCTTTCTTCCCAACTCCTTGGGCACCATAGATTTTTCCAGTGTTTGGTTCGAAGAGGAGCTTCAAGGTCATATCAGTAGCGCCAGGATAATAACCGGCGTGGTCTTTTCCACTGACATGAAGTGCCTTGTAAGGAAGTTGATTCATGCTAAGGATACGCTCGCTGAGACCAGTCGAAGCAGCTGTCATATCAAAGGCACGAACGATCGCAGTGCCGATACTTCCCTTGTTTGTACGACCAAGTCCTGCGATGATGTCCGCCACTTGGCGTCCCTGACGATTGGCAGGAGAAGCAAGAGAGATGAGGGCGTCTTGGCCCGTAATCTCTTGCTTGACGACGATGGCATCCCCAACTGCAAAAATATCTTTTTGACTGGTTTCGTAATGTTCATCGACCAGGATTCCACCACGAAGTCCCAGTTCAATCCCCGCAGCTTTAGCCAGTCCATTTTCAGGCTCAACACCGACAGAAAGGATGGTGAGGTCAGAAGTGATCTTTTGACCGTTTTCGAGAACGATGACTTTTCCTTGGTCTTCAAATCGAGTCGCAGACTGAGAAGTGATAACGCGAACGCCGTTTGCCAGCAATTCTGCTTGGACAAAGGCTGCCATTTCGTGATCTAATGGTGGCAAGACATGGGGTGCTTTCTCAATGATGGTAACTTGCAATCCACGTTTGGCCAGGTTTTCAGCCATTTCAAGCCCGATAAAGCCTGCACCGATAACGACAGCTTCTTTTGAATGATTGTCCAAGGCCACCATAATTTCATCAAGATTGGGAACATTGCGAAGCGTGTAGGCATTCTTAGCTTCTGCCAAACCTTCAATGCTAGGAACAAATGGTTTAGCTCCTGGGGAGAGGATCAACTTATCGTAGCTTTCTGTGAATTCCTGTCCATCATGGCGTACGGTCACAGTGTGTTCTGCTGGCGAAATGCTGATGACCTCGTGAAATGGTCGCACATCGAGATTAAAGCGTGCTTTGAGACTTTCAGGAGTTTGGACCAATAAACTATCACGATTTGCAATCTCTCCTGAAACATAGTAAGGAAGTCCGCAGTTTGCAAAGGAAACAAAGGGACCTTTCTCAAAAATAGTGATTTCAGCGTCTTCCATGAGACGTCTGAGGCGGGTTGCTGCTGACATACCGCCTGCAACTCCCCCGACAATGATAATTTTCATTGATTTTCTCCTTTATGCTTCTAGATGACCTTACCTGTCCAAGCGCTCATACCGCCTCGTACATTGATGACATCGTAGCCTTTTTTCTTTAGCTTCTTCGCAGCTAGTTTGCTTCGCACACCAGAATGACAAATGACATAGAGTGTTTCTTTTGTCGCTGGTGCATAAGATCCGATTTCGGATAGAGGGACATTCTTGGCATTTTTGATATGACCTCTACGAAATTCCATAGGCGTCCGAACATCCAGTAGCTGAATCGGTTCTCTGAGTTTAGCTTCTAACTCGCTGGTCGAAATACTGTCAATTTTTGTAAATAATAAGTGAAACATAGGCACCTCCAAATATACCCTTATGGGGTATATTAAACCATGAAGTCAAACTTTTGTCAAGTAAGTTGTTTTGACTTGGGAGGGAATTAGTTTCGAGAGCCTAGAAAGCAGGCTATTCTTGACCTTTCAAAGTCTTTTTGATATGATGGCCTCAAACTAAGTGTGAGGTATTAAGATGACCAGTGAATACCAGAAAATGATTGCAGGGGAGCCTTACCGTCCGTCGGATCCTGAATTACGGACCTTGGCGCAGGCTTCTCGCCAAAAACAGTTTGCCTTCAACCAGGAGTTAGATCCCTTGAAAGGGGCAGAGATTATCAAGACTTGGTTTGGTTCAACTGGAGAAAATCTCTATGTCAATCCACGCCTGGTGGTCGATTATGGAATCAATATCCATCTAGGGGAAAATTTTTATTCTAATTGGAACTTGACCATGCTAGATGTTTGTCCGATTCGCATCGGTAACAATGCTATGCTTGGCCCCAACTGTCAGTTTTTAACCCCACTCCATCCACTGGATCCGCATGAACGAAATTTAGGGGTCGAATATGGCAAGCCCATCACCATCGGTGACAATTTCTGGGCTGGAGGTGGCGTCATTGTCCTTCCTGGAGTGACACTGGGCAATAATGTCGTTGCTGGAGCTGGATCTGTGATTACCAAATCCTTCGGAGATAATGTTGTCCTAGCTGGCAATCCTGCGCGAGTTATCAAGGAAATCCCTGTGAAAGAAAATTAAAAAGAACAGCTGGGACTGTTCTTTTTGTAATCTTTATCTTGGTCTTATAGATTTTTCTTCTTTTTGGCTTTTTTGAATAGAGCGACATCGCACTTGGGGATGTTGCTTTTAAAAACTATTAAATGCATTTTAGTACTCTCAAATTGTTTCTAGTAGCCCTTTCAAAAGAATACTGAGTGAAACTGAATTTAAGGGAACTTTCAGAAAAGTTTTAGTTTTGTTTCAGGGATCTTCTGTAGACTGTCTAGCTATATCATACGAAGGAGAGGAAAAAGGTATGAAATCAAAGAAATGGACCCTACTCGCAACGAGTTTAACGGCAATGGTGCTGATGGCAGCATGTTCCCAGTCAACAACTACATCTAATACCAATGCAACGACAAATAATGCAACAACTTCAACAAAGACAAACCAAACTTCCTATTTTACTGAGAAGGACTATGATACTTCTTATGATGAAAGCACAGCTTCTAAGATTGAGCTATCTGGCTCATCTGCAAATGTCTCTGGAGATGGGGTAACAGTCTCTGGCTCAACAGTGACCATCACAAAATCTGGCACCTATGTGATTTCAGGTCAGTCTGACGGAGTGCAGATCAAGGTCGAGGCAGATGAGTCGGCAGATGTTCACCTAGTCCTAAAAGGTGTCACCATGACCAACACCAATGCAGCGATATCTGCGACATCAGCTGGGCATGTCTACCTGACTCTGGCAGAAGGGACCACCAACAGTCTCTCTGACTCAAGCTCGAACAGTGACGAAAAAGCCGATGCAGCTCTCTTTTCTAAGGTGGATTTAACCATCAACGGGAAAGGAACTCTTAATGTAGAAGGAAAGAAAAATAATGGTATTAAGGCCAACGACACCCTCCACATCACGGGTGGAACCTATAACATCACCGCAGTTGGCGATGCCTTTAATGTCAATGATGAGCTCAACATCACTGGTACGACCATGACTATCGATGCCAAAGAAGATGGAGTCAAGGTGGACAATGATGAAGATACTTCAGTCGGAACCATGTACCTATCTAACAACAAGATTACCGTTACAGCAGGGGATGATGGCATCCATGCTTCTGGAGACCTCGTCATCGATAGTGGGACCTACACTGTCAAGAATTCGACAGAAGGACTTGAAGGGAAATCCATCACTATCAACGGAGGGGATATTAGCATCTATTCAACAGATGATGGAGTCAATGCGGCCAACAAAAATGCCCAACAAAGTGAAATCTTCTTCACCATGAATGGCGGGAACCTGACTGTAGAAGTTGGTCAAGGAGATACAGACCCAATCGACTCGAATGGGAATATCACTGTCACCGGCGGAACCATTAAAATGATTGGTCAAACAGGTTTTGACTTTGATGGAACTGCGACCTACACAGGTGGGGACATCTATCTCAACGGTGAGAAACAAACGGAAATCGTCAATTCTATGCCTGGAGGCGGTGGGCCGAATGGAGCTCCTCAAGGTGACGGTCCAGCCCCTGGCGGACAAGGATAAGCAAAATTCTCCTTTCTCGAGAGAGAAGGGAGATTTTTGTGTTGTTACTAGAGGAAATGTAAAGACAACTCCTTGACACTCCGTCAGTTTTTGATACAATAGTACAAAATTAGAGGAGGTGGGCGATGATTCAGAAGCATGCGATTCCTATTTTAGAGTTTGATGATAACCCCCAAGCGGTCCTTATGCCAACACATGAGGGGTTAGACTTGAAGTTGCCAAAGAAGTGTATCTATGCATTTTTGGAGGAGGAGATTGACCGCTATGCTCAGGAAGTAGGGGCGGACTGTGTTGGTGAGTTCGTTTCGGCCACCAAAACCTATCCAGTATATGTCATCAACTACAAGGACGAGGAGATTTGTCTGGCCCAAGCGCCCGTTGGTTCTGCCCCAGCGGCCCAGTTTATGGATTGGTTGATTGGCTATGGTGTGGAGCAAATCATTTCCACTGGTATTTGTGGAGTCCTAGCCGATATAGAGGAAAATGCCTTTCTAGTTCCTGTTCGCGCTTTGCGAGATGAGGGGACCAGCTACCATTATGTAGCGCCTTCTCGTTATATGGAGATGCAGATTGAGGCTGTCTCTGCCATTGAGCAAGTCTTGGAGCAAAGAGGCATTCCTTACGAGGAGGTCATGACCTGGACGACAGATGGTTTTTATCGAGAGACAGCTGAAAAGGTTGCCTATCGCAAGGAAGAAGGCTGTGCTGTTGTGGAGATGGAGTGCTCTGCTCTTGCGGCAGTTGCCCAACTACGTGGGGTTGTCTGGGGAGAACTGCTCTTTACCGCAGATTCCTTGGCAGATCTGGACAACTACGACAGTCGTGACTGGGGCTCAGAAGCTTTTGATAAGGCACTCGAACTCTGTCTTGCCATTGTGCACCACATGTGAGTGTTCTTGCTGTTTTTATGGTAGAATGTAGTTATGTTATTCAAATCTTTTTTGGAAAAAATCAAGACGAATCTGGGACGTTTATCGCCAGCTCGTCGCATCTTTTTAAGTTTTGCTCTAGTAATCTTCTTGGGTTCTCTCCTTTTAAGCCTCCCCTTTGTGCAAGCAGGAACGTCACAAGCGACCTACTTTGACCATCTCTTTACGACTGTGTCTATGGTCTGTGTGACAGGGCTCTTTACCCAGCCGGTAGCCTCTACTTACAATATATGGGGCCAGTTGATTTGCATGCTCTTGATCCAGATCGGTGGATTGGGGCTCATGACCTTTATCGGAATCTTTTATATCCAAGGCAAGCAAAAGCTCAGCCTTCGTGGTCGTGAGACCATTCAAGAAAGTTTCAGTTATGGAGAAACCCAGTCCTTAAAGGACTTTATCCGCTCGATCTTTTTGACGACTTTTTTGGTGGAAGGAATCGGTGCCTTTCTCCTGAGTTTTCGCTTCATTCCTGAATTTGGATGGGGACGAGGGGTGTTAACTTCTATCTTTTTGGCTGTTTCAGCCTTCTGTAATGCTGGATTTGATAATTTTGGAAGTACGAGTTTGGTAGCCTTTCAAACGGATCCCTTGATCAATCTAGTGATTGCAGGCTTGATTATCACAGGTGGTCTAGGATTTATGGTCTGGTTTGACCTAGCGACCCAGTTTGGGAAAAAGAAAAAACGCCGTCTGCGTTTCCATACCAAGTTGGTTCTCTTTTTAACGGCGGGAATTTTACTCTTTGGAACCGTATCGACTCTCTTAATCGAGTGGAACAATCCTGGAACGATTGGAAATCTCAGCGCTCCAGAGAAATTGCTGGTTAGTTTCTTCCAGACCGTCAGCATGAGAACGGCAGGCTTTGCTTCAATTGACTACACCCAGGCTCGACCAGTTACCTTACTGATCTACATCCTGCAGATGTTTCTGGGCGGGGCACCTGGAGGGACAGCAGGGGGGCTCAAGATTACGACCTTCTTTGTCTTGTTGGTCTTTGCTCGTAGTGAACTATTGGGCTTGCCTCATGCCAATGTTGCTCGGAGGACCATTGAACCCCGAACCGTGCAAAAATCTTTCAGTGTCTTTATTATTTTCTTGCTAACCTTCTTGCTGGGCTTGATCCTACTAGGGATAACAGCAGAGGGAAATCCGCGTTTTATTTACCTCATGTTTGAGACCATTTCAGCCCTTGCGACAGTTGGAGTGACGGCAAATTTAACGCCGGAGTTAGGTAAGTTGGCCCTCAGTATCGTTATGTTGTTGATGTTTATCGGCCGTATTGGTCCCTTGACACTACTGGTCAGTGTAGCGGAATACCAGCCAGACAAGAAAGATACGATTCACTATATGAAAGCAGATATCACTATCGGATAAGAAAGGAAGAACGATGTCAGATCGGACAATTGGAATTTTAGGCTTGGGAAT
The DNA here is from genome assembly GCF_053628175.1 of Streptococcus sp. 151470009-6. NCBI lineage: Bacteria > Bacillati > Bacillota > Bacilli > Lactobacillales > Streptococcaceae > Streptococcus > Streptococcus sp. 151470009-6. Next base: position 95,063 of record NZ_JBSEZF010000005.1, read on the forward strand.
TTTTGGGAGCAGTGTTTTGGCTGCCCTAGCCAAGCATGACATGAATATCATCGCTATTGATGACCACGAGGAACGCATTAATCAATTTGAACCTGTGCTGGCGCGTGGAGTAGTTGGAGATATCACGGATGAAGAACTCCTTCTATCAGCGGGGATTGACACCTGTGATACCGTAGTCGTCGCAACAGGTGAAAATCTAGAGTCCAGTGTTCTTGCGGTTATGCACTGCAAGAGTCTAGGAGTGCCGACCGTCATTGCCAAGGTCAAAAGCCATACAGCTAAAAAGGTGTTGGAAAAAATTGGTGCGGACGCAGTCATCTCACCAGAGTTTGAAATGGGACGCTCATTAGCACAGACAATCCTCTTTCATAACAGCGTAGACGTCCTTCAGCTGGATAAGAATATATCGATTGTCGAGATGAAAATCCCCCAATCATGGACAGGTAAAAGCCTTAGTCAGCTAGATTTACGTGGGCGATACAACCTCAACGTACTAGGTTTTCGTGCCTACGAAAATGCTCCTCTGGATGTCCAATTCGGACCCAATGACCTCTTGCAGGCAGATGCCTATATCATGGCCGTCATTAATAACCAACATCTGGATACCCTGGCTGAACTGAGTGAGTAGGAGAGGAAGGGCTACTCTCTTTCCTAATAATTAACGAGTCAATATAAGTATTTTATAAGAGGGATTTAAGAAAAATTTTAACTTTTTCTTAATCCTTTTTAATTTTAGGAGATTATACTAGAGTCATCAAAAAAAAAGAAAACTCTAAGGAGAATCCTATGAAATTCAATCCAAATCAGAGATATACTCGTTGGTCTATTCGCCGTCTCAGTGTCGGTGTTGCTTCAGTTGTTGTGGCCAGTGGCTTCTTTGTCCTAGTTGGTCAACCAAGTTCTGCGCGTGCTGATGTCGTCAATCCGACTCCTACCCAAGTCGTGCCAGACGCAACTTCGGTGAGTGAAAAGAGCGACTTACCAGCAGAGGTTCTCAAAAAAGCAGTCGATGTAGCTCTTCCTTCAGAACAGTCTATTCCAACACCTAAAGCAAGTGTGGATACCACAAGCTCTTCAGAAAAAGCGGACGCAACTGCTAAAGAGCCGGTAGTAGCACCAAAAGAAGAAGTGCAAGCACAACCTGACTCTAAGAAACAAACAGAAGATGCAGTTAAACCTGTGGAAAGTCCTGAGTCTACAGTTTCTGGACAAGACCTTGAAGCCAGTGAAGCGCAACCAGCGACTACTCCAGCTGAAGTCCAAAAAGGTGTGGCTGACAATACCAAAGATACAGTAGATGTCCCAGCTTCTTACTTGGATAGAGCTAATTTCCCAGGTCCATTTACAGCTGGTGTCAACCAAGTCATTCCATACGAATTCTTCGCTGGTGACGGCATGTTAACACGCCTTATCTTGAAAGCATCTGATAAGGCTCCATGGTCCGACAACGGAACAGCTAAGAATCCTGCTATCCCACCAGTAGAAAAATTAGGCAAAGGTCTCTATTTCTATGAAGTAGACTTGGCAGGTATTCAAGGTAAGTCAGACAAAGAGCTGCTTGACCTCTTGAAACAAAATGGTACACAAAGCTATAAGGCTACCATCAAAGTGTACGGCGCAAAAGACGGCAAACCTGACTTAACTAATCTGGTAGCGACTAAAAATTTGGATGTCAACTTGAATGGTTTGACCACCCCAGCTGAAGTGCAAAAAGGTGTGGCTGATAACACCAAAGATACAGTAGATGTCCCAGCTTCTTACTTGGATAGAGCTAATTTCCCAGGACCATTTACAGCTGGTGTCAACCAAGTCATTCCATACGAAGCTTTTGGTGGCGATGGCATGTTAACACGCCTTATCTTGAAAGCATCCGACAAGGCTTCATGGTCAGACAACGGCTCAGCTAAAAATCCTGCTCTCCCACCAGTAGAGAAATTGGGCAAAGGCCTTTACTTCTACGAAGTGGATTTAGCAGGCACCCAAGGAAAATCAGATAAAGAGTTGCTTGATCTCTTGAAACAAAATGGAACTCAAAGCTATAAAGCTACTATCAAGGTGTACGGTGCAAAAGACGGCAAGCCTGACTTAACTAATCTGGTAGCAACTAAAGATTTGACTGTTAATTTGAATGGTTTAACCACACCAAGTCAGGTTAAAGAGTCTGTTGTTAACAATGTCAAAGACATGATTGATGTCCCAGCTAGCTACCTTGAAAAAGCAAATGTTCCAGGTCCATTCTTGGCCGGTGTCAACCAAGTTATTCCATACGAAGCTTTCGGTGGTGATGGTATGTTGACTCGCCTCTTGTTAAAAGCCTCAGACAAAGCCCCATGGTCAGACAATGGAACAGCTAAAAATCCCGCCCTCCAACCAGTAGAAAAATTGGGCAAAGGCCTCTACTTCTATGAAGTGGATTTGGCCGGAACTCAAGGAAAATCTGATAAAGAGCTTCTTGACCTCTTAAAACAAAACGGCACTCAAAGTTATAAGGCCACCATCAAGGTGTACGGTTCAAAAGACGGCAAGCCTGACTTAACTAATCTGGTAGCGACTAAAGATTTGACTGTTAATTTGAACGCTTCAACCACACCAAATCAGGTTAAAGACTCTGTTGTTAACAATGTCAAAGACATGATTGATGTCCCAGCTAGCTACCTTGACAAAGCAAATGTTCCAGGTCCATTCTTGGCCGGTGTCAACCAAGTTATTCCATACGAAGCTTTTGGTGGAGATGGTATGTTGACTCGCCTCTTGTTAAAAGCCTCAGACAAAGCCCCATGGTCAGACAATGGAATAGCTAAAAATCCTGCTCTATTGCCACTTGAAGGCTTGGCTAAAGGCCAATATTTCTACGAAGTGGATTTGAATGGCAACACGACAGGCAAAGAAGGACAAGCCCTTCTAGACCAACTTCGTGCCAATGGCACTCACACTTACCAAGCTACTGTCAAAGTGTATGGTTCTAAAGACGGCAAACCTGATTTGACCAATCTGATTGCTACTCGTCAAGTAACGATTCGACTTCGTGGAAAAGAAATGGCGACAATACCATCTCAACAAGGTCAGATGAATACGAAGCCTTCTGAAACAGGCTCTACAGGTATGACTGAGGGTATGATGGGTACAAATCACCATATGTCAGATATGAAAGTAGATCAACCAGCTTCTAGCCCAATGGCTAATATGATGAAAAAAGATGATAAAGCGATGTTACCAAATACTGGGGAAGCTAAAACAGCTACAGCTGGGCTTGGTATCTTTGGTCTAGCCTTGGCAGGTCTTGTTGGACTTTTAGGTTTGACAACCAAACGAGAAGATTAAGATTCAAATCACTTAAACATTAGGGAAAATAGTGTTATACTAAAGCAAGTATAACACTGTTTTTATCGAAGGAGTGTCAGATGAAAAAGACAATTTTGCTGGTTGATGATGAGATAGATATTCTAGATATTCAAAACCGCTATCTTATACAGGCAGGTTACGATGTTTTGGTCGCCCATGATGGTAAGGAGGGATTAGAACTTTTCAGAAAAAAATCTATCGACCTCATTATCACAGATATCATGATGCCCAATATGGATGGCTATGATTTTATCAGTGAAGTTCAATATATCGCTCCGGATCAACCCTTCCTCTTTACAACTGCTAAGACAAGCGAACAGGATAAGATTTATGGATTAAGTTTGGGGGCAGATGATTTTATAGTCAAACCCTTTAGCCCACGCGAATTGGTTTTAAGAGTGAATAATATCTTGCGTCGCCTTAGCCGTGGAGGAGAGACCGAACAGATCGAGTTTGGTGACTTGGTAATCAACCATGTGACTCATGAGGTTCGCATTGGGGAGCAACCATTGGAATTGACAGTAAAATCCTTTGAACTTCTATGGATATTAGCCAGCAATCCCGAGAGAGTCTTTTCAAAGACGGAACTTTACGAGAAGGTATGGCAAGAGGACTATGTGGATGATACCAATACACTCAATGTTCATATCCATGCTTTGAGGCAAGAGTTGACCAAGTATACAAATTCAAATGCTCCCGCTATCAAAACTGTCTGGGGTTTGGGCTATAAGATGGAAAGACCAAGAGGTAGAAAATGAAATTAAAAAACTATATTTTAGTGGGGTATCTAGTGTCGACTCTACTAACGATTTTGGTCGTTTTCTGGGCAGTCCAACGAATGTTGATTGAGAAAAGTGAAGTTTACTTTCTAGTTGGAATGACCTTGATTGCTAGTTTCATTGGCGCTGCAGTGAGCATCTTTCTTTTGTCGCCTGTGTTCTCTTCTCTGAAACATTTGAAAAAACAAGCTCAGGATATAGCAAGCAAGGATTTCAGCACAGAAATCGAAACCAAGGGCCCATTAGAATTTCAAGAGCTGGGGCAGGCTTTTAATGACATGTCTCACAATTTGCAGGCTACCTTTCAATCACTTGATGAGAGCGAGCAAGAAAAGAGAATGATGATTGCGCAACTCTCTCACGATATTAAAACTCCCATTACCTCCATTCAGGTTACTGTGGAGGGAATTTTAGATGGAGTGATCAAGGAAGAGGAGCGGCTCCACTACTTAGCCACGATTGGCCGGCAAACTGAGCGTCTAAACAAGCTAGTGGAGGAATTGGATGTTTTGACTCTGAACACCCAACCTCAAGTTACTACTGATGAAGAAGTCGAAGAGGTCTTTTTAGATCAGTTGCTGATTGAGTCAATGAGTGAATTTCAACTCCAGATTGAACAAGAGGAGCGGGATGTTTACATTCAAGTATCACCTGAGTCAGCGAAAATCAAGAGCCATTCTGACAAACTTTCTCGCATTCTAGTCAATTTGTTAAACAATGCCTTTAAATATTCAGAACCAGGAACCAGAATCGAGGTTCTTGCCCAATTAACAGAACAAGAGCTGACAATCAGTGTGAAAGACGAGGGTCAGGGGATCCTTCCTGAGGATTTGGAAAAGATCTTTAAACGACTTTATCGTGTAGAAACTTCGCGCAATATGAAGACAGGTGGACATGGCTTAGGTCTTGCGATTGCACGCGAACTAGCCCATCAGCTTGGTGGCGAAATCACAGCAGAAAGTCAGTATGGCTTAGGAAGCAAGTTTACATTCAGCCTCAATTTGAAATAAAGCTGTAAAATCCCTTTACAAATCTAGCTTTTCATGGTACAATAGCCTTTGTGTGAAATAGCAGCAGGAAAGCATGAAGCTCGTCAACAGGTGTCTTATGACAAGTAACCTTGGCTGTTTAGGCGAAGGGCATCTGCACGAATCAGGGCTTTCTAAGTGACTATTTCCACCGAAATATTATTTATATCAGGAGGACATACATATGTCACGTTATACAGGACCATCTTGGAAACAAGCTCGTCGCCTTGGCCTTTCACTTACAGGTACAGGTAAAGAATTGGCACGTCGTAACTACGTACCAGGACAACACGGACCAAACAACCGTTCTAAATTGTCAGAATACGGTTTGCAATTGGCTGAAAAACAAAAACTTCGTTTCACTTACGGTGTAGGTGAAAAACAATTCCGTAACTTGTTCGTACAAGCTACAAAAATCAAAGGCGGAATCCTAGGTTTCAACTTTATGCTTCTTTTGGAACGTCGTTTGGATAACGTTGTTTACCGTCTTGGCCTTGCGACTACTCGTCGTCAAGCTCGTCAATTCGTAAACCACGGTCATATCCTTGTTGACGGAAAACGTGTTGATATCCCATCATACCGCGTAACTCCAGGTCAAGTGATCTCAGTTCGTGAAAAATCATTGAAAGTTCCAGCTATCCTTGAAGCAGTAGAAGCTACTCTTGGACGTCCAGCATTCGTATCATTCGACGCTGAGAAATTGGAAGGTTCATTGACTCGCTTGCCAGAACGCGACGAAATCAACCCAGAAATCAACGAAGCGCTTGTCGTTGAATTCTACAACAAAATGCTTTAATTTTAAGAAATATCTTACGAAAAGCCCATGGTTATGGGCTTTTTGCTTTGTCTTAAACCGTTGAATTCTGGGTTTGGGCATTGTCGGAAGGAGTGCTTTTAGTCATCGAGAATCTTTCTAGTTATAGTGTAAAGAAATCCGTGTTTTAGTTGACTTTTCCGCCCTCATTTTCAGCTTTTGTGCTAAAATAGATTTATAAACTTAAGATAAGGAATGTTTATGAAATCGGGTAATGTATTATTGAAAGGATGCCTTTATTTCTGGGGTGGCTTGTTTTTACTAGGTCTCTTGGTTCAGGTAGCTCTGCCTTTGGCAATTTGTGGCTTGATAGGTTTCGGGGCTTATCTAGTCTATAAGCGTTGGCGTTATCCTCTCTTGAAGGATCGTTCTTTGGAAGATCAGATTGAGCTTTTAAAAGCGCGGATTCGTCAGACCGATAAAGATATCCAGCAGTTAGAAGAGACCTTGTCTGAAAAAGGATCAGCAGCCTATAAAAGCCTAGCTAATCAGGTCTTGATTGAACTTCAAGAAATTCATCAAGAGGCCAATCGTTTAAAATCTTATATTGACGAAGCTGTTTATAGTCGCATTGATAAAAAGGTTCGTTCAGTAAGGGCGACCATAGACGTCCAGCTAGAGCGACTAGAAAGAGAGAGTCTGGTAGACATCGACAATAAGGAGCCCGAAGAATTGGCGCCTGAATTGTCTCAGACCTTGGCAAATATTGCTGCGGACCATCAAGCGATTCTCGACAAAATCGAGTCTTCGGATGTTGGAGCCAAAGAAGAGCTGACGGCTATTCATAGTTTAAAAATGGAGAAATTCCAAACGATTTTAGAGGGCTATTTAAAGATTAAGGCAAATCCCAAAAATTATAATCGGGCGGAAGAACGCTTGGAACAAGCTAAAGCAGCTATCGAACAATTTGACCTTGAGCTAGACCAAGTTTTGAGAGAGCTCAATGAAACAGATATGCGCGATTTTGATATTAGCCTGCGTATCTTAGGAAAAGATCGCAAAGAATAGGGTAGACACAAAGGAGTAACCATGACAGAATTTAATTTTGATATTGATCAGATTGCTAATAATACAGTGGCCAAAGTGGACAAGACAACCGAAATCATCGAGACCAATACAGGCTCAGCCCAGACGATCACTTTTCTTGAAAAGCTAAGTCCTGAGCAACAAGAGCAGATTAAGGGGCGCGTGCCTCAGTTGGTAGATCAGTTTGTCACAGACCAAAATGCTCTCTTGGACTTTGGTCAATCAGCGGTGGAAGGTGTCAATGGTACCGTTAACCGTATCTTGACCGAGCAGAAGAAACTGCAAATTCCGCAGGTGGATGACTTGCTGAAAAATACCAACCGTGAACTCCAAGGTTTTGTAGCCAAATACAAAAATGCTGAAATTGCAGAATTGGAAGAAAAGCCAAACTTTTTGCAAAAATTGTTTAAAAAAAGTCAGAACAGTCTGCAAGAATTTTATTTTGACTCAAAAACAGTTGAGCAAAAGCTAGATGGTATGGCTGCTGCTGTGGTCAAGCAAGAAGATGTGCTGGCGCGAAATATTGTTTCTGCTGAAATGCTGATTGAGGACAATACCAAATCCATTGAAAATCTAGTGGGAGTTATTTCCTTTATCGAGGCCAGTCAGGCAGAAGCTGGGAATCGCGCTGCAGAATTGAAGACTCAAGTAGATCAACTAGATTCAAGTACGATAGAATATCAAACCAAGGCCCAAGAATTAGCTCGTATGGCAGAAGTGGTCAATACACTGGAACAACAACATACAGAGTATGTTAGCCGCCTTTACGTAGCTTGGACGACGACTCCACAAATGCGTAATCTCGTCAAAGTTTCATCGGATATGCGCCAAAAATTGGGCATGCTTCGTCGCAATACCATTCCAACCATGAAGCTTTCGATTGCCCAACTTGGTATTTTGCAACAATCGATGAAATCAGGTGTCGTGGCAGATGCCATTGTCAATGCCAACAATGCTGCCCTTCAGATGCTAGCTGAAACCAGCAAGGAAGTGATTCCGCAGATGGAACGAATTGCTCAAAGTCCAACAGTAGCTGTTGAATCGGTTACTAAACTTGCTGAAAGTCTAGTCGCTCAAAACCAAGGTATCGTTGCTGCCATTGAGTTGGGCCGCCAGAAACGTGCTCAACTAGAAACAACCATCGTCAAATCTGCAGAAATGATCAACGACTCTGTTAAACTCCGCGATGAAAAAATCGTCCAAGCCCTTCTAGACCAAGGAAAGGCTGCTCAGAAAGAAGTACAAGAATAAAAATAAATCCTCTGCAATGTAGATTTGCAGGGGATTTTATTCGTTTTTGTGAACAAGCCAGGTGGAATACTTTTTCCCAAGCCAGAGAGCAAAGAGGAGATTGATGACGACGATTCCTGAACCGACCAGTGAAAATAGGAAAAATTCGCTAGTCGAAACTTGCCACAAATGTACGATGTCTGTAATCAAATAAGCACTGACAGGAAAACAAAGGATAGAAGTAATCAGAGCAGGAATATACTTACGGAGAAGAATTGATTGTCCAATATGGAGCAAGAGATGGAGTGAAAAGGCCACAAATCCCCCTAACCAAATTAATTCGAAAACTCTAGATTGACTAAAATACGCTAAGAAAGTCATGGACAAGACAAGGATGAATTCCTCAAAAACAGCGAGGGCAAATCCCTCTGTTGTAACTCCTTTGTGGATTTTGAGAATAGTTGGCGCCTTTTGGGCCAGCAAGGTTTCGTTGAAATGAATCCAAGGGACAAGACCGATAATTTCTTCCATATCGTGAAAGATAAAAAGTAGAGGAAACATCCAAAGATAAAATGCCATAAATCTCTCCTGAAAAGCTATAGACTGCCAGCCAATAAAGCAAAAAACGCCCAGTAAGGCGTTTTGAGTTATGCTTATTTAACCTCTGTAAAGGTTGTGAATGTTATTTTAGCACCCTTTAAACGCCGTTATATCAACGTTTTTAGATTGTTCTATAGAAAATGTAGTCATAAATGTAGTCATTTTGCTAAGCCGTCAATTTTGCAATTTCTTTGAGGTAGATTTCAACTGCTTCTGCTTTCTTTTTCGGTGCCAATTCAGCATAAGTGTCCATAGTCGTTTTAATCGACTTATGTCCCATTCTTATCTGGAGTTCTTTCCAGTTCGCACCAGCATTCAGCATCAAAGAAGCATGTGTATGACGAAAAAGGTGAAAACCATAGTTTGGTAGTCCCAACTCAGTCAAACGCTTTTTAAGCGTTGCACGTTCATTTCTGTCACACATATAGTTCCCGTAAATTGTCGGGAAAATTAGATCCACAGTTGGTAAATCGTGACTCGCAAAGTAATCACTCATCTCAGCATGAAAAGCTTTCAAGTTATCCAAAACTTGTCTTGGAACTGCAACTCTTCTGTTACCAGAATCAGTTTTGGCACTGCTCTTACAAACAATCTCACCCTTAATCCCAAGTTTCTTATTTCCAGCTTTCCACATCAGCGTCTTGTTAACGATGATTTCATTGGAATCAAAGTCGAGATCATGGATTGATAAAGCAAGAAGTTCATTGATTCGAAGCGCAGAAGCTAACAGCGTGTCGCAGATAACTTTGAATCGTCGATTTGCTCGAGTATCAGGAAGAGTATCAAGATAGTTCAGCCAAGTAGCCAAGTCATCTCCATGCAATACCATAATTCTCTCCTTTACCACCTTCGGTTTTGGAGGGATTTTTACTGTTCGAGCTGGATTATGAGAAAGTTCGAAATTCGTGATTCCATAATCAAAAATATCACTAAGCTTATAGATAACTGCACCGAAATCTTTTGCGTGTCCCTTTTTGGATTTTTTAACACCTGATTCAACTGACTTTTTAGATTGTTGAGCTAATTTATTAACCCAAATCTGAATATCTGCAGATTTTATCTCTTCAGGTCTATATTCACCAAACTTCGGGATGATATAGGTATCAAGATAACTTCGAACTCGATTGATCGTATTCTGAGAAGTCACCCAAGTTATAAAACTGACAAACCAGGCTTCAGCTAACTCCTCGAAGTTATTAATCAACAAAGTCTCTTTTAAAGTTGAACCCTTCGCTTCAAATTCAAGTCGAGCTTGAATGATTTTCCTATCAAGACTTTTTAGAGTTTTAGCAGTTATAGAGGATGTAACTTTTTTTCCAGTTTTGACGTCTACACCAATATACACACCACGTTGCGTATAGCTAATAGTTCCATTACTCTTGGTAGTTTTAATGACTTTTCGATTGTTATGAATGATAGTTTCTTTCTGCATAGTAGCCTTTCACATTCGGATATATAAAAGGCTAAAATAACAACCTCACATTATTCCATGTGATATTACTATTTTAGCACAATTTTATAATTAGGGAGTTAAATAGTTCAGCACATCCTCCATTTTGTAAAAAATGGTTCTAGTTCCCTCAATCGGTGGTTCTAATCTTTTTAGCCCTGTCATTTCCCAAGTTTTTAAAGTGTTGGGAGAAATATGAAGAATAGAAAGTAGTTCTTTCTGAGTTAAAATATTACAATACATACTCTTTTGATTATAACGTTGAATTAGACTCAACAAAATAGTTAATAAATTTTCAATTTGGTTCAATTTTGTTAATTCACTAGAATTCACCTATCTAGCTCTCCGTTCCGTTCTTTTTGAGTTTTTTTAAGTCGTGGACGTAACTTATTCTTTTCAAGTTCTTTATATTGTTTTTCGTAGTTACTATACCTCTTTGAATCGATAAGCCTTGAAAAGAAATAGCTCTTATTCATGATCAACCGCAAAAGATTAGGATCATGTGCGCGAGCATAGCTTACTAAACTACCAAATTCTACAAATCCCATTGTATCAATCACATCAAGTGCCTGAGCTAAGAAGAATTCATGATCATTTTCTAAAATAAATTTTTCTCGATCAAATCCACAACCGCATTCAATATCATTAACATCATATCTAGTTTTTTCCGGATTATCTGCATGTGTGAAATAATTATACAACCCTGATGGGGACATCACAATCTCAATATGGGCTGGAGTATTCAAATTTTCAGTCAACAATTCAGAAACTTGAGAGTAGCTCTTGAGAGAATCGAAGAATAGCACACCATGTTTATGAGGTTTCTTAAATTCTCCCGTTTCTTTGTTTACATCTTTGTCATGCCAAGGACTCAAAGCGTATGGAGTTCGCATACGTTCAAGAATATCTAGATAGTTTTCTGGCATACTATCTTTATAAAGTAAGAAGGTCCACTTACTAGCACGTCTAATTTTAGTCATAAAAATTTCCTCTTTTATTGATTTAATTTTCTCTATTATTCATTTATAGGGACTCCCTTTATTCAATAGTGAGAAATATTTGTCAGATGATTTGTAGCTTAACATCATTTTCACCTATTACTAATATTTAAATGCAACAATCAAACCTTTTGATTATTGATTACTACTCTATTGGGGGCTGTCGTAGTAGCCCCAATAGGAATAAATATTTTTGGAAAATAGAGTGTGTTTGACATTCACTACGTGTGTCAAACACTCTATTTTCACTATCTTTTTGAACCTTTGTAAAACAGTCTATTTCCAATTCTCTCTGGAGATGAAAATAGAATTTAGGATTGTAATTCGAGATTTCTTCCTTAACATGTGATTCCATATTTCTAAAAATTTGCTGTGATTGCTGAGATGCAGGATATTTTAGAGCAACTATGACACTCTCATTTCGTACATCAACAATACAATTTGAGAGTGATTTATTGAAATCCCGTAAAATTTGATTTCTTTGAAAACTATTTGCAGAAGGTGATGAAGCTTCGTGTTGTATTAAAAAATAACGTAATCTCATAGTTTGTTTCACTGATTCAATATAATTAGATATTTTATCTGTTTTATACCTATCTATCAGCTCAATTATTAATAAAGTTGAAAGTAGCATAAACAGTAAAATGCCGATTAATAATAATAGCATAGAAATCAAATGTAGCTTACTTTGGATTATAGTAACTCTTTTGGAAAAAATTTCATTGTTAAGCAAAAAAATCAAGATGTGGAAAGTGAAACTTAAGACGATACTGAGAATTGCATAAATAGACAAATATCGTATTATGTTAAATGTCTTTTGATAAAAAGCCTTTTGCATTATAAAATTCCTTTTTTAGTAAAATACGTTGGGCACAGTAAAGGTAGCACCTGATAAGGATGCTCATTATCAATAATTTGAATTAATCCTGTACCTTTCCCAATAGGAATCACAATCCCTTCTGGATCCAGATCTGGAAATAAAAATTGTGTTGTTTTTTGGTTGATATTCCCAATTTGAATGAGTACATTCATTTGTTCTCGAACAGAGACCGGGATTGTGTTATGATCAAAACGCTGACTAACTAATAAAAGATGTACTCTGGTCGCTCGTCCGAGAAGTGCAACTTGGGATAAGAGGGAAAAGAAAGATTCTTTTATCGTTTTATTGACACCTTCAGAAAGCGCGAGAACTTCGTCTATTACAATAGTTAAATGTTTAAACTCTTGATCTGGATTATCATAGAGAATTTCTTGACGTTCTTGGATAAGATTCAAACATGAACTTAGATTTTCATTTATCTCTGATACAAAATCTGACTTAGATCGATTTCTTTGAGGATGGAGAACAGGAAATCCATTTTCCCGGGCCCAACGACTAGGTGTATCAAACTTAGGATCCACAATAATCAAGTCAGAAATATTTTTGAGCATAGTCATAAAATAGGTCAGAGCATAAGACTTACCAGAACCGCTGTTTCCTGCAATAGCCATCGAAGTTACTTTGTTGTAGTCAAGAGTAAGATTTTTCATGATTGGAATAAAATTCCCTTTTTGATTACCTACGAATTCTTCTAAATCAGAAATTACTAGGCGTTCAGATATACCGTTTTTCCAAGGAAAGAAGAGCCCACGCTGGACATGAATGTCATCTGTATCTAATGCCACAAAATATGCTGAATTTTGTTTAAGGAGAGTAAAACGAGGATAAAGAGCTGCATTAGCAATCAGAAAAATCTTCTGATAAAGTTCATCGTCAATGATATATCCAGCCGGTAATCGTGGGATAAATAGAAAACCATTTTGCATATTTTTTATAGTAAAAGAGTTAGTATAGCTTGTTTCTCCCTCCATAATACTGCCAAGCCCCATATTTAGGGCTTGGAGCAAATACTGAGCAAGTTCTTTAGTAGTCATTATTTGACCTCTTTAATGCCATCCGCACGGAAATAGACATTGTAGCCTACCTCACAGGCTTCTAATCCATCAAAGTCAACCATCGCTAGATAAGACGGAAGAGCAACTTCAGATTCAAATTTCACTTGAAACGGTGGCAACCCTTTTTGAGAGAACCAGGCTTTGTGACCGATAATCTCGCCAGTTGGTTGACCATCTTCAAACTTGATTTGCGGTTCAAATTCAGTACTCAAGCAATGAGTCGCTTGCTTCTGATCAACATATTGCTTAGCTGTGTTGGCGGAATAGCCATTTTTACGGTTACGTGTTTTCATAGATTTCACCATTTATCTTTCTTTTTTAATTTGAAATAATATTTTCATTTATAGTCCTGATATGGGTTTACGCTAAATCATAATTTCTTACCTCCTATCTATTAGGAGAAAAAAAGCAGGAAATTGGTAATTCCTGCAAATAATTTTTTATAAATATTTTCCTAGCTCCTCCTTCAAAAGTTTACAAGTAGCTTCATAATGATTTTTAACTGTTTTATGACTCTTGAAAGATGTTTCTTTAGCCAGCTGTAAATCAGATTTTCCATAAAGCGCTTTTCCTAAAAAGATATGAAAATCATCTTTAGGGAGTTTAGATAATGCATTAACTAGATATTCATTGCGTTCGTTGACCAGCAATTGTTCAAGTGGGTTATACGTGTTATCAGTATATAAATCTAAGAGTTCTGTATCTTTCCCTTCAGTTACAACTAATATACTTAAACTACATAAATGATTTTGTCTGTCTTTTCGTTCAAGATTAGAAAGCGTTTGATCAAGCAAATGTGATACTGTTTTCCAGTCATTCTTTTTGGCGGCCTCTAGCAGTTTAGTATTGCGACGTTCTTCAATTTTTCCCATGTTGTCTCTTTTCTAACAGTCCAAATTAGATAGAAAGAAACATTTATGAGCAAACATCGAATGCCGAAAGATGGTGATGGCACACCAAAGAAACGGCGAAACAATTCTATGCAAGATATAATCATTGTTATCATATCGTCATATCAGTTTCAATCCGTCTATTTGATGCGCATCAAAAAGAACTGTAAATTTTTGAGGTAAAACTACCTCTTATTAAAATTATAAATAGAAAAACGTGGTATAATTATGGTTAATAACAAAAAAGAAAGTCGAAAAAATACCACGTTTTTGAAAAAATGAAATTTAAGAATTGTAAAAAATACTTAATAGAGTCCGCTTCTATAAGACTTGATTGTAAGATTGATGCTATTAACAAAGAACGTCGGGAAATAGCTAATACAGAATTTTTTTTGGAATATGGGAGAAAAAATAAAAAGAAACCAAAACCTAGATATCCCATGTTATCTAACCGAGAAATTTGTCCGACTAACGCTCCGTTAATAGGACAAATTAGAAGTGGTAAAATTAATAAAAAAAATCCTTATCTATTTACTCCGACGACAATAATAGATATTTACAATAATTGTAAATTTAATCCTTGTAAATCTAGTGTAGGTTTAAGAAAAGATGAATTGCTCAGATTCCGAAAAAGTAATCTAATGTATGAATCTTATGATGAAATTTTTTTCGGAAGTTCAAAAGAGCAGCATTACTTAGACAAATTTTTCCCTACTGCGTTTGTTCTTGATATTCTATATGAAAAGTACGATGAAAATTTATGGAGATTAGTTTTAGGATACGTTCCACTGAACATAGTATTTGAAAAATTGATGATAGATGTAAATGATGTGAAGAAAATTTATCAAATACTAATTAGGGATCACTGGGAGCTTCTAATGACTGGAGTTTTTAGGTTTATTAATCGATTTTACTTGTTCCATAATGGTAATATTTTTTCGATAGACATAGAAAATTTTATTCAATACTATAACTCAAACTTTCCTGTCAAATATGAAGGTGAGAACCGATTAGCAAAAATAGAAAACGTATTAATGTCCTACTATGATGATGTTTTGAAGGATAAATTAGAAGAGTATGTAGATAAATTTATCGATGTAGAATATTATAGTTTGAATTCTATTATTTCAATACAAAGAAAAATGACAGAGATTCAAAAAGCTATAATTGATTCTGGTCGCTTGGAGTATATGGATATTTATTGTTCCCCAGAGGAAGAAATATTTTTATCAATACTTGAAGATAAAAATAAAGATGAAAAATTTTATGATGATGAAGCAAAGTTGCTTCATGCAACTAGGATAATAAATTATATAGATTGTATTCTTACGGAGTTAACGATATATCAAAGTGAAATAGAAGATAATGCCCATTGGGATGGGAACTATCTTGGATACGTTAAAAAATATGAACATGGAGAAGAAATACTCGATTATTTTCAAAATGGGAATCTGTCTTGTTTAAGAAAACTAATCAAAGAAACAGTTAAATCTTATGGAGAGTTTCATGATTTAAATAAAGAGATGTATAAAAAACAACATCCAGATAGTTATATTTCAACAGAGAGTAGAAAATTTAAACACAAATAATTTAAGATGTTTTTCGATAATAAACTATGTTGTATTATAATTTATTCAAATTATTTTGCATTGATTATGAGATTTATAAGTAACAAAGGGTCTTCGGAATATATAGTGGAATTACTTTCTTAATAGTTTAAAAACAACTGGTGTTTAAATCGGATTTTCTGGTGGGATGTTAGGATAATCAATAGTATTATATAAAAGTATCAATCACATACGAGTGATACTTTGGGAAAAAAATAAAATAGTCCAATTTACTTGACCGTGTACTATGGTACATGGTTTATAATATTCAGGGGGTGAAATAAGATGATTTATCGCATTAGTGAGTTTGCAGATAAATGTGGAGTTAATAAAGAAACAATCAGATATTACGAGCGAAAAAATTTATTACAAGAACCTCACCGAACGGAAGCTGGTTATCGGATATATTCATATGATGACGTTAAGCGTGTTGGGTTTATTAAACGAATACAGGAACTTGGTTTCTCTTTAAGCGAGATTTATAAATTACTTGGTGTTGTAGATAAAGATGAAGTTCGTTGTCAAGATATGTTCGAATTTGTTTCTAAAAAACAAAAGGAAGTGCAAAAACAAATAGAGGATTTAAAACGAATTGAAACTATGTTAGACGGCTTAAAACAACGATGTCCAGATGAAAAGAAATTACATTCGTGTCCAATAATAGAAACATTAACATGAGAGATTAATTAACGAAAGGAGCTTTTTTATGAATAAATTTAAGGTAAACATTTCAGGAATGACTTGTACGGGTTGTGAAAAACACGTAGAATCAGCACTTGAAAAGATAGGTGCTAAAAATATTAAGTCTAGTTATCGTCGCGGAGAAGCACTGTTTGAACTACCGTATGATGTAGACATTGATATCGCGAAAACAGCGATTACTGACGCACAATATCAACCGGGCGAAGCAGAAGAAATACAAGTGCAATCGGAAAAAAGGACAGATGTAAGTTTAAATGATGAAGGTAACTATGATTATGATTACATCATCATCGGTTCTGGTGGAGCTGCCTTTTCATCTGCCATTGAAGCCGTTACTTTGAACGCAAAAGTGGCTATGATTGAGCGTGGAACGGTGGGTGGAACTTGCGTTAATGTCGGATGCGTTCCTTCTAAGACCTTATTAAGAGCAGGGGAAATCAATCATCTAGCAAAAAATAATCCATTTGTGGGATTACACACTTCGGCTTCAAATGTTGATTTAGCGCCATTAGTAAAACAAAAGAATGATTTAGTAACCGAGATGCGAAATGAAAAATATGTGAATTTAATTGATGATTATGGTTTTGAATTAATAAAAGGTGAAGCAAAATTCGTAAATGAAAATACAGTTGAAGTAAATGGCAATCAAATCACAGCCAAAAGATTTTTAATAGCTACAGGTGCTTCTTCAACTGCACCTAATATTCCCGGATTAGATGAAGTAGATTATTTAACAAGCACTAGCTTATTGGAATTAAAGAAGGTTCCAAATCGTCTTACCGTAATTGGTTCAGGATATATCGGCATGGAATTAGGACAACTATTTCATAACCTCGGGTCAGAAGTCACTTTGATTCAAAGAAGCGAGCGTCTATTAAAAGAATACGATCCTGAAATTTCAGAAGCCATTACTAAGGCCTTAACAGAACAGGGAATTAATTTAGTAACAGGTGCAACCTATGAACGAGTTGAGCAAGATGGAGACATTAAAAAAGTTCATGTTGAGATAAATGGTAAAAAGCGAATTATTGAAGCAGAACAATTGCTAATTGCCACTGGAAGAAAACCAAATACAGAATCATTAAACTTACATGCAGCAGGCGTTGAAGTTGGTTCCCGTGGTGAAATTGTCATTGATGATTATCTTAAAACGACCAATTCCCGAATTTATTCAGCTGGAGATGTCACTCTCGGTCCCCAATTTGTTTATGTAGCTGCTTATGAAGGTGGACTTGCTGCTCGTAATGCAATCGGAGGACTAAATCAAAAGGTCAATTTAGAAGTGGTTCCAGGCGTTACGTTTACTTCTCCATCGATTGCAACGGTTGGTTTAACGGAGCAACAGGCAAAAGAAAAAGGATATGAAGTGAAAACATCGGTATTGCCGTTGGATGCTGTTCCAAGAGCGCTCGTTAATCGGGAAACAACAGGTGTTTTCAAATTAGTGGCAGACGCGAAAACATTGAAAGTGTTAGGGGCGCATGTAGTGGCAGAAAACGCAGGAGACGTAATTTATGCAGCAACATTAGCTGTGAAATTCGGTTTAACTGTTGGAGATCTGAGAGAAACGATGGCTCCATATCTAACAATGGCAGAAGGATTGAAGCTGGCTGTCCTAACTTTCGATAAAGATATTTCGAAATTATCTTGTTGTGCAGGCTAAGGGAACTTTTTTACAACTCCCTATTCAAGTGAACCAGCTAATGCTTTAAGGGATTTTCTAAGTGCATTTGTGGTCACAAAAATAATTTAACACTGATGATTTCGACATCAAATCTATAATTGATACCTTAACACCGCAGAGTAATAAAGGATGAATAATATGTCAGACTTATTATCCCTACCAGACATTAAAACAATAGAACTGCCACAAGAAAATGAAACCGATATGATGTTTAAAGTTGAAGCAGTCGGACCACCTGAACGTTGTCCTGAATGTGGTTTTGACAAGTTGTACAAACACAGTTCAAGAAATCAACTAATTATGGATTTGCCCATTCGTTTAAAGCGAGTGGGCTTACAATTGAACCGTAGACGATACAAGTGTCGTGAATGCGGATCTACCTTCTGGGAACGCCTAATATCTGTAGATGAAAAGCGTAGTATGACCAAAAGGCTTTTAAAGTCCATTCAAGAGCAATCCATGTCTAAGACCTTTGTAGAAGTCGCAGAAAGCGTTGGTGTTGACGAGAAAACCATTAGGAACGTTTTTAAGGACTATGTGGCACTCAAAGAACGTGAATACCAGTTTGAAACTCCTAAGTGGCTTGGGATAGACGAGATACATATTATCCGTAGACCTCGGCTTGTATTGACTAATATTGAACGCAGGACTATTTATGACATCAAGCCTAACCGTAACAAGGAAACAGTCATCCAACGTCTTTCAGAAATCAGTGACAGGACTTACATTGAGTACGTCACAATGGATATGTGGAAGCCCTACAAAGACGCAGTGAACACTATCCTTCCACAAGCTAAAGTTGTCGTAGATAAGTTTCATGTAGTTAGAATGGCTAATCAAGCCTTAGATAACGTCAGAAAGTCTTTGAAAGCCCATATGAGCCAAAAAGAAAGACGTACCCTTATGCGTGAAAGGTTTATCCTTCTAAAGCGTAAACACGATCTAAATGAACGTGAATCATTCCTCTTAGATACTTGGTTAGGTAATCTTCCTGCTTTAAAAGAAGCCTATGAACTCAAAGAAGAGTTTTACTGGATATGGGATACTCCTGATCTAGATGAAGGTCATCTTCGTTATAGTCAATGGAGACACCGTTGTATGTCCAGCAACTCTAAAGACGCATATAAAGACCTCGTGAGAGCCGTAGACAACTGGCATGTTGAAATATTCAACTACTTTGATAAAAGGCTCACTAATGCTTATACGGAGTCAATTAACAGCATTATTAGGCAGGTAGAGAGAATGGGTAGAGGTTACTCGTTTGATGCCTTACGAGCCAAAATCCTTTTCAATGAGAAGCTCCATAAAAAGCGTAAGCCACGATTTAATTCAAGTGCTTTCAATAAAGCTATGTTATACGATACTTTCAATTGGTATGAAGTGAATGATCACGACATTACAGACAACTTAGGTGTCGATTTTTCCACACTTATTAAGAATTTGGAGAAGGGTGATTTATAAGCCCTTTTCCACCATAAAATCCGAATACCCGTAACAAAAAAGCCAAGGCAATTTTTAAAATTACCTTGGCTCTTTGAAAATACTCAAAGTTTACTGATATATTTAAAATTTCTTGTATCGTTTAGTTATCCAGTTTGTACAACTATAGTCAACAAACTCGATTGGATTAGTTTTTAATAATATATTAAAAATTTTCAATGTTATAAATAGCAACTAAAAAACACAAAGTATAATATAAAAGGTTCATGAACTAAAAACCATCATTTTACTCCTCCAACTCAAATTTAGGCAAACTATTAATTAATTCAACCGTTTGAATAGATACATTGATGATTCTTAATAGCAAATTGAAGATATATTTTTCATCATCACTATAATCGTTTGGATCATCTGTAATCCCTGATTTTTTATCAGTTTTAACTTGATACTGATCCATTATCCATTCAATAGCAGAGCGTCCATTTACAACATATTCATACGTTTTTTCAGGAATATTACTAATTGTGATGTCACTGTTAAATATGATTGTAGATAGATCATTTACAGATTTTCCTTTTTCATCACGCTTTTTAGCAAATCTCATCTTGGTTACTTTATAACTTGGATTCTCTGCTGTCGTAATTCCAACTCCATCATAGACAGGAACTTCTTCATAGTTAAGATGTAAGTCCATCAATTTCTGACCAACTTCAACATACCTCTCCTTATTTTTTACAATAGGAATTCTTGCGAAGTCTTTCTTCAAATCATTAGCATACTTCTCTTGATATTCTTTAGAGTTGAGCACCCCATAAACATAAGCAAAGGTATCATCCAAATTCAATCCTATCTTATCAGCAAACTCTTGATTCATATTATCGTTATTTTGAAACAATGACGTCTCATCAACCTCATTGTCATAACGCATAAACCCTTGTCCTTTCTCTTGCAAATCTAAATTTGGTATTTGAATTGAAACTAAAGCAGAAAAATCTCTAGAAGCTCCACGACCAGTAGTGACTATAACTTTATTACTTTCACCAAATTTTTTGTACCATTGTCCTGGGCTTTCCACAACTTCATTTTGGTAATATATCCATTTTTTAGTAAAAGGTCTATACATTATTGGAATTAAATTTTGTTCATCAAATTCAATTAATTTGCATTTATCTAATAATTGCTCTAATTTTCTTGTCCATTTAACAAACGACTCATTACGGTTGATGTCAATTGTAGCACTTTTACTAAGACGTTCCACCTCGCTATTATAGTTGGTTATCAATGTTCTTGCTTTACTCAATGTGGCTTTATTATTAAAACCAATTACCCATGAGTCACGATTTGTACTTACACCGACTGCACTATTTGTAAAAATAGCTCTACTTTCTCCAGCAAGTTTAGTATATTTCTGATAATTCGGGTCTCTTTGATTGAGCCAATCGTTATTTTCATCTGGTTGAATAGTATTCCAAGTAATGTACGATATATCAGAGAAATTTTCAATAATATTTAACTTTTCCTTTTGCGATAAATAATCACCAATATCATAATAATGGAGTTCATGACTATCTGAGCCATCTTTAACCAGAATTGAAATTGCAACAGGTGTACGACTGCCCGAGCCAAAGATTTTCCCACCCTCTCTTCGAGATTGTTCTCCTAGTGTTCTCTGGTCACCACGGAGATTAAAAATATAAAGATGGTTAAACTCTTCATAAAGTCCAGCACGTAAACCATCAGCTGAATTTGTATTAAGATAGTTACCATTCGTTACAAATCCAATCACTCCTTGATTTGTAAGACGATCAGATGCCCAACGGAAGGCTTTAATATAGGAATCATAAAGACCTTTAGACAAAGTTGTACTAGATCTGGAAACATATGTTTCTTCTAGTCTTTGCTCTAATTTAGGATATGAAATATTTTTGTTGTTATCGTTAGCGTTTGTTTGTCCAATAGAATACGGTGGATTACCTATAATAGCAGTGATCGGTTTTTCTTGTTGGCGTTTCAAGCGTTTGTCATTGGTTCCAAAGAAGGTATCATCAAGAGTATCTTCTGTTTCAGTTGATTCAAAAGTATCCGTTAAGACAATCCCTTCAAATGGTACATACGGTTCATCTCCGTTAATTTCATCAAAGACAGCTTCGATATTGATAGCAGCAATGTAATAGCTCAGAAGAACAATCTCATTTGCATGCAGTTCTTGTGTATATTTTCTTAGAATGTCATCAAAGGTAATTTCACCATTATCCATCAGAGATTTCAAGTAATGCAATGTTCTAGTGATAAATGTTCCAGTTCCAGTAAATGGATCTAAAATATGAACATTTTCACTCGCTAAAGTCTTACCAAAGTGCTTTCTCAAGACTACATCGACTGATTTGACAATAAAATCAACAACTTCTACAGGAGTAAAGACGATACCTAATCTTTCTGTAGTTGATTTGAATCCTGTAGAAAAGAATTTATCGTATAGAGTAATAATGATTTTCTGCTTAGCCTGAGCGTTATCAATTCCCTCTGCACGTAGACGAACCGAATCATAAAATGGTTGCAACTCTTTCTGCTCTTTTTCAAAACCAAATTGTGATAATTCTTCTACAATTTGTTCCATCGCAGAACTTACTGGATTGTTCTTAACAAAACTGTATTCTCCAAAGAGTGCATCAAAAATTGGTAAAGTGATTAAGTGTTGCGCTAACATCTCAATCGCTTGACTTTGGTCAATTGATTCATTGATATTGTGTTGAAGGCTTTGAAGAAATTTTTCAAAAGCATATTTACTATCAGGATTTTGTTCTAAGATGAACTCAATTCCTTGAATGTGACGTCTCGCAATATCAGCAACATCTTTAGACCAATCCTCTAGATAACGTCTATCACCGACTTTTTGGACAATTTTACCATAGATTGCCCCTTCAACAGCTTCCCAGTCTAGTTCTAATTCTGTCTGATAAGCCACTGTCGGCTCTTTCACAAAACCGTCATTAAAATTAGGGTCGTCTGGTGCCGCACCCACTCCAATAACTTGGATATTTTTAGGCTTCTGTTTGTTTAATTCCAGTTTATTAATAGTTGCTTCAAAGCGTTCATCAACTGAACGCAATGCGTTTAACACTTGCCAGATAACATCGTATGTTTTATTATTGTCTAAAATTGATTCTGGCGTTGCACCCTCAGGAACTACAATAGGTAAAATAATGTAGCCATAATCTTTACCTTCAAATTTACGAATGATTCGACCGACAGCCTGAACAATATCCACTTGGGATTTTCGAGGAGACAGGAAGATAATAGCATCTAAGTTAGGAACATCAATTCCTTCTGTTAGGAAGCGAACATTTGATAAAATACGTGCGGAATCTTCTGGTATATCATCACTTGCTAACCAATCTAATGCTTCATTTTTTTCAAGGGCGTTCATACTGCCATCTACATGACGAACATTTACGGAGTATCCTTCATCACTATTAAGGTATTCATTAACAACATTTTCAAACTGAGTTGATAGTCGTTTACTATCTTCGATAGTCCGAGAGAAAGCAATAGCTCTTTTCATTGGTTCTCCAGAAACTTTATCTGCAAAACTTTCTCGTTTGATCATTCCATTCCAAACACCAATGATACGCCCCACATCATCAATATTCAATCCATTCTCTGAATCAGCAAGAGCTTTTTGCATATCTTTCTGAACAACTGTTTCATCAACTGCTAAAACCATCAGTTTATAATCAGTAAGAATATCATGACTAATAGCATCTCCAAAACCTAAACGATAGAATACACTACCATATAGGCTTTCATCATCCATACTAGAAATAACGATTGAATTTTCTTCTGCTTTTTTCTTAGCATCAGTACCATATAATTTTGGTGTTGCTGTTTGGTAAAGGCGTTTTGCCCCCTTTACATTTAGATTACTATGTACCTTCGTAAACGCTGATGCTTCATCTCCTAAAGCTTTCGCTCCAGTAGTACGGTGGGCTTCATCAGCGATAATTAAATCAAATTCTGGGAAACCGTCCTTTTGAGCTTTTCCAAGAACGTCAATTGACTGGTAAGTCCCAAAAACAACTAATAGTTCTTTTTTGGGTCTAGTCATTAATTCCAGATAATTCTCAACAACCTTTTTTGAAGAAGTTGTTGCTGGATAACCAATATCACTAGCCTTGATAGCTATATTGGACTCATCTTGCTTGACACTACCACGACTTGCGTTTCTATCGCTAGTAACTGCCATCGAAGACATGGTCATTTCTGTATCATTATTCCAACCTCTTAAAGTCTGAGTAAGAAGCTGAATACTAGGCACCAAATAAAGAATCGTATATTGTTCTTTAGACGCCTCTCTTGCCATTGCTTCGGCAATTTTTAAACTTGTAAAAGTCTTACCTGTTCCTGGAGCCATTATAAGTTGTCCACAATCATTTTCTCTAAAATAATTCAATGCAGACTGAATCGCACTCTCTTGATAATATCTTAATTTCTTTTTAGCTTTAACAGTGACTAATTCTGGTGATTCAAAGGAGAATTTTGACCAATCAATCTGAGAATTTCTAAGATCTGAAAGACCAATACGAATAACATCACTACGATCTGCTAGAGCTTTTTCAGCGTTTTTGCCCCATTTATCAGTCGAAGCAACAATAATACCTGATTCATAATAGTCTTTCCCAAGTTCCCCTAAAAAAGAATCAATATTAGACTTTTGTATTGTATGATTATAGAACTTTGCCTGAATCGCTACCAATTCACCAGTATACATTTCAGCAACTAAATCCACTCCTAGATCAACTTTGGGTATCCCAAATTCCTCTGGAACATCTGCTAGCATCCATACATTCTTAAACTCATTCTGGTATGTTGGTTCATTTTTAAAATAGGCACGTGCTAAATACTCAAAGTATGTTCCTCTATCACGTTGCGTTTCAGCAAGTTCATTAATCTGATGTACTAGGTTATCAAAAGTCATTTTATTTCTCCGTTTTGAAAGATAAACTATTATTTAAATAGTAGCCAACTAAAAGCTTACAATACTGTTTTTGTTACTATTATACCATACTTAGAAGCTTCATATTATTGCTATTTATAATCAGTAAAATAGCAACTATAAGAATAGTTGCTACAGGATTTTATGAAGAAGTTTAATTTATAGTTGAATTACCTTTAATAGTTTAGAATGGGTTATTTTCCCATTAAAAAATGATGATTTTTTCTCAATTGTAGAGATAAAAGCTATTCTTGCAAGAACGGAATTCTCCATAGAGTTATTTACGTCTAAATCTTTTTCACAAGGAATAAAATTAATATCATCTGATAAGTGATTGAAAACATTTGTTGGAATTTTTAGACTACATAGAAAATTGGTAGTTTCATCATTACGAAAAATTCTCAGATAGAAGTTGTCCCACTTATCTTGCGCTATAAACAATCTGCATTCTCCATAGTACATAACTAGGTGGTCAGATTCTTCCATTTTTCGTAACTGTAATGACCTTCTAGGCAAGTATTTTCTAATCCCGTTTTCATTTGTCAATTCGTAATTCCCATCATCATCTTCATCAACATCATCATTAGGATTCTGATTTTGAGGTAGATTTAGCACAGCTACTCTGTCTTCTAAAATACGTTCTAACATTTGTTCAGCTCTATCAGGAGCAATTTGATCATAGAATACTTTTAATTCTCGTTTTGTTGCAGAATTAAGTAAGTACTCGCAATTTTCAGTATGATGTGAGTTTGGATAAGCAGCAAGGTAAATCCCATTACTATTCTCTTTTATAGATAATCGGACTTGTTGACAGCCAGGACATAGTAGCTGATCTCTATATTTGTTTCTTGTTACTTGTTTGTTTTTATAGAATTCCTCTTCTAGTACATGAAGTTCAAGCACTTCATTGTTGTACATACAATACTGATATTTATTTGTTTCAGCCATAATTATTCCTTTCTAGTTATAAGAATGAGTATTGAATCGTAGATCTCTTAATATGAACAGTATAACAGGATAAACTAAAATAATCTAATAAACTAGCAATGATATGAACACAAAAACGCTCTAGACAATATGACTAGAGCGTTTTCTATATATCCGAACATCTAATTTATTTCACAAAAAATGTAGTCAAAAATGTAGTCATTCGGTTGATTTTTATTGCAATACATTGAAATTTGAAAATTCAAGAATCGCGTTAAATCAAGGTTTTTTCGTTTCTACTGAAACGTAATGACCTATTATTTAACTTCTGTAAACACAACGTGCTTGCGAAGTTTTGGTGAGTATTTCTTCAATTGAAGACGGTCTGGAGTGTTACGTTTGTTTTTAGAAGTAAGGTACAAGCGTTCACCAGATTCTTTGTGTTCAAGTGTGATATTTACGCGCATGGTATCTCCCTTCTATTATTCAGCTGATGCAGCTTTAGCAATCTTACGTCCTTTGTAGTATCCTTTAAGTGATACGCGGTGAGAACGTGAGTAATCTCCAGTAGTTTCGTCAAAGTTTACAGATGGAGCTGTTACTTTGTAGTGTGTACGACGTTTGTTTTTCTTCGCTTTTGACGTGCGACGTGCAGGTACTGCCATTTTGATTTCTCCTTTTAAGATATAATTCAGTTAGGTTTGATTTTCATCAACTTTAATAGTATATCAAAACTTTTTTGTAAAGTAAAGTTACTTGACAAAAAAAGATGAAAAAATTCTCCCGTCCGACCCAGCAGACAGGAGAAGGTGTTAAATATCAATCTCAAATGGTTCGTCAATGGTTTCCGATACGTATTTTCCGTCTTTCTTCCGTTGTTTGACACACTCTGTGAGGAGATATTCGATTTGCCCATTGACTGAACGAAAGTCGTCTTCTGCCCATGATGCGAGTGCAGCATATAACTTTGTTGAGAGTCGAAGGGGGATCTGCTTTTTTTTAGCTTCAGCCATCTTTAGTAAAGACTTCCTGCGTTGACAATTGGTTGTGCATCATGATTACCACAGAGAACGACTAGGAGATTTGAAACCATGGCAGCTTTTCGTTCTTCGTCAAGTTCTACCAACTCTCCTTCATTGAGACGTTCTAGTGCCATTTCAACCATTCCTACAGCGCCGTCTACAATCATCTTACGGGCATCAATAATGGCAGATGCTTGTTGACGTTGAAGCATGACAGCAGCAATTTCTGGAGCGTAAGCTAGGTAAGTAATACGTGCCTCAAGGATTTCCAAGCCAGCATCTTCTACGCGACTTTGGATTTCTTCACGAATACGGTTAGCTACAATTTCGCTAGAGCCACGGAGACTTCCTTCATCTGCTTGTCCATCCCCTGTAGTATCTACATTAGGAGACACATCGTAAGGATAGATGCGGACAATATTACGAAGGGCGCTATCACACTGCAAAGAGAGGTATTCCTTGTAGTTATCCACGTTGAAGACTGCTTTGGCTGTATCGACAACTCTCCAAGTTACCGCGATTCCGATTTCTACAGGATTTCCTAGACAATCATTGATTTTTTGGCGAGAATTGCTCAAGGTCATAACTTTGAGGGAAATCTGTTTCTTGCCAATTTCAAGATTTACATCATTGCCATTTGATGATTTCATCCCTGAAAAAGGAGATTTCGTGCTAACGTCCCCACTTTGTCCAAGTCGAGTGTGGTTTGCAGGGTTAACTGCTATGCTGAAGGGATTGACAAAGTAAAAACCAGGTTCTTTGATGGTACCTGTATAGTTACCAAAGAGTGTCAGAACCAGAGCTTCCTGAGGTTTGACAACTTTTAAACCAGCATGAGCTAGGCCTGCAATTAAGCTTAATAAAAGTCCGATAATAATTCCAAAAACGTTTTCCGAACCAGCACCCATTATAAATATAAAGATACCAAGTACGAGTGTCAACTCAATGAGAATCAATGCGAATACACCATTTGGTTTTGAATTGATGAGTTTTTCAGTCATAAGAATGACCTCCTGCTATATGATATCTAAATGATATCACTTTAATTTATAAAGTCAAGAAATAAATGTAACATTTTTAAAGAAAATATTGCTGTATAGAATTTTCTGAAAATTCAAGAATTTTCTTCTGTTCATTGCCTTTAAAATGTGCTATAATAGTAAAAACTGAAATGGGAGGGATAAGATGACAGAATTAGATACACGTCACCGCAGTAGCGTTTATGACAGCATGGTTAAATCACCAAACCGTGCCATGCTTCGTGCGACTGGAATGACAGATAAGGACTTTGAAACACCGATTGTGGGAGTGATTTCAACTTGGGCGGAAAATACACCATGTAACATTCACTTGCATGATTTCGGGAAATTGGCTAAAGAAGGTGTCAAATCTGCGGGCGCTTGGCCGGTACAGTTTGGAACCATTACCGTAGCGGACGGGATTGCCATGGGAACGCCTGGGATGCGTTTTTCTCTAACATCTCGTGACATCATCGCGGACTCAATCGAGGCGGCGATGGGGGGGCATAATGTGGATGCCTTTGTGGCTATCGGTGGCTGTGACAAGAATATGCCTGGTTCCATGATTGCCATTGCCAACATGAATATCCCAGCTATTTTCGCCTATGGGGGAACTATTGCACCGGGTAATCTTGATGGAAAAGACATCGATTTGGTTTCTGTATTTGAAGGAATCGGTAAGTGGAACCACGGTGACATGACAGCTGAGGACGTGAAGCGTCTCGAATGCAATGCCTGCCCTGGCCCTGGTGGCTGTGGTGGTATGTACACGGCTAATACCATGGCGACTGCTATCGAAGTTCTCGGTATGAGTTTGCCAGGATCTTCATCTCATCCAGCTGAATCAGCTGACAAGAAAGAAGATATCGAAGCAGCAGGACGAGCTGTTGTCAAGATGCTGGAGCTTGGCCTCAAACCATCAGATATCTTGACTCGTGAAGCCTTTGAAGATGCCATTACAGTAACCATGGCTCTCGGTGGGTCAACCAATGCCACTCTTCACTTGCTTGCCATTGCCCATGCGGCTAATGTTGACTTGTCACTTGAGGACTTCAATACGATCCAAGAACGTGTGCCTCACTTGGCTGACTTGAAACCATCTGGTCAGTATGTCTTCCAAGACCTCTACGAAGTCGGTGGTGTGCCTGCTGTTATGAAATACCTCTTGGCGAATGGTTTCCTCCACGGAGACCGCATTACATGTACTGGTAAGACAGTCGCTGAAAACTTGGCTGACTTTGCAGACCTCACACCAGGTCAAAAAGTCATCATGCCACTTGAAAATCCAAAACGTGCAGATGGTCCTCTTATCATCTTGAACGGGAACCTTGCCCCTGATGGCGCGGTTGCTAAAGTATCAGGTGTTAAAGTGCGTCGCCACGTTGGACCAGCTAAGGTCTTTGACTCAGAAGAAGATGCTATCCAGGCTGTCTTGACAGACGAAATCGTTGATGGCGATGTTGTCGTTGTGCGTTTTGTTGGACCTAAGGGTGGTCCTGGTATGCCTGAGATGTTATCACTTTCATCCATGATCGTTGGTAAAGGTCAAGGAGACAAGGTTGCCCTCTTGACAGACGGACGTTTCTCTGGTGGTACTTATGGTCTGGTTGTCGGACATATTGCCCCTGAAGCTCAGGATGGTGGACCAATTGCCTATCTTCGTACAGGAGATATCGTTACTGTTGACCAAGATACCAAAGAAATTTCCATGGCCGTATCCGAAGAAGAACTTGAAAAACGCAAGGCAGAAACAACCTTGCCACCACTTTACAGCCGTGGTGTCCTCGGTAAATACGCCCATATCGTATCATCTGCTTCACGCGGAGCCGTGACAGACTTCTGGAATATGGACAAGTCAGGTAAAAAATAAACTCATACTCTTCGAAAATCAAATTCAAACCACGTCAACGTCGCCTTGCCGTACTCAAGTACAGCCTGCGGCTAGTTTCCTAGTTTGCTCTTTGATTTTCATTGAGTATCAAAAAGCAAGCCATTTTGGCTTGCTTTTTTTCATCTTCTTCAAAAGTGATTTGCCTGCTTAACGAGGTGGCAGTCCAAGGGCAATACGGCCGTAGCGACTGATTCGTGTGATCTTCCAGGCAGGCGACCAGGTAACTTCAACCTTGACATCTTCGATACCCTCTATTTGTTTCAGACCTGCCACGATTTCGATAGGCAGGCTTTCGGCGCAATCGCAGGCAGTATCAGTGAAGGTCATGACAATCTTGCAGAGACCCGTTTCGTCCAGATTGATTTCATAAATTAGTCCTAGATTGTAAACATCCAATTCCACATCTGTATCAAAAACCTTCTCTAGTTTTTCGATAATTTGGTCTTGTAAGGCCAAAGCGCGTTCATTGATTTTGATATCGTCTCTCATAACAGTCCCTCCACGTGATAAATATCCTCTATTTTCTCATAATTCTGACAATTTGGCAAGTTTTTGATGAATTTTCTGAAAAAATATGATAACATAAATAAAACACCGAATTAAGGAGAAGTCTATGGAGCAGATTGGAAAGGTCTTTAGACAATTACGAGAGTCAAGAAATATCTCGCTGAGACAAGCAACTGGGGGACAATTTTCTCCGTCTATGTTGTCCCGATTTGAAACAGGTCAGAGTGAGCTTTCGGTGGAAAAGTTTCTGTTTGCCCTAGAAAATATATCTGCCAGTGTAGAGGAAATCCTCTTTCTGGCGAGAGGTTTTCAGTATGATGCAGATTCTGAGTTGAGAAAAGAAATCACAGATATCTTGGATCCAAAGAACATAGCACCTCTCGAGGACTTGTATCGCAAGGAGTATCAAAAGTATGCTAATTCTCAAAACAAACAGAAACATATTCTAAATGCCATTATGATCAAGTCTTATATGAAGAGCATGGATGAAACGGTAGAGTTAACAACAGAGGAAGGGGAAGTCCTTCATGATTACCTATTTTCTACCGAGATTTGGGGGAACTATGAACTCAATTTGTTCTCAGTTAGTTCCCCACTCTTATCTGTCTCTCTTTTTACTAGATATGTACGAGAAATGGTCCGAAAATCTGATTTTCTAACGGAAATGAAGGGAAATCGGCACCTATTTCACACCATGCTACTGAATGGTTTTTTAGCCAGCATTGAATGTGAAGAATTTACCAATGCCTATTATTTTAAACGTGTTATCGAAGAGCATTTCTACAAGGAAAACGAGACCTATTTCCGAATTGTCTATTTGTGGGCAGAAGGTCTCCTTGATAGCAAGCAGGGCAGAGTCAAGGAAGGTCAGAAAAAGATGGAGGATGCTGTCCATATTTTTGAGATGCTTGGCTGTAACAAATCTGCCGAATACTATAGAAAAACGACTGATGCTTGAATATCTGCAAGGTAAGAAAATAATTTAAAATTTGAAGCGATAGAACTCTTGATCTCTCTCAGGCCATTAAAGAAGTTCTATCGTTTTTTATTTGTTGCATATATTCAAAAGTTTTCCCTTTCAATTTCTAAGTGCTATACTATAGTCATACTTCATATAGGGATTAGAACAAGAAGGGAGATTACCTATGAAACTATTGTTTAGAAATCAAGCTTATCGACTCTTGACTTTGTCGCGCTTCTTCAATGCCTTTGGTGCTTCGATTTTTAACCTGGTATTTATCGTTTATGCATCGACCTTGCCACAAGCCTCTTTTGCTGTTGCTATGGCGAATATTGTCATGATTCTTCCGACTCTCTTTACAGTTTTTGTAGGGATTCGGGCAGATTATACGAGGGACAAGGTCAAATGGATGGTCTATAGCGGTTTGTTTCAGGCGGTTTTATTTTTTCTAGCAGCCCTAGTTGTTCAGCAAGCTAGTCTCTTTGCCTTTTCTAGCCTGTGTTTGATCAATGTCATCAGTGATGTGATCAGTGATTTTGCTGGTGGTTTGCGCATGCCTCTCGTTAAGGAAAAAGTAGCTGAAGAGGATCTGATGGAAGCTTATTCTTTTTCCCAGTTTATCACATATATTTCAGCTATTGGTGGTCAAGCTTTTGGAGTTTGGCTCTTAGGTCTATCGGTCAACAATTTTTCCCTTGTTGCGGGAATCAATGCCTGCTTTTTCCTAGTATCAGCCTTTATTCTCTTTTTAGGAAAAAGCAAATTGAGTCTGTCAATGTCATCTGCTGATGGTGAAAACCTAAAAAATGAGAAGCTTTCTATCAAAGACCAGTTCCTAACAATTTACCGAAATTTACGTCTCGTTTTTCTTAAAGGTGGACAGAAAAACTTTGGTTTCATGATCTTTGCTGTCTTGCTTATTAATGCCTTGGGTGGGGCTTTAGGAAGCATCTATAACATCTTCTTTTTGAGCCATTCTCTCTTGAATTTTTCTTACACAGAGGCACTATTTATCAATCAATTCTGTGTTTTAGTAGCAATCATCATCAGTAGCCTTACGGGCAATGATTATTTTGGGAAGCAGTCTTTGCCTAGATTGATGATGTGGGCGACCGTAGGACTCAGTCTAATTGGTCTAGCTAATGTATTCAATCAAGTCGTACTTGCTTTACTATTTCTCTTTTCAACTCTGTATGTGTCTGGTAAAGTTCAACCAAAGATTAGTGCCATGCTCATGAAAAATCTAGCTCCAGATGTTCTAGCTCGTACCAGTAATTTTTTAGGTTTATTGTTTACCTTATCCATACCTGTGGGAACAGCTTGTTTTTCACTTATAGCTGTATGGAATATACAGTTGACTTGGATGCTATTTGTTGGTCTTTCCTTGCTAGCTATTCTTTTGACAGTTATTAATCTCAAAAATGATATCTAAATCCTAATTTTTTTCTCACTGTTTTAATCCCTCTATTTATGGTAAAATAATACTATTAAGTTAAAAGAGGATACCCTATGAAATTACAAAAACCAAAAGGAACGCAGGATATTTTGCCTGCTGAGTCTGCCAAATGGCAGTACGTTGAGGGCTTTGCCCGTGAAATTTTCAAGCGCTATAACTATGCAGAAGTGCGTACGCCTATTTTTGAGCATTACGAGGTCATCAGCCGTTCTGTCGGGGACACAACCGATATCGTAACCAAGGAAATGTACGATTTCTATGATAAGGGTGACCGCCATATCACCCTCCGTCCAGAAGGAACTGCGCCCGTTGTCCGTTCCTATGTGGAAAATAAACTCTTCGCACCAGAAGTGCAAAAGCCAAGTAAGTTCTATTACATGGGACCTATGTTCCGTTATGAGCGTCCGCAAGCAGGTCGTTTGCGTCAGTTCCACCAGATCGGTGTTGAGTGTTTTGGCTCAAGCAATCCAGCTACCGATGTGGAAACCATCGCTATGGCAGCCCATTTCTTGAAAGAAATCGGCATTAAAGGTGTGAAATTGCATCTCAACACTCTTGGAAATCCTGAGAGCCGTGCGGCCTATCGTCAAGCCTTGATCGACTATTTGACACCGCTCAAGGAGACCTTGTCTAAGGATAGCCAACGTCGCTTGGAGGAAAATCCTCTTCGTGTCTTGGACTCTAAGGAGAAAGAAGACAAGGTGGCTGTAGAGAATGCGCCGTCTATTTTGGACTTCCTTGATGAAGAAAGCCAAGCTCACTTTGATGCTGTGCGTCAGATGTTGGAAAATCTTGGAGTAGACTATATCATCGATACCAATATGGTGCGTGGTCTGGACTACTACAACCACACGATTTTCGAGTTTATCACTGAGATTGAGGGCAATGACCTGACGGTCTGTGCAGGTGGTCGCTACGATGGCTTGGTTGCTTATTTTGGAGGCCCTGAAACTGCTGGATTTGGTTTTGGACTTGGTGTAGAGCGCCTGCTCCTCATCCTTGAAAAGCAAGGTGTGGCTCTCCCTATCGAAAACGCCTTAGATGTCTATATCGCAGTCTTGGGAGAAGGAGCAAATGTCAAGGCTTTGGAGTTGGTACAAGCCCTTCGCCAACAAGGTTTCAAAGCAGAGCGTGATTACCTCAACCGGAAGCTCAAAGCTCAGTTCAAGTCAGCCGATGTTTTTGCTGCTAAGACCCTCATCACTCTCGGAGAGAGCGAAGTCGAAAGCGGACAAGTGACAGTTAAGAACAACCAAACCCGAGAAGAAGTTCAAGTGTCACTTGATGCTGTCAGCCAAAACTTTTCAGAAGTATTTGAAAAACTAGGTTTTTAATAGTAGAAAAACTGGTCAGGATCTTATTCCTGACCTTTTTCTTTTGCAAAATGACAAAAATGTTAAACTTTTTGACAAAAATACTTGTCAAAAATAAAACGATATGTTACAATGAGTTCAAGTTAAGAGTAAAGGAGAAAGATATGCTGAAAAATCGTTTAAAAGAGCTTCGAGCTCGCGATGGTCTCAATCAAACCGAACTTGCCAAACTAGCTGGCGTGTCCAGGCAAACTATCAGCTTGCTTGAGCGGGATGAGTACACGCCATCCATCGTCATTGCCCTTAAGATTGCTCAGATATTCAATGAACCAGTCGAGTCGGTATTTCGCTTAGAGGAGGACGAGTGATGAACAAGTATAAAGTGATTTATTATGTAGTTGCCATAGTTCTATTAGTCAGTGTGTTTTTACTGATTGGGATGGACTTAGGCTGGTTTAATCCCTATCAAAGTGACCAATTTATTTGGGTTTACTTTGCTCTCATCCCAGTAGTTGACTGGATTGAAAAGAAATCAAAAAATTTAGCAAGTGAAAAAGGAGAATGAATATGAAAGAGTTTTTAGCGGGTTTTCAAGTCGATACTGAACACAAAGAACTTGCCGGTGTTTGTGCAGGTTTAGCAAATTATTTTAACATTCAAGCCAATATCGTTCGTTTGGTGACAGTCTTGTTATTTCTCTCTTCGACAGAGATTGGGATTATAACAGTAACTCTCTATGCCTATCTAGCAGGTTGGCTTGGGAATGAACCCTTGGGAGATGGAGCAAAAAAAGCTAGAAATCAAGCTATTATCTTACTTGCTGTTTGTTTGATTTTGATATCACTTGGAACAGAAGGCTTAACAGCTATTTATGAATCAGGGAAAGCATTTGGTCAGTGGTTAGTTGGATTGGTTTAGTTTAGAAAGAGGTTGAATATGAAAAAGAAACGTGAATTGTTATTTTTAATGGCTTTGATCTTGGGAGGCTTCTTGGGCATGCTTGCAGGGATGTTTAAGGCCTATACCGAAAACTATGGAAGCATTTTAGATGTCAAAACCGTGATTCCATGGATATCATCTATTTGTTTACTGTTAGGTTTCATTAGTATGTTTTTGACTTTCGATTTCTTAAAGAAAAGCAGAAAATTTCACTCCTTGTATCAAGAGGAAATGGATGATGATCTGAATGAAACCTATTATGTACAAATGTATCGTAATCTCGAGTTTGGAACTATTGCTTTTAATAGTGCAAGCGTAGCGATTTTTTTGGCTCTATTCATTTCAGGAAGTGAAGTAATTGTACTAAATGTAAGCCACCTAACCTTATCTCTTTCTTTTTTGGCATTAGTGATGATTTTCAGTGCTCAAAAATCTCTCTATAAGACCATTGCGATTGTTCGTCAGTTTGATTTGGAATTTTTCTCTACACCAAAGGATGTTTTGGACTACGTAAACTCCTATGATGAAGGGGAGCGTCAGGCTAATTTGGAACAAAGTTTTCGAATTTTATTCCAATTAAATCAGTATGTCTTACCAGGTCTCTATTTTTTGATTGATATCTTTTCTTTATTGACAGGAGAGATTCAGCTGCTAGCCTTCTTGCTTGTAGGAGCTATCCATGTTTATATCAATGTGATGCAGTTACCTATGGTAAAACGCTATTTCAAATAGGAGATCTTTATGAAAATACTTAAAAATCTTGGCTGGTTTCTTCTAGCTGTTCTATCATTTTTCTTTGGTTATGGTCTGGTTCAGAGTATGGCGTTGTCAGCTCTTGGACTAGGGGCTTCAATCTATGGAGTTTTGCCACTTTATATCGCCCTGTCAGGGGCCTATGTTTATGGAGTTTACAAGTGGTATCAGACAGAAAAGGTTAGCATCCAGACGACTGCTTTTAATCGTTATATCTGGTTGCCTACCCTGGTTTTGCTAGTGGCGATTACAGCCCAGTTCTTTTTGCCAGATGATCCGTCGGTCAATCAACAAATCGTATCACAACTGACAGTTGCTCAGCCTGTCTTTGGTTTCTTTATGGTGGTAGTCTTTGCTCCTCTGACGGAAGAACTCATCTTTAGAGGAATCTTGGCGCGCTATCTCTTTCCTAAGCAGGACAATAGCAAACAGACAGCTCTGTTTCTCCTTGTATCGAGTGTGCTCTTTGCCTTGATTCATTTTCCAGGGACTTTGCAACAGTTTTTAGTCTATGCTAGTCTGGGATTGAGTTTGGGTCTGGCTTATGTGAGTCGAAAAGGCCTTCTTTACAGCATTTCTTTACACGCCTTGAATAATTTAATCGGCTTTTTGATGATACTCATGCTATAATAGAGTCAGGAGGTCACATGAAACGAGTAATTTTATTAGCAGTGATACAGGCAGTCGTTCTCTTCTTTATTATCGGGGGGCTTGCCTATGCCTTTAAAGGCGATTTCTTCTACAACAATCTAGCAGTGATTTTTGCACCTATTGCAGGAATCATGCGCTTTGCGACGGCCTATGCAACAGCGATTGTTCTGCCTAAAAAAGCGGCTGAAATCGCAGAAAAACGCAAAGAAGGTCAAGAATCAAAATAAGAAAATCCGATGGCGTCTTCATCGGATTTTTTGATGTTGTCACGATTTTTTAGCTCTTCGTTTTGATTTTTACAGACAATCAAACTTTTCTGCTGATTTTCATGAAGAGCCTGCCCTTTTATGGTAAAATAGTAACAGAATAAAAGAGGAGAGAAACAATGAAACGTAGTATGTATGCTGGTCGTGTTCGTGAGGAACACATCGGACAAGAAATCACCTTGAAAGGCTGGGTTGCCCGTCGTCGTGACTTGGGCGGATTGATCTTTATCGACCTTCGTGACCGTGAAGGAATCATGCAGTTGGTCATCAACCCCGAGAAGGTCTCAGCTGAAGTCATGGCAACGGCTGAAAGCCTTCGTAGTGAGTTTGTCATTGAGGTGACGGGTCAGGTTGCTGCGCGTGAACAGGCCAATGATAAATTGGCGACGGGAGCAGTTGAATTGAACGTGACAGCCCTTACTGTACTCAATACAGCTAAAACAACACCTTTTGAGATTAAAGATGGAATTGAGGCCAATGACGATACACGTTTGCGTTACCGTTACCTTGACCTTCGTCGTCCAGAAATGTTGGAAAATCTTAAACTTCGTGCCAAGGTGACCCACTCTATCCGTAACTACTTGGATGAGTTGGAGTTTATCGATGTGGAGACGCCATTCCTTTCTAAATCAACGCCAGAAGGGGCGCGTGACTATTTGGTGCCATCTCGTGTCAATAAAGGGCATTTCTACGCTCTTCCTCAAAGTCCACAAATTACCAAACAACTCTTGATGAATGCTGGTTTTGACCGTTACTACCAAATTGTCAAATGTTTCCGTGATGAAGACTTGCGTGGTGACCGCCAGCCTGAGTTCACTCAGGTCGACTTGGAAACATCCTTCCTTACGGAGCAAGAGATCCAAGATATTACAGAAGGATTGATTGCGCGCGTGATGAAAGAAACCAAAGGCATTGACGTGACGCTTCCATTTCCTCGTATGAAGTATGATGACGCGATGGCTCTTTACGGTTCTGACAAACCTGATACCCGTTTTGACATGTTGCTTCAGGACTTGACAGAAGTAGTCAAGGGTGTTGATTTCAAAGTCTTCTCAGAAGCGCCTGCTGTTAAAGCCATTGTGGTCAAAGGAGCTGCAGACAACTACTCACGTAAAGACATTGACAAGATGACTGAAGTAGCTAAGCAGTACGGTGCCAAAGGTCTTGCTTGGGTCAAGGTGGTTGATGGAGAATTCAACGGACCAGTTGCCAAGTTCTTGACTGGTATCCAAGGAGAATTGACTGCAGCACTTGGTCTTGAAGATAAGGATTTGGTTCTCTTTGTGGCGGATACGCTTGAAGTGGCCAATGCAACACTAGGCGCCCTTCGTGGACGTATTGCCAAAGAGCTTGGCTTGATTGATAGCGATAAATTCAATTTCCTTTGGGTGGTTGATTGGCCAATGTTTGAATGGTCTGAAGAAGAAGGTCGTTACATGAGTGCCCACCATCCGTTTACCCTTCCACAGGAAGAGACAGCTCACGAATTAGAAGGTGATTTGGCCAATGTCCGTGCTATTGCCTATGACATCGTCTTGAACGGTTATGAGCTGGGTGGTGGTAGCCTTCGTATCAACCAAAAAGACCTTCAAGAACGCATGTTCCAGGCTCTTGGTTTCTCAGCTGAGGAAGCCAATGACCAGTTCGGTTTCCTTCTGGAAGCCATGGACTATGGTTTCCCACCACACGGTGGATTGGCTATCGGACTTGACCGCTTTATCATGCTCTTAGCAGGCGAAGAAAACATCCGTGAAGTCATTGCCTTTCCTAAGAACAACAAGGCAACCGACCCAATGACACAAGCGCCATCAACAGTCGCTCTCAAACAACTAGAGGAACTCAGCTTACAAGTAGAAGAAGATGAAACAAGCAAAACAAATTAAGCGGTGGCGCTATTATCTGCGCCGCTTTGCTTATCAGATAAAGATGTTACGAGTCTTGCAGGGCATCTCTAAGGAAAAATATGATGAGAAGATTTCTGCTTCTCTGGTATACGGTTTTCTATCAGCAGTTGCGGTCAATTTCTTTTTCCAACCAGGGCATGTTTATTCAAGTGGTGCGACAGGTTTGGCGCAAATTATCTCCAGTTTGAGTACTCATTGGTTTGGTCTCCAACTACCCGTATCCGCAACCTTTTATGCCATTAATATCCCACTGATGATTTTAGCTTGGTATCAGATTGGACATAAATTTACAGTTTTTACCTTTATCACGGTATCCATGAGTTCCCTTTTTATCCAGTTTGTGCCCGTTGTGACGCTGACAGAGGATCCCATTATCAATGCTCTCTTTGGGGGTGTTGTCATGGGCTTGGGAATTGGCTTTGCTTTGCGCAATAGTATTTCCAGTGGAGGTACAGATATTGTCAGTCTGACCATTCGCAAGAAAACAGGGAAAAATGTCGGCAGCATTTCCTTCTTGGTCAATGGGACCATCATGTTGATTGCAGGCTTGACCTTTGGTTGGAAATA
This sequence comes from Streptococcus sp. 151470009-6, assembly GCF_053628175.1. Classification (NCBI taxonomy): domain Bacteria; kingdom Bacillati; phylum Bacillota; class Bacilli; order Lactobacillales; family Streptococcaceae; genus Streptococcus; species Streptococcus sp. 151470009-6. The sequence continues at coordinate 133,757 of NZ_JBSEZF010000005.1, forward strand.
CGCCCTCTACTCCATGATTACCATTTTTGTCTCCAGTCGTGTGACAGATGCGGTCTTCACCAAGCAAAAACGGATGCAGGCCATGATTGTGACCAGTAATCCTGATAAGGTAATCGAAAAAATCCATAAAAAATTGCACCGAGGCGCAACCATGATCCACGATGCAGAAGGAACCTATAATCATGAGAGAAAAGCAGTCTTGATTACTGTTATCACACGAGCAGAGTTTAATGATTTTAAACACATTATGAAACAAGTCGATCCGACAGCCTTCGTCTCTGTATCCGAAAATGTCCACATCCTAGGACGATTTGTAGAAACAGACAATTAGATATGAAAAAACCAGCTCTGGAGCTGGTTTTTATTTTTCGATAATTTTGTGGGCAATCAACTGACGGTAACAAATCTGTCTATTATTTTTCGCGTCATTAATAATCTGTAAAATCGTTTCAAATGATGTTCGTCCAAGTTCAAGACTGTTGATGTCAACATAGGCTACTAGGTCGAGTCGAGGATTGACAGAGTCAAAACTCAAGACGGGAACATTTAATTGGTGTTTGCTGATGTAGTCGCAAACCCCTTCAGCTAGAAGGCTGTCGGTTGTGATGATGGCATCAATCTGCGGATCGTGTTTGAAGAGGCGCTTACTAAATTGATACCCCTTTTCTTCTAGAAATTCATTTGCAAAGTAGGTCAGGTTCGTATCAATCGAAAGTTGGTGTTGTTTGAGTGCCAATTCGTAACCTTTTAGACGATCTTGTGTAACGAAAAGTTTCTTGGTTCCTCCGATAAAGGCGATTCGTCTGCACCCCTTTTTGATGAAATACTCTGCTGCATCAAAGCCGGCTTGGACATTATCATTGTCGACAAGGGGGATAAAGGGTGAGAGGGATTTTCCGAGGATGAGGAAAGGAAACTGTTCTTCCGCTACGAGCTTGACCAGAGGGTCTTCTTCTTCGGCATAGAGGAAGATTAAACCATCAACACGCTTGCCATAAACCATCTGAGAAATAGCTTTGAGACGTTCCTTCTCATCTTTACCAGTTGCGATCTGAATAGCATAGTGGTTTTCAGACGCGACTTGGGCGATCCCTCGTAGGACAGATGGGAAGAAAGGATTTTGGTAGAAGGCATCCGAGTCGTCAGGCAATACCAAACCAATAACTTGAGTATAGCTGCTAACGAGGCTACGAGCATTGAGATTGGGATGGTAGTTGAGTTCCTTCATAGCCTTGCGAACTCGTTTTTTGGTTTCATCACTAATTGTTGATTTGTTTTGAATAACGCGGGTTACAGTTGAAGGTGAGACACCTGCAGCCTTGGCCACATCTTTAATCGTAACGGGCATAAAAATCTCCTATTTATGATAATCTGGATCGCGGTAATGTGTTTTATAAAAGATGATGACCAGATAAAGAACAAAAAGAATGTTTTGTACAGTGATAAGGGTTGTCATATTTTGGCCGAAAAGTCCCAAAATAAGTGTAATCAAAGTTGGTAATCCTAAACAGTTTAAGATAAAATGGTAGCACTCTTTAAAGCTCCTAAATGAAAAGAGGCGTGATTTTTTGGTGATATAAAGGAGAAGACTAGCTCCAAGAGAGACAATGAAGAAATTCAATCCAAAGAGGAAGCTAGCACCAAGGACGAGAAAGAGACTGATATAGACACGGTTCTGTTGATACCAGTCTTTAGAAATAGCCTGGGTTAAAGCTTCCTTACTCTGGAAACTCTCCGTTTGAATGGCGTGGTAGCGAATGCGAGTCAGTTCCTTGCTTTCCTTGCTGATGATGAGTTCTTCCGTATCAAAATGAAGTTGCAAGTCCTTTGGCAATTCCTTACTTGGACTTGGACCAATCAGAAGAGAAGCTTGCTGATTTTTAGTTCCAGCATAGCTCAGTTTTCCATCTATTATCTGCGCATTTTCCGACAAATCCATGATTGCTTCATCTGTCAGGGGTGTGTAGACATTATCGATAAAGGTATCCAGTGGATACGTTTCCTGCGAGCTGTTTTGAATGGCAATTGGAACCATGGACAAGCTGATGAGGAAAATGCTAGTAAAGAGGAGTTGAAACCAGTTAAGTCCGAAACGTTTTGATAGGGGCTTACGAAATCCCCAGATACTAGTAAAATACGAGAATGGATATGGAAGCATAGGCATCTTTCTAAAAGTGTTTTCTATATGAGTATTATTATATAGAGAAATGTGCTTTATTTCAAGTCTAGTAGATAAATTGCTTATTGAAAAGCTGGTTTTGCTACTATTTGCGGTCTTGTGTCTAATCTTTTAACTTTAGAAACAAGATCCAAAATGAAAAAGGGTGGCGGGGATAGATTATCCCTTGTCGCCACCACTTGTAAGTCCTGAAACAAAGTTCTTTTGTAGGAAGAAGAAGAGAATACAGATTGGAAGGGCGATGAGGATAGCACCTGCTGAGAAGTAGGCAATCTTCATATTTTTCACGTTGTTAACGAAGGTTTGGAGACCAACGGCAACAGTAAAGTATTCTTTCTCACGAAGCAAGAAACTAGAGAGGATATAGTCCCCGAAAGGTCCCATGAAGGCCCAGAGAGCTTGTACAGCGATCATTGGGCGAACAAGTGGGAGAACAATTTGCCAGAAGCGGCGGAAGTGTCCTGCACCATCTAGTTTTGCAGATTCGTCTAGAGACATTGGTACTGTGTCGAAGTAGCCTTTCATCAACCAAGCGTTCATCGGGATACCTCCACCAACGTAGAGGAAGATGAGGAACCAGTTTTGGTTAAGAGCGTTCAACATAAGGGCCATAACGAAGAAGGCTGTCAAAGCGGCCATAGTTGGCACCATTTGGATAATCAAGAAGAAGACTAAACTTTGTTTACGAGCCAAGAAATTGTAACGGCTGTAGGCATAACCAGCAAGGACGATGATACTTGTTTGAACAGCCATGGTAATAAAGGCGATGATCAAAGTATTGAGGTACCAAGTGCCGTACAAGGTTTCTGTAAAGAGTCCTTGGAAGTTGGCAAAGCTAAAGTCAATGTTACTATCTAATTTAAAGGCTACAACGTTACCAGTCTTGAAGGCTGACATAATGGTAATCAAAAGTGGATAGATAATCACGATTGAAAGGCCGATCAAGTAGAGGTAAGTGAGGGTTTGAGTCAGTCTACGTTTGAGTTTGATTGAGTTATTCATCTTAGACGTCCTCCATATCAAATGCGTGTAGTTTCTTGAATGCAATCATAGAGATAGAGATGACAATGATAGAGATAATCAAGGTAACAGCTGCTGCCATAGAGTATTGAGGAGATGTTCCTGTAGTCAAACGGTAAATCCATGAGATCAAGATATCAGTTGAACCGGCTCCACCACCAACACTACCAGGTCCTCCAGCATTGAAGAGGTACATGATAGAGAAGTTGTTAAAGTTAAAGGTGTATTGGCTGATCAATGTTGGTGCTGCAACAGCCAAAATCATAGGGAAAGTGATGTTGCGGAATTTTTGCCAAGCATTGGCACCATCGATGTAAGCCGCTTCGTAGAGGTCGTTAGGGATAGACTGCAAGATACCCAAAGTCAAAACGTAGATGTATGGGAATCCTAGCCAACCTTGCATCATAATCAAGGCAATCTTCGTCCAAGTTGGGTCTGTTTTCCAAGGGATAAGTGCTCCGTCAAGGAAAGGAAGGACCTTAGCCAAGATAGGCAATACTTGAGTGTTGATCGCTCCGACACTATCGTTAAACATGTTTGAGAAGGTCAAGATAGTGATGAAGGCTGGAACAGCCCAAGGAAGAAGGAAAATAACACCAAAGATACGTTTTCCTTTGATAAATGGTTGGTTAGCAATGATCGCTGTGAAGATACCAATCACAATCTGCAAAGTAGAAGCAGACAAGGCCCAGATGATGGTCCAAGAAAGAACGGCACCGAAGGCTGAACGGAAGGTGCTTAAGCTCCAGATATTTGTAAAGTTAGTCAAACCAACCCAGTCCAACAATTTGTTTGGTGGCAAGTGTTGGAAGTCATAGTTGGTAAAGGCGATCATCAATGTTACCACAACAGGGAAGATAATCGCAAATGTCATAGCGACGTAAGATGGGATGATCAAGAGGTAAGGGAAACCATTCTCATAAATACCTTTGATCATATCTTTAAAAGTACGTGGGACAGGAATTCCGTTGTTGATGCGTTTAGCAATTGTATGTGCGTCTTTAATATTGTAGAAGTAGAAGAGCACGTAAACAGCAACAAGAATTGAGTGGAAGGCACCACGAATCAGCATGAAGAGTGAATTGTCGCGACCGGGTTTGTCACCAAGGGTGATCAAATTGTGCAATTCAGGCGCAGCAAGGGCTAGAAAATAAAGGACAAAAACGAGCGTTACAGCAAGAAAAATAAAACCTTTGACTTTTTGTTTGTTGTAAATTTGCCCTAACCCAGGAATCACTGAAAGCAAGGCTGCTTTGCTAGGTTGTTGGTTTTCCATGAATACTCCTTTCATAGGATACGAGATTGAAGTTTGTCTCCAATCACTAGATAGGCAACTGCAATCATTCGTAAATTTATAAAATCAAAGGGGGACTTGTATTCTCCCCCCTTGTAACGAATTCAATTATTCACCAAATTTTTGTTTGATTGTTTCTTTGATCAATGTAACAGCATCGTTAGCAGCTGTCTTAGCATCTTTCTTACCACTTACAGCGTCAAAGAGCATGTTCGCAGCTGGTTCCCAAACTGCTGACATTTGTGAGATGTTTGGCATTGGTTGAGCATTCTTGAACTGTTTGATAACAGCTGTAGTCAACTCATCGTTTTTGCCTTCAGCATATGCACGTGCTTCAGTGTTAGCTGGGATTTCGTTAGTTGCTTCGTAGAATGCTTTTTGTTGTTCAGTTGATACAAGGTAGTCTACAAATTTTTGTGCGCCTTCAAGGTTCTTAGTGCTTGATGGGATGATCCAAGCTTTACCACCACCGAATGCTGAGTATTCTTTTCCGTTTGGAAGAGTTGGGATAGTAGCAACACCGTAGTTTACTTTAGCATCTTTGAATGCTTGAGCTTTCCAAGGACCATCGATGATAGCAGCTGTTTTACCTTCTTGGAATGAAGTTTGGATCAAGTTTCCAGCAGCTGTTCCATCTTGCATACCTTTAGGCCATTTTTCGTACCAAGACTTAGCGTATTCGATACCTTTGATTGCTCCATCGTTAGCAAGACCGATGTCTTTAGGATTTTTACCGTTATCACCAAATACGTAAGCTCCGTTACCAGAAAGAAGTCCGTATGCGTAGTAGAAGTTTGTCCAGTCAGCTAAGAATGCTGAAGTTTTGCCATCTTCTCCAGCGAAAGCGTATTTGCTATCTTTTGCAAGTTCTTCCAATTCAGCAAATGTTTTTGGAGCTTCTTTGAGCAAGTCTTTGTTGTAGTACATAACAAGTGACTCAATAACTGCAGGAGCACCGTAAACTTTTCCGTCAGCAGCTGTTACAAGAGACTTAGTAGCATTGTCTGTTTTAGCACCGTCGCTCAATGTAACTTCTGAAAGTTGTCCGTCAGTACCAAGGCTACCTACGCGGTCGTATGGTGCCATCATAACGTCAGCAGCTTGACCTGATTGGTTGTCAAGTGAAAGTTTGTCAAGTCCACCAAGTTGGTCACCAGATTTGATGTTAACTTTTGTACCTGATTCTTTTTCATAAGCTGCAGCAACTTTTTCAGCGTAGGCTTTATACTGGTCTTCAACGTAAAGTGTGATTTCTTTTGCTTCAGATGAGCTAGTATCAGCAGCTTTATCAGCAGTTTTGCTTCCGCAAGCTACCAAAAGTAAGCTAGCAAGAGTAGCAGTTCCAAGCACAGCAGCGCTCTTCATGAATTTAGATGACATAGTGTATTCCTCCTAAAGAATAACAAAAATAATTTGATGAGAAAACGCAAACGTTTTCTTTTACGAACCTAGTATAACACAAATAGAAAACGGTTGCAAGCTTTTTTAGAAAAAAATTTAAAAAAATTTTAAGGCTTCAAACATTTGTCAATGCTTTTATATAGGAAGAAACTGAAAAGTTTTCTTTTTCTTGATTTGAAAACGTACAAGGGAAACGATTGCATTGATTAGGCTGATTTCTGAGCAAAAATGAGGCTGTTTTTTATTTCAACTATCTTAAATTAGAAAAACTTTATAAGAAAAGTGATCGTTTCATAAAATAACAGTGGAACCAAGATTCATTCAAAGAAAAAGAAATCAAAAAAAGTTTCTAGAACCGCTTGCATTTGTTTTTGAAATACGTTATACTTAAACCGACGCAAACGTTTGCGCCTTGATTTGCGCAACGTTTTATTACAAAAATACATGAGGTGCTATTATGAAAAAACGTCAGAGTGGTGTGTTGATGCACATCTCTTCTCTTCCAGGAGCATACGGGATTGGATCATTTGGCCAAAGCGCCTATGATTTCGTTGATTTCTTGGTTCGTACCAAGCAACGTTACTGGCAAATCCTCCCTCTTGGGACTACAAGCTATGGAGATTCTCCTTACCAATCATTCTCAGCTTTTGCTGGGAACACGCATTTTATCGATCTTGACATCTTGGTAGAGCAAGGCTTGTTGGAAGCTAGCGATCTTGAAGGTGTTGACTTCGGTAGCAATCCAGCAGAAGTTGACTATGCTAAGATTTACTACGCACGTCGTCCTCTTTTGGAAAAGGCGGTCAAACGTTTCTTGGAAGTGGGAGATGTCAAAGCTTTTGAGAAATTTGCTCAAGACAACCAAGCCTGGCTTGAACTCTTTGCTGAGTATATGGCGATTAAAGAGCATTTTGACAATTTAGCATGGACAGAATGGCCAGATGCAGATGCTCGTGAGCGTAAAGCTTCAGCGCTTGAAAGCTACCGTGAGAAATTAGCAGACAAGTTGGTTTACCACCGTGTGACTCAATACTTCTTCTTCCAACAATGGTTGAAATTGAAAGCATACGCTAACGACAACCACATCGAGATCGTTGGGGACATGCCTATCTACGTTGCGGAAGATTCAAGCGACATGTGGGCAAATCCACACCTCTTCAAGACAGATGCCAGCGGCAAGGCGACTTGCATCGCAGGATGTCCGCCAGATGAGTTTTCTGCAACTGGTCAACTTTGGGGGAACCCAATCTATGACTGGGAAGCAATGGATAAAGACGGGTACAAATGGTGGGTTGAACGCTTGCGTGAAAGCTTCAAAATCTACGATATTGTTCGTATCGACCACTTCCGTGGCTTTGAATCTTACTGGGAAATTCCTGCTGGTTCCGATACAGCGGCCCCTGGTAAATGGGTGAAAGGTCCAGGCTACAAACTCTTCGCAGCCGTTAAGGAAGAACTTGGTGAGCTGAACATCATCGCAGAAGACCTTGGTTTCATGACAGATGAAGTCATCGAGTTACGTGAACGCACTGGCTTCCCGGGGATGAAGATTCTTCAATTTGCCTTCAACCCAGAAGATGAAAGTATCGATAGCCCACACTTGGCACCTGCTAACTCTGTTATGTACACAGGAACACACGACAACAATACGGTCCTTGGTTGGTACCGTAATGAAATCGATGATCCAACTCGTGAGTACATGGCTCGTTACACGAACCGTAAAGAGTATGAAACAGTGCCACACGCAATGCTTCGCACAGTATTTTCATCAGTGAGCTTCATGGCTATTGCCACTATGCAAGATTTATTAGAATTGGATGAGGCAGCTCGCATGAACTACCCATCTACTCTTGGCGGAAACTGGTCTTGGCGTATGACTGAAGATCAATTGACACCAGCTGTCGAGGACAATTTGCTTGACTTGACTACAATTTATCGCCGAATCAATGAGAATTTGGTAGAATTAAAGAAATAAGACATTATCAGGAGACACAAAAATGTTACCACTAAAAGAATTTGTACAAAAACGTTACAATAAAACCATTGCAGAATGTAGTAACGAAGAGCTTTACCTTGCTCTTCTCAACTACAGCAAGCTTGCTAGTAGCCAAAAACCAGTCAACACTGGTAAGAAGAAAGTTTACTACATCTCAGCTGAGTTTTTGATTGGTAAACTCTTGTCAAACAACTTGATCAACCTTGGTCTTTACGACGATGTGAAAAAAGAACTTGCTGATGCCGGTAAAGAGTTGATCGAAATCGAAGAAGTAGAATTGGAACCATCTCTAGGGAACGGTGGATTGGGACGTTTGGCAGCCTGCTTTATCGACTCAATCGCTACTCTTGGTTTGAACGGTGACGGTGTTGGTTTGAACTACCACTACGGTCTTTTCCAACAAGTTCTTAAAAACAACCAACAAGAAACGATTCCTAACGCTTGGTTGACAGAGCAAAACTGGTTGGTACGCTCAAGCCGTAGCTACCAAGTGCCATTTGCACACTTTACCTTGACATCAACTCTTTACGATATCGATGTACCTGGTTACAAAACAGCTACTAAAAACCGCTTGCGTTTGTTTGACTTGGATTCAGTTGATTCTTCTATCATCGAAGATGGTATCAGCTTTGACAAGACAGACATTGCTCGCAACTTGACTCTTTTCCTTTACCCAGATGATAGTGACCGTCAAGGTGAATTGCTCCGTATCTTCCAACAATACTTCATGGTTTCAAACGGTGCGCAATTGATCATCGATGAAGCGATCGAAAAAGGAAGCAACTTGCATGACCTTGCGGACTATGCAGTTGTACAAATCAACGATACTCACCCATCAATGGTGATTCCTGAATTGATCCGTCTTTTGACTGCACGCGGTATCGAACTTGACGAAGCGATTTCAATCGTTCGTAGCATGACTGCCTACACTAACCACACCATCCTTGCTGAAGCCCTTGAAAAATGGCCTCTTGAATTCTTGCAAGAAGTGGTTCCTCACTTGGTACCAATCATCGAAGAATTGGACCGTCGTGTGAAGGCAGAATACAAAGATCCAGCTGTCCAAATCATCGACGAGAGCGGACGTGTTCACATGGCTCACATGGATATCCACTACGGATACAGTGTTAACGGGGTAGCAGCACTCCACACTGAAATCTTGAAGAACTCTGAGTTGAAAGCCTTCTATGACCTTTACCCAGAAAAATTCAACAACAAAACAAACGGTATCACTTTCCGTCGTTGGCTCATGCATGCTAACCCAAGCTTGTCTCACTATTTGGATGAGATTCTTGGTCACGGTTGGCACCATGAAGCAGATGAGCTTGAAAAACTCTTGTCATTCGAAGATAAGGCTGCTGTCAAAGAAAAATTGGAAAGCATCAAGGCTCACAACAAACGTAAATTGGCTCGTCACTTGAAAGAGCACCAAGGTGTTGAAATCAATCCAAACTCTATCTTTGACATCCAAATCAAACGTCTCCACGAGTACAAACGCCAACAAATGAACGCTTTGTATGTGATCCACAAATACCTTGACATCAAAGCTGGCAACATCCCTGCTCGCCCTATCACAGTATTCTTTGGTGGTAAAGCAGCTCCTGCCTACACAATTGCTCAAGACATCATCCACTTGATCCTTTGTATGTCAGAAGTCATTGCAAATGACCCAGCAGTAGCACCACACTTGCAAGTAGTGATGGTTGAAAACTACAACGTTACTGCAGCAAGCTTCCTTATCCCAGCATGTGACATCTCAGAACAAATCTCACTTGCTTCTAAAGAAGCTTCAGGTACTGGTAACATGAAATTCATGTTGAACGGAGCTTTGACTCTTGGTACTATGGACGGAGCTAACGTGGAAATCGCTGAGTTGGTTGGCGACGAAAACATCTACATCTTCGGTGAAGATTCAGAAACTGTTATCGACCTTTACGCAAAAGTAGCTTACAAATCAAGCGAATTCTACGCTCGTGAAGCCATCAAACCATTGGTTGACTTCATCGTCAGCGATGCTGTTCTTGCAGTAGGTAAGAAAGAACGCTTGGAACGTCTTTACAACGAATTGATCAACAAAGACTGGTTCATGACTCTCCTTGACTTGGAAGACTACATTAAAGTCAAAGAGCAAATGCTTGCTGACTACGAAAACCGTGACGCATGGTTGGATAAAGTGATCGTCAACATTGCTAAAGCAGGATTCTTCTCATCTGACCGTACAATCGCTCAGTACAACGAAGATATCTGGCACTTGAACTAAGATACAAATTCATACTAATACATTTTGTAAAAAGCGAGTTTCAATTGAAATTCGCTTTTTTGAATGTTGTTAATTTTATGCTGCTATTCCTAAAAGAAAAGGGAAAAATGTCAATAATTTGTAGGCTTAAAAATCAAACTTAGAGGGCACTAAAAAGGTTGATTTTACTACCTTTAAGCCTCAGAATCTACTTAGAAATCACCTCAAATTCCTTGTATTCGCTTACACAAAGTGTTATAATACGATTATAGGAAAGAAGGTGTTTATATGTGGAAAAAATATTTTTCAAAATATAAATGGACTGATTTATTCTGGATACTATTTGTGATTGTGACATGCCTCTTGGCGGGCAATAATACTCTTTTTCCCCTTACTCATCAAGATATCTCTTATCATGGCTGCTATTTGGGGATTACACTTGCCTCATTTCACTTGCTTTTTATTGATAAATTTGTTATTTCGAATCGAAAATAAATGGTGAGGTTAAAATTTTTCCCCTTTTCCGATAGATACTTGAAAAATGATGATTTAAACCCGTATCTCAAGAAGAGCTGCGGGCTTTATCTTATCTCAAAAATTTGTTTACAGTGCTTTCCCAACTAGAATCTCTGCTTCGATGGTAATCTCTGTCAGTTGGCTCCAGTCAATCTTGGTCTGGTCAACATGAAAGAGAAGGGGTGTCATGCTAAGCAGGGCTTGGCGTTGCTCTGCTGTGATAGGTTTTGTTAAGGAAGCAATCTGACTAGATTGGATGCTGAAATGTTCCTGGAAATGTTCTTTGATATCTTGGTTGGAATAGTCCTTCTTTGTCAGTTGGTCCTGCACTATTTGACGGATTTCTTTGAGGTGATTTTCAGTTGGGATGACCTTTATCAAGATCCCGTCTTTGGATAAAACACGGCAAAATTCTCCATAGTTGGCAGGCGAAAAGATATCAAGCAGAATATCCATGCTGGCGTCTTTTATAGGAAGACGAGCCAGGTCACCGACAAACCAATTGACTGCCCAGTTGGGTTCACTCTTGGCAGCGATTTGGACCGAGTCTTTTGAAATATCAAAGGCGTAGAAGGTCTTGTCAGAGTGACTTTCTTGGAGTTTGCGAGAGTAGAAACCTTCACCACAGCCGATATCCAAGATAGTTTTGGCAGTTTCTAGGCTTGCAAGCAGGTCTGAGATGGTTTCTAAGATAGTCTGATAAAAGCCAGCTTCAAGAATTTGCTGGCGATTTTGGAAGTTTTCCTTATCGTAGTTAGTGGATTGTTTGATTTGCGGTGCCAGATTGACATAGCCGAATTTTGCCAGATCAAAAGAATGGCGGTTGCTACACTTGAGACTAGTCTCTACCAAGGTGAGATTTTCTTGGCAGATAGGGCAGGAAAGGGCAGTCGCAGTAGCAAAGCGCTGGAGTTTTGGTTTGAGGTTTGTATTCATAGTTTAAGTCTAGCAAAAAAAGAACTGGATGGCAAATGCCTCCAGTCTTCTTTTTAATATGTAAGGACGAAGTATTTTTTCTTACCACGGCGGATAACAGTGAGTTCGTTCTCAAGCTTATCTGAGTCACTCAAGACATAGTCAAGGTCTTGGATGCGGTCACCATTGATGTAGATGGCACCGTTTTGGACGTCTTCACGGGCTTGGCGTTTTGAGTTAACCACGCCAGAAGATACAAGAAGTTCAACGATGTTGTGATTTTCGTCTGCCTGTACTTGGTAGTTTGGCACTCCACGAAGTCCTTGTTTGAGTTCTTTGACAGAAAGGTTTTTGATGTTTCCAGCAAAGAGTTGCTCAGTGATGTTGAGGGCTTCTTTGTAAGCTTCTTCTCCGTGGACAAGAGTCACGACTTCACGAGCCAGGACTTTTTGAGCCAAGCGTTCGTGTGGAGCTGCTTCAAACTGTTTGCGGATGTCTTCAATCTCATCGAGTGACAAGAAGGTAAAGATTTTCAAGAAGCGAACAGCGTCAGCGTCCATGACGTTCATCCAGAATTGGTACATTTCGTATGGAGAAGTCTTTTCAGGGTTGAGCCAGACTGCGTTTCCTTCTGACTTACCAAACTTCTTACCGGTTGCGTCTGTAATCAGTGGAACAGTAATTACGTGACCAGTCTTGTCAGCCTTACGACGAAGCAATTCGGTACCAGCTGTCATATTTCCCCACTGGTCAGAACCACCGATTTGCAGGGTAACATTGTGGTCTTGATTTAAGACATAGAAGTCGTACCCTTGCATGATTTGGTAAGCAAACTCTGTGTAAGAAATCCCTGTTTCGATCCGTTTTTTAACAGACTCCTTACTCATCATGTAGTTGACAGTGAAGTATTTTCCGATATCACGGAGGAAGTCAATGAAGCTGATGCTGCCAAACCAGTCGTAGTTGTTGACCATGACAGCCTTATTTTCGCCATTTTCAAAGTCAAGAAAACGAGAAAGTTGCCCTTGGATAGACTTGACCCAGCCATCTACTGTGTCTTTTGTTTGGAGACTACGCTCAGCATCTTTGAAGGACGGATCTCCGATGAGACCTGTAGCACCGCCAACGAGCGCATAAGGTTTGTGACCTGCTAATTGCAAACGACGACTGGTCAAGATTGCGACAAGGTGACCTAGGTGAAGGCTGTCAGCAGTTGGATCGTAGCCGGTATAATAAGAAACTTGACCTTCTTCTAGGGCTTTACGCAAGGCTTCTTCATCAGTCGTTTGAAAAATCAAACCACGCTCTTTTAGCTCATCAAAAATGTGCATATGTCTTTTCTCCTTTTTAAAATATTGTTTCTACCTATTGTATCACAAACTTGGGCAATAGCCTAGTGGAATAGGGAAGAAAGTGGCTATTTTATTGAAAGTTTACCTTTTATGGTATAATAGAGAAAGTGAGGACATTCATGAAAAAAAGAATTGATGAATTAAAAACAAAAATGCTGCATTTTTTCCAGCAACTAACTGCCAAATGGAAGAAAAAACAAGCAAATAAAAATACTGATAAGAAAGTAGCTTCTTCTAACAAACTCAAAAGGGTAGGGTCTATTCTTGCTAAGATTTTGAGTGCTTTTAAAGTGACCTTCAACACTCTCTTCATTCTAGCCTTTATCGGAGGTCTTTTGGGAGCGGGTGTGGCCATGGGCTATGGGGTTGCTCTATTTGACAAAGTCAAGGTGCCTCAAACAGAGGAATTGGTCAAACAAGTGAAGGATATTGCCTCTATCTCAGAAATTACCTATGCTGACGGAAGTACCATCGCTTCAATTGAAGGAGATTTATTGCGCACATCAGTCGCTTCGGAGGCTATCTCAGATAATCTCAAGAAGGCTATCATTGCGACAGAGGACGAGCATTTCAATGAGCATAAGGGAGTTGTGCCTAAGGCCGTTATTCGTGCGACTCTGGGAACCTTTGTCGGTTTGGGATCGTCTAGTGGTGGTTCGACCTTGACGCAGCAGGTCATCAAGCAGCAAGTGGTGGGGGATGCTCCCACTCTGGCTCGTAAGGCCAAAGAAATTATTGATGCCTTGGCTTTAGAACGAGCCATGGGCAAGGATGAGATTTTAACAACCTACCTTAATATTGCTCCTTTTGGACGCAATCACAAGGGCCAAAATATTGCAGGTGCCCAGCAGGCTGCAGAGGGAATTTTTGGAGTTAATGCATCGGATTTGACAATACCTCAAGCTGCCTTTATCGCAGGTTTGCCCCAGAGTCCTATTAGTTATTCTCCTTATGAATCTGACGGCAGTATGAAGAGCGATGAGGATATGGCCTTGGGAATCAAGCGTGCCAAGGATGTCCTCTACAATATGTATCGGACAGGAGCTCTGAGTCAGGAAGACTACGACAAGTACAAGGATTATGACTTCAAGCAAGACTTTCTACCATCAGGTAGTGTCAGTGGTACTTCGCGTGACTATCTCTACTATGCAACCTTGGCAGAAGCAACGGATCGGATGTACGACTACCTCATCCAGAGAGATAATGTTTCTGCGCAAGAGCAAAAAAATGAATCGATCCAAAAAGCTTACCGCGATCTAGCGACGAAGGAAATCGAGAATGGTGGCTATAAGATCACCACGACTATTAATAAAAACGTCCACACTGCTATGCAAAATGCAGTTGCTAACTACGGCAGTTTGGTAGATGATTCGACAGGCCAGCCTGAAGTAGGGAATGTCCTCATGGACAACCAAACGGGAGCCATCCTTGGATTTGTTGGTGGTCGTAATTATCAAGAAAATCAGAACAATCATGCTATCGATACCAAACGTTCTCCAGCTTCAACCACGAAACCTATATTGGCCTATGGTATCGCGATTGACCAAGGTTTGATGGGGAGTGCAAGTATCTTATCAAACTATCCAACCAACTTCTCAAACGGGAATCCCATCATGTATGTCAATAGTCCTGGTACAGGCATGATGACATTGGGAGAAGCCCTTAACTACTCATGGAATATCCCAGCCTACTGGACTTATCGTACGCTTCGAGAGAAGGGCGTTGATGTCAAGGGCTATATGGAAAAAATGGGTTATGAAATCCCAGAATATGGGATTGAAAGTTTGCCGATGGGTGGGGGGATTGAGGTTACAGTTGCCCAACATACCAACGGATACCAAACGATAGCCAACAACGGAGTTTACCACAAGAAACACATGATTGCCAAGATCGAATCAACGGATGGCCGACTGGTATACGAGCATAAGGATGAGCCTGTGCAGGTTTATTCAAAAGCGACAGCAACCATCATGCAAAGTTTGCTCCGTGACGTCATTTCTTCTCGGATTACTTCTAGCTTCCAGACCGACTTGGCTTCGATCAATCCAGGCCTAGCTCGTGCTGACTGGATCGGAAAAACTGGTACGACTAATGAAGATGAAAACATGTGGCTCATGCTTTCTACTCCTCGATTGACTCTAGGTGGCTGGTTAGGTCATGATGATAACCGACCACTAGCCAAGGGTGCAGGTCACTACCGCAATGCCAAATACATGGCTTACTTGGTCAATGCTATCCAGCAAGCTGAACCTGGAATATGGGGGAATGAGCGCTTTAATCTGGGTCCAAGTGTGACCAAGTCGCAAGTTCTCCGATCTACAGGGCAAAAACCAGGCAAGGTTTCCATCAATGGGAAAGAAATAGAAGTTTCTGGATCAACAGTAACGAGCTACTGGGCGACTAAGGAAGGCGCCCCAGTGACCACCTATCGCTTTGCTATTGGAGGAAGCGATGCAGATTATCTGAACGCATGGAAGAATATTCTAGGAAGCGTTCCAGCAGTGACTCCTCCAAGCTCAAGTTCAAGCAGTAGCTCTGGAAGTTCAAGTTCGAGTGGAAATACTCAAAGTGGTTCTTCAGGACGTTCACGTCTATTTAATCGTTAAGAAAGAGTAGTAGCAAGGTTAGTAATTTCTCCTTGTTGCTACTTTTTTCTTTGTTGGTTTCGTGTTACAATAATAATATGAATCATTATCAGAAAAAGATTGTTAAGGGAACAGTATACTCGCTACTCTCAGGCCTAATCTGGGGGATTTGTGGGATTTTAGGAGAGTATTTTTTCACTCATTATCCAGTGTCTTCTGGATGGATTACTTCTATGCGGTTGCTTGTGGCGGGGAGTTTGGTTTTAGGTTTATCTGCTTTTCAGTTGCGTAGCCGCTTGTTGGACATCTGGCGTGATAAGAAAAATTATCTACCTTTTTTAGCCTATGCTATTCTAGGTATTTTTTCTGTGCAGTTTTTCTTTTATCTCTGCGTTGAGTATTCCAATGCGACGACGGCGACAATTTTGCAATTTATCAGCCCAGTTTTTATCCTGTTTTACAATCGAATCATTTACCAGAAGAAAGCTTCGATTACAGCTGTTTTCTATGTTTTGATTGCCATGCTAGGTGTTTTTTTGATGGCTACAAAAGGAGATTTGTCCCAATTATCCATGACTCCTTTGGCTCTAGTGACAGGTTTGCTCAGTGCAGTAGGGGTCATGTTTAATGTTATCCTTCCCCAACGCTTTGCACGGCGCTACGGATTTGTTCCGACTGTTGGTTGGGGGATGATTCTGGCAGGTCTCTTTAGTAATTTCCTCTACCCTATTTATCGGATAAGTTTTCAAGTGGATCTGGTAAGTGTGCTGATTTGTCTGACGATTGCCGTGTTTGGTACAGCTTTTGCCTTCTTCCTATCTATGAAGGCTGTGTCACTCGTTTCCCCGCTGGTTGTATCAGTGGTGAGTGCTAGCGAACCGCTCTCTTCAGCTTTATTAAGTGTTCTTTTTCTGGGAATGGTCATGGATGGTTTTTTGGCCTTAGCTATGGTGTTGATTATCGTTCCGATGATTTTTTTATCTGTAGAGGAAGCAAAACAAGCCCAGTAAAGATGATTATTTGATAGTTGAGGCTTCAAATTTGAAGCCTTTTTTGGTAGAATAGGTATCATTATAACGAACCAGGAGGCACCTATGACTGCTACAAAAATGAACGCTCAAGAAATTATCCAATTTATCGCCAATGCTGAAAAGAAAACCAGTGTCAAAGTAACCTTTGAAGGAGAACTTGCAACTGCTGTACCTAGCTCTGTTGTCAAACTAGGAAATGTTTTATTCGGAGACTGGAAGGATGTTGCTCCGCTTCTTGAAGGTTTGGTAGAAAATCAAGATTATGTTGTCGAACAAGATGCTCGTAATTCGGCAGTTCCCTTGCTAGACAAACGTACTATCAACGCTCGTATCGAGCCAGGTGCTATTATCCGTGACCAGGTGGAAATTGGTGACAATGCTGTTATCATGATGGGAGCTGTTATCAATATCGGTGCTGAAATCGGTGCTGGAACCATGATTGACATGGGTGCCATCCTTGGAGGTCGTGCTATCGTTGGGAAAAACAGCCACGTTGGTGCAGGAGCAGTTTTGGCAGGTGTGATTGAACCAGCTAGTGCCGATCCAGTCCGTGTCGGAGACAATGTTCTTATCGGTGCCAATGCAGTGGTCATCGAAGGTGTTCAAATCGGTAGTGGTTCAGTTGTCGCTGCAGGAGCTATCGTGACTCAAGATGTCCCAGAAAATGTAGTGGTAGCAGGCGTTCCGGCTCGTATCATCAAAGAGATTGATGCCCAAACCCAACAAAAAACAGCGCTTGAGGATGCGCTTCGTACCTTGTAATTGTAAAAGTAAAAAAGAGGCGGAACCCTTTTTCCAGCCTCTTTCTGCTATATAGGAGGACAGATAGATGTTAGATTTGATTCAGACTAGACGAGATTTACACCAGATTCCAGAGATTGGCTTGGAAGAGTTCAAGACTCAGGCTTATTTGCTGGCTGTGATTGAGAAATTGACTGCGGGCAAGGATTTTGTTCAAGTTCGTACTTGGCGGACAGGTATTTTGGTTTATTTGCAGGGAAGTCAGCCAAAGAAGACTATTGGCTGGCGAACAGATATTGATGGCCTGCCTATCGTCGAACAAACTGGACTGCCTTTTGCCTCTCAGCACCAAGGTCGCATGCATGCCTGTGGACACGATTTTCATATGACTATTGCCTTGGGCTGTCTCGAGCGCGCCCTTGAGGAGCAACCCAAGAATAATCTGCTCTTCCTATTTCAGCCTGCTGAGGAGAATGAAGCCGGTGGGATGCTCATGTATGAGTATGGTGCTTTTGGGGACTGGTTGCCAGACCAATTTTATGGCCTCCATGTTCGTCCGGATTTGAAAGTCGGCCAGATTGCGACCAACACCCATACACTCTTTGCAGGGACTTGTGAGGTGAAGATTCGTTTCAAAGGAAAAGGTGGGCACGCAGCCTTCCCGCATGAAGCCAATGACGCCTTGGTGGCGGCTAGTTACTTTGTAACCCAGGTGCAGTCAGTTGTCAGCCGCAATGTCAATCCCATCGAGGGAGCGGTGGTGACCTTTGGCCTTTTCCAAGCTGGAACAACCAACAATGTCATTACAGACACAGCCTTTTTGCATGGAACCATTCGCGCCTTGACTCAGGACATGAGCCTCTTGGTACAAAAAAGAGTCAAGACAGTCGCAGAAGGTGTCGCGGCAGCCTTTGATATGGAAGTAGAAGTAGAACTCAAACAAGGAGGCTACCTACCTGTTGAGAACAATCCAGCCTTGGCGCGTGAACTGATGGACTTTTTTGAAGAGAAAGACGGAATAGAGTTGATTGATATCGAGCCTGCTATGACTGGTGAGGACTTTGGTTACCTCCTTTCGAAGGTAGATGGCGTTATGTTTTGGCTAGGTATCGATAGTCCCTATGCCCTTCATCACCCTCAGATGAGTCCTAAGGAAGAAGCCTTAGCCATTGGGGTAGATGCGGTCTCTAGTTTCTTGAAAAAGAAGGCAGCAGAGTAGAGGAATTGTCTATGAAAGCAGAACTACGCAAGAAAATTTTGCAAGAAATGAAGACTCTATCTCAGGAGCAAAAACAGGCTATGGATCGAGATTTAACTGAGCGTTTCTTACAACACCCTTTTTACCAAGAAGCTAAGGTCATCGCAACCTATCTCTCCTTCCCTCATGAATTTCAAACGCAAGAACTGATTGAGCAGGCGCTGAAGGACGACAAAAAGGTTCTGATACCCAAAACCTATCCCAAGGGGCGCATGGACTTTGTGGTCTATCATCCGCAGCAGTTGGTAAAAACTTCCTTTGGTTTACTGGAACCGCAAGGAGACTTGGAAGTGGTGGAACCGTCTCAGATTGATTTAATTCATGTTCCGGGTTTGGCTTTTACAACAGAGGGCTATCGGATCGGATATGGTGGAGGATATTATGACCGCTATCTGGAACATTTTGCTGGGCATACCATGAGTACAATCTATCCTTGTCAAGTTCAGGAGTTTAACTTTGAAAACCATGATATACCCGTCCAGGAGGTGCTAATCTATGAAGGAAATCTTTGATAAACGTTATCCTGTGACTAGCTTCTTCCTCCTAGTAACAGCATTGGTATTTCTCTTGATGTTGGTTTTTACAGGTTTAAATTTTGAACGAGCAGATACCTTGCTTCAGTTTGGAGCCATGTATGGACCGATCATTCGCCTGTTCCCAGAGCAGATTTGGCGCCTATTTTCGGCTATATTTGTGCATATCGGATGGGAGCATTTCATTGTCAATATGATTTCGCTCTACTTTCTTGGACGACAGGTTGAGGAGATTTTCGGCTCCAAGCAGTTCTTCCTTCTCTATCTCTTATCAGGAATGATGGGGAATCTCTTTGTGTTTGCATTTACACCGAAAGTTGTCGCAGCTGGAGCATCCACTTCTCTCTACGGGTTATTTGCTGCGATTATCGTCCTGCGTTACGCAACTCGCAACCCCTATATTCAGCAGTTGGGGCAATCCTATCTGACACTTTTCGTGATAAATATCATTGGAAGTGTTCTGATTCCAGGAATCAGCCTAGCAGGCCATATCGGTGGGGCAGTAGGAGGTGCTTTTCTAGCAGTTATTTTTCCAGTTAAATGGGAGAGAAGGATGTACAGTACTAGCCAGCGAATCGGAGCAACTGTACTTTTTATCGCACTAGCCATTTTCCTATGCTATAAGGGAATGAACTATGTGTAGGGGGATAGTTAAATGCGAGCACCGATTCGGTTGCTAATAAGTCATCTGCAAAGATGGCTTTTTTATTGCAAGCTTCAACAAAAAAACAAAGCCCTTATTTAAGAGCTTTGTTTTTCTTCTATTCCCCCCCAGCCAGCTCTTTCCCGAGTTGAATGAGGTAGTCTTTCAAGTCGTCTTTGACTTGTGGGTGTTTGAGAGCGTAGTCGATGGATGTTTTCATAAAGCCAAACTTATCTCCGACATCGTAACGAGCCCCTTTGAACTCACGAGCAAATACACGTTGTGTTTTATTGAGGGTATCGATTGCATCTGTCAGCTGAATTTCATTTCCTGCACCTGGAGCTTGGTTTTCGAGGATTTGGAAAATTTCAGGTGTGAGGAGGTAGCGTCCGATGATAGCAAGGTCGCTAGGAGCATCCTCTGGCGCAGGTTTTTCAACGAAGGTTTCAACGCTGTAAAGACCATCTTTCCCTTCTCCTTGCGGAGCAATAACCCCATAGGCAGATACTTCGTCGTGAGGGACAGGCATAACAGCGATAGTAGACGCGTGAGTACGCTCGTAGTCATCCATGAGTTGTTTGGTAAGTGGAACAGCCTTTTCGTCTGTGATATCCATCAAATCATCACCAAGCATAACGACAAAAGGTTCATTTCCGACGAAAGCCTTGGCTTGTAAAACAGCATCTCCGAGACCACGTGGATGCGTTTGACGGATAAAATGCAGGCGCATGCCGGTTGTCTCATCAACCAGCTTCAAAAGATCTGTTTTCCCTTTTTCTTTGAGGTTGTATTCCAATTCGAAGTTTGAATCAAAATGGTCCTCGATGGAACGTTTTGACTTACCTGTAACAACCAAGATATCTTCGATGCCAGACTTGAGGGCTTCTTCAACGATAAACTGGATAGTTGGCTTGTCTACGATTGGCAACATTTCCTTGGCCAAGGCCTTAGTTGCTGGGAGGAAGCGAGTTCCCAATCCAGCGGCTGGGATGACTGCTTTTCTGACTTTTTGTTTCATGATGTTCCTTTCTATAAGGGTCTACGACCATTCGTTTTCTGCTTTAAATTCATTGCTCATGATGTCAGTGATTGCTTCTTTGATATTGACACCTTCGTAGATAATTCGGTAAATAGCCTGTGTGATTGGCATGTAGACACCTAATTCCTGAGCCAGTTCGTAAGCTGCTCGCGTTGTTGAAATGCCTTCAATGACCATACCCATGTTTGCTTCGATGTCTGCGAGGGATTCTCCACGACCGAGAGCATCACCTGCCCTCCAGTTACGAGAGTGGACAGATGTCCCAGTTACAATCAAATCCCCAACTCCAGAAAGACCGCTATAAGTCAGAGGATTAGCTCCCAGAGCGACCCCTAGACGGGTGATTTCAGCCAAGCCACGGGCAATGATAGCTGCCTTGGCATTGTCGCCAAATCCTAGACCATGTAGTGCTCCAGCGCCAACTGCGATGATGTTTTTGAGAGCACCAGCGGTTTCAACTCCGATAACATCCGTATTAGTATAGAGACGGAAGTAGTGATTGCTAAAGAGATTTTGGACGTACTGAGCAGTTTCAAGGTCTTTGGAGGCAGCAGTGATCAAGGTAATATCCCGTACAATCGTTTCCTCAGCATGGCTAGGTCCTGAAACAACGACGACTTCACTACGAAGGTCAGCTGGGATTTCCTCTTCAAGAATAGTCGATAGGCGTTTGTGGCTATCTGGTTCCAATCCTTTGGAGGCATGCATGATGACAACCTTGTGATTGAGTACCTTTGCTACTTGTTGGGCAACCAGTCTCGTTACTTTTGTTGGGACTACAAATAAAACAGCATCCACATCCTTTAGTGTTTCTTCTAAGTCATGATAGGCTTTGATTTTTTCGTCCAGTAAGATATCTTTGAAATAGCGTTTGTTTGTATGCTGGTTATTGATTTCATCGATTTGTTCAGGGACATTTCCCCAAATGCGAACTTCGTGTCCATTGTCGTTTAGGACCTGCGAAAGGGCAGTTCCCCAAGAACCAGGACCCAAGACAGCGATGGTTTGTTTCTTCATCTTTTCCTCCTTGTAAGAGTTCTTCCTTTCATTTTACCATAAAAAGCCTTTTCATGCATCACCTGTAGATGAAAGCGCACTAATTTATAACAAGGAGACTTCTTTGACAAGATGCCTCTTTTTTGCTAGAATAGCATCAATATGAACGAATGAGAAGGAGCTGACGCAGGATGTCGCTCCCTTTATCTATTTTATTAGGAGGAAATATGCTGATTAAAAAAATAAAAACCTATAAATGGCAGGCCTTGGCATCCTTAATGATGACAGGCTTGATGGTTGCGAGTTCGCTCTTGCAACCGCGCTATTTGCAAGAGGTGTTAGAGGCTTTGTTGGCCGGAAGAAATGAGGCTATTTATAGTATTGGCGCTTGGCTGATAGGAGTAGCCCTAGTCGGTCTCGTTGCAGGTGGGGTCAATGTAACGCTTGCAGCCTATATTGCTCAAGGAGTGTCTTCGGATCTTCGGGAAGACGCCTTTCGCAAGATTCAGACCTTTTCTTATGCCAATATCGAGCAGTTTAATGCTGGCAACCTTGTCGTCCGTATGACCAATGATATCAACCAAATTCAGAACGTGGTGATGATGGCTTTTCAAATCCTCTTCCGTCTTCCTCTTCTCTTTATCGGTTCCTTTATCTTGGCGGTTCACACTCTTCCGTCACTTTGGTGGGTCATTGTCCTCATGGTGCTCCTAATCTTTGCACTCACAGCCATCATGATGGGGATGATGGGGCCACGATTTGCTAAGTTTCAAACTCTTCTTGAACGGATCAATGCTATCGCTAAGGAAAATCTACGTGGTGTGCGCGTGGTCAAATCCTTTGTACAAGAAAAAGCACAATTTGACAAATTTACTGAGGTTTCAGATGAACTTCTCGGACAAAATCTTTATATCGGTTATGCCTTCTCAGTTATAGAACCCGTTATGATGCTAGTCGGCTATGGAGCGGTCTTCCTCTCTATCTGGTTGGTGGCTGGAATGGCTCAGTCAGATCCGTCTGTAGTGGGCTCGATTGCTTCCTTTATCAACTATCTCAGCCAGATTATCTTTACCATCATCATGGTTGGATTTTTAGGGAATTCTGTCAGTCGTGCCATGATTTCCTTGCGTCGTATCCACGAAATTCTAGATACCGAGCCAGCGATGGCTTTTAAAGATCTCCCAGATGAAGAGTTAGAAGGAAGCCTCTCTTTTGAAAATGTGACCTTCACCTATCCTAATGATGATGAGCCTATGCTGAAGAATGTAACCTTTGAAATTGCGCCTGGTCAGATGGTCGGTGTGGTTGGGGCTACTGGAGCAGGGAAGTCCACTCTAGCTCAGTTAATTCCACGACTTTTTGATCCGCAGGAGGGATCTATCAAGATTGGAGGCAAGGATATTCGAGACGTCAGCGAGGGAACCTTGCGTAAAACAGTTTCCATCGTCTTGCAACGTGCTATTCTCTTTAGCGGAACCATTGCAGATAATCTTCGTCAAGGGAAAGGCAATGCCAGCGTGTCAGAAATGGAACGTGCAGCACGGATTGCCCAAGCCAGTGAATTTATCGGACGCATGGAAAATAAATTTGAGAGTCAGGTCGAAGAACGAGGCACCAATTTTTCTGGTGGACAAAAACAACGGATGTCCATTGCCCGTGGGATTGTCAGCAATCCCCGTATCCTGATTTTTGACGATTCGACTTCGGCATTGGATGCCAAGTCAGAAAGACTCGTACAGGAAGCTTTGAATAAAGACCTGAAAGGGACGACAACCATTATCATCGCTCAAAAGATTAGTTCAGTCGTCCATGCAGACAAGATTTTGGTTTTGGATCAAGGGCGTTTGATTGGAGAAGGACGGCATACAGACTTGGTAGCTAACAATGCCGTCTACCGCGAAATATACGAAACACAAAAGGGAAAGGAGGAATAAAATGAAAACCGTTCGATTTTTCTGGAATTATTTTAAAGTTTACAAGTTCTCCTTTGTCATTGTGATTCTGATGGTTGCAGTTGCGACGATTGCCCAAGCCCTCTTTCCAGTTTTTTCAGGCCAAGCAGTGACGGAGCTCGCTAACCTAGTTCTAGCTTATCAAAATGGGACTTCCGAACTAGCCTGGCAGAGTTTATCAGCTCTGATGCTGAATCTAGCTCTGGTTGTTCTCGCCTTAGTAGTATCCAGTTTGATTTACATGACCTTTATGACCCGTGTGATTGCTGAGTCGACAAATGAGATGCGTAAGGGTCTCTTTGGCAAACTTTCTCGTTTGACGGTTTCTTTCTTTGACCGCCATCAGGATGGCGACATCCTTTCTCGCTTCACGAGTGACTTGGATAACATCCTTCAAGCCTTCAATGAAAGCCTAGTTCAGGTTATGAGCAATATTGCTCTTTACATCGGTTTGATTTTTGTCATGTTTTCAAGAAATGTGACGCTAGCCCTGATAACAGTAGCCAGCACTCCAGTGGCCTTTCTCATGTTGGTTTTCATCGTGAAAATGGCCCGCAAGTACACCAATCTCCAGCAAAAAGAGGTTGGGAAACTCAACGCCTACATGGACGAGAGTATTTCTGGACAGAAAGCTGTTATCGTACAAGGAATTCAAGATGACATCGTAGCAGGCTTTGTGGAGCAAAATGAGCGCGTGCGCAAGGCAACCTTTAAAGGGAGAATGTTCTCAGGCATCCTATTTCCTGTTATGAATGGGATGAGCTTGGTCAATACGGCCATCGTTATTTTTGCAGGTTCTGCGGCCTTGCTGAACGATCCAAGTATCGAAACAACAACAGCCCTAGGTTTGATTGTCATGTTTACCCAATTTTCTCAGCAGTACTACCAGCCAATTATCCAGGTGGCTGCGAGTTGGGGGAGTCTCCAGTTGGCCTTTACTGGAGCGGATCGTATCCAAGAAATGTTCGATGCAGAAGAAGAGATTCGTCCGCAAAATGCGCCTGCCTTTACGGAATTGCGAGAAGGTGTTGAAATCAGTCATATTGATTTCTCTTATGTGCCAGACAAGCCGATTTTAAAAGATGTTAGCATTTCAGCTCCTAAGGGGCAGATGATAGCAGTTGTCGGTCCGACTGGTTCAGGGAAAACGACCATCATGAACCTCATCAATCGCTTCTACGATGTGGATGCAGGTAGCATTTCTTTTGATGGCAAAGACATCCGTGACTACGACTTGGACAGTCTGCGGAGCAAGGTCGGGATTGTCTTGCAGGATTCGGTCTTGTTTAGTGGAACGATTCGGGACAATATCCGCTTTGGTGTGCCAGATGCCAGTCAGGAAATGGTCGAAGCAGCTGCCAAGGCAACTCATATTCATGACTATATCGAAAGCTTGCCTGACAAGTATGATACCCTTATTGATGATGAGCAAAATATCTTCTCGACTGGTCAGAAACAATTGATTTCCATCGCTCGGACCTTGATGACAGATCCCCAAGTCCTAATCTTAGATGAAGCGACTTCCAATGTCGATACCGTAACAGAAAGCAAAATTCAACATGCCATGGAGGCAGTTGTAGCAGGACGAACCAGTTTTGTCATTGCCCATCGTCTCAAGACCATCCTCAATGCCGATCAGATTATTGTCCTCAAAGATGGAGAGGTCATTGAACGTGGAAATCATCAGGAACTCTTGAAACTAGGTGGCTTCTACTCAGAACTCTATCACAATCAATTTGTCTTTGAATAAAAAAGAAGTTGTCCTCGTTGGGCAGCTTTTTCTTGACCATAAAAAATACTTATCACGGTCTTTTAAAAAACATATTAGACAGCAGAGAGCTTGAATGATAAGATAGGACTATCGTTAGAAAATCGAAAGGAGACACATCATGGCTAGAACGGTTGTAGGAGTTGCTGCAAATCTATGTCCTGTAGATGCAGAAGGGAAAAATATCCACTCATCTGTATCCTGTAAATTTGCAGAGAGCATTCGTCAAGTCGGTGGTCTTCCTTTAGTAATTCCTGTAGGGGATGGGTCCATTGTTCGCGATTATGTGGAAATGATTGACAAACTCATCTTGACAGGTGGGCAAAATGTCCATCCTCAGTTTTATGGAGAGAAAAAGACCATTGAGAGCGATGATTACAACCTTGTACGCGATGAGTTTGAACTAGCTCTCTTGAAAGAAGCGCTCCGTCAGAATAAACCAATTATGGCAATCTGTCGTGGGGTTCAGCTTGTCAATGTTGCTTTTGGCGGCACCCTCCACCAAGAAATTGAGGGTCACTGGCAAGGCTTGCCTTTCGGGACCTCTCATTCTATTGAGACAGTAGAAGGAAGCGTGGTGGCTAAGTTGTTCGGCAAAGAAAGCCAAGTCAACTCAGTCCATCGACAAAGTATCAAAGACCTAGCACCTAATTTCCGTGTGACGGCTGTAGATCCTCGCGATCAGACAGTGGAAGCGATTGAGTCTATTGACGAACATCGTATCATTGGTTTGCAGTGGCATCCAGAGTTTTTGGTCAATGAAGAGGACGGCAATTTAGAACTCTTTGAGTATTTATTAAATGAATTGTAACGGTTAGAGTCTCTAGCCGTTTTTATTCGTCCTTTCAGAATTTTAATATTTCAGCGTTTTTACGCAAACGTTTGAATTATGATAAAAATTGGGTAAATTCAATAAAAAAGCTTGAAAAAATCGAAGGTAAGCGTTATGATAGAAAAGAAGAAATTTTGGAGGATTATCATGTCACATATTAAATTTGATTATTCAAAAGTTTTAGACAAATTTGTTGCCCCACATGAAGTGGAATACATGCAAGCACAAGTAACAGCTGCAGACGAATTGATTCGTAAAGGAACGGGTGCTGGTAGCGACTTTTTGGGTTGGTTGGACCTTCCTGAAAACTACGACCGCGAAGAATTCGACCGCATCTTGAAAGCTGCTGAACAAATCAAGTCAGATAGCGATGTCTTGGTTGTGATCGGTATCGGTGGATCTTACCTTGGTGCCAAAGCAGCCATCGACTTCTTGAACCACCACTTTGCTAACTTGCAAACAAAAGAAGAACGCAAAGCTCCACAAATCCTTTACGCTGGAAACTCAATCTCCTCTACTTACCTTGCTGACTTAGTAGAGTACGTAGCTGACAAAGACTTCTCAGTAAACGTGATTTCTAAATCAGGTACAACAACTGAACCAGCCATTGCTTTCCGTGTCTTCAAGGAACTCTTGGTTAAGAAATACGGTCAAGAAGAAGCCAACAAACGTATCTATGCCACAACTGACCGCCAAAAAGGTGCTGTTAAGGTTGAAGCAGATGCCAACGGTTGGGAAACATTCGTGGTTCCAGATGACATCGGTGGACGCTTCTCAGTATTGACAGCAGTTGGATTGCTTCCAATTGCAGCATCAGGTGCAGACATCAAAGCCCTCATGGAAGGTGCGAATGCAGCTCGTAAAGACTACACTTCAGACAAGATTGCTGAAAATGAAGCTTACCAATACGCAGCAGTTCGTAACATCCTTTACCGCAAAGGCTATGCTACTGAAATCTTGGTAAACTACGAGCCATCACTTCAATACTTCTCAGAATGGTGGAAACAATTGGCTGGTGAGTCAGAAGGGAAAGACCAAAAAGGGATCTACCCAACTTCAGCTAACTTCTCAACTGACTTGCACTCATTGGGTCAATTTATCCAAGAAGGAACTCGTATCATGTTTGAAACAGTTGTCCGTGTTGACAAACCACGTAAGAACGTGATTATCCCTACTTTGGAAGAAGACCTTGACGGACTTGGTTACCTTCAAGGAAAAGACGTTGACTTTGTAAATAAAAAAGCTACTGACGGTGTTCTTCTTGCCCACACTGACGGTGACGTACCAAACATGTACGTAACTCTTCCAGAGCAAGACGCTTTCACTCTTGGTTATACTATCTACTTCTTCGAATTGGCAATTGCCCTTTCAGGTTACTTGAATGCCATCAACCCATTTGACCAACCAGGTGTTGAAGCATACAAACGCAACATGTTTGCACTTCTTGGAAAACCAGGATTTGAAGAATTGAGCAAAGAGCTTAACGCACGTCTATAAATAGAAGAAAAGAGTGGCTTGCCCACTCTTTTTACTCTCTTTATTCGTAGACATTGGACTCAGGCGAGACTTGTGATATAATATAGAAAGCAAAAAGGCAGACGCCTAGAGACTTTATAGGAGAAACTATGTCAAAAGATATCCGCGTACGCTACGCACCAAGTCCAACAGGACTCCTACACATCGGAAATGCCCGTACAGCATTGTTTAACTACCTTTACGCACGCCATCATGGTGGAACTTTTATCATTCGTATCGAAGATACAGACCGAAAACGCCATGTTGAGGATGGTGAACGTTCTCAGCTTGAAAATCTTCGCTGGTTGGGTATGGATTGGGATGAAAGCCCAGAAACTCATGAAAATTACCGTCAGTCTGAGCGTTTGGAACTCTATCAAAAATACATTGACCAACTCTTAGCTGAAGGAAAAGCCTACAAATCATACGTTACAGAAGAAGAGTTGGCAGCTGAACGCGAACGCCAAGAAGCAGCTGGTGAAACACCACGTTACATCAATGAATATCTTGGTATGAGCCAAGAAGAAAAAGCAGCTTACATCGCAGAGCGTGAAGCGGCAGGTATTGTCCCAACCGTTCGTTTGGTTGTTAATGAGTCAGGTATCTACAAATGGCATGATATGGTCAAAGGCGATATCGAATTTGAAGGTGGTAATATCGGTGGTGACTGGGTAATCCAAAAGAAAGATGGTTATCCAACTTACAACTTTGCTGTTGTGATCGATGACCACGATATGCAAATTTCTCATGTTATCCGTGGAGATGACCACATTGCCAACACACCAAAACAGCTTATGGTTTATGAGGCTCTTGGTTGGGAAGCTCCAGAGTTCGGTCACATGACTTTGATCATCAACTCTGAAACGGGTAAAAAATTGTCTAAACGCGACACCAATACCCTTCAGTTTATCGAAGACTACCGTAAAAAAGGCTATTTGCCAGAAGCTGTCTTTAACTTTATCGCCCTTCTTGGTTGGAATCCTGGCGGGGAAGATGAAATCTTCTCTCGTGAAGAACTCATCAAGCTCTTTGATGAAAACCGCCTCAGCAAGTCTCCAGCAGCCTTCGACCAGAAGAAACTAGACTGGATGAGTAACGACTACATCAAGAGAGCTGACTTAGCAACTATCTTTGAGATGGCAAAACCATTCCTAGAAGAAGCAGGGCGTTTGACTGACAAATCAGAGAAAATGGTAGAACTCTACAAACCACAAATGAAGTCAGTTGATGAGATTGTTCCATTGACAGATCTTTTCTTTGCAGATTTCCCAGAGCTGACAGATGCTGAGCGCGAGGTCATGGCAGGAGAAACCGTTCCAGTTGTTCTAGAAGCCTTCAAAGCGAAACTAGAAGCAATGACAGATGAGGAGTTTGTGACAGAAAACATCTTCCCACAAATCAAAGCAGTTCAAAAAGAAACGGGTATTAAAGGAAAAAATCTCTTCATGCCAATTCGTATTGCTGTATCAGGTGAAATGCATGGACCAGAATTACCAGATACGATTTACCTATTAGGTCGTGAGAAATCTATCCAGCATATCGATAATATGCTCAAAGAGATTTCTAAATAAAAGGACTTCAGATGGATACATGGGAAAAAATGTATGAAGAAGCACGAACCTTATTCAATCCCCATGAAGTTTCTGACTTTGTTTAAGCTAACCATGTTGTTGCTGCGATAGAAGCAGAAGATGGTCAAATCTTCACAGGATTTTGTATGGAGGGCACTTGTGGCATTTTTCATCTTTGTGCAGAACGAGCGGCTCTCTTCAATATGTATCAATTTTCAGGACAAACTAAAGTTAAGAAGATCCTCGCCTTTCGAGATAAACCTCCCTATGGCGAAGGATCAGGTATGCCCTGTGGCGCTTGCAGAGAATTTCTCTTAGAATTGAATGCTGAAAACAAAGAAGCAGAGTTCATGATGAACTACGAAACAAGAAAAACAATCAAAGTTGCCGAGTTGATTCCTTACTGGTGGGGAGAGGAACGTGCGACTAATTGGCAAGATAAATAGAAGGAGTCAGTTTAACTGGCTCTTTTCCCTAATCTTTTCAGAATTTTGATAAAGAGGAAAAAAGTTCTTGACAAAGGGAGAAAAGAAGGTATAATAGAAAGAGTCGAAAAGCTCAGGTCCGTTGGTCAAGGGGTTAAGACACCGCCTTTTCACG
>NZ_JBSEZF010000006.1:0-157612 GCF_053628175.1 Streptococcus sp. 151470009-6
GTGCATTTTTCTATTTAACTCGGGAAGTAGCTCAGCTTGGTAGAGTACTTGGTTTGGGACCAAGGTGTCGCAGGTTCGAATCCTGTCTTCCCGATCAATCACGAGGATACTTTAGGGTATCTTTTTTTGTTTATCAAGGGGATTCTGAGAATCTTCTTTTTTGTTTGTGGGAATCATTTTATGAAAACTGGCAGTACTTAAGGAATGGTAGTGACTATATATTTTCTTTAATTATGGTAAAATAGTAAGAGAATAATGTGAGGGAAATGAATGTCAAGTAAGTTTGAAATTTTAATGAATCAATTAGGAATCTCTGAACAACTAAAACAGGATCCTGCTCTTATTGATGCAAGCATTGAGCGTGTCGTGATTCATAAAATTAGTAGGGTTTGGGAATTTCATTTTGTATTTTCTAAAATTTTGCCTATTGAAATCTTTCTGGGGTTAAAGAAGGGGTTGAGTGAAGAATTTTCTAAGACAGGAAATCAAGCTGTTTTTGAAATCAAGGCTCTGTCTCAAGAATTTTCTAATCAACTCTTACAGGCCTACTACAAGGAGGCTTTTTCTGAAGGTCCGTGTGCCAGCCAAGGATTTAAATCTCTTTATCAGAATTTGCAAGTTCGTGCGGAGGGAAATCAGCTCATTATTGAAGGTTCCGAGGCGATTGATAAGGAACACTTTAAGAAGAATCATCTTCCTAATCTAGCGAAACAACTTGAAAGATTTGGTTTCCCATCCTTTGTATGCCAAATAGAAAAGAACGATGCCCTTACACAAGAGCAGGAGGAAGCCTTTCATGTGGAGAATGAACAGATTGTTCAGGCTGCCAACGAAGAAGCTCTGCGGGCTATGGAGCAACTGGAACAAATGGCTCCTCCACCAGTAGAAGAGAAACCAGCCTTTGATTTTCAGGCTAAAAAGGCTTCGGCCAAGCCAAAGTTAGACAAGGCAGAAGTTACCCAGATGATTGATGTGACGACTGAGGAAAATCGTTTGGTCTTTGAGGGGGTAGTTTTTGATGTCGAGCATAAAGTGACCAGAACAGGCCGTGTCTTGATTAACTTTAAGATGACGGACTATAGTTCGAGCTTCTCAATGCAAAAATGGGTCAAGAATGAAGAAGAGGCTCAGAAATTTGACCTCATCAAAAAGAATTCTTGGCTCCGTGTTCGTGGAAATGTAGAGATGAATAACTTTACAAGAGATTTAACCATGAACGTGCAGGATGTGCAGGAAGTTGTTCACTATGAGCGGAAGGATTTGATGCCAGAAGGTGAGCGTCGGGTTGAGTTTCATGCTCATACAAATATGTCGACTATGGATGCTCTGCCTGAGGTCGAAGAAATCGTTGCGACAGCTGCAAAATGGGGTCATAAGGCGGTAGCAATTACGGACCATGGCAATGTCCAGTCCTTCCCACATGGCTATAAGGCAGCCAAGAAAGCGGGAATCCAGCTAATCTATGGAATGGAAGCTAATATTGTGGAGGATCGTGTTCCTATTGTCTACAATGAGGTTGAGATGAATCTATCTGAAGCAACCTACGTGGTCTTTGACGTGGAAACGACAGGTCTTTCAGCCATCTATAATGATTTGATTCAGGTTGCGGCATCTAAGATGTACAAGGGCAATATCATCGCTGAATTTGATGAATTTATCAATCCTGGCCATCCCTTGTCAGCTTTTACTACTGAGTTGACTGGGATTACAGATGACCATGTTAAAAATGCCAAACCACTGGAACAAGTTTTACTAGAATTCCAAGAATTCTGCAAGGATACGGTCCTAGTCGCCCACAATGCCACCTTTGACGTTGGCTTTATGAATGCTAATTATGAGCGTCATGGTTTGCCTAAGATTAGCCATCCAGTAATCGACACGCTAGAGTTTGCTAGAAACCTCTACCCTGAGTATAAACGTCATGGTTTGGGCCCTTTGACTAAGCGTTTTGGTGTGGCTCTGGAACACCACCACATGGCCAACTACGATGCGGAAGCTACTGGTCGCCTGCTTTTCATCTTTATCAAAGAGGTAGCAGACAAACATGGTGTGACGGATTTGGCTAGGTTAAATATTGATCTAATCAGTCCAGATTCTTATAAAAAAGCTCGAATCAAGCATGCGACGATTTATGTCAAGAATCAGGTGGGGCTGAAGAATATCTTTAAGCTGGTTTCTTTGTCCAATACCAAGTATTTTGAAGGAGTTCCACGGATTCCGAGAACAGTTCTAGATGCCCACCGGGAAGGTTTGATTTTAGGTTCAGCCTGTTCAGAAGGTGAAGTTTTTGATGCAGTTGTTTCCCAAGGTGTGGATGCAGCGGTTGAGGTGGCCAAGTATTATGACTTTATTGAGGTCATGCCACCTGCCATCTATGCTCCTTTGATTGCCAAGGAGCAAGTCAAGGATATGGAGGAACTTCAGACCATTATCAAGAGTTTGATAGAGGTTGGAGACCGTCTTGGCAAGCCTGTTCTAGCTACGGGAAATGTCCACTATATCGAACCGGAAGAAGAGATTTACCGTGAAATTATCGTCCGTAGTTTAGGTCAGGGGGCGATGATTAACCGAACCATCGGTCACGGTGAACATGCCCAATCAGCACCACTTCCAAAGGCTCATTTTCGAACGACTAATGAGATGTTGGATGAATTTGCCTTCTTGGGAGAGGAACTAGCTCGGAAATTGGTTATTGAAAATACCAATGCCTTAGCAGAAATTTTTGAACCTGTTGAGGTGGTTAAGGGTGACTTGTACACTCCTTTCATTGACAAGGCTGAAGAAACGGTCGCTGAGTTAACTTATAATAAGGCCTTTGAGATTTATGGAAATCCGCTGCCAGATATCGTTGATTTGCGGATTGAAAAAGAATTGACTTCTATTCTGGGGAATGGCTTTGCCGTGATTTATCTGGCTTCCCAGATGCTGGTGCAACGTTCCAATGAACGGGGCTACTTGGTTGGGTCTCGTGGATCTGTCGGATCTAGTTTCGTCGCGACCATGATTGGGATTACGGAGGTTAATCCTCTCTCTCCTCACTATGTCTGTGGTCAGTGTCAGTACAGTGAGTTTATCACCGATGGTTCTTACGGTTCAGGTTTTGATATGCCCAATAAGGACTGTCCAAACTGTGGTCACAAACTCAGCAAAAATGGACAGGATATTCCGTTCGAGACCTTCCTTGGTTTTGATGGGGACAAGGTTCCCGATATTGACTTGAACTTCTCGGGAGAAGACCAGCCTAGCGCCCACTTGGATGTGCGTGATATCTTTGGTGAAGAATATGCCTTCCGTGCAGGAACGGTTGGTACGGTGGCTGCCAAGACTGCCTATGGCTTTGTCAAGGGCTATGAGCGGGACTATGGGAAGTTTTATCGTGATGCGGAGGTGGAACGCCTCGCTCAAGGCGCTGCTGGTGTTAAGCGGACAACAGGACAACACCCGGGGGGGATCGTTGTTATTCCTAACTACATGGACGTCTACGATTTTACGCCTGTCCAGTATCCGGCAGATGACGTGACGGCTGAATGGCAGACCACGCACTTTAACTTCCACGATATCGATGAGAACGTCCTCAAACTTGATGTGCTAGGTCATGATGATCCAACTATGATTCGGAAATTGCAGGACTTGTCTGGGATGGACCCTAATGAAATTCCTATGGATGATGAAGGCGTGATGGCCCTCTTTTCTGGTACGGATGTGCTAGGTGTGACGCCGGAGCAAATCGGAACGCCGACGGGTATGCTGGGGATTCCAGAATTTGGAACCACCTTTGTACGTGGGATGGTAGATGAGACGCATCCAACGACTTTTGCGGAGTTGCTTCAGCTGTCTGGTCTGTCCCATGGTACCGATGTGTGGTTGGGAAATGCTCAGGATTTGATCAAGCAAGGAATTGCGGACCTATCAACTGTTATCGGTTGTCGGGACGACATTATGGTTTACCTCATGCATGCGGGTCTAGAGCCTAAGATGGCCTTTACCATCATGGAGCGCGTACGTAAGGGCTTGTGGTTGAAGATTTCCGAAGAGGAGCGAAATGGCTATATCGAAGCCATGAAGGCCAATAAGGTGCCAGAGTGGTATATCGAATCTTGTGGAAAAATCAAGTATATGTTCCCTAAAGCCCATGCGGCAGCCTACGTTATGATGGCTTTGCGTGTGGCCTACTTCAAGGTTCATCATCCCATTTATTATTACTGCGCTTACTTCTCTATCCGCGCCAAGGCTTTTGATATCAAGACCATGGGGGCAGGTTTAGATGCTATCAAGCGCAGAATGGCAGAAATCGCTGAAAAACGGAAGAACAACGAAGCCTCCAATGTAGAAATTGACCTCTATACAACTCTTGAAATCGTCAATGAGATGTGGGAACGTGGTTTCAAATTTGGCAAGCTAGATCTATACCGTAGTGATGCGACCGAATTCCTCATCGACGGAGATACACTGATTCCACCATTTGTCGCTATGGATGGTCTGGGAGAGAACGTTGCTAAGCAGTTGGTACGAGCGCGTGAAGAGGGCGAATTCCTTTCTAAGACAGAACTCCGCAAGCGTGGCGGACTGTCATCTACCTTGGTTGAAAAGATGGATGAAATGGGTATTCTCGGCAATATGCCAGAGGATAACCAGTTGAGTTTATTTGATGAGTTTTTCTAAAATATAGAAAGAGATTTTTATGAAACTTACCATTTCCGCTCAGGATAAGCCAGCGCAGAAGGTATTTGATTACCAGCTGGATCTTGACCCTGATACGATTTTGAAAATGACCGCTTTGATTTGCGGCACTGTGGCAGCGGTTAGCCTGTTGTCCCTGTTTAAAGAGAAATAACAATAGAAAAGGAAAAATAAAATGGTTTTACCAAATTTTAAAGAAAATCTAGAAAAATACGCGAAATTGTTGGTTGCGAACGGAATCAACGTGCAACCTGGCCATACTTTGGCCCTCTCTATCGATGTGGAGCAACGTGAGTTGGCTCACTTAATCGTCAAAGAAGCTTATGCCTTGGGTGCGCATGAGGTCATCGTTCAGTGGACAGATGATGTCATCAACCGTGAGAAATTCCTCCACGCGCCAATGGAGCGTTTGGACAATGTGCCAGAGTACAAGATTGCTGAGATGAACTATCTCTTGGAGAACAAGGCTAGCCGTCTTGGTGTCCGTTCTTCTGATCCAGGTGCCCTGAACGGAGTGGATGCGGATAAGCTTTCAACTTCTGCCAAAGCTATGGGGCTTGCCATGAAACCAATGCGTATCGCAACTCAGTCCAACAAGGTTAGCTGGACAGTGGCTGCCGCTGCTGGGCTTGAGTGGGCTAAGAAAGTCTTCCCAAATGCAGCAAGCGACGAAGAAGCAGTCGATCTCCTTTGGGACCAAATCTTCAAAACTTGCCGTGTCTACGAAGAAGATCCTGTTAAGGCTTGGGAAGAACACGCTGCTATCCTTAAGAGCAAGGCTCAAATGCTCAATAAAGAACAATTCTCAGCCCTTCACTACACAGCGCCAGGGACAGATTTGACACTTGGTTTGCCTAAGAACCACGTTTGGGAATCAGCAGGAGCTATTAATGCTCAAGGGGAAGGTTTTTTGCCAAATATGCCAACAGAAGAGGTCTTTACCGCGCCTGACTTCCGTCGTGCAGATGGGTATGTAACCTCTACAAAACCACTTAGCTATAACGGAAATATCATCGAAGGGATTAAAGTAACCTTTAAAGACGGACAAATCGTTGACATCACTGCTGAGAAGGGTGATCAGGTCATGAAAGACCTTGTCTTTGAAAATGCGGGCGCGCGTGCCTTGGGTGAATGTGCCCTGGTACCAGATCCAAGTCCAATTTCTCAGTCAGGCATTACCTTCTTTAATACCCTTTTCGATGAAAATGCGTCAAACCACTTGGCTATCGGTGCAGCATATGCAACTAGCGTTGTTGGTGGTGCAGAGATGAGTGAAGAAGAGCTTGAAGCTGCTGGACTTAACCGTTCAGATGTTCACGTGGACTTTATGATTGGCTCTAATCAAATGGATATCGATGGTATCCGTGAGGATGGAACACGCGTACCCCTCTTCCGTAATGGAGACTGGGCAATTTAAGGAGAAGCTATGCTTGGAAGTATGTTTGTTGGTCTCCTAGTGGGACTCTTGGCAGGTGCTTTAACCAATCGCGGAGAAAGCATGGGATGCTTTGGGAAAATGTTTCTCGGCTGGATTGGTGCCTTTCTGGGGCACCTGCTCTTTGGAACTTGGGGTCCAATTATAGCAGGAACGGCCATTATCCCAGCTATTTTAGGAGCTATGATTGTCTTAGCTATTTTCTGGAGACGAGGAAGTTAGTTTCTTGAAAAATTAGAAAAAAGGAGGTTGGTCACTTGGGCCAGCCTCCTTTTGAGTATGATATAATAGTTTTATGAGATTAGATAAATTTTTAGTTGCCTGCGCTGTGGGAAGTCGGACGGAGGTCAAAAACTTGCTCAAGGCTGGACGCGTGACGGTCAATGGCAAGAAAGAAAAATCAGCTAAACTGCAGATTGACGAAGAAAGAGACCAAATTCGTTTTGACAGTCAAGTGCTAGAGTACGAGGAGTTTGTTTACTACATGATGAACAAGCCCCAAGGAGTCATTTCGGCGACTGAAGATCCCAAGCATAGAACTGTTTTAGACTTGTTAGATGACTATGCTCGCGCCAAGGAAGTCTTTCCAGTGGGGCGCTTGGATATCGATACGCATGGACTCCTGCTCTTGACTAATGATGGTCAGCTGGCCCATGCGTTGCTTTCACCCAAACGTCATGTGGATAAGACCTATTTGGCTCAAGTCGAGGGGATTATGACCCAAGAAGATGTGGATACATTTGCCAAGGGCATTCCGCTCAGGGATTTCACCTGCCAGCCAGCTAAGCTGGAGATTGTGTCGGTAGATCCAGAAAAGAATCAAAGTCTGGTTCGTGTGACCATTGCGGAGGGGAAGTTTCATCAGGTCAAACGCATGGTAGCCTACTGCGGGAAGGAAGTCGTGGACTTGCAACGTTTGACTATGGGTACTCTAGTTTTGGATGAGAATTTGAAACGAGGAGAATGGCGTCGCTTGACCAAGGAGGAGTTAGAGAATCTCCTTGCTAGTATTGCTTAGTTTGGATTATGTTAGAAAAGGTGAGGAGAATGTCCTTGCCTTTTTAAGTTTTTCGGTTGCTTCCTTTGTGAAAAGAGTTATAATAGACAGTAGAATAAAAGGAGGAATCTATGAACGCG
This sequence comes from Streptococcus sp. 151470009-6, assembly GCF_053628175.1. Taxonomy (NCBI): domain Bacteria; kingdom Bacillati; phylum Bacillota; class Bacilli; order Lactobacillales; family Streptococcaceae; genus Streptococcus; species Streptococcus sp. 151470009-6. Next base: position 7,253 of record NZ_JBSEZF010000006.1, read on the forward strand.
ATTCAAGAATCATTTACTGATAAACTATTTGCCAACTATGAAGCAAATGTCAAATACCAAGCGATTGAAAATGCTGCCAGCCATAACGGAATTTTTGCAGCCCTAGAACGTCGCCAAAGCCATGTAGACAATACACCTGTTTTCTCATTGGATTTGACCAAGGACAAGGTTACTAACCAGAAAGCGTCTGGTCGTTGCTGGATGTTTGCAGCTCTCAATACCTTCCGCCACAAACTCATCTCTCAATACAAACTGGAAAACTTTGAGTTGTCACAAGCCCACACATTCTTCTGGGACAAGTATGAAAAATCTAACTGGTTCTTGGAGCAAGTCATTGCGACTGCAGACCAAGACTTGACGAGCCGCAAGGTTAGCTTCCTACTCCAAACCCCTCAACAAGATGGTGGTCAATGGGATATGGTTGTTGCCCTATTTGAGAAATACGGTGTCGTTCCTAAGTCAGTTTACCCTGAGTCAGTTTCTTCTAGCAGCAGTCGTGAGCTCAATGCCATCCTCAACAAATTGCTTCGCCAAGATGCTCAAATCTTGCGTGATTTGTTAGCTTCTGGTGCAGATCAAGCGACTGTTCAAGCCAAGAAAGAAGAGCTTTTGCAAGAAATCTTTAACTTCCTTGCCATGTCTTTGGGGCTTCCACCGCGTCAGTTTGACTTTGCTTATCGCGATAAGGACAATAATTACCAAAGCGAAAAGGGCATTACACCACAAGAATTTTACAAGAAATATGTCAATCTTCCTCTAGAAGATTATGTTTCTGTTATCAATGCTCCAACTGCTGACAAACCTTACGGCAAATCTTACACAGTTGAGATGTTAGGAAATGTGGTTGGTAGCCGTGCGGTTCGCTATATCAACGTTCCTATGGAGCGTTTGAAAGAATTGGCGATTGCCCAAATGCAAACAGGTGAGACTGTTTGGTTTGGTTCAGATGTCGGCCAACTCAGCAACCGCAAAGCTGGAATCCTTGCGACAGATGTTTATGACTTTGAATCAAGCATGGATATTCAACTCACTCAAGACAAGGCTGGACGTTTGGACTACAGCGAAAGTTTGATGACCCACGCCATGGTCTTGACGGGTGTTGATTTGGATGAAAATGGCAAGTCAACCAAGTGGAAAGTTGAAAACTCATGGGGAGACAAGGTCGGCACAGATGGTTACTTCGTCGCCTCAGATGCTTGGATGGATGAATACACTTACCAAATCGTTGTCCGTAAGGAATTGCTGACGGCAGAAGAACAAGCTGCCTATGAAGCAGAACCAATCGTACTTGCACCATGGGATCCAATGGGAGCCTTAGCAGAATAAAGTCTAAAGAAAAGAGGTTAGGGGAATCCTAGCTTCTTTTTTAAGTCCTTCTTGAAGTGGCGATAGATGATGCTTGCCAAGTGAGTTCTCCTTATTTTGAGTCTTTAAGTGACAGAGAAAAAGATATGTGTTACTATAGTAGTACAAAAGGATATCGGAGTAGAAATGAAGTATTTAAGCAGCCAAGACATCAAGGATCGTCAACGAAACATCAGTGACATTAAACCTTATAAAACAACCAAGGAAATCGTCGTTTCAAATATCTTTACCTTCTTTAATGCTATGAACTTGGCTCTGGCAGTTCTGGTAGCCACAACCTTGCGATTTGAGAATATGCTGTTTTTGGGCGTGATTGCTATCAATACAGCTATCGGGATTTTCCAAGAAGTGCGTTCAAAAAATGCTTTGGAAAAGCTAAGTTTGCTTGGTAAAAGTAAGTATAGGGTCAACCGAGATGGTCAAACGATTGAGATTGATCCAGAGGACATCGTACTGGGCGAGTATCTGCATCTCAATCTGGGAGATCAGGTACCTGTAGATGCAGAAGTGTTGGAAGGGAATATTGAAGTAGATGAGTCCTTGCTGACGGGTGAGAGTGATTCGGTCTTTAAAACAGTTGGTGACAAGCTGATGAGCGGAAGCAATGTTGTCAGCGGTACTTGTCTGGTCCTTGCTACAGCTGTGGGTCCCGATAGTTATATCAACAAACTTGCAAAATCCAGCAAGGAATTCAAAAAATACCCTTCTCAACTGCGCGATTATATGGATAAGATTTTAAAAATCGTCTCTATCCTGCTGGTGCCAGTTGCCATTCTGCTCTATGTAAGAGGTTTTAGTCTAGGACGGTCTTATGTTGAGATTGTCTTGGGAAGTTCAGGCGCCTTGGTCGGCATGATTCCAGAGGGATTGATTCTCCTGGTCAGTGTATCTCTGGCGGTAGCGGCCATGAAGCTGGCTAAAAAGAAGGTTCTGGTGCAGGAACTATACTGTGTGGAGACCTTGGCGCGTGTAGATGTTCTTTGTTTTGATAAGACAGGAACCATCACGACTGGTAATATGAAGGTCCAAGAAATGGATGTTAATTTAGCAGAGAAGCTATCTTCTTATCTAGCTTATTTTGAGGATGAAAATGCGACGTCGCGGGCTCTGAAGACTTACTTAACCTGTGAGAAAAAATGGGAAGTTCAAGAAGTTGGTGCCTTTTCAAGTAAAAACAAGTATTCCTTTGTCCAAGTTAAAGACGGTGGAACCTACTTTTTCGGTGCTTATGAGTTTCTCGGTTTTACCCAAGCGATGGATTCTTACTATGAACATCTAAAACAGCAAGGTTTTCGAATCTTATCGCTTGCTCATAGCAAGGACCAGATTACAAGTCCAGCCGATATGGAACTATTAGGCCACGTCGTTTTGTCAGATGAGATTAAGGACAATACCCAGGAAACCTTTGACTATTTCGAATCTCAAGGTGTTGAAGTGAAGATTATCAGTGGGGATAATCATGTGGCTGTATATGGGGTGGCTCGTAAGGCAGGATTTAAAGAATCAGCCCGTGCGATTGATATGACCAAGGTTAGTGATGAGGACTTTGAAAGAGTGGTCTTGGACCACGATATCTTTGGGCGCGTGACACCTGAGCAGAAAGAAAAGATGGTATCTATTTTGCAAAATGCTGGTAAAACAGTTGCCATGAGCGGTGATGGAGTCAACGATGTCCTAGCTCTCAAAAAAGCAGATATTAGTTTTGCTATGAATGGAGCCACCAGTGCAGCAAAAAGCGTCTCCAATATTGTTTTTCTCACAGATGACTTTGCAGTATTTTATGATATCTTGATGGAAGGTCGCCGTGTCATCAATAACATCCAAAAGGTCGCCTCTCTCTTTCTAACAAAGACCTTCTTCTCCATCGTGTTTGCGATTTTGAGTGTGATATTTGGATTGGAATTTGCCTTTATCCCCATTCAGTTTACAATCATTTCAGCCATTACGATTGGGATTCCATCTTTCTTCCTAACTTTTGAGTCCAATAAAGAAAAGGTCAGCACACATTTTATGCGAGATATTTTGACCAATGCTGCGATTGGTGGTGGCATTCTGGTTGCTAGTGTTCTTTTGACCAATTTCTTTATCACTGTCCCAGGTCAGGTCAAATTTATTTGCTTCCTCCTTGCCCTGATTAATGGTCTGTGTCTAGTTGCCAAGGTCAGCCTGCCTTTTAATCGATACAAGTTACTCTTGCTCACGTTTTTGAGCCTTGCAGCCCTAGTAGGTGTGCTTGTCAATACCTTTATCCTGCAAGGAGCTTTTATCCCTTTAGAAACCACTCAAGTCGTCTATGTAGCTGTCCTAGCAGTGGTGATTGGGGGCTTGCATTATCTGACTAGGAGAAAAAGTTGATACACAAAAAGAATCAGGTTTAGTCCTGATTCTTTTTTATCTACATCTTCAATTGCTTGGATTACATGATACCGAAGAAACGAGCTGCGATACCAACTGCAAAGAGGGCAAGGATGATTGTGATTGGAGATACTTTTTTCTTAAGCAACCACATGCAAAGGAAAGTAAGGAGAAGTCCCATCAATCCTGGAATCAATGAGTCCAACTGACCTTGAAGCGTTTGTGGTTGAACGCTATCTAGGCTCATACCACTAAGCGCTTGACCAAGAATACCCTTCAATTCTCCACCAGTAACAGCACCTTCTGGGAAGTTGATGTAGGCACCTTCTGACAATTGTTTGCCTGGAAGGTTGATAGTGAAGTTGATGGATACCCAACGTTGTACAAGAACGGCAAGGATGAACATACCAAGGATAGATGCTCCCTTAGTGATGTCTTTCAAGATACCACCAGACATGTCTTTAGTGATTTCAGATCCAGCCTTGTAACCAAACTCTTGTGTATACCATAGGAAAGACATACGGATTGCATTCCATCCAAAGAAGAAGAGAAGTGGTCCAACGATGTTACCAGTTGCAGCAAGTGATGCACCAAGGGCACCAAGGATAGGACGTACTGTAAACCAGAAGACTGGGTCACCGATACCAGCAAGAGGTCCCATCATACCGATCTTAACACCTTGGATAGCAGCGTCATCGATTTCAGTACCGTTAGCGCGTTCTTCTTCAAGTGCAAGAGTAACCCCCATGATTGGAGCAGCTACGTATGGGTGAGTGTTGAAGAACTCAAGGTGGCGCTCAAGAGCAGCAGCTTGGTCTTCTTTTTTAGTGTAAAGTTTCTTGATAGCTGGGATCAAAGAGTAAGCCCAACCCAAGTTTTGCATACGTTCGTAGTTCCAAGAACCTTGAAGGAATTGTGAACGCCACCAAACTTTTTGGCGATCTGATTTTGATAATTGAATTTTTTCAGCCATGATTGTTCCCCTTTCTAGTAGTCTTCTAAGATATCACCAATTGGGTCGTTAGAAGTTGCAGCTCCTCCGCCACCGTTTCCACCTTGTTTAGAAAGGTTGAGGTAGATGAAGGCAAGGGCAACACCGATTACACCAAGGGCAATCAAAGTTAATTGAGAAATTGCTGCAAGAGCAAAACCGATAGCAAAGAATGGCCATACTTCACGAGTAGCCATCATGTTGATAACCAAAGCGTAACCAACGGCAACGACCATAGCACCACCGACAGCCATACCACCGTTCAACCAGTCTGGCATCAATTTAAGAGCATCTTGAACAGCAGAAGCAGGGATAGCGATAAGGAAGGCAGCAGGGATTGCAATACGTAGACCTTGAAGAACAAGAGCAAAGTAGTGAGCGCGTTCAACAGCTGCAATATTTCCTTCTTTAGCAGCAGCGTCTGCAGTGTGAACCAAACCAACTGAGATTGTACGAACGATCATAGTCAAGAAAAGTCCAGCTACGGCAAGAGGGATTGCAGTTGCAGTTGCGACTGCGATACCTTCAGTAGTAAAGTTACCACCCTTAATCATGATGATTGCAGCTGCAACAGAGGCAAGAGCAGCGTCAGGAGCTACGGCAGCTCCGATGTTAGCCCAACCAAGGGCAATCATTTGAAGTGATCCACCAAGCATAACCCCTGCTTCGAGGTTACCAGTTACAAGACCGATGAGGGTACATGCAACGATTGGTTGATGGAATTGGAATTGGTCGAGGATACCTTCAAGACCTGCGAAGAAGGCAACAACTACAACCAAGATAGCAGAAATGATTGAAATATCTGACATGGTTTTATTCCTTTTCTATTTAATGTAAATTATTGAACGTTAGCTTTGCTAATCAAGTCAAACAAATCTTTTTTCGTGTCGTTTGGTACTTTACGTACGTCAAATTCAACACCAAGGTCACGCATTTTTTCAAATGTAGCAACGTCGTCTTTGTCCATTGACAATACGTTGTTGACCATTGTTTTACCAGTTGAGTGAGCCATTGATCCAACGTTAAGAGTCTTGATTGGTACACCGCCTTCGATAGCACGAAGTGCATCTTGTGGAGTTTCAAACAAGATAAGGGCATGAGTTTCGCCGAAACGTGGGTCTTTTGCAACGTCGATCAATTTTTGGATTGGTACGACGTTGGCTTTTACTCCGTTTGGAGCTGCTTGTTTAATCAATTCTTTACGCAAGTCGTCGTTAGCAACATTGTCTGAAGCAACGATGATACGGTTTGCTTTTGAATCTGGAGTCCAAGCAGTCGCAACCTGACCGTGAAGTAGACGAGTGTCTAGACGAGCAAGGTTGATTTTCAGTTTACCGTCACCGATAACAGTTCCTTCTGGAATCGCAGCTTGTGCGGTAGGAGCAGCTGCAGCAGTTGCAACTTCCTCAACTGGGTTAAGCTCTTCTGGAAGAGCTTTGATGCCATCTTTGGCTTCTTTAATGATATTCGCAGCGACTTTTTCCACACCTGCATTCGCGTCCATAAGGCGCTCTGTGTAGGCTTGGATCAACATCGGCAAGTTTAGTCCAGTGATGATGGCAAATTTACGTTCTGGATTTTCTCCCATTACGCGACTAGCTTGGTTGAATGGAGATCCACTCCAAAGGTCAGCCAATACTAGAACCTCATCTTCTGCGTCAAATGCAGCAACAGCGTTATTGAGCTTAGCGTATAAATCATCTGGACCTTCATTTGGCATAAAGGTTACAACTTGAACCTTCTCTTGTTCACCAAAAATCATGGATCCGGACTGATGAATACCCGCAGCAAATTCGCCGTGGCTCGCAATAATGATTCCGATACTCATTATTGTCATTCCTCCTTTAAAATGTTTGACTGTGTGTTTAAGAAAACTTTAAGCCTAATTAAGTATAAACCGTTTTCATATAAAAATCAACTACTTTTTCTAAAAACAGGAAAGTTTTTAATAAAAACACCCCTACAAAATGTTAATATAATAAGCTTTTTAAAAAATGTATGAAAATAAAGCTAGAAAATTTAATATAAAAATACTGAAAATAAGCCTTAGTTATGAAAACTGAATGAAAACAAAAGGAAAGGTTGCAGAACAGCAACCTTTCCTTTTTATAGGAATAAATCTTGTAAGGCGTGGGCAACACCATCCTCTTCATTGGTTAGTGGGAGTTGTTCATCTGCATAGGGAAGCAAGTCCGGATTGGCATTTTTCATGGCATATCCCTTGCCTGCGAAAGCCAGCATTTCTCTATCGTTTTGCTCATCACCAAAGGCAATTAAGTCTTTTTTGTCACGATTCATCACATTGAGCAAATATTCGAGGGCAAAGGCCTTGTTTACCCCTTTGGGAGTACACTCGAGGATGTTGAGGGGGCCTCCCCAAGTATTGATGGATAGTTGGTGTTGATAAAAACGATTCATCTCGTCTGCTAGAGCGTATTTGTCCTCAGCTCTTGTTTGCAAGAGGATGCAGTTTGGGTCCTTGGTCACCAGTTCAGGCTTGAATTGATTTTCGGGTTGGAAATTTTCCACACCAAATAATTTTGGATCTGCGATTTCTTCATTAGGAGCTGTGATGTAGAATTTCTTACGGTATTCTCCAGCAATAAAGTCAGCTTGGATATCCTCTTTGCGTTGGACCATGTCCAAGAGGTATTTTTTGTCCAAGGTCAAGCACTTTTCATGCGCCCAAGTCTGTCCGGGTAGATGAGTGAGGGAACCATTAAAGTTAATCATGGGAGTATGCAACTCTAATTCACGGTAGAAGTTTTTCGCCATGCGGTAAGGACGGCCTGTCGTGATGACAACATGGTGCCCCTTTTCAGTAATTTTTTTGATTGTCTTTTTGGTAAAATCGGAGAGCTTGCTTTCACCATTGAGCAAGGTTCCGTCCAAATCGACTGCAATAATTTTTTTAGTCATATAAACCTTCCTAGTAGATTCCAGATAAGATGTTTACTATTATATCAAAAAGAAAGAAGAAAAACAGACTCAAAACAAAAAATGAAAATTCCATTTTGTTAAATAATTCAAACAAACATATTGAAAAGGTGAATGATAAATGATATAATACTGATATTGTTCGTAAAAAACAAAAGGAGATTAAAGATGGACAAACTATTTAAACTAAAAGAGCACGGGACAGATGTCCGTACAGAGGTGCTTGCTGGTTTAACAACATTCTTTGCAATGAGTTATATTCTCTTTGTAAACCCTCAAATGCTTTCCCAAACGGGTATGCCTGTTCAAGGTGTGTTCTTGGCAACGATTATCGGTTCTGTAGTTGGTACTTTGATGATGGCTTTCTATGCTAATTTGCCGTACGCACAAGCACCAGGTATGGGACTAAATGCCTTCTTCACCTTTACAGTTGTATTTGGAATGGGCTATACTTGGAAAGAAGCTCTTGGTATGGTCTTCATCTGTGGAATTATTTCACTGATTATTACCTTGACAAATGTTCGTAAAATGATCATCGAATCTATTCCTACAACACTTCGTTCAGCTATTTCGGCTGGTATTGGTGTTTTCCTTGCCTATGTTGGGATTAAGAATGCCGGTCTCTTGAAATTCTCAATCGATCCAGGTACTTATACGGTAGCAGGCGAAGGAGCAGACAAGGCTCAAGCTGCACTTACAGCAAATTCAGCAGCCGTTCCAGGCTTGGTAGACTTCAATACTCCAGCAGTATTGGTGGCTCTTGCAGGTCTGGCTATTACCATCTTCTTTGTTGTTAAAGGCATCAAAGGTGGAATCATTCTTTCTATTTTAACAACGACTGTCCTTGCTATTGCTGTTGGTGTTGTGAATTTGTCAGGGATTGACTTTGCTAGCAACAATCTTTCATCAGCGATTAATGATTTAGGAACTTTGTTTGGTGCAGGTCTTGGTTCAGAAGGTTTAGGATCTTTGATTTCAAACACTTCGCGTTTACCAGAAACCTTGATGGCTATTCTTGCCTTCTCACTAACGGATATTTTTGATACAATCGGTACTCTTATCGGTACTGGTGAAAAAGTTGGTATCGTTGCGACAAGTGGAGAAAATCATGAGTCCGCTAAATTGGACAAGGCTCTATACTCTGATTTGGTAGCAACTTCGGTAGGTGCCATTGCAGGTACTTCAAACGTAACAACTTATATTGAGTCAGCAGCAGGTATTGGTGCTGGTGGACGTACAGGTTTGACAGCCCTAGTGGTTGCGATCTGTTTCGCCCTATCTAGCTTCTTTAGCCCACTTCTTGCTATTGTTCCTTCAGCAGCAACAGCACCAATTTTGATTATCGTCGGAATTATGATGCTGTCTAATCTTAAAAATATTCCTTGGGATGATATGGCTGAGGCTGTTCCTGCCTTCTTCACATCTATCTTTATGGGATTCAGCTACTCAATCACTCAAGGAATCGCAGTTGGTTTCTTGACATACACCTTGACAAAACTTGTCAAAGGTCAAGCCAAGGATGTGCACGTGATGATTTGGATTTTGGATGCCTTGTTTATCCTTAACTATATCAGTATGGCACTGTAAATGGTATAATAGAAAAAGGGGAATTTCCCCTTTTTATTATAAGGAGGTACAAGATGAAAGAAAAGACAATCTGGCAAGAGGTTTTGAACAGAGGAATGTGGGTCCTCATTCTTTTAGTGGCTTTAATTCTAGCGCAAGTTCCTTTAGGGCTATCTTTTTGGTTAGCTTCTAATCAATTTCCCCTTTTACAATCAGGGCTCTTAGTCGGTGCTCTATCCATTGTTATTTTGACTGTCTTTATTTTAGGTGCTCGAAAAACACAACTTGCTACTTTTAATCTGTCCTTTTTTAAGGCCAAAGACTTGGCTCGCTTGGTGTTGAGTTACCTAGTGATTTTTGCTAACAATTTGTTTGGTGCAGCTTTGCTTCGCATGACGAATGAGACGACAACGAGCAATCAATCAACTATTAACAGTCTGGTTGAAAATAGTTCCTTGATTGCCACTTTTTTCATGCTAGTCTTGATTGCGCCGATTTGTGAGGAAATTTTGTGTCGTGGGATTATTCCTAAAAAAATCTTCCGAGGCAAGGAGAACTTGGGATTTGTGGTTGGTACGATTGTGTTTGCTTTATTGCATCAACCAAGTAATTTACCTTCTTTATTGATTTATGGAGGTATGTCAACAGTTCTGTCTTGGACAGCTTACAAGACCCAACGTTTGGAAATGTCTATCTTACTTCACATGATTGTGAATGGGGTTGCTTTCTGTTTGTTGGCTCTCGTGGTGATTTTGAGTCGGACATTAGGGATCTCTGTTTAAGATTTTTGACAATTGCTTACTTGTTTCTACTGGGAAAAAGATGAATGCAATCGTGTCCATCTTTTTCTTTTTATGGTAAAATAGAGAAATAATATGGTGAAAAGCCTTGAGGGAGTGACCGATATGTCAAGTAAAGCCAATCATGCAAAGACAGCTATTTGCGGAATTATCAATGTAACCCCAGACTCCTTTTCGGACGGTGGTCAATTTTTTGCTCTTGAGCAAGCACTCCAGCAGGCTCGTAAATTGATAGCAGAAGGAGCCAGCATGCTAGATATCGGCGGAGAATCGACTCGGCCGGGAAGAAGCAGCTATGTTGAGATAGAAGAGGAAATCCAGCGTGTTGTTCCAGTGATTAAAGCGATTCGCAAGGAAAGTGATGTCCTTATCTCCATTGATACTTGGAAAAGTCAAGTGGCAGAGGCTGCTTTGGCTGCTGGTGCCAATCTAGTCAATGATATCACTGGTCTCATGGGTGATGAAAAAATGGCCCATGTGGTAGCTGAAGCGAGAGCGAAAGTTGTCATCATGTTTAATCCAGTCATGGCGCGACCTCAGCACCCTAGCTCGCTTATATTTCCTCATTTTGGTTTTGGACAAGCTTTTACTGAGGAAGAGTTAGCTGACTTTGAAAAATTGCCAATCGAAGAGTTGATGGAGACTTTCTTTGAACGAGCACTAGCGAGAGCAGAGGAAGCTGGAATTGCACAAGAAAATATCCTGTTGGATCCAGGAATCGGCTTTGGTCTGACCAAGAAAGAAAATCTGCTTCTTTTACGGGACTTGGATAAACTACATCAGAAGGGGTATCCAATCTTTCTTGGAGTGTCGCGCAAGCGATTTGTCATCAATATCCTTGAAGAAAATGGTTTTGAAGTCAACCCTGAGACAGAACTTGGTTTCCGCAATCGAGATACGGCTTCGGCTCATGTAACTAGTATTGCTGCAAGACAGGGTGTAGAAGTGGTGCGCGTGCATGACGTAGCTAGTCACAGGATAGCAGTTGAAATTGCCTCCGCTATTCGTCTGGCTGATGAAGCGGAAAATCTAGATTTAAAACAATATAAATAAGATGAAAGAAATCGAAAACAATCAGTGGATTGCTAACTACCGGACGGACCAACCGCATTTTGGCTTGGAACGAATGGTGGAACTGTTAGCTTTGCGTGGTAATCCCCATCTCAAACTCAAGATCATCCATATCGGAGGGACCAATGGCAAGGGTTCGACCATTACTTTTTTGAAAAATATGCTAGAAAAGATGGGGCTGAGAGTTGGTGTTTTCAGCTCGCCCTATCTCATTCATTACACAGACCAGATTAGCATCAATGGGGAATCTATCCCAGAGGCTAGACTAGAAGCCCTCATGGCAGACTATCAGTCTTTGCTTGAGGGGGAGAAGGGCCTTGCTTTACAAGGAACGACCGAATTTGAGATTATCACAGCCATAGCCTATGACTACTTTGCTTCAGAGCAAGTAGATATGGCCATCATGGAAGTCGGCATGGGTGGACTTTTAGATAGTACCAATGTCTGTCAGCCTATTTTGACAGGAATTACGACTATTGGATTGGACCATGTAGCCCTACTTGGTGACACCTTGGAAGCTATAGCAGAGCAGAAAGCTGGTATTATCAAACAAGGTATTCCCTTGGTGACAGGTCGTATTGCTCCAGAAGCTTTGGCTGTGATTGACCGCATTGCGGAAGGGAAAGATGCACCGAGACTTGCCTACGGGACAGATTATCAAGTTAGTCATCAAGAGAGTGTGGTAACGGGTGAAGTCTTTGACTATACTAGTTCTCTCAGACAAGGTCGCTTCCAGACTGGCTTGCTTGGCTTGCACCAGATAGAGAATGCTGGGATGGCCATAGCTTTACTTGATGCTTTTTGTAAAGAAGATGGTCGAGAACTAGCAAGCAATCACTTGCTTGCTCAAGCTTTGAAAGAGACCAGATGGCCAGGGCGTTTGGAGGTCGTGTCTAAAAAGCCCTTGCTGCTTTTGGATGGGGCACATAATCCCCATGCTATCAAGGCTTTATTAGCAACCTTGCAAGAACGCTTTGCGGATTATCATAAGGAAATCCTCTTTACCTGCATCAAAACCAAGGCCTTGGATGATATGCTGGACTTGCTAGGGGAAATGCCAGATACCGAGCTTACCCTTACACATTTTGATGATAGTCGGGCGACGGATGAAAGCGTGCTGAAAGAGACAGCCAAGTCTAGAAATCTCAATTACCAAAGTTGGCAGGATTATCTAGAGCAGAAATTGACAGATAAAAATGAAGAGAAACAAACAGTTAGGATTGTCACAGGTTCCTTGTATTTCTTGAGCCAAGTGAGAGCCTATCTGATGGAGAGGAAGAACGAGAATGAATACACAAAAGATTGAAACGGCTGTAAAAATGATTATCGAGGCTGTTGGTGAGGACGCTAACCGCGAGGGCTTGCAGGAAACACCTGCTCGTGTAGCCCGTATGTACCAAGAGATTTTTTCAGGTCTGGGCCAAACTGCTGAGGAACACCTGTCAAAATCCTTTGAGATTATTGATGATAATATGGTGGTAGAAAAGGATATCTTTTTCCACACTATGTGTGAGCACCACTTCTTGCCTTTTTATGGGAGAGCGCACATTGCCTATATTCCAGATGGTCGGGTGGCAGGCTTGTCTAAGCTAGCCCGTACGGTTGAAGTTTATTCTAAAAAACCACAAATTCAAGAACGTTTGAATATTGAGGTGGCCGATGCCTTGATGGACTATCTGGGTGCTAAAGGAGCCTTTGTTGTCATTGAGGCCGAGCATATGTGTATGAGCATGCGTGGTGTCAGAAAGCCAGGCACGGCAACCTTGACGACAGTAGCTCGTGGTCTATTTGAAACAGATAAGGACCTCCGAGACCAGGCTTATCGTTTAATGGGACTATAAAAAGAATCCGCTTCATGCGGATTTTTCTAGAAAGGGCTAGTTATGGATCAACTGCAGATTAAAGATTTGGAAATTTTTGCCTATCATGGTCTTTTTTCAAGTGAGAAAGAATTGGGGCAGAAGTTTGTTATTTCCGCAAGCTTATCCTATGATATGACTAAGGCGGCGACAGACTTGGATTTAACAGCATCTGTCCATTACGGAGAACTGTGTCAGCAGTGGACGACTTGGTTTCAGGAAACCACTGAGGACTTGATTGAAACGGTAGCCTACAAACTAGTAGAGCGTACCTTTGAGACCTATCCTCTGGTCCAAGAAATTGAACTGGAACTCAAAAAACCTTGGGCACCAGTGCACTTGCCGCTGGATACTTGCTCAGTGACCATTCATCGCTGTAAGCAACGTGCCTTTATCGCTCTAGGAAGCAATATGGGCGATAAGCAGGCGAACTTGGAACAAGCTATCGATAAACTGCGAGCTCGCGGCATCCATATTCTCAAAGAGTCCAGTGTCTTAACGACGGAACCTTGGGGTGGTGTGGAGCAAGATACTTTTGCCAATCAGGTGATTGAAGTAGAAACCTGGCTACCAGCACCAGTCTTGTTAGAGAACTTGTTAAGCATTGAGGCAGAGATGGGACGGGTTCGAGAAGTGCATTGGGGACCACGTTTGATTGATTTGGACTTGCTCTTCGTGGAGGACCAAGTCATTTATACAGACGACCTCATCTTGCCTCACCCTTATGTAGCAGAACGCCTCTTTGTCCTTGAGTCTCTGCAAGAAATAGCTCCCCATTTTATCCATCCGAACTTAAAACAATCAATTCGTTGCTTGGTTGACCAGTTGGAGCAAGGAGATGCCTAAACTTTCCGATAGCTATAGCAAGTGGAAGAGTATAGGGGAGGGGCTACTTGCTATTGTTTTAGGCTTTCTCTTGATTTATTTCGGACAGGTGATTCCAAGGATAGGTTATCAGTTGCTGATGACTTACTTTTCCTTGTCAGCAGTTTGGCACTTGTTGACTCGTTGGTTACAGGATAAACAGCGTAGGGAAAACATCTTTGTAACCTTGGCCAAGCTGGTGGTTGCTGCTCTCTTATTTGATTCTATCATTTTACAAGACCTGACCCTCTACCTCCTGGTGTTTATCATTGCGAGTTACCAGCTGTTTACGGGCGTCATTAGTCTTGTGACTTGGTTTCTCTATCGAAAAAATGCCATTCATCCTCGGCTTCATCATTTCTTCGATGCTGTATGGATGATAGGATTCGGGCTTTATAGCATCTCTCCTTTTCACGATGCAGCGAATTTTGAATTGCTCTTGCTTGGGTTTTACTTGCTCATGCTAGGAGCCAGTAGCCTCTGGGACGGTTTCTTTTTTGAAAGGATAGAAAACAATCCCAAGCTAAAACGGCGAATGCGAATGACCTTGCCGATTTTTGTGACGGCTCTGATCCCTATCAGCACCTTGCGTAAACTGAATGAGTGGCTGTCAAATCATGAAAGCCAGGAAGGTGAAGTTCATTCAGAAAGAAAAAACGACCAGACGGTTGATCTAGAAATTTTTATTCATACCTCAGAAACATCTTTCTTCCTTGCTATGGGGCATGTGGATATTTGCTATCAAGGGATGGTTATTTCCTATGGCTCGTATGATCCTCACTCGGAGCGTTTATTCGGCATGGTTGGAGATGGTGTCTTGTTTAAAGCCAATCGGGAAAAATACATCGAGCTCTGTAAGAGAGAAAGTCAGAAGACCTTGTTTGCTTATGGTCTGAGTTTGACAGAACAACAGAAAGCTGCTATCCAAGCTCGTTTAGAAGAAATAGAAGATTTGTTAATTCCTTGGGAGCCGAGCTCTCAGTTGATGAAAAGAAGAGAAGGTGAGGTCAAGCATGCCTACTCCTACCAACTGAAGCAAGAAGCGGATGCGGTCCTCTATAAATTTAGCTCATCTGAGTTTAAGACCTACTTTGTTCTCAGTACCAATTGTGTCTTGCTGGCAGACTCAATCGTGGGAAAAGCTGGGACGGATATATTAAGTCCCCAAGGTTTCATTGTACCGGGGACTTACCAGGATTACCTTGATTTAGAGTACACAAAACCCAATGGTCTAGTTGTTAGTCGCTCCATTTATTAGAAAAAGAAAACTCTAGTTCCTCAGCAGTTTACGCCAAGAAGCTAGAGTTTTTAAAATAGGTCATTTTCTTCTGGAAGGAGGATGGTTTCTTTACCGTCCGTGTCTAAAACAAGGACCCTAGGAGGGTAAAGGGGATCGAAAGGATGATTGAAATCAAAATCGATGCTAGTCGGAAGGTTTTGACTAGAGAAATGGAAGGTAATGGTCCCCTCGTTGTTGAGAATCTGAAATTCGAGTTCTTCTTCTAATTCAAAGACATTTTTCAAAAAATGATCGATAATGAACCATAAAGAGTCAATAACATCGTCGGGTAGACTGGTCACAACACCAAAACTGGCGGAACGTCTCTGTGTATTTGTAAAAGCCATGTTTCCTTCCTCCTTTTATTTTTCTTATCATACAGTAAAAAAGCTGAAAAATCAAGGAATCCTGCTTGTTTTTTCAAAATGAGAATAGACTGTGAAATTTTTTCAAAGTTTCTCTAAAAAATACTTGAAAGTGTTTACAATAAGTGATAAAATGGAGTAAGCAGATGCGTGAAAGCGAAATTTTCAATATAGAAAGGAAACGGAATGAACACAGATGATACAGTAACGATTTATGACGTTGCCCGTGAAGCAGGGGTTTCAATGGCAACAGTTAGCCGTGTCGTTAATGGCAACAAGAATGTTAAAGAGAACACTCGAAAAAAAGTCCTCGAAGTGATTGAACGCTTGGACTATCGTCCAAATGCGGTCGCTCGTGGTTTGGCTAGTAAGAAAACAACGACAGTCGGAGTTGTGATTCCTAACATTACCAATGGTTATTTCTCAACACTTGCTAAGGGGATTGATGACATTGCTGAAATGTACAAGTATAACATTGTCCTAGCAAATAGTGATGAGGATGATGAAAAGGAAGTTTCAGTGGTTAACACGCTCTTTTCAAAACAAGTCGATGGGATTATTTTTATGGGCTATCACTTGACTGAAAAGATTCGTTCAGAATTCTCTCGTTCACGGACGCCGGTTGTTCTTGCAGGTACGGTGGATGTAGAACACCAACTTCCAAGTGTGAATATTGACTACAAACAAGCCACGATTGACGCAGTGAGCTATCTTCTTAAAGAAAATGAGAAAATTGCCTTTGTGAGTGGCCCGCTTGTCGATGATATCAATGGCAAGGTTCGTTTGATTGGTTATAAGGAAGCTTTGAAAAAAGCAGGAATCCCTTATAGCGAGGGCTTGGTTTTTGAATCAAAATATAGCTATAACGATGGTTATGCCTTGGCAGAACGGTTGGTTTCATCACAAGCTACAGCTGCAGTTGTGACTGGTGACGAATTGGCAGCAGGTGTGCTAAATGGTTTATCAGATCATGGTGTTTCAGTGCCAGAAGAGTTTGAAATCATTACGACGGATGACTCTCAAATTGCACGATACACCCGTCCAAACTTGACGACAGTTGCCCAACCGCTTTATGATTTGGGGGCTATCAGCATGCGTATGTTGACTAAGATTATGCATAAGGAAGAATTGGAAGAGCGCGAAGTTCTCCTACCTCATGGTTTGACAGAACGCCGTTCTACACGAAAACGCAAATAAAAAAATCAGGGAATCGTGAAGATTTCCTGATTTTGCTTTCTAGAGAAGAGGTTTAGCCTTCCATATAGTCTTTCAATGCTTGTCCTTTTAGTCCTGCGTTGATGGCAATCAATAATTTGAGGCGAGCTTTTTGAGCGTTGAGTTCTTTGACAAAGAGAACGCCAGACTCTTGCAACTGCACTCCCCCCCCTTGGTAGGCGTAGACGGGCTCGGCAATCCCGTTAAAGCAACGTGAAACCAAGGCAACTGGAATTTCTTTTTGGAGGAGAGTTTCTAATTTTTGGGCTGTTTCTTTGGGAACATTTCCAGCTCCAAAAGCTTGAATGACTAGACCATCTAGGTGCTCTAAATCAAGCATGTCAATCAATTCATCGGTCATACCTGCATAAGCGGAGATGATAGGCACCAGACCTTGAATATGCTCGAGATTAAAACGGACACGAGGTTCAGCCGTTTTGAAGTAGAGGATTTCTTGCTTCATGATGAGGCCAAGTGGTCCATGTGTTGGGGTTTGAAAGGTCCCTACGTTGGTGGTATGGGTTTTTGTGACGTACTTAGCTGCGTGGATTTCATCGTTCATAACGACCAGGACACCCTTGTCAGCTGACTTGTCATCGCTGGCGACTCGTAAAGCGCTCAGGTAGTTATAAACGCCATCGCTACCGAGTTCGTTGGAACTACGCATAGCTCCTGTTAGAACGATGGGCATGTTGGGGATTTTCATGGTATCAAGGAAGTAGGCTGTTTCTTCCAAAGTGTCTGTCCCATGTGTAATCACAACCCCATCGTAGTTGTCTGCTTCCTCTTTAATCTTATGGTAGAGGGCTAGCATGTGTTTGGGTTTGATATGGGGGCTCGGTAGGTTAAAAAAGTCTATGGCCTGGACCTCTATCCCTTTAAGAGGATTGGTGACATGGTTCATGGGATTGTCCTGGCTGGTCACAACTGCGCCAGAAGCGTCTGCTTGCATGGAAATAGTCCCACCTGTATGTAAAACAAGGATTTTCTTAGGCATGAATTACTCACTCTTTCTGAAATGTGGTATAATCATTGTAACACAAAAGGGGAGAATGGGATAGGATGGAAGTCAAAGCTGTTTTTTTTGATATCGATGGAACGCTAGTCAACGATCGTAAGAGTGTTTTGAAATCCACTAAGGACGCAATTCGGATCGTGAAAGAACAAGGGGTGCTTGTTGGAGTGGCGACAGGACGGGGACCTTTCTTTGTCAAGGAATTGATGGAAGACTTGGACTTGGATTTTGCAGTGACCTACAACGGCCAATACATCTTTAATAAAGAAAAGGTGCTCTTTGCTAGTCCGATTGCTAAGTCAAGTCTACGCCAACTGATTGCTTATGCTAAAAAGGAGCGTAAAGAAATCGCTCTTGGAACGGAGCATGCAGTAGTTGGCTCTAAAATTATGTCCTTTGGTCTTGGATCCTTTTCACAGCTGGTGAGCCGTTTTATCCCGACTGTCTTAACAAGAACCGTTAGCCGTTCCTTTAATCGAATGGTTAGCAAGGCAGTCCCTCAAAAGGAAGATGACCTGCTTCGTTTGATAAATGAGCCAATCTATCAAGTGTTAATGCTGATGACTCCAGAAGAATCTGAGAAAGCTGCCAGTGATTTTGAAGATTTGAAATTGACTCGAAGCAATCCTTTCGCAGCAGATATCATCAACCAAGGGAATTCAAAATTAGAAGGCATTCGCCTAATTGGGAAAGAATATGGTTTCGACCTCAACCAAGTCATGGCCTTCGGAGATTCAGACAATGACCTGGAAATGTTGGCGGGTGTCGGCATGTCTGTGGCTATGGGAAATGGCAGTAACAGCGTCAAAGAGGTTGCCAAACACATCACTGCAAGTAACCAACAAGATGGTATCCACAAGGCACTCGAACATTTTGGTGTTTTAGCAGCAGAAAAGGTATTTGTTAGTCGGGACTACCACTTCAATAAAGTCAAAACCTTCCACCACATGATGGATGAACGAACCCAAGAAGAACCACGGGCCTGGGATGTTGAAGGAGCAACCCACCGTGCAGACTTTAAAATTGAAGAATTAGTAGAGTTTGTTCGTGCAGCAAGTTCTTCAGAGGAAGAATTCCAGCAGTCGCTTGCAAGTATGCACGAGGCGATTGATAAGGCTGCAGAGAAAGTGGTGAAAAAGACACCGGCCCAAAAAGATTTGATTGGGCAAGTTGATGCCTTGATCGATACTCTCTACTTTACCTATGGTAGCTTTGTCTTGATGGGAGTAGATCCGGAACGTATCTTTGATATTGTTCACGAGGCGAATATGGGGAAAGTGTTCCCTGATGGAAAAGCTCATTTTGATCCAGTTACACATAAAATTTTAAAACCAGATGACTGGGATGAGCATTATGCCCCAGAAGCTGCGATTCGAAAAGAGATCCAACGCCAGATGAAGGCCTATGAGCGCCACAAAGAAAAACAGAAATAAGTCATAAAAAAAGGAGCTCCGTGCTCCTTTTTTTATGATTATAAGGTTTTTTCTCTTTCTCTCACGACCAGCAAGTCGACTTTCGCATGACGGAGAATGTACTCAGATGAAGAGCCAACCAAGAGGCGTTCAAAGGCATTGAGCCCTGTTGCACCAACGAGTATCAGATCGACATTTTCTGCGTCTGGAATAGTGCGGGCAAGGAGGGTTTTTGGATTTCCCATTTCGATGACGATGTGAATATCGGTCACACCAGCATCTTTTGCGCGCTTTTCGTACTCCTTCATCAGACTTTCAGCGTCGACTTGGAGTTCTTCGTAAACTTCAGCATCAAAGGTAGACACGCTTTGAAGAGCGCGTGTGTCAATAACATGGGCAATGGTGAGCTTGGATTCGTTGCGTAGAGCAGTGTAAACACCTTTGACGAAAGCCAAGTCCGCTTCTTTAGAACCATCAATTGCGACCATAACATTTTGGTAACGTTGTGCCATAATGAAACCTCCTGAAATTTTCTTACTGTTATTGTAACCCTTTTCACTAAAGAAGTAAAGTAAAAATCAGATTTAAATAAATATTATTGGAGATTCGATTTGGTGGAGATATGTTAAAATAAAAGAAAACAGGATAGTAGGAAACACAGTGGGGGAGGAGAAAGTATGAAAGATTCTGTTCAAGCTTCTAAAAAAACAAGTTTTCTTTATCATGGAATTATCCTTGTATCGCTTGTAGGAGAAGTAGTGATGCTTTGGCAGTTGGAAAGAGTCGTGCCGGTTCTCTATCCAGGTTTTATTGGATTTCTTCTCTTTCACTTAGTCTACCACATCATTTTATTTGTGATTGCAAAGAGAAGTGGTCGCTTGGATTATTTGGTCACGTGGGGGCTCTTTCTCATGTTTAATCTTTTGTATGATTCCTTTTTAGCATTAGTCTTTCTTGGTCTGTCTTTTGGCATGTGATAGGACTTAGCTAAAGGATCAATCTTCTATGTCCGAAGGGTTTCGCATCTAGTGAGACTTTTCTTTTGCTGGCTTGTTTCAGAAAACTTGTCGCATGGCCTGTCTAGTGGTATAATGTTACTATCCTGATGAATTGAGGAAAAAAGATGAAAGAATTTAACAAGTCTAGTAAGTTAGAGCATGTGGCTTATGATATTCGTGGTCCGGTTTTGGAAGAAGCCATGCGGATGCGCGCAAATGGTGAAAAGATTTTGCGTCTAAATACAGGGAATCCTGCTGAGTTTGGTTTTACAGCACCTGATGAGGTCATTCATGATTTGATTATGAATGCACGTGATAGTGAAGGTTACTCTGATTCCAAGGGTATTTTTTCGGCGCGTAAGGCTATTATGCAGTATTGCCAACTGAAAAAATTTCCAAACGTAGGCATCGACGACATCTACCTAGGTAACGGTGTCAGTGAGCTGATTGTTATGTCTATGCAAGGGCTTTTGGATAACGGTGATGAAGTCTTGGTACCTATGCCAGACTATCCTCTCTGGACGGCTGCTGTCAGCTTGGCTGGAGGAAATGCTGTTCACTATATCTGTGATGAAGAAGCAGAATGGTATCCTGATCTGGACGATATTAAATCTAAGATTAGCTCTAATACCAAGGCCATTGTCCTTATCAATCCAAATAACCCGACGGGAGCTCTCTATCCTAAGGAACTCTTATTAGATATTATCGAGATTGCGCGCCAGCATGATTTGATCATCTTTGCGGATGAGATTTATGACCGCATGGTGATGGACGGACATGTGCATACACCTGTAGCAAGTCTGGCTCCAGATGTCTTCTGCGTCAGCATGAATGGTCTGTCAAAATCTCACCGTATCGCAGGTTTTCGTGTAGGCTGGATGGTCTTGTCTGGACCTAAGACTCATGTTAAGGGCTATATCGAAGGGCTCAATATGCTGTCAAATATGCGCCTGTGCTCCAACGTTTTGGCCCAGCAAGTTGTACAAACCTCGCTAGGAGGTCACCAGTCAGTGGACGAATTGCTCCTTCCTGGTGGTCGTATCTATGAGCAAAGAAACTTTATCTATAATGCCATTCAAGATATTCCAGGTTTATCTGCAGTCAAGCCTAAGGCGGGTCTTTATATCTTCCCTAAAATTGACCGTAATATGTACCGCATCGATGATGATGAGCAGTTTGTCCTCAATTTCTTGAAACAAGAAAAGGTTCTCTTGGTTCATGGTCGTGGTTTTAACTGGAAGGAACCAGACCATTTCCGTATCGTTTACCTTCCTCGTGTGGACGAATTAGCACAAATCCAAGAAAAGATGACTCGTTTCTTGAAACAGTATCGTAGATAAGGGCTTTCATAGGAAAAGCTAGAAAACATTTGCTTGGAGCTATTGACAAAAGTGGCAGAATCAGATAGAATAGTAAAGTATGTTTAGTAACTGATCACTTTATAGCCGGCTAAACGAATACAAAATCTATGAGGAGGTATTCATCGTGAAACGTACTTATCAACCAAGTAAACTTCGTCGTGCGCGCAAACACGGATTCCGTAACCGTATGTCAACTAAAAACGGTCGTCGCGTATTGGCAGCTCGTCGTCGTAAAGGACGCAAAGTTTTGGCTGCTTAATCCAAACGAATTCAACAAAGAAGTCAGTAGGAACTCGAGTCTACTGGCTTTTCTTTTTATCCTACATAGTGAACTGTCCACGAAATCTTCAATTTCAAATGGAACTCATGGAGGGCTCTTTTAAAAGGTCATATACAAAAAACTCAAAACCAGATATAAGTTACTGATTTTGAGTTTTTGTTTATTCTTTTAAGTGATAAGAGTAGCTAGCGACAACGACGTCTTCATGCCATCTGAGAGCGTATTTTAGTTTGAGGCTCATTTGATTGTGCAGGATATTTTGCCAAGGCTTGTTAGGGATAAACTGTGGGACAAGGACTGTAACAGTGTAGTTTTTTTGCTTAGCTTCTTGGGCGATTCGTTTGACATACTTAACGCTAGGGGTGATGATGTCGCGGTAGCTAGTATTGATATTCTTCAGAGTGATATTTGGGAAGTAATCGGCAAATTCCTGAAGAATTTCTTGGTCTTTTTCTGCCGTTTCTTTAGTAGAAATGTGCATGGCTAACACTTCGTCACCGATACTTTGAGCGTAGTTAATGGCTCCAACACTTACTCGAGTAACATTTCCTACTAGGACAAGGACAAGATTGCCGTCATAAGTGCGCTTTTCAATTCCTTCGTAGAGTCGCAGTTGTTTTGCCACTTTTTGGTAGTGGCTGTGAATGGACAAAAAGAGGAAGGTTAGAACTAGGATAATTGGGAAGAATGGCCAGATATCACCCAGTCTGAAGAGGAGTAAAATGAGGACAATAGCATAACAAATGATAGCTCCAAGGATATTGGCAAGGGCAGGTTTTAAGAAATTTGCCCCTTTTTCTTTTTTCCAATGGCGAATCATCCCAGTCTGAGAAAGGGCAAAGGGAACGAAGACCCCGATAGTATAAAGGGGAATCAAACGTTCGGTATTGCCATTAAAAATGAGAAGAAGAATCATAGCCCCAAAAGCCAGAGTTAAAATTCCATTAGAGTAGCCTAGGCGGTCTCCTTTTTCCATAAAGAGATGGGGCATGTATTTGTTTTTAGCCATATTGTAAGCTAGCATAGGGAAGGCTGAAAAGCCAGTATTTGCAGCTACGGCTAAAATCAAGGCTGTGGAGAATTGGAAGATATAATAGCCAAGGTGACCTAAGAAGGAATTACCAAGGATGCCTTGAGCCATCTGTGAAAGAATAGTTTCTCCGTGTTGAGGCATAATCCCCATCCAGTAGTTTAGGAAGGTAATGCCTGCAAAAAGAAAACCTAAAATCAGTGACATAATGGTCAAGGTTTGAGCAGCATTCTTTTCTTTTGGAGCCTTGAAAAAGGGAACGGCATTTGAAATAGCTTCAACCCCAGTGAGAGAGGCTGATCCGCTGGTAAAAGCTCTTAGAATGAGAACGATAGACAGGCTCGGAACAGCATGCCCAATAGGTGAAGTTGCCTGATAGCTGAGAGCCCCTGTCACTAGTTGAAAGATTCCATAGAGCAAGAGAAAGACAGTGCTGATGATAAAGAGATAGACAGGAATCATTAGTGAGCTGGCAGATTCTTTCAATCCTCTTAAATTCAAGAGCATGAGCAGGCAGACTAGGAAAATAGAGATATGAAGATTATAAGGATGGAGGGCAGGTATGGCTGCTGTAATAGCATCAGCTCCAGAAGCGACGGATACGGCTACGGTCAGCATATAGTCAACAAGGAGGCTACCACCAGCAATCAAGCCTAGTTCGGGAGAGAGGTTTTCCCGAGTGACCATATAAGCCCCTCCACCTTGAGGATAGGCGTGTATGATTTGACGATAGGAAATGGTCAAACTAGCGAGGAGTAAGAGGACAAAAATACCGATAGGGAGGCTCCACCAAATAGCGAGAGGAGAGAGGCTAACTAAAACGAGAATAACTTGTTCAGGTCCATAGGCAATGGAAGACAGGGCATCACTGGATAACATTGCAAGTGCTTGCATTTTCCCTAATAAGCCCCCTTCGCCGTCTGTGAGAGACTTGAGTGGCCGACCGATAAAGGTATATTTTAATTTTCTAAACATTTTCTTTTCCTTTACTGAAAATTTCAATAAGTGTTATTATACTGTTTTGAAAAAAGGCAGTCAAGGGAGAACGATTGGTATTAGAATATTTTTACAAGCCGAGGGATGCTATTTTTGGTATAATAGATGAAAGAAAATGAGGTTAGAAGAGATGATTTTTGATACGCACACACATTTAAATGTAGAAGAATTTGCAAGACGTGAAGCCGAAGAAATCGCCTTGGCTGCTGAGATGGGTGTGACTCGGATGAATATTGTTGGCTTTGACAAGCCGACCATTGAACGGGCCCTAGAGTTGGCAGATGAGTATGAGCAACTCTACGCAACTATTGGCTGGCATCCGACTGAAGCAGGGACATACACAGACGAGGTCGAAGCTTACTTGCTGGAAAAGTTAAAACATCCCAAAGTTGTTGCCTTGGGTGAGATTGGTTTGGACTATCACTGGATGACAGCATCTAAGGAGGTGCAGGAGCAGGTTTTTCGCCGTCAGATTCAGCTGTCTAAGGACTTGGAACTGCCTTTTGTTGTCCATACCCGTGATGCGCTGGAAGACACCTATGAGATTATTAAAAGTGAGGGCGTTGGTCCTCGTGGCGGCATCATGCATTCATTTTCAGGTTCTTTGGAGTGGGCTGAAAAGTTTGTTGAGCTTGGCATGACTATTTCCTTCTCAGGAGTGGTGACTTTTAAGAAGGCAACTGACATCCAAGAAGCAGCTAAAGAGTTACCTTTGGACAAGATTTTGGTGGAAACAGATGCGCCTTACTTAGCACCTGTACCCAAGCGGGGTCGTGAAAATAAAACAGCCTACACTCGCTATGTAGTGGACTTTATCGCCGACTTGCGTGGTATGACGACAGAAGAGCTAGCGGCGGTAACAACTGCAAATGCAGAACGAATTTTTGGATTGGACAGCAAGTAATGAAAGAGAAAATTTCCCAAGTCATCGTAGTCGAAGGTCGCGATGATACGGCCAATCTCAAACGTTACTTTGATGTAGAGACCTATGAGACACGAGGATCGGCAA
Organism: Streptococcus sp. 151470009-6; assembly: GCF_053628175.1. Taxonomy (NCBI): domain Bacteria; kingdom Bacillati; phylum Bacillota; class Bacilli; order Lactobacillales; family Streptococcaceae; genus Streptococcus; species Streptococcus sp. 151470009-6. The sequence goes on from NZ_JBSEZF010000006.1 coordinate 32,021, forward strand.
TCAATGATCAGGATATAGAACGCATTCAGCGCCTGCATGAACTGCATGGGGTCATTGTCTTTACAGATCCTGACTTTAACGGTGAGCGCATTCGTCGCATGATTATGACGGCGCTCCCGACAGTTCAGCATGCCTTTCTCAAACGAGATGAAGCGGTTCCCAAATCCAAGACCAAGGGGCGTTCTCTGGGAATCGAACACGCCAGCTATGAGGACCTGAAAACAGCGCTGGCTCAGGTGACAGAACAATTTGAAAATGAGAACGAGTTTGACATCAGTCGTGGTGACTTGATTCGCCTAGGTTTCTTAGCGGGATCAGACAGTCGTAAGCGCCGAGAATATCTGGGGGAAACCCTCCGCATCGGCTATTCCAATGGGAAACAGCTGCTCAAGCGGTTGGAGTTGTTTGGAGTAACTTTGGCAGAAGTGGAAGAGGTTATGGAAAGTTATGAGAAAGACTCTAAAGTGTAGAGAATTATGTTAAAATGAAGGTAGTGTATTTAAGTTAATAGGAGGCTGTATGAAAAATAAGGATGGTAAATTATTGTTGAGTTTTGCTGCAGTCGGAGTTGTGATTGTTGGTATTATTTTATATATGAATAATCTTTTTGAGGGTAAGAATTTAATTCTTAATAGTTTATCCCAAGGAGAAGTATTAGCGGGCATAGTTATTGCGTTGCCGACATTAGTTACTTGGAATCAAGCTATTGAACAAAGTAAAGAAAATAAGAAAAATACTGTGTCTGATAATGTTAGAGACACTGTGAAGTATTATGATAAGCAACTTACAGAACTTGTTGCAGATATTAGTAAGACCAAAGAGTTACCCTTTTATAAGGCGGGAAAAATTGAATATATCATTGATACGTATAATAAATTATTAAAGGAATGGAATGAGATATTAAAATTAGATATTTCTCTTGACTTTGTTCAAGTATTGTCTACAATTTGTTCAATAAAATATCCAAAAGGAATAGAGAATCCTGGGAATGAGTTGGCGGAGAACTGGAAATATAATTTGAGCACAGCACTGAAACCAGTTATGAGAGAAATAATATCTTTGAAAAAGGAAGAAATATTTGGTTCCAAGGAAGTTAAATATTTCAGTTATGTTGAATTTGGTGTTACTGGATATGAGATTGAAAAAGTAAAGTTTAAAGACAAAAGCTTTGTAGAGTGTACTTTTTCTGCTGATTTTTTTGCTTCAAATTCATTTGAAGCATGTGAATTTATCAACTGTAGTATCAGTACTGGTGAGTTATCTGAACAAAAAGTGAAAGAATTACTAAGTGATAGTAATACGATTATAGGAACATTTAAAGACTCTAATGAGGATGATTTTGCTGAGCAATTTTATTCTACATCTGTTTCAGAATATGGAACTGTATTTGATGCCCGAGAAGGGATTATAGCTGATAACTATATTTTAGGAAACAAGTTTTTTGAAATTGATTCTAAGTCAGAAAATAGGGAAGAAATTTATAAGGATATTATTAATGGGTTGGTATCGTACGGCATAGGAGTTGATGAAAAAAGAAATAACAAAAAAATAAGTATCAGTAAAAATTATATAACGGAGGAAAATAAATCCAGCTATATTGCTGGAAGTTTATTCTCTGGTTGGAATAGTCTATTTTCAGAGAAAATACAAAAGTCTAATAATTTCAAATATTATATATTTTGTATAAAGAATGAAAATGTTTATAATACAATAGTTTTTGAAAATGATAGCTTTACTAGATTTTTAAAGAAAAAGAATATAGATAAGGCAGGAAAGTATAATTTTTATTTTACTGGTTTTAATAGTAATGTGGAAAAAGAGTAGATAAATGAGAATTGCAGATTATAGCGTGACCAAGGCAGTGCTGGAGCGTCACGGTTTTACCTTTAAAAAGTCCTTCGGGCAAAATTTCCTGACGGATACCAATATCCTTCAAAGAATCGTGGATACAGCTGAAATTGATGACCAGGTTAATGTCATTGAAATCGGTCCAGGAATTGGTGCCTTGACTGAGTTTTTGGCTGAGCGTGCAGCTGAGGTCATGGCTTTTGAGATTGACCACCGTTTGGTACCGATTTTGGCAGATACCCTGCGTGATTTTGACAATGTGACCGTAGTCAACGAGGACATTCTCAAGGTTGACTTGGCGCAGCATATCCAGAATTTCAAAAATCCTGAACTGCCAATCAAGGTAGTAGCCAACTTGCCATACTACATTACGACGCCTATTCTCATGCACTTGATCGAGAGTGGCATTCCTTTTAGTGAGTTTGTGGTTATGATGCAAAAAGAAGTGGCGGATCGTATCTCAGCACAGCCAAATACCAAGGCCTACGGTAGTTTGTCGATTGCTGTGCAGTATTACATGACAGCCAAGGTGGCCTTTATCGTGCCTCGTACGGTCTTTGTACCAGCGCCAAACGTGGACTCGGCTATCCTGAAAATGGTACGTCGACCAGAACCGGCTGTAGCGGTAGAAGATGAGCAACTCTTCTTCAAGGTTTCCAAGGCCAGTTTCACCCATCGCCGCAAGACCTTGTGGAACAACTTGACAGGTTATTTTGGTAAGACTGATGAAGTCAAGGAAAAGTTGACCAAGGCTTTGGATCAAGCAGGCTTGTCACCAAGTGTGCGTGGAGAAGCACTTAGCTTGGAAGAATTTGCTAGCCTTTCAGATGCGCTTAAAGGACAAGGACTCTAAGATGCAGGGACAAATCATTAAAGCCTTGGCAGGCTTCTATTATGTGGAGAGTGAGGACCAAGTCTATCAGACACGTGCGCGCGGGAATTTTCGTAAAAAAGGCCACACGCCCTATGTTGGGGATTGGGTAGATTTTTCTGCAGAGGAAAATTCCGAAGGTTATATCCTCAAGATTCATGAACGGAAAAATAGTCTCGTCCGTCCGCCTATTGTCAATATTGACCAAGCTGTGGTGATCATGTCCGTCAAGGAACCTGATTTTAACAGCAATTTGCTGGATCGGTTCTTGGTTCTTCTGGAACACAAGGGCATTCATCCCATCGTCTATATTTCCAAAATGGATTTGCTGGAAGATAGCGAAGAATTAAGTTTTTATCAACAAACCTATCGTGCCATTGGTTATGACTTTGTGACCAGTAAGGAGGAACTCCTGCCTTTGTTGACAGGAAAAGTGACGGTCTTTATGGGGCAGACAGGTGTTGGAAAATCAACACTCCTCAATAAAATCGCACCAGACCTCAATCTTGAAACAGGAGAAATCTCAGACAGTCTGGGTCGCGGTCGCCATACTACTCGAGCTGTTAGTTTTTACAATCTCAATGGGGGTAAAATCGCGGACACACCAGGCTTTTCATCACTGGATTATGAAGTGTCAACGGCTGAAGACCTCAATCAGGCCTTTCCAGAGATTGCCAGTGTCAGTCGAGACTGTAAATTCCGTACTTGTACCCATACCCATGAACCGTCCTGTGCGGTTAAGCCGGCTGTCGAAGAGGGTATCATTGCATCCTTCCGTTTTGACAACTACCTGCAATTTCTCAGTGAAATTGAAAATCGCAGAGAAACCTATAAAAAAGTCAGCAAAAAAATTCCAAAATAAGGAGAAACCTATGTCTCAATACAAGATTGCTCCGTCAATTCTGGCAGCAGATTATGCCAACTTTGAACGTGAAATCAAACGCCTAGAAGCAACTGGTGCAGAATATGCCCATATCGATATCATGGATGGTCACTTTGTGCCTCAGATTAGTTTTGGTGCAGGTGTGGTTGAAGCTCTTCGTCCTCATAGCAAGATGGTTTTTGATTGCCACTTGATGGTTTCTAATCCTGAACATCATCTGGAAGACTTTGCGCGTGCAGGTGCAGACATCATCAGTATTCACGTAGAGGCAACACCTCATATCCATGGTGCTCTTCAAAAGATTCGTTCTCTAGGTGTCAAACCTTCTGTTGTCATTAACCCTGGTACGCCGGTTGAAGCTATCAAACACGTACTTCACCTAGTTGACCAAGTTTTGGTGATGACGGTTAACCCTGGCTTCGGCGGGCAAGCCTTTCTACCTGAAACCATGGATAAGATTCGCGAGTTGGTTGCCCTTCGTGAGGAAAAAGGTTTGAACTTTGAGATCGAAGTGGATGGTGGGATTGATAATCAAACCATTGCTCAAGCCAAAGAAGCTGGTGCGACCGTTTTTGTAGCAGGGTCTTATGTCTTTAAGGGAGATGTCAATGAACGAGTGCAAACGCTCAGAAAACAACTGGACTAGGGTTGCCGTTTTTGCAGGCGGAGACCGAGGTCATTATCGGACGGATTTTGATTGCTTTGTCGGTGTGGATCGAGGATCGCTCTGGATCTTGGAAGAAGACTTGCCTCTTGCTCTAGCAGTTGGAGATTTTGATTCTGTCACTGCAGAAGAGCGACAGGTGATTCAAAAAAGTGCCCAGCATTTTGTTCAAGCCCAGCCAGAAAAGGATGATACGGATCTGGAATTGACTCTCTTAACCGTCTTTGAGCAAAATCCTCAGGCTCAGGTCACTATTTTCGGTGCTTTGGGTGGCCGTATTGACCATATGTTGGCCAATGTTTTTCTACCTAGCAATCCCAAGTTGGCACCTTATATGAGCCAGATAGCGATTGAGGATGGGCAAAATGTGATTTGCTATTGTCCAGAAGGAACCAGTCAGCTTCAACCTCGTTCGGACTATGACTATCTAGCCTTTATGCCAGTTCGGGATAGTCAGTTGACCATTATCGGTGCCAAGTACGAATTGACTGAGGAAAATTTTTTCTTTAAAAAAGTGTACGCTTCTAACGAATATATAGATAGGGAAGTTTCGGTGACTTGCCCGGATGGCTATGTAGTCGTACTGCATAGCAAGGACAGGAGGTAGGATGGAGACTGTATTACTACTATTATTAATTGTCAACCTGGCTGGACTGTTTCTCATTTGGCAGAGGCAGGATAAGCAAGACAAATATCTAGTCAAGAGTTTGGAAGACCAGGCAGACAATCTTTCAGATCAATTAGATTACCGCTTTGAACAAGCCAGGCAAGCCAGCCAACTAGACCAAAAAGACTTGGAAGTGGCTGTCAGTGACCGCTTGCAGGAAGTACGAATGGAATTGCATCAAGGCTTGACTCAAGTCCGTCAAGAAATGACAGATAATCTCCTCCAAACCAGAGACAAGACCGACCAACGTCTCCAAGCCTTGCAGGAATCAAATGAGCAACGCCTAGAACAAATGCGCCAAACAGTCGAGGAGAAACTAGAAAAGACCTTACAGACGCGCTTGCAGGCGTCCTTTGAGACAGTTTCTAAACAACTGGAGTCTGTCAATCGTGGCCTTGGAGAGATGCAGACAGTTGCCCGCGATGTCGGAGCCCTCAATAAGGTTCTCTCTGGAACCAAAACGCGAGGCATTTTGGGTGAATTGCAACTGGGGCAAATCATCGAAGACATCATGACGCCTACCCAGTACGAACGAGAATATGCAACGGTTGAAAACTCCAGTGAACGAGTGGAATATGCCATCAAGTTGCCTGGGCAAGGCGACCAGGAATACGTCTATCTACCAATTGATTCCAAGTTTCCACTGGCAGATTATTACCGCCTAGAAGAAGCCTATGAAGCAGGTGATAAGGACGAGATTGAACGTTGTCGTAGATCTCTCTTGACAAGCGTTAAGCGTTTCGCCAAGGATATCAAGAGCAAGTATATAGCGCCGCCTCGGACGACCAATTTTGGAGTCTTGTTTGTTCCGACAGAAGGTCTTTATTCAGAAATCGTCCGCAATCCGATTTTCTTTGATGATTTGAGACGGGAGGAACAGATTATTGTTGCTGGTCCAAGTACCCTATCAGCCCTGCTTAATTCCCTATCAGTTGGCTTCAAAACCCTCAATATCCAAAAGAGTGCCGACCATATCAGTAAGACCCTTGCTAGCGTCAAGACCGAGTTTGGCAAGTTCGGGGGGATTTTGGTAAAGGCACAAAAACATCTTCAACATGCCTCTGGCAATATTGATGAATTATTAAACCGTCGCACCACAGCTATTGAGCGGACGCTCCGTCACATTGAGTTATCAGAAGATGAGCCTGCGCTTGATCTACTCCATTTCCAAGAAAATGAGGAAGAATATGAAGATTAGTCACATGAAAAAAGATGAGCTGTTTGAAGGATTTTACCTGATTAAGTCAGCTGACCTGAGACAGACACGAGCTGGGAAAAACTACCTAGCCTTTACCTTCCAAGACGATAGTGGCGAGATTGAAGGAAAACTCTGGGATGCTCAGCCTCATAACGTTGAGGCCTTTACCGCAGGGAAAGTGGTCCACATGCAGGGGCGCAGAGAAGTTTACAACAATACTCCTCAAGTCAATCAAATTACTCTCCGCCTGCCTCAACCTGGCGAACCAAATGATCCAGCTGATTTCAAGGTCAAGTCACCAGTCGATATCAAGGAAATTCGTGACTACATGTCGCAAATGATTTTCAAAATTGAAAATCCTGTCTGGCAACGTATCGTTCGCAGTCTCTACACCAAGTATGATAAGGAATTCTACTCCTATCCAGCTGCAAAAACCAACCACCATGCCTTTGAAACGGGTTTGGCTTTTCACACGGCAACCATGGTGCGCTTGGCAGATGCCATTAGCGATATCTATCCTCAGCTCAATAAGAGCTTGCTCTATGCCGGGATTATGTTGCACGACTTGGCCAAGGTTCTAGAACTCAGCGGTCCTGATCAGACGGAGTACACAGTGCGAGGCAATCTCATCGGTCATATCGCCCTAATTGATAGCGAAATTACCAAAGCAGTCATGGAGCTTGGCATCGATGATACCAGAGAAGAAGTGGTGCTACTGCGCCATGTCATTCTCAGTCATCATGGCTTACTGGAGTATGGTAGTCCTGTTCGTCCTCGTGTGATGGAAGCTGAAATCATTCATATGATCGATAATCTCGATGCCAGCATGATGATGATGACAACAGCTCTTGCTTTGGTGGATAAAGGAGAAATGACCAATAAAATCTTCGCTATGGACAATCGTTCCTTCTATAAACCAGATTTAGATTAATAATTTAAGAAAAACGAGCATTTTTTACGCAATAATGTTCGTTTTTTTATGTGAATATGGTATAATGGATAAAATATCAAAATTAAATGGAATGGTAAATAAAAATGAAATTAAGAAGAAGTGATCGGATGGTTGTTATTTCCAACTATTTGATTAATAATCCATACAAACTAACCAGTCTCAACACCTTTGCAGAAAAGTACGAATCAGCTAAATCATCGATTTCAGAGGACATCGTGATTATCAAGCGTGCCTTTGAGGAAATTGAAATTGGCCATATTCAGACTGTGACTGGAGCAGGTGGTGGCGTTATCTTTACACCATCCATCTCTAGCCATGAAGCTAAAGAAATGATCGCAGACTTGCGTGATAAGCTTTCAGAAAGCGACCGTATCTTGCCAGGTGGCTACATCTACCTATCTGATTTGCTCAGTACACCTGCCATTTTGAAAAATATTGGTCGCATCATTGCCAAGAGTTTTATGGACCAAAAAATCGATGCCGTTATGACAGTGGCAACAAAGGGTGTTCCGCTAGCAAATGCGGTTGCCAATGTCCTCAATGTTCCATTTGTCATTGTGCGTCGTGACTTAAAAATTACCGAAGGTTCAACGGTCAGTGTCAACTATGTTTCAGGTTCAAGTGGTGACCGTATTGAGAAAATGTTCCTTTCAAAACGTAGCCTCAAGGCAGGCAGTCGTGTCTTGATCGTGGATGACTTCCTGAAAGGTGGCGGAACTGTCAACGGGATGATTAGTCTCTTGCGTGAGTTCGATTCTGAACTAGCCGGTGTCGCAGTCTTTGCAGACAATGCCCAAGAAGAACGTGAAAAGCAGTTTGATTACAAGTCACTCTTGAAGGTTACCAATATTGATGTTAAGAACCAATCCATCGATGTTGAGATTGGAAATATCTTTGACGAAGACAAATAAGAGATAGAACTAAAGGTTGGAACGATTGTCCCAGCCTTTCTTTGCAAACAGAATAGAAGGATGCCTATGAAAACACCATTTATCAGCCGTGAAGATTTAGAAACAATTGTTGCAGAGTTCCCGACTCCCTTCCACTTGTACGACGAGAAGGGGATTCGTGAAAAAGCAAGAGCAGTCAACCAGGCCTTTTCCTGGAACAAGGGCTTTAAGGAATATTTTGCCGTCAAGGCCACTCCAACCCCAGCCATCTTGAAAATCCTCCAAGAGGAAGGTTGTGGTGTGGACTGTTCTAGTTATGTGGAACTTTTGATGAGCCATAAACTTGGATTTGCAGGTCCTGAGATTATGTTCTCATCAAACAATACGCCAGACCAAGAGTACGCTTATGCCCATGAATTAGGTGCGACCATTAACTTGGATGCCTTTGAAGACATTGCACATCTGGAGCGAACTGTAGGCATTCCAGAAATCATCTCTTGTCGTTACAATCCAGGAGGAGTCTTTGAATTAGGAACAGACATCATGGATAATCCTGGAGAGGCTAAGTTTGGCATGACCAAGGATCAACTCTTTGAAGCCTTTGCTGTTTTGAAGGAAAAAGGAGCTAGGACTTTTGGGATTCATTCCTTCCTAGCATCCAATACCGTGACCCACCTCTATTATCCAGAATTGGCCCGCCGGCTCTTTGAATTAGCTGTGGAAATCAAAGAAAAATTGGGTATTTCACTGGACTTTATTAATCTTTCTGGCGGAATCGGTGTCAACTATCGCCCAGATCAGGAGCCAAATGATATTGCGATGATTGGTGAAGGGGTGCGTAAGGTGTATGAAGAAGTCCTTACGCCAGCAGGTCTTGGTCAGGTCAAGATTTTTACCGAATTGGGACGTTTTATGCTGGCACCCCACGGAGTTCTCGTCACAAAAGTTACTCATAAGAAAAAAACTTACCGTACCTATCTAGGTGTGGATGCCTCAGCAGTCAACCTCATGCGCCCAGCCATGTATGGAGCTTACCACCATGTCACCAATCTGACCCATCCAGACGGACCAGTTGAGGTGGTAGATGTGGTCGGTTCACTCTGCGAAAACAATGATAAATTTGCCGTTAACCGCGAACTACCTCATACAGAAATCGGTGATTTGCTGGTGATTCATGATACAGGTGCACATGGATTCTCCATGGGTTACCAGTACAATGCCAAACTACGATCGGCAGAAATCCTCTATACCGAAGAAGGAAATGCTCGCCAAATCCGCCGTGCAGAGCGTCCTGAGGACTATTTCGCAACCTTGTATGGTTTTGATTTTGAACCGGATCACTAAAAGGGTATGAAAATGAAAGTGAAAAACAGATTGCTTTCTAAAAAATAGACAAAAAACCTTGTTTTTCATCTTACTCATGATATAATAAAACTATAAAACGGTTTCAAGGAAGGTGACGATATGTCTGAAGAAACAATTGACTATGGACAAGTGACAGGAATGGTGCATTCGACAGAGAGTTTTGGGGCGGTAGATGGCCCTGGGATTCGGTTTATTGTCTTTTTGCAGGGTTGTCACATGCGTTGCCAGTACTGTCATAACCCCGACACATGGGCTATGGAGACCAATAAATCACGCGAACGGACAGTAGACGATGTCTTGACAGAAGCCCTTCGCTACCGTGGTTTTTGGGGAGACAAGGGAGGAATCACTGTTAGTGGAGGAGAAGCCCTCTTGCAGATTGATTTCTTGATTGCCCTCTTTACCAAGGCCAAAGAAAAAGGAATCCACTGTACCTTGGATACCTGTGCTCTTCCATTCCGTAACAAGCCACGTTATCTCGAAAAGTTTAATAAACTCATGGCTGTGACAGACTTGGTTCTTCTGGATATCAAGGAAATCAACGAAGAACAGCACAAGATTGTAACCAGTCAAACCAATAAAAACATCTTGGCCTGTGCCCAGTACCTATCAGATATTGGGAAGCCTGTTTGGATTCGCCATGTGCTGGTTCCAGGTTTGACGGACAGAGATGAGGATTTGATCGAACTCGGTAAATTCGTCAAAACCCTTAAAAATGTTGACAAGTTTGAAATCTTGCCTTATCACACGATGGGTGAGTTCAAGTGGCGTGAACTTGGAATTCCTTATTCGCTCGAAGGGGTCAAACCTCCAACAGCAGACCGTGTCAAGAATGCCAAGGAATTGATGGATACAGAAAGCTACCAAGACTACATGAAACGTGTTCATGGATAAAAAAGAAGCCTGATGGAGACATCGGGCTTTTGTGATGCATAAAAAGCCTAGCCTTTCAGCTAAGCTTTTTTCTTATTTTCTAGAATGTTGTTTACCAGCATTGCGTTTTTTATGTTTCTTATTAGTCATGATCGCAGTTGCTTGGTTTGGAGTGACATCTTTGCGTCCGCCTCCAGTTGAAAATGAGCTTGCTTTTGGTGGATTTTTGGCAAATTCTTCACGAACTTTTTTGCGAAGTTTTGGACGAACAACATAGTTAACGATGAACTGTTGAAGAATCATCATGAAACCACCGACAACCCAGTAAAGCGTCACACTAGCTGGTGAGAAGAGGGAGAAGACCACAATCATGAGTGGGCTCATGTAGATCATTTTCTTGATCTGTTCTCTTTGCATCTCATCTTCTACGCCATGAAGTGAAAGGAGTGATTGGAGATAGTAGAGGATACCAGCAAAGGCTACGAGGATCATACTTGGTGAACCAAGATCGATACCCAAGAAGGTAGAGCTAGCTACCCCTTCAGTGAGCTGGGCTGCAAAGTAGATAGCAGAGAAGAATGGCATTTGAATGAGGATAGGGAAGCAACCTACACCACCTAACATGCTAATACCGTGTTCTTTCTGAGCAGCAAAGAGAGCTTGTTGAGCCTCAAGTTTTTCTTCCTGAGTTGTTGCTTCTTTGAGACGTGTTTGGTGTGGTTCGAGTACGTGTTTGAGGGCGTTCATCTTTTCAGAGTGAAGTGTCGCCTTCCATGATTGGTAGATACCAAGTGGCAAGATAATCAAGCGCACGATAATGGTTACGATAATGATAGCGACCCCGAAGCCTAGTCCTTTATCAGTAGCGAAGTACTTGATAGCTTCTCCCATCGGAGCACCCAAGAAATCCCAAACGGGACCAACTGGCTTACCTGTTGCTTTGTCTACTTGGACACAGCCTGTCAAGACGAGTAGCATAGCCACTCCCATAGCAGAGAGGGCAAAACGTTTAATAGATTTCAATGTTTTCATTCCTTCTTTAAAAATTGTACCTTTCTATTCTACTGTTTTTTTGTAAAATATACAATAGTTCTGGAGACCTAATTTGCAACTTTGAAGTCTGAATAGGATGAAAAGTTGCTCATCTGCACATCCAGATAGGTGACTTTTGAAAAGGGCGTTGGGCCTTTTCGAATTTCTTGGATAAATTTTGCCATAGTGGCAGAGGAGTCTGCCTGAGCAAGAATTTCCACTGTGCCGTCGTCGTTATTCCAGACACGACCGGTGATGCCACCGATTTCAAGCGCTAGAGTAACCACACCCCAACGAAAACCAACACCCTGTACCCTGCCTTGGGCAATCATTCTAACCTTTTGCATACTAAACCCCTTTGATTGTGTTATAATGTTTCTATGACTATTATAACCTCAAAAGCCAATTCAGTGGTAAAAAATGCCAAGAAATTGCATCAAAAAAAATATCGAAAGTCTGCCTATTTGATTGAAGGTTGGCACTTATTTGAAGAAGCTGTTCAAGCTGGAGTGACGATTGAGAAGATTTTTGCTCTGGAAAGTTACCGAGATCAGCTAGCTGCCTTTCCTCAAACGGTCTGGGTTTCAGAGGAAATTTTGCTGGATTTGGCAGATACGCAAACTCCTCAAGGGATTGTCGCTGTGATTCAAAAAGAAGAAGTGGGACTGCCTGATTTTAGTCAGGGTAAGTTTCTATTTTTAGAAGATGTTCAAGATCCTGGTAATGTGGGCACCATGATTCGGACTGCGGACGCTGCAGGTTTTACAGGGGTCATTGTTTCAGATAAGTCAGCAGATATCTACAGTCTCAAGACCCTGCGTTCCATGCAAGGAAGTCATTTTCATTTGCCCATCTATCGGATGTCTCTTGCTTCCTTTGTAGAAGAGGCAAAGAAGAGCAATTTGCCCATTCTTGCAACGACCTTATCCAAAGAATCCAAGGACTATCGTGAGCTTTCTCCCTTAGAAAACTTTGCTTTAGTCATGGGAAATGAAGGGCAGGGGATTAGTTCTATCATGGCTGAGAGTGCTGATCAGCTGGTTCATATTGGCATGAAAGGCCGAGCAGAAAGTCTCAATGTGGCAGTTGCAGCAGGCATTTTGATGTTTTATTTCAGCTAATTTATAAAATCTTTGTTATAATCAAGACATATTTATAGAAAAAGGAGAATCGGAATGAATCAAACAATTATTCAAGAACGTTCAGGTCTTAATCAATTTTACGCTAAGGTTTATGCCTTTGTAGGACTTGGGATAGGTCTATCGGCTCTCGTGTCCGCTTTGATGTTGACAGTCTTCCAAGCTCAATTGACTTACTTTTTAATGCATGGCCGTCTCTGGTTGATGATTGCAACTTTTGCAGAACTTGGTTTAGTCTTTGTTGCAAGTAGCATGGCTGCCAAAAATAGCCCAGCAGCTCTGCCGGTATTTCTAGTATACTCCCTACTGAATGGCTTCACCCTTAGTTTTGTCGTAGCCTTCTATACGCCGGGAACAGTTTTGTCAGCCTTTGTATCCAGTGCCCTTCTCTTCTTTGTCATGGCGGCAATCGGAATTTTCACCAAGAAAGATTTGAGTGGAATGGGACGAGCTTTGATGGCTGCTCTTGTCGGGTTAATTATCGCCATGGTTGTCAATCTATTTTTAGCCAATAGTTTCTTTGACTACATGATTAGTATTGCCATGGTCTTGGTTTTCTCAGGTTTGATTGCTTGGGATAACCAAAAGATTCGCTATGTTTATGAGCAGTCACGAGGACAAGTAGCGACAGGTTGGGTCATTTCAATGGCTCTCAGCATCTATCTAGACTTTATCAACCTCTTCCTTAGCATCTTACGAATCTTTGGTCGAAACGATTAATGAATGACAGGGTCAGTGTTCAAAAGAGCACTGACTTTTTCTTATTTACTCTTTTCTTTTCTTGGAAATAGGTGTATAATGCTTTTAACTAATTTTTGAGGAGCTGTTTATGAAGAAAAGTTTTATTCATCAGCAAGAAGAAATTTCTTTTGTTAAAAATACCTTTACCCAGTATTTGAAAGATAAACTAGAAGTTGTTGAAGTTCAGGGACCTATCTTGAGTAAGGTCGGCGATGGGATGCAGGACAACCTGTCAGGTGTTGAAAATCCAGTATCCGTCAAGGTTTTGCAAATTCCGAATGAAACCTATGAGGTCGTTCATTCACTTGCTAAATGGAAACGCCACACCTTGGCTCGTTTTGGTTTCGGTGATGGGGAAGGTTTGTTTGTCCACATGAAGGCTCTTCGCCCAGATGAAGATTCACTAGATGCGACCCACTCTGTTTATGTAGACCAGTGGGACTGGGAAAAAGTGATTCCAAATGGAAAACGCAATATCGCTTATCTTAAAGAAACAGTTGAAAAGATTTACAAGGCTATTCGTCTGACAGAGTTAGCAGTAGAAGCTCGCTATGATATCGAATCCATCTTGCCAAAACAAATTACCTTTATCCATACAGAAGAGTTGGTAGAACGTTACCCAGACTTGACACCAAAAGAGCGTGAAAATGCAATCTGTAAAGAGTTTGGTGCAGTTTTCTTGATTGGTATTGGTGGGGAATTGCCTGACGGGAAACCGCATGATGGCCGTGCGCCTGACTACGATGACTGGACAACAGAGTCTGAGAATGGCTACAAGGGGCTAAATGGAGATATTCTGGTTTGGAATGAATCTCTTGGTTGCGCTTTTGAACTTTCTTCAATGGGGATTCGGGTAGATGAGGACACGCTTCGTCGCCAAGTTGCCCTTACAGGGGACGAAGATCGTCTGGAGTTGGAATGGCATAAAGCCCTGCTCAACGGCCTTTTCCCATTGACAATCGGTGGAGGGATTGGACAGTCTCGGATGGCCATGTTCCTTCTTCGTAAGAAACACATCGGAGAGGTTCAGACTAGTGTTTGGCCGCAAGAAGTCCGCGACACTTATGAAAATATCTTGTAGAAAATCGAACCGTAAGGTTCGGTTTTCTTTCTCTTTTTGCCCATAATTTGGTATAATAAACGGTATGAAAATCGTATCAGGAATCTATGGAGGGCGTCCTCTCAAGACGCTAGAAGGCAAGACGACGAGGCCGACATCGGATAAGGTGAGAGGAGCTATCTTTAACATGATAGGTCCCTATTTTGAGGGTGGTCGTGTCTTGGATCTCTATGCTGGCAGTGGCGGTCTGTCTATTGAAGCTGTGTCAAGAGGGATGTCCAGTGCTGTCTTAGTGGAACGGGATCGAAAGGCACAAGCTATCATCGCTGAAAATATCCAAATGACCAAGGAAGTTTCTAAATTTCAGCTCGTAAAAATGGAAGCTGAACGAGCCTTGGAGCATGTGAATGGTCCCTTTGACCTGATCTTTTTAGATCCCCCCTATGCCAAGGAACAAATCGTTGCAGATATCGAAAAAATGGCAGAAAGAAATCTCTTCTCCCAAGAAGTCATGGTCGTCTGCGAAACAGATAAGTCTGTAGAACTCCCAGAAGAAATCGCCTACTTAGGCATCTGGAAGGAAAAAATATATGGGATTAGTAAGGTGACAGTCTATGTCAGATAAAATTGGATTATTTACAGGTTCATTTGACCCGATGACAAATGGACATCTGGATATCATTGAACGTGCAAGCAAACTCTTTGATAAGCTCTATGTCGGGGTGTTCTACAATCCCCACAAACAAGGCTTTCTCCCTGTTGAAAATCGCAAACGGGCAGTCGAAAAAGCGGTGGCGCATTTAGATAATGTAGAGGTGCGGGCTTCTCATGACCAACTAGTCGTCGATGTTGCAAGAAGACTGGGTGCTAAGACCCTTGTCCGTGGCTTGCGAAATACCACCGACTTGCAATATGAGTCTAGTTTTGATTACTACAATCATCAACTGGCTCCAGAAATCGAAACCATTTACCTATATAGCCGCCCAGAGCATCTTTATATCAGCTCTTCGGCCGTGAGAGAACTTCTGAAGTTTGGTCAGGAGATTCAGCAATATGTCCCAAACAGTGTTGTGGAGGAATTAGAACATGAAGAAAAAAACTAGATGGCCCTTATATGTCATCCTAGCACTAGTATTGACTTTTTTAGCCTTTGTAGTACCTTTACCTTACTACATAGAAGTTCCAGGTGGAGCGGAAGATATTCGGCGTGTTTTGAAAGTCAATGAAACAGAAGACACAGAAGCAGGAGCATACCAGTTTGTAACAGTCGGTATTCGACACGCAACCCTATCGCATCTTGTCTATGCTTGGTTAACGCCTTTCACGGATATTAGAAGTGCCAAGGAGACTACGGGTGGCTCTACTGATGCAGAATTTATGCGGATCAATCAGTTCTACATGCAAACTTCTCAAAACATGGCCAAGTATCAGGGATTGAAGACGGCTGGAAAGGATATCGAACTCAAGTATCTGGGAGTCTATGTCTTGACCGTGACGGACAATTCAACTTTTAAGGGCATTCTGAACATAGCAGACACCGTGACGGCTGTTAATGACAAAACATTTGATAGTTCAAAAGACTTGGTCGACTATGTCAATTCTCAACAATTAGGAGATACGGTCAAGGTAACCTATGAAGAAGACGGAAAAGTCAAGTCTGCAGAAGGTAAAATTATCACTCTCGAAAACGGAAAAAACGGTATTGGGATTGGCTTGATTGACCGTACGGAAGTGACCAGTGACGTTCCAATTCGCTTTTCAACAGCTGGTATCGGCGGGCCAAGTGCCGGTCTCATGTTTAGTCTCGCTATCTACACCCAGATAGCAGATCCAGGACTTCGTAATGGCCGCATTGTTGCGGGAACGGGAACTATTGATCGCGATGGAAATGTTGGTGATATTGGTGGAATTGACAAAAAAGTGGTTGCAGCCTCTCGTCAGGGAGCCAACATCTTTTTTGCTCCTGACAATCCAGTCACCGAGGAAGCAAAAAAAGCAGATCCCAATGCGAAAAGCAACTATGAAACAGCCATAGAAGCTGCTAAAACGATCAAAACAGAGATGAAAATCGTTCCCGTTAAGACCTTGCAGGATGCAATTGATTACCTTAAAAACAATCCCTAATTCGTAGAAAAATTGAAAACTAGCGCGCAAGCGGATAAGATGGTATAATAGTCAAATGGTTCAATTATTATTCACTCTAAGTAGTCATATACTCTTTATTTATTTGAGTTTTTACCTTTTGAAGGATCTTGTGAGATGGGAAAAGGTTTTAAAAGTGACCGCTACTAACACAAAAAAAGTTCGTTTGTTGGTAGGCTTCTTTAGTATTGTGATGGGCTACATCTTGAGTTCATTCTTTATCAGTTTGTACCAACTGTGGCAAGAAGCACTTAGAGGACTATTATAAAATCAAAAGTAAAGGAAACAACTATGGAAAAAATTGTGGTTCAAGGCGGTGATAATCGTCTGGTCGGGAGTGTGACCATCGAGGGGGCAAAGAATGCCGTCTTGCCCTTGTTGGCAGCGACTATTCTAGCAAGCAAGGGTAAGACAGTCTTGCAGAACGTCCCAATCTTGTCAGATGTTTTCACCATGAATCAAGTAGTTCGTGGTCTGAATGCCAAGGTGGACTTTGATGAGGAAGCTCATGTTGTCGAGGTCGATGCGACTGGTGACATCACTGAGGAAGCTCCATACAAGTATGTCAGCAAGATGCGTGCATCGATCGTTGTCTTGGGACCAATCCTTGCTCGTGTAGGCCATGCCAAAGTTTCTATGCCAGGGGGATGTACCATCGGAAGTCGTCCAATCGACCTCCACCTCAAAGGTTTGGAAGCTATGGGGGCAAAGATCACCCAGACAGCTGGTTATATCGAAGCTAAGGCAGAACGCCTGCATGGCGCTCATATCTACATGGACTTTCCTAGTGTTGGTGCAACACAAAACCTGATGATGGCAGCGACTCTAGCTGATGGTGTGACGGTCATTGAAAATGCTGCGCGTGAGCCGGAAATTGTTGACCTTGCTATTCTCCTTAATGAAATGGGAGCCAAGGTCAAGGGAGCTGGTACTGAAACAATCACAGTAACTGGTGTCGAGGAACTCCATGGTACGACTCACAGTGTCGTGCAGGACCGTATCGAAGCAGGAACCTTTATGGTAGCGGCAGCTATGACTGGTGGAGATGTCCTCGTTCGAGATGCAGTCTGGGAACATAATCGCCCCTTGATCTCAAAACTACTTGAAATGGGCGTTGAAGTGACAGAGGAGTCAGAAGGCATCCGTGTTCGTTCTCAACTGGAAAATCTCAAGGCTGTTCATGTAAAAACCTTACCACATCCAGGATTCCCAACAGATATGCAGGCGCAATTTACAGCTCTGATGACAGTCGCAAAAGGGGAATCCACCATGGTGGAAACGGTGTTTGAGAATCGCTTCCAACACTTAGAGGAAATGCGCCGTATGGGCTTGCATTCAGAGATTATCCGTGACACGGCTCGTATTGTTGGGGGACAAGCTTTACAGGGGGCTGAAGTTCTATCAACGGATCTTCGCGCTAGTGCTGCTTTGATTTTGACAGGTCTGGTGGCGCAGGGAGAAACAGTTGTCGGTAAGTTAGTCCACCTTGATAGAGGTTACTACCGTTTTCATGAGAAATTGGCTCAGCTAGGAGCGAAGATTCAGCGAATCGAGGCAAATGATGAAGAAGAATAAAAATTTACGCTATGTACTCCGTCGTTTACTGTTGATTTTTATCGTACTATTGCTAGGCTTTTTGGCTTTAGGAATCGGCTTGATGGTTGGTTATGGTATCCTAGGAAAGGGACAGGATCCATGGGCAATCTTGTCTCCAGCAAAGTGGCAGGAATTGATTAGCAAATTTACAGGAAATTAGACTGGGAGACCAGTCTTTTTCTAAAGAAATAAGGAGAAAAATGGACAAAAAAACAAGACAAGCTCTGATAGGGTTACTTCTATTCTTACTCTTGGCTGCTGGAAGCTATTACATCAAGCAGATGCAGACAGCGCCAAACACCCCTAGAACCAAGGTTAGTCAGAAAAAACAAGCTTCAGAAGCTCCCAGTCAGGAGCTTGCTGAAAGTGTCTTAACTGAGTCAATCAAAAACCAAATCAAGGGGGGGCTCGAGTGGAATGGAGCAGGGGCCTTCATTGTCAATGGCAATAAAACCAATCTAGATGCCAAGGTTTCTAGCAAACCCTATGCGGATAATAAGACAAAGATAGTTGGAAAAGAAACAGTCCCGACTGTTGCCAATGCCATCTTATCCAAAACGACTCGGCAGTATAAGAATCGTGAAGAAACTGGAAATGGATCTACCTCTTGGACGCCACCAGGATGGCATCAGGTTAAGAATCTAAAGGGAGCCTATACACATGCAGTTGATAGGGGGCACCTGCTGGGCTATGCCTTGATAGGTGGTTTGGATGGCTTTGATGCTTCTACTAGCAATCCCAAGAACATTGCAGTTCAGACAGCTTGGGCCAACCAGGCTCAGGCTGAAGATTCGACAGGTCAGAACTACTATGAGAGTTTGGTTAGAAAAGCCTTGGACCAGAATAAGAGAGTCCGTTATCGGGTAACTCTCCACTATGCTACGAATGAGGATTTGGTTCCATCTGCTTCACAAATTGAAGCCAAGTCTTCAGATGGCGAATTGGAATTCAATGTCCTAATCCCCAATGTTCAAAAGGGTATCCAACTTGATTACCGAACAGGTCAGGTCACGGTGACAAACTAGAAAAAAGGAATAAAAATTGCTCCCTTGTCCGTCATTGATAAGGGAGTGATTGTATAAATTAGAAAATAATGTGATTCCTAAGCCAATTTATGATATAATGGAACACAAGATACTATTTTAGGAGAAGGACTATGGAAGACCCGAGCAGTCAGAATTTGTTGCTACAGTTTGTATTGTTATTTATCTTGACCCTGTTAAATGCTTTTTTCTCAGCCACTGAAATGGCGATGGTGTCACTAAACCGTTCCCGAGTGGAGCAAAAGGCAGAAGAGGGAGACAAACGTTACATTCGTTTGTTAAAGGTACTTGAAAATCCTAACCACTTTTTATCAACCATTCAAGTCGGTATCACCTTAATCACGATCTTATCAGGGGCAAAATTGGCAGATACACTTGGACAAGTAATTGCATCTTGGATAGGAAATAGTGAAACAGCTTACGCTATTGCAAGTTTTCTATCTTTAGCGTTTTTGACCTATATTTCTATTGTTTTTGGGGAACTCTATCCTAAACGGATTGCCCTCAATCTGAAAGATGCTTTGGCAATTCGAACAGCACCAATTATTATTGGTCTTGGAAAGATTGTCAGTCCCTTTGTCTGGTTGTTATCTGCTTCAACCAATCTCTTGAGTCGTTTAACGCCAATGACCTTTGATGATGCGGATGAAAAAATGACTCGAGATGAAATTGAGTACATGTTGACCAAGAGTGAGGAAACCTTGGATGCAGACGAAATCGAGATGTTACAAGGGATTTTCTCTCTAGATGAACTGATGGCGAGAGAAGTTATGGTTCCTCGGACAGATGCCTTTATGGTGGATATTCAGGATGATAGTCAAACCATTATCCAAAGTATTTTAAAACAGAACTTTTCCCGTATCCCAGTTTATGATGGGGATAAGGACAATGTGATTGGGATTATTCACACCAAGAGTCTTCTTAATGCGGCCTTTGTGGATGGTTTTGACAATATTGTTTGGAAGAGGATCTTACAAGATCCACTCTTTGTCCCGGAAACTATTTTTGTGGATGACTTGCTAAAAGAATTGCGAAATACTCAGAGACAGATGGCCATTTTGCTCGATGAATATGGTGGTATGGCTGGTCTGGTCACACTGGAGGACCTGCTGGAGGAGATTGTCGGAGAAATCGACGACGAGACAGACCGAGCAGAAATTGAAGTCCATCAAATCGGTGAGGACACCTATATTGCACAGGGAACCATGAATCTTAACGACTTCAATAACTACTTTGGTGTCGAACTAGAAAGCGATGATGTGGATACCATCGCCGGTTATTATTTGACGGGTGTTGGAACGATTCCAACCACTGAGAAAATCAGTTACCAACTGGTCAGTCAAAACAAGCAAGTCGTCCTGACCAACGACAAGGTGAAAAACGGACGTGTTACCAAGGTAAAAGTTCAAATCACTGAAATAGAAAATGAAGAAGAAACAGAATAAAGGAGCTTGAGCCACCATCAGGTGCTCAAGCTCCCATTTATAAGAAAAAAGACTCACGAGGAGTCTTTTGGTTTACTATAAGGCGGTAGACGGATTTGAACCGACGATCAAGCTTTTGCAGAGCCGTGCCTTACCACTTGGCTATACCGCCTCAACGTTTATTATTATACCTTGAAAATGATTCTACGTCAATAGTTTCTTAACCGAAAATCCAATTTAGGAAACTTTCCCTTTTTATGATAGACTTTAAAACCGAGAGAGAAAGTCTGGGAATCAGTCTTCACAGGCTGTAAAATTGCCATCTAATCACCTAGATAGCAAACAAAGAGTGTAGAAATTTGACAAATGAAAGTTTTTTGAGGGTATACGCCTAAATATTCTGAAAATTCGTTTACTTTTTAGATAATATATGATATAATCGAAAACAAGACTAAAATTTTTTTTAAAGAGGGGATACATACATGAAAAAAAGTAGAGTATTTGTCGCAGCAGGGATTGCCCTATTAGCAACTGGTGTTTTAGCTGCTTGTGGTTCTTCAAAATCATCTGATTCTACAGCGCCAAAAAATTATGGTTATGTTTATACAGCTGATCCAGAAACGTTGGATTACCTCATTTCAGGGAAACAAAGTACTAAGGTCGCCACTTCAAATGGTATCGATGGTCTCTTTACAAATGATAAATATGGAAACCTAGTTCCTGCAGTTGCAGAAGACTGGTCCGTTTCAAAAGACGGTTTGACTTACACCTACAAGATTCGTAAAGGTGTCAAATGGATGACATCTGATGGCGAAGAGTATGCTGAAGTAACAGCCAAAGACTTTGTAAATGGTTTGAAACACGCAGCTGACAATAAATCAGCAGCTAAGTATCTAGCAGAAGATTCAGTTAAAGGTCTAGCTGACTATATAGCTGGAAACAATAAAGATTTTGCTTCAGTCGGTGTAAAAGCAGTTGATGATTATACCCTTGAATACACTTTGAACAAACCAGAACCATACTGGAACTCTAAGCTAGCCTACTCAATCTTCTGGCCATTAAACGAAGAATTTGAAAAATCAAAAGGATCTGATTTTGGTAAAGCAACTGACCCTACATCATTGCTTTACAATGGACCATTCTTGCTGAGAGGTTTGACTGCTAAGTCATCTATCGAATTTGTGAAGAATGAAAACTATTGGGACAAAGACAATGTTCATCTTGATAAAGTAACACTTGCTTACTATGATGGTTCTGATCAAGAATCAATTGAACGTAACTTTACAAGTGGGGCTTATAGCTATGCCCGTCTCTTCCCAACAAGTTCAAACTACTCTAAGGTAGAAGAAACATACAAAGACAATATCTACTACACTCCATCAGGTCCAGGTATTGGTGGTTTGGGTGTAAATATTGACCGTCAAGGTTACAAATACACTTCTAAGACAACTGATGAAGAGAAGACTTCTACTAAGAAAGCCCTTCTTAACAAGGACTTCCGTCAGGCTTTGAACTTTGCCTTTGACCGTACTTCTTACTCAGCACAAATTAACGGTAAGGAAGGTGCTCCTCTTGCAGTTCGTAACCTCTTTGTGAAACCAGACTTTGTCTCTGCAGGCGAAAAAACTTTCGGTGACTTTGTAACTGAAAAGATGGCTGCTTATGGTGATGAGTGGAAGAACGTAAACTTTGCGGATGGTCAAGATGGACTTTTCAACGCAGATAAAGCCAAAGCTGAATTTGCCAAAGCTAAAACAGCATTGGAAGCAGAAGGTGTGAAATTCCCTATCCACTTGGATATCCCAGTAGACCAAACATCTAAAAACTATATTGCACGTATTCAATCCTTCAAACAATCCGTTGAGACAGTACTTGGAGAAGAAAACGTAGTCATCGATATCCAACAAATCACTACAGATGAACTACATAATATTACATACTATGCAGCTAGCGCAGCAGCAGAAGATTGGGATCTCTCAGGAGCAGTTGGATGGAACCCAGACTATGAAGATCCATCAACTTACCTTGATATCTTGAAAACAACGAATGCTGAACAAACAAAAACATACATGGGTTACGAAGGTGCAGATAATGCTGCAGCGGCTCAAGTTGGTTTGAAAGAATACGATAAGCTAGTTGATGAAGCTGCTAAAGAAACCAACGACTTGAATGTTCGTTATGAAAAATATGCTGCTGCTCAAGCTTGGTTGACAGATAGCTCCCTCTTCTTGCCAGCGATGTCGTCAAGTGGTGCTGCACCAATCATTTCTCGTGTTGTACCATTCTCTGCATCTTACAGTCAATCTGGAGACAAGGGATCAGACGTATACTTCAAGTATATTCAGTTACAAGATAAGGTTGTAACAAAAGCTGACTATGAACAAGCTCGTGAAAAATGGCTCAAAGAGAAAAAAGAATCAAACGAAAAAGTTCAAAAAGAATTGGCTAATCACGTTAAATAAATAACTCTCAAGAGAACTTTCTCTCCATGAGGAGAAGGTTCTTTTGGGATTTTAAAAGGAAACGATATGAAGAAATATATTTTTATGCGTGTATTGCGTTCATTGTTGTCTATTTTCTTGGTGACAACCTTGACCTACACAATTATCTATACGATGGTTCCTCGGAAATTGATTTTCAAGCAGGATACCAACTATAACAAGATTGCAACGACGCCAGATAAACGAGACAATTATGAAAATACCGTTTATGAGCGAATGGGCTATATCGAGTACTACGATACCAAAGAGTTGCAAGAAAGAGCGAGCACGATGGACTCATCTGTAACAGTGGATGCCAATGATACCAATAAGGCAATCTATGAAAAATACATCAACCAACTAGGAAATGGTTGGACACTCGGTGTGTTCTCAGAAAGTGGTCAATTCTATGCTACGCGTGAAATTCCAATTTTTGAACGTGTTTTCAAATTCTATTCCAACTTGATTGATATTGATCATACAAACAAGATTCAAGATCCTGAAAATCCAAACTTGGAACGTTATCTTCGTTTTGAAAATGACCCTGCTATTGGTTGGTCATTGGTTGGTTCAGGTACAAAACATAAATACCTTTTGTATTTCAACAACCAATTCCCATTTGTACACCAGAACTTTGTGAACATTAACTTAGGTGACTCTTACCCAACTTATGCAAACACACCAGTGCTTCAAGTTATCACACAAGGTCAGGGACAAACTAAGACATCAGAAGTTCAATTCCCTACAGGTAAAAAGACTTCATCTGTAGATATTTACTCTCGTACCTACAAATCTCCAAGTCAAGCAGATGCGCGTGAGGTAGCCAACTATGGTAAAGATGATCCATATACAGCTACAGAAAGCAATTATCAATATCCATCAATGATTGCAAGCTCAGCGGTTGCTGGTTTGATCGGTTTGATTATTTCTTATGCGATTGCGATTCCACTTGGATCTGCTATGGCTCGCCACAAGAATACTTGGATTGATAGCTTCTCGACAGGTGCTCTAACCTTCTTGCTTGCTCTTCCAACGATTGCCTTGGTTTACATCGTCCGCTTGATTGGATCATCCATTGGTCTGCCTGACTCATTCCCTATTTTGGGTGCTGGAGATTGGCGTTCTTATGTCTTGCCAGCAGTTATTCTAGGTTTGTTGGGTGCACCAAGTACGGCTATCTGGATTCGTCGTTACATGATCGACTTGCAATCTCAGGACTTCGTTCGTTTTGCTCGTGCAAAAGGTTTGTCTGAAAAAGAAATTTCAAATAAACACATCTTTAAAAATGCCATGGTTCCTTTGGTTTCAGGTATTCCTGGTGCCGTAATCGGAGTTATCGGTGGTGCAACATTGACAGAAACGGTCTTCGCTTTCCCAGGTATGGGTAAAATGTTGATTGATTCTGTTAAGGCATCAAACAACTCAATGGTAGTTGGTCTTGTCTTCATCTTCACATGTATTTCTATCTTCTCACTCTTTGTAGGTGATATCTGGATGACCATGCTTGACCCACGTATTAAATTGACAGAGAAAGGAGGCAAATAATGTCAACAATCGATAAAGAAAAATTTCAGTTCGTAAAACGTGACGATTTTGCCTCTGAAACAATTGATGCTCCTGCCTATTCATACTGGGGTTCTGTATTTAGACAATTTCTAAAGAAAAAATCAACCGTCTTTATGCTAGGAATTTTGGTTGCTATTATCTTGATGAGCTTTATTTACCCAATGTTCTCAGATTTTGACTTCAACGATGTAAGTAAGGTCAATGACTTCTCTGCTCGTTTTATCAAGCCCAATGCTGAACATTGGTTTGGTACAGATAGCAATGGTAAATCCTTGTTTGACGGGGTTTGGTTTGGTGCGCGTAACTCTATCCTCATCTCTGTAATTGCAACTTTTATCAACCTTGTGATTGGGGTTATTGTTGGTGGAATCTGGGGAATTTCAAAATCCGTTGACCGCGTCATGATGGAGGTTTATAACATTATTTCAAACATTCCATCCCTCTTGATTGTCATTGTCTTGACTTACTCAATTGGTGCTGGTTTCTGGAATTTGATTTTTGCCATGAGTGTGACAACTTGGATTGGGATTGCTTATATGATTCGTATCCAAATCATGCGTTACCGTGACTTGGAATACAACCTTGCTTCTCAAACACTTGGAACACCAACCTTTAAAATCATTGTTAAAAACATCATGCCACAATTGGTATCTGTTATTGTTTCTACGATGACCTTGATGTTGCCAAGTTTTATCTCTTATGAAGCCTTCCTTTCCTTCTTTGGATTGGGATTACCTGTAACAGTGCCAAGTTTGGGACGTTTGATCTCAGATTACTCACAAAACGTTACGACCAACGCTTACTTGTTCTGGATTCCATTGACAACCTTGATCTTGGTATCCCTATCTCTTTTCGTTGTTGGTCAAAACCTAGCGGATGCTAGTGATCCACGTACACATAGATAGGAGTAGGCATGATAAAAGGAAAAAATGTAATTTTGACTGCTCGTGATATTGTCGTGGAATTTGACGTTCGTGACAAAGTTCTGACAGCTATCCGAGGAGTTTCTCTAGACCTGATTGAAGGGGAAGTTCTTGCCTTGGTAGGTGAGTCAGGTTCTGGTAAATCTGTTTTAACAAAAACCTTTACAGGGATGTTAGAAGACAATGGACGTATTGCCCAAGGAAGTATCGACTATCGTGGACAAGACTTGACAGCTCTTACTTCTAACAAGGATTGGGAGAAGATTCGTGGTGCTAAAATTGCGACCATCTTCCAAGATCCTATGACAAGTTTGGACCCAATCAATACAATCGGTAGCCAAATCACTGAAGTTATCGTTAAACACCAAGGGAAAACAGCTAAGGAAGCCAAAGAGATGGCAATCGACTATATGAATAAGGTCGGAATTCCAGACGCTGAAAAACGTTTTGATGAGTATCCTTTCCAATATTCTGGAGGGATGCGTCAACGTATCGTTATCGCGATTGCCCTTGCCTGTCGTCCAGATATCTTGATCTGTGACGAGCCAACAACGGCTCTTGATGTAACCATTCAAGCACAAATCATTGATTTGCTTAAAACTTTACAGAACGAGTACCACTTTACCATTATCTTTATCACCCATGACCTTGGTGTGGTAGCAAGTATTGCGGATAAGGTAGCGGTTATGTATGCTGGTGAAATTGTAGAATACGGAACTGTTGAGGAAGTTTTCTACGACCCACGCCATCCATATACTTGGAGTCTCTTGTCTAGCTTGCCTCAGCTTGCTGATGATAAAGGGGAATTGTACTCTATCCCAGGAACACCACCATCTCTTTATACTGAGTTGAAAGGTGATGCCTTTGCCCTTCGTTCAGATTATGCGATGCAAATTGACTTTGAACAGAAAGCACCTCAATTTTCAGTTAGTGATACCCACTGGGCTAAGACTTGGTTGCTTCATGAGAATGCTCCTAAAGTTGAAAAACCTGGGGTCATTGCAGATTTGCATGACAAAATTCGTGATAAAATGGGCTTTGCTCATCTAGAAGACTAGGAGGAAGGAAATGTCTGAAAAATTAGTAGAAATTAAAGATTTAGAAATTTCCTTCGGTGAAGGAAGTAAGAAGTTTGTAGCGGTTAAAAATGCCAACTTCTTTATCAACAAGGGAGAAACTTTCTCTCTTGTAGGAGAGTCTGGTAGTGGGAAAACAACGATTGGTCGTGCTATTATTGGTCTAAATAATACCAGTAAAGGTGAGATCATCTTTGATGGTCATAAGATCAATGGAAAAAAATCTCATAAGGAATCCTCAGACTTGATCCGTCGTATCCAGATGATTTTTCAGGACCCTGCAGCCAGCTTGAATGAGCGTGCGACAGTTGACTATATCATCTCTGAAGGTCTTTACAACTACCATTTGTTTAAAGACGAAGAAGATAGAAAAGAAAAAGTTCAAAAGATGATTCATGAAGTTGGACTTTTGAAAGAACACTTGACCCGTTATCCACACGAGTTTTCTGGTGGTCAACGCCAGCGTATCGGGATTGCCCGTGCCCTTGTGATGGAACCTGATTTCGTTATTGCGGATGAGCCAATCTCTGCCTTGGACGTATCTGTCCGTGCGCAAGTTTTGAACTTGCTCAAGAAGTTTCAAAAAGAGTTGGGCTTGACTTATCTCTTTATCGCCCATGACTTGTCAGTTGTTCGCTTTATCTCAGATCGTATCGCAGTTATCTATAAGGGAGTTATCGTCGAAGTTGCGGAGACAGAGGAGTTGTTTAACAATCCTGTCCACCCATATACTCAGGCGCTTCTATCTGCTGTACCGATTCCAGATCCAATCTTGGAACGCAAGAAAGTCTTGAAAGTTTACGACCCTGACCAACATGACTATGAGACAGACAAGCCATCTATGGTGGAAATTTGTCCAGGTCACTATGTTTGGGCAAATCAAGCAGAACTTGCTCGTTACAAGGAAGCTCTTAAAAAATAATTAGATTCGGAGAGGACCAAAAGGTCTTCTCATTTTTAATTTTTTCAATGAAACAATCTGGGGAGAGAAATATTTTAAAAAGTGCTGAAAAAGGCTTGACAAAGGGATTGGGGGGAGATATACTTAATGTGATAAATTTTAAATAATGAGGAGACACAAGATGTCAAGAATAAAGCGTTATAAACATGATCGAAAAAAAGCTATCAAGCTAGAGAAACTTGCTTTGCTTGGTCTAGCAGCTGTGACGGTTGGTCTGGCTGGAGCAAGCCTTGCACAGGCAGAGGAAACGGTAGCAGAAACACCAAAAACCCTAGTTGATACCCCAGAAGCTAAGGAAAAGGAGCAAACAGCAGAAAAGAATACGGACTCTACTAAGGAAACTTCTAATCAACTACCAGATAAAGAAAAGAAGATAGTTGAGGGAGAGAAACCTGCTTTGCAAACAGTCACCTTTGATGTGGTTGAAGTATATCACTATTTCCAAGCTGGTGGTCGAGGGACTGATGAATTGTCCCGAAAAACAATCACTCTCAAGCCAGGAGAAAGCTATACCTTAAAGGCGAATACCTATAAGGATTTTGAGCTTGATGATTATAAGAAAAGCTATGATTATAAGGAAAATCTTAAGAATATCGGCAGAACCATAACCAATGACGGCTCTGAGCAAATCCAAGAGGAGTATATCATCACCTTCAAAGAAATTATCAGGGAGGTTCCAAACCCTACAGATTCGACCAGCCCAGATATTTATGCTAGTAAGATAAGCCATGATACAACCGTGATGGTATATCATCTTATAGATTGGGATGAGCAGAATTGGAAAGGACAGAGAGGGTTGACGAGAACTTATAGACTTCCCCTTGGGAAACGTTTTGACCCTAAAGACCTTGTAAATCCTGCATATGGAACCTTGTTGAAGTATGAAGTGTCTGATACTGCTGTAGGGGTTGTAGCAGCACGTGTATACTACAAATCTCACCCCAAAGAGACCCTCGTTTCCCCTACAAGCAATGTTTCTGTTTCTCTAACAGGAGCAGATGTTGCAGCGGTTGATAAGATTGTTGCGGACAAGGTTTTAGATACCACTATTCTGGCTAAACTCCCAGCAGAACTTCCAGCCAAAAATGTTGAACTTTACGATGTTAAGACTCAAAAGGCAGATGGTAGTTTTGTACAAATTTCAGGAGAAGCAACTGTAACGATTCCTGTGGATCCTAATCGTAAAGTAGAAAAAGTAATCTACTTCTTACCAGAAACGGGAGCAGTTGAGGAACTGCCGTTTGAATTGAGTGCTGATGGAAAATATGTTCATTTCAAAGTTTCTCACTTCTCAAATTATGGGGTTGTTTATCAATCTCAAAACACTGAGAAACCAAATCCACAGCCAGATCCAGCACCACAGCCGAACCCAGCACCGCAACCAGATCCAGCACCGCAGCCGAATCCTGCACCTCAACCAGATCCAGCACCACAGCCGAATCCGGCACCGCAACCAGATTCTACACCACAGCCGAATCCTGCACCACAACCGGAACTAAACCTGAAACCTCAGGATAATGGTAAGAATAAGGATTCTAGGAGTCTGTCTGAGGAGCCGAAAAAAATTGAAGATGTGAAGTCTGATCCATCTAAGAAAGAAATAGAAAAGACTGAAGATAAAGAAAAAGCTTTACCAAAAACAGGAGAAAGTAGTAGTCTTTTAGGCCCAGTTGGAGCAGTATTACTAGGAATGATGACGCTTCTTAAATTCTCTTTCAAGAAGAAAAGAAACTAGTGTTTATTAAAAAAGTTGAATAAAACCTTCATGCTCTGTTAAACTATGGGGATGGCTTATATACTAAAACGCATAAAATCAGGTTAAAAGTAGCCATAATTTTATGCGTTTTTACTATTTAAAGAGTTTTATCTAGTTTCGTTTATATTTCTATTAACGCTTAGACCAGGTGCGTTTCATAAAGAGCAGCAAAATTGGGTAAATCTCTAAGCGGCCTGCAATCATTGCAAAGGAGAGCAGGATTTTAGAGATGGGACTAAAGATGGCAAAGCTCGATGTTGTACCTAGAATTGGTCCGATATTGTTAAAACAGCTAAAGACCGCACTGGTCACGACTAGAAAATCATTGCTGTCTAGGCTGATGA
This sequence comes from Streptococcus sp. 151470009-6, assembly GCF_053628175.1. Taxonomy (NCBI): domain Bacteria; kingdom Bacillati; phylum Bacillota; class Bacilli; order Lactobacillales; family Streptococcaceae; genus Streptococcus; species Streptococcus sp. 151470009-6. The sequence goes on from NZ_JBSEZF010000006.1 coordinate 61,515, forward strand.
TGAAGATGAGCGACAATAAAATCATAGCATAGATCACAAAATACTTAAGAATCTTGTGTTGGGTATCCTTATCAATCACCGTTTTATTGACATGGAGAGTCAAGACACGGTGAGGAGATAAGATGGACAGAATCTGATTTTTAGCAATTTTTGTAAGGATCAGTCCACGGATAATTTTGAGACCACCTGCTGTTGACCCAGCTGAGCCACCGATTGCCATAAGGAAGAGGAGGATAAACTGGGAGAAAAGGGGCCAGTTGGTAATATCTCCGTAACCAAATCCCGTTGTCGTAATGATATTGGATACTTGGAAGAGAGCCATCTCAAAACTCTTAGAGACACCTTGGTAAAGGTGGAGGGTGTTGAGGGTGATCAAGCCGGTAGACACCAGAACAATAATGACATAAGCCCGCAGTTCCTCATCTCCAAAGAAGGCCTTGACCCGACGGAGCATGAGAAAGTAATAAAGGTTAAAATTGACACCGAAAACCAGAACGCCAAAACTGACAAGATAGGTAATTAGGGAACTGCTGTAGTGGGCGATTCCATCATTGTAGACGGTGAATCCCCCCGTTCCTGCTGTTCCCATAGCGATGACAAAGCTATCAAACAAGGGCATACCTGCTAGATAGTAGATGACAACAAAGAGGGAGAAGAGCCCGAGGTAAAGGAGATAGAGGATCTGGGCAGTATTTTTCAGTTTGGATACAACCTTACCAAAGACAGGACCAGGGACTTCTGCTTTCATCACCTCTAAGTGACTATTCTTAGCATTGTCCATAATAGCAAGTGCGAAAACAAGCACTCCCATCCCTCCTATCAAGTGGGTGAAACTTCGCCAGAAGAGGAGGGAACGACTGAGAACGGAAACATCTGTTAGGATAGTAGCACCAGTCGTTGTAAAACCAGAGCTGATCTCGAAAAATGCATCGATGATGCTGGGAATTTGTCCTGAAAAGACAAAGGGTAAGCCACCAAAGAAAGACCAGAGTATCCAACAGAGGGCAACGATTAAGACACCCTCCTTGGCATAAATCCGTTGATTTTTTGGTTTTCGTAGGACTCCCACCCCACCGAGAAGAACTAAAATTCCAATCGTAGTAAAAAGAGCTGTAAATACTTGGCTGGACTCTCGGTAATAGGTCGCAACGCTGACAGGAACTAGGAGGAGAACAGCCTCAATCAAGAGAAGTTTGGAGAGGAGGTAACGAATCATACTTTTATTCATTTCTTACCTCTCAATCAAATCATAAATTTTGGTGATATTTGGTAGCAGGGTGGTTACCAGTAATTGGTCTCCGACCTCTAGCGTATCCTCTCCGGTCGGGAAGATTGTTTTTCCTTTTCGAATAATGGCTGCGATGAGAATACCCTTCTTCAATTTCAGATGAGAAAGAGGCTTGGCAGTCATTTTATTAGCTTCCTTGATATGGAATTGTAGGGTTTCAATCTGGCCGTTTGCAAGATGGTGCATGGCTTGAAGGTCTGAGTATTGGGCATTAACCCGACCTCGGATAAAGTGCATAATGGTATCCACTGCGATGATCTTTGGCGTGATGATACTTGAAAAATCAGGTGCATGGATAATTTCTAGGAGACTGGTCCGGTTGACCTTGGTGATGTTTTTCTGGACGCCAACACGGTCAAGGAACATGGAGGTGATGATGTTTTCTTCGTCCACCCCAGTTAAGGTTGCGACCGCATCGTAGTGAGGAGCACTTTCTTCTAGTAAGATATCTTTGGCTGTCCCATCTCCCTGAACGATATAGAGATTTGGGAATTTTTCACTAAAGAAACGGGCTCTTTCAGGATTGATTTCGATAACCTTGGTGTCAATCCGGCTGTCTTTCAAGATACCGACGAGATAGTAGGCAATTTTTCCTGCTCCGATAATCAGAAAGCTCTTAACAGTCCGAGCTTTAAAATGATTGTGCAGGCGCATCATATCGACCCGATTTCCTGTAACAAAGATGCGATCCTTATCTTGAAGGGTCATTTCACCACCTGGAATGATCAACTCATGGTTGCGCTCCAAAGCACACACAATCACATCAAATTTTTTCCGAAATTCTGAAATGGGCATCTGGCAAAGACCACTAGCATCTTTGACCACAAACTCCATCAAGCTAACTCGACCTCCAGCAAAACGTTCGACTGAAAGGGCACTTGGGAAGTCGACAATATTCCCAATAGCACGGGCAGCTAGAAGCTCAGGATTGACAATGAGAGAAAATCCAAGAATGTTTTTTTCTTTAAAATAGGAGTTGGAGTACTCTGGATTTCGAACCCGAACGATGGTTTCTTTAGCGCCCATTTTTTTGGCAAGAACTGCTGAAATCATGTTCACTTCATCGTGTTCGGTTAGTGCGATAAAGATATCACACTCTTGAACACCGGCTTGCTCTAAGATAGTAAAGTCGGCACCATTTCCAAGGAGGCCCATGATGTCAAAGCGACTGACAATATGGTTCAGTACAGCTTCATTTTGCTCGATGAGGACAACATCATGGTTTTCCGCGACTAGTGAACGACAGAGGGCAAAACCAACTTTCCCTCCACCAACAAGGACAATTTTCATATAAAAACCTACTTTTTCATGATGTAACTATCATACCCTTTTTTAGCAAAAAATGCACTTGCCAAGCCGATTTTTGCAGGAAGAAAGAACTTTTTCAAGTTTTTGAAGATAAATATGCTTATCTTCTATAAAAATGTCTCTGGGATGAAGTGATTAACCTCTCTTGATAAGGCTATTCTGAAAGTGAATGTCCGAGTATGAAAATATCATTAAAAAAAGTAAAAAATTCAAGTCGTTTCTATTGACATTGGTTCTGAAAGTGTTATACTAAGAAAGTAGTTTCGCTGATTTACTTCAAACCTGTTGTGAGGTAAGTTAACGACGCCTTAACCACGCTGTTTGCTGAGCTTGACTCCGGGCAGTGTGGCTATTTTTTTGCAATGATAAAAGGAAGCCAATTATGACAAATCACATTGTTTTATTTGAACCTCAGATTCCACAAAATACTGGCAACATCGCGCGTACTTGCGCTGCGACCAATTCTCCCCTCCACATCATTAAACCAATGGGCTTTCCCATTGATGATCGCAAGATGAAGCGAGCAGGTTTGGATTATTGGGATAAGTTAGAGATTCATTTTTATGATAACTTGGCAGACTTTATGTCTCAGATGAAAGGACAAGTCTATCTGATTTCTAAATTTGCAGAAAAGGTCTATTCTGAGGCGAATTTGGCAAGTGGTGAAGATCAGTATTTTCTCTTCGGACGTGAAGACAAGGGTTTACCAGAGGATTTTATGCGTGAACATCCTGAGAAAGCTCTCCGTATTCCTATGAACGATGAACATGTCCGCAGTCTCAATGTTTCGAATACCGTATGTATGATTGTTTATGAAGCCCTCCGTCAGCAACATTTTGCTGGTTTAGAGCTCGTTCACACCTATGAAGCGGATAAATTGAAATAAACAAAATGCTTGCAAGTGCAAGCGTTTTTTGTTATGATTAAAGGGTCTTCAGGGCAGGGTGAGATTCCCGACCGGCGGTAAATTTGACTAGCTATTTTAGCTTTCTCGTCGTTGTCTTGTCTCGATATACTTTAAGTATTATCTTCGACTGCGACGCCTAGGTAAATCTAAAATATCTTAGCCAAATAAGTCCGCGAGCGCAAGCTGATGTGGTGCGATTCCACAACCGACAGTATAGTCTGGATGGGAGAAGACGAAAGAATAGCTTTGTCTGTTCGGATGAGTTTATAGATAAATTGCAACCGCTTGCTCAAAAGAGTGAGGGGGAACTTTTGGGATATAAAAAGTGAGAATAGATAGAGGGATCCTTTCCAACTTCTTCTGATTTTATAGAAAATTGGAGGAACCTGTTATGACAAACACACGTCGACTTTCGACCATTGCGATTTTATCAGCCATTTCATTTGTGCTGATGTACTTTGACTTTCCGCTCTTGCCAGCGGCGACCTTCCTCAAGATCGAGTTTAGTATCTTGCCAGTCCTTGTGGGCTTGGTGGTCATGGATTTGCCTGCTGCTCTCGGGATTCTCTTGCTGCGATCACTCTTGAAGTTGCTTCTCAATAGCCAGGGAGTGAATACCTACATTGGCTTGCCAATGAATATCGTAGCCTTGGGAGTTTTTGTTATCGCTTTTGGTTTGATTTGGAAAAAGGAGCGTAGCACCCTTCGTTTTCTACTAGCATCTCTAGCGGGAACTATCGGATTGACTGCGGCTATGTTGGTTCTCAACTATGTCTATGCTGTTCCTTTGTACGCGAAGTTTGCCAACTTTGATATTGGAAAAATTTTGGGACTTTCCAACTACCTAATGACTATGGTATTACCTTTTAACTTGCTTGAGGGTGTAATCTTTGCCGTTTCATTCTGGTTGTTATACGTCCTCTTGAAACCAACCTTAAAACATTATGAGAGATAAACAAACATTTTTAATGAAGGGCAGTTTTGCCCTTTTACTTTTCGTCCTTCTTGGCTACATGGTTAAGTTTTACCCCGAAACGCTGGTCGGTTTTGACCAACCGCTTCAGACAGCTATTCGTGGGGACTTGCCAGATTATTTGACAGTTCTGTTCCGTGCCCTTACGCATTTGATTGATATCCCAGTGATTATCACCTGGGTTGCCATCGCAGTCCTTGTCTTTTATCGTAAGCAGTGGAAGATAGAAAGCTACTTCATGGCGGGTAATCTAGCCTTAGCCGGTCTTTTGATTGTGACCTTTAAAAATATTTACCAGCGCCCACGACCAGCTATCTTACACCTAGTCGAGGAGAAGGGATTTTCTTTTCCAAGTGGCCATTCTCTTGCAGTAACGCTGATGGTAGGCACTTTGATTGTCATTCTCAGTCAACGGATTAAAGATCCGGTTTGGAGAAAAATTGTGCAAATCGTCCTTGCTCTCTACCTAGTCAGTGTGCTGGTATCAAGGGTCTATCTGGGAGTTCATTATCCATCAGACGTCCTTGCCAGTCTCTGTGTGGGTTTGGGAGTCCTGTTTATTGAATTTCCCTTCTATGACAAGCTCCGCTTCCAATGGCGATTTAAAGGCAAGCAGAAGTGAGATAGGTCTTGCAAGAATGGTGAAAATCTGATAAACTAAGTAGTAATTGAATAGAAATCCGCAAGACTAGTAGCCCAAGGGAAGTATATCAGGGAGGAGAGCCGTGACTGCAAGCTCTCTATATGAAAGCTGGGTGAATTCACTTGCGCATGGATTTAGAAATGAAGGTCTGACTTGTCAGATGAAAACGGATGGTACCGCGTGTCAACGCTCCGAGTGGAGTTTTTGGCATGTGGTTTTCTTTTTATCTTATGAGAGACTGATGGAGGAAATATGTCAACTATTGAAGAACAATTAAAAGCGCTTCGCGAAGAAACGCTGGCTAACTTGAAGCAGATTACTGCTGAAAATGAAAAAGAGATGCAAGACTTGCGTGTCTCTGTCCTAGGTAAAAAAGGTTCGCTTACCGAAATTCTTAAAGGGATGAAGGATGTTTCTGCTGAGATGCGCCCAATCATCGGGAAACACGTCAACGAGGCTCGTGATGTCTTGACGGCCGCTTTTGAAGAAACAGCAAAGCTCTTGGAAGAAAAGAAAGTTGAAGCACAACTTGCTAGCGAGAGCATCGATGTGACCCTTCCAGGTCGTCCAGTTGCGACTGGTCACCGTCACGTTTTGATACAAACCAGTGAAGAAATCGAAGATATTTTCATCGGTATGGGTTATCAAGTCGTGGATGGCTTTGAAGTTGAAAAAGACTACTACAACTTTGAGCGGATGAATCTTCCAAAAGACCATCCAGCTCGCGATATGCAGGACACTTTCTATATCACTGAAGAAATCTTGCTCCGTACTCATACGTCTCCAGTTCAGGCGCGTGCCATGGATGCCCATGATTTTTCAAAAGGTCCTTTGAAGATGATCTCACCAGGACGCGTTTTCCGTCGTGACACGGACGATGCGACCCACAGTCACCAATTCCACCAAATCGAAGGCTTGGTTGTTGGGAAAAATATCTCTATGGCGGACCTTCAAGGAACACTTCAGTTGATTGTGCAAAAAATGTTTGGTGAAGAGCGTCAGATCCGTCTGCGTCCATCTTACTTCCCATTCACAGAGCCATCTGTTGAGGTGGATGTTTCCTGCTTCAAGTGTGGCGGAGACGGCTGTAACGTATGTAAGAAAACAGGTTGGATTGAAATCATGGGTGCCGGTATGGTTCATCCACGTGTCCTTGAGATGAGTGGTATCGATGCGACAGTATACTCTGGTTTTGCCTTTGGTCTTGGACAAGAGCGTGTAGCCATGCTCCGTTACGGAATCAACGATATTCGTGGATTCTACCAAGGCGATGTCCGCTTCTCAGAACAGTTTAAATAAGATTGAAACCTGAAACACAGTCCTATACAGTCGTTCTCGTTTTCTCATAGTTTAGAAATAGAAACGACTGACTCGAAGAAAAAGAAAGGAATTGAAAAGGTCTTACTCGGTGGGATCTTAGAATCAGAATTATGTTAGTATCTTATAAATGGTTAAAAGAGTTGGTGGACATTGATGTGCCATCACAAGAGTTGGCTGAAAAAATGTCAACTACAGGGATAGAAGTAGAAGGTGTGGAATCACCAGCTGCTGGTCTCTCAAAAATTGTCGTCGGTGAAGTCTTGTCTTGCGAAGATGTACCCGAAACACACTTGCATGTCTGCCAAGTCAATGTGGGTGAAGAAGAAGCCCGTCAAATCGTCTGTGGAGCGCCAAATGTGCGTGCAGGCATCAAGGTCATGGTGGCTCTTCCGGGTGCTCGCATAGCGGATAACTACAAGATTAAAAAAGGGAAAATCCGTGGCTTAGAGTCACTCGGAATGATCTGTTCCCTTGGTGAGTTGGGCATTTCTGACTCCGTTGTACCGAAAGAATTTGCAGATGGCATCCAAATCTTGCCAGAAAATGCTGTTCCAGGTGAGGAAGTCTTCTCTTATCTAGACTTGGATGATGAAATCATCGAACTTTCCATCACTCCAAACCGTGCAGATGCTCTTTCTATGCGTGGGGTGGCGCACGAAGTAGCAGCTATCTATGACAAGGCAGTCAATTTTAAAGAATTTACTTTAACAGAAACAGACCAAGCCGCATCGGATGCTCTTTCTGTCAGCATTGATACAGACAAGGCTCCTTACTATGCAGCTCGTATCTTGGACAATGTGACCATCGCACCAAGTCCACAATGGTTGCAAAACCTCCTCATGAATGAAGGTATCCGTCCCATCAATAACGTTGTAGACGTGACCAACTATATCTTGCTTTACTTTGGTCAACCTATGCATGCCTTTGACTTGGATACCTTTGAAGGGACTGACATCCGTGTACGTGAAGCGAGTGCTGGTGAAAAATTGGTGACCTTGGATGGTGAAGAACGTGATTTGGAAAAAAATGACCTAGTTATCACTGTCGCAGACAAGCCAGTTGCCCTTGCAGGTGTTATGGGCGGACAAGCAACAGAAATCTCTGAAAAATCTAGTCGCGTTGTCCTTGAAGCTGCAGTCTTTAATGGCAAATCTATCCGCAAGACTAGCGGTCGCTTGAATCTTCGTTCTGAGTCATCTTCTCGCTTTGAAAAAGGGATCAATGTGGCAACTGTTAACGAAGCCCTTGATGCGGCAGCTAGTATGATTGCAGAACTTGCAGGTGCGACAGTGCGTAAGGGAATCGTTTCAGCAGGCCAGTTGGATACATCTGATGTAGAAGTTTCTTCTACTCTTGCAGACGTTAACCGTGTCCTTGGTACTGAGCTTTCCTACGCGGATGTAGAAGACGTCTTCCGTCGTCTTGGATTTGGCCTTTCTGGAAATGCAGAAGCCTTCACAGTTAGCGTTCCACGTCGCCGTTGGGATATCACTATCGAAGCGGACCTCTTTGAGGAAATCGCTCGTATCTATGGTTACGATCGGTTGCCAACCAGTCTTCCAAAAGATGATGGGACAGCCGGTGAATTAACAGCGACACAAAAATTGCGCCGTCAAGTTCGTACCATCGCTGAAGGAGCAGGACTGACTGAAATCATCACCTACGCTTTGACTACTCCTGAGAAAGCAGTTGAGTTTACGGCTCAACCAAGCAAGCTGACAGAACTCATGTGGCCAATGACTGTGGAACGTTCCGTTCTCCGCCAAAATATGATCTCAGGTATTTTGGATACGGTAGCCTACAACGTGGCTCGTAAGAACAAAAACTTGGCTCTTTATGAGATTGGAAAAGTTTTTGAACAAACAGGCAATCCCAAAGAAGACCTACCAAACGAGATCAACAGCTTTGCCCTTGCTTTGACAGGCTTGGTTGCAGAAAAAGACTTCCAAACTGCAGCAGTTCCAGTTGATTTCTTCTATGCTAAGGGAATCCTTGAAGCCCTCTTTGCTCGTTTGGGACTAGAAGTGACTTATACAGCAACATCTGAAATCGCTAGCCTTCACCCAGGACGTACAGCCGTAATCTCACTCGGGGACCAAGTTCTTGGTTTCCTCGGGCAAGTACATCCAGTCACTGCCAAGGCTTACGATATCCCAGAAACTTATGTAGCTGAACTTAACCTTTCAGCCATCGAAGCTGCCCTCCAACCTGCTGCTCCATTTGTGGAAATCACCAAATTCCCAGCAGTCAGCCGTGACGTGGCTCTACTTCTGAAGGCAGAAGTGACTCACCAAGAAGTTGTGGACGCTATCCAAGCTGCAGGCGTGAAACGTTTGACAGATATCAAACTCTTTGACGTCTTCTCAGGCGAAAAATTGGGACTTGGTATGAAGTCAATGGCCTATAGCTTGACCTTCCAAAATCCAGAAGATAGCTTGACGGACGAAGAAGTCGCACGCTATATGGAAAAAATCCAAGCATCACTCGAAGAAAAAGTGAATGCAGAAGTACGTTAACTCATCAATCCATCCTTCGGGGTGGATTTTTAGTTTCAAAAGGACAGTTCAGAAGAGAAAAACGACAGTTGAGGGGAAAGTCCTCCCAGATAGTCTTTAATGGATTATACTAAAGCTATCACTGGAGCGCTTAAAATCCTTAGAGACGAAATTATTTACTATAAATTATCATGTTAGAAATGGACATAAATCGTTGTAAAGGCTGTCAAAAAGGAGTATAATAAGTGCAACATATTTCGGAGGTGGAAGATGCTAGAAGTAAGAAATCTAGAGAAAAGTTTCGGTTCCAAGCAAGTCTTGTTTGGTGTCGATTTTCAGGCAAGTCCAGGACGAATTCTAGGGCTGGTCGGGAAAAATGGTGCTGGGAAAACAACGATTTTCCACAGTATGTTGAAATTTTTAGAGTATCAAGGAGAGATCAGTCTGGATGGGCAGGAGATTCGTCAGGAAACTTACGCTCGGATAGGTTATTTGCCTGAAGAACGCAGCCTCATGCCCAAGCTGACCGTCCTTGAACAAGTTCGCTACCTAGCGACTCTAAAGGGCATGGATGCCAAGGAGGTCAAGGAAAAGCTTCCACAATGGATGGAAAAACTGGAAGTTAAGGGGAAATTAACAGACAAGATCAAGAGTCTCTCAAAAGGGAATCAGCAGAAAATCCAACTGATTATTACTCTAATCCATGAACCAGACTTGATTATTCTGGATGAGCCTTTTAGTGGACTGGATCCAGTCAATACTGAACTGCTCAAGCAGGTCATCTTAAAAGAAAAAGAGCGTGGTGCGACCATTATCTTTTCAGACCATGTCATGACCAATGTCGAGGAGCTTTGCGATGATATTCTCATGATTCGAGATGGGCGTGTGGTCTTGCATGGACCGGTCCAAGAAGTTCGCAATCAATACGGAAAAACACGTCTCTTTGTTTCAAGTGAACGAAGCAAGGAAGAACTGGAAAGTCTTCCTCATGTCAAACAGGTGAGCTTAACCAAGCAAGGTAGTTGGAAATTGATCCTAGATGATGAGAGCGCTGGAAGAGAACTCTTCCCAATCCTCACTCAAGGTCAATACATCGCGACCTTTGACCAACAAGCTCCAACAATCGATGAAATCTTTAAACTAGAATCAGGGGTGGAAGTATGAGAAATATGTGGGTTGTAATGAAGGAAACCTATCTTCGACATGTTAAGTCATGGAGTTTCTTCTTTATGGTGATTTCGCCGTTCCTCTTTTTAGCCTTATCTGTAGGAATCGGCTTTCTCCAAGGGTCTTCTATGGCCAAGAATAGTAAGATAGCAGTAGTAACAACTGTACCATCTGTGGAAGAAGGGCTCAAGGGTACCAATGGTATCAACTTTGATTATAAGGATGAAGCCAGTGCCCAAGCTGCTATCAAGGATGAAAAAATCAAGGGTTACCTAACTATTGATCAAGAGGATAGTGTCATCAAAGCCGTTTACCATGGTGAAACTTCTCTTGAAACAGGCATCAAGTTAGCAGTAACCAATAAACTCAATGAGCTTCAATACCAACTCAATCGCTCGGCGGCTAATTTGTCCCAAGAGCAGGAAAAACGGCTGGCTCAAACTGTTGACTTTACTGAGAAGATTGACGAATCTAAGGAAAACAAAAAGATGGTCCAAACCATTGCGGCCGCAGGGCTTGGTTTCTTCCTTTATATGATCTTGATTACTTATGCTAGTGTCACTGCTCAGGAAGTAGCTAGCGAGAAAGGAACCAAAATCATGGAGGTGGTCTTCTCTAGTATCCGAGCAAGTCATTATTTCTACGCTCGCATGCTGGCTCTACTTCTTGTGATTTTGACTCATATTGGCATTTACGTCGTGGGTGGTTTGGCTGCCATTCTGCTCTTTAAGGACCTACCAATCTTGGCACAATCTGGTATTTTAAATCATCTAGGAGAGGCTTTCTCGCTCAATACCTTATTGTTTGTCTTGGTTAGTCTCTTTATGTACGTTGTTTTAGCAGCCTTCCTAGGCTCTATGGTTTCTCGCCCTGAGGATTCAGGAAAGGCCTTGTCGCCATTGATGATCTTGATTATCGCAGGATTTGTCGGTGTGACTTCTCTAGGTGCTGCAGGAGACAATTTGGTTTTGAAAATTGGGTCTTATATTCCCTTTATTTCAACCTTCTTTATGCCATTTAGAGCCATCAATGGTTATGCAAGTGATTTAGAAGCTTGGATTTCCCTTGCCATAACGGTTATTTTTGCAGCCACTGCAACAGCCTTTATCGGGCGTATGTATGCCAGCCTAGTCCTTCAGACAGATGACTTAGGTCTATGGAAAAGCTTTAAACGTGCCTTGGCTTACAAATAGCAATAGAAACCTCGTTTTCACGAGGTTTTTGTGATATTTTAAAAGTCAAATCAGGAAAATTATTTTTCATATCTATTGACTTTTAGTAGTAAAATTTGGTATGATAGTAGACGGTATTGTTTACCCCATTTGTAAGGCCCCGGAACCTTTCAAATACCCCGCGGACCGGAACATCCGCCCAGTAAACAAAAACGATATTCATATAGGAGAAATCATGAACAAAACTACATTCATGGCTAAACCAGGCCAAGTAGAACGCAAATGGTACGTTGTTGACGCAACTGATGTACCTCTTGGACGCCTTTCAGCTGTTGTTGCTAGCGTACTTCGCGGAAAAAACAAACCAACATTCACACCACACACTGATACAGGTGACTTCGTAATCGTTATCAATGCTGAAAAAGTTAAATTGACTGGTAAAAAAGCAACTGATAAGATCTACTACACTCACTCAAACCACCCAGGTGGATTGAAACAAATCTCTGCTGGTGAACTTCGTTCTAAAAATGCAGTACGTTTGATTGAAAAATCAGTTAAAGGTATGCTTCCACACAATACTCTTGGCCGCGCTCAAGGTATGAAATTGAAAGTATTCGTTGGAGCTGAGCACACTCACGCTGCACAACAACCAGAAGTTCTTGATATTTCAGGACTTATCTAAGGAAAGGAACAATAAAGTATGTCACAAGCACAATATGCAGGTACTGGACGTCGTAAAAACGCTGTTGCACGCGTTCGCCTTGTTCCAGGAACTGGTAAAATCACTGTTAACAAAAAAGATGTTGAAGAGTACATCCCACACGCTGACCTTCGTCTTGTTATCAACCAACCATTCGCAGTTACTTCAACTGTAGGTTCATACGACGTTTTCGTTAACGTTGTAGGTGGTGGATACGCTGGTCAATCAGGAGCTATCCGTCATGGTATCGCTCGTGCCCTTCTTCAAGTAGACCCAGACTTCCGCGATTCATTGAAACGCGCAGGACTTCTTACACGTGACTCACGTAAGGTTGAACGTAAGAAACCAGGTCTTAAGAAAGCTCGTAAAGCATCACAATTCTCAAAACGTTAATCAAAACGATTATATCAACGTTTCAAAACACTTCATGGTTCACACCATGGGGTGTTTTTTTGATGATTTTAAGCAAAATTCACACCACTTTTCACACCAAATTCACACCATTATTTTTTAAGATTACGAAAGGCAATTTCTCCAACAGCCATTGGGATTACATTTGAAGTGTTGACATAAATCTGTGTTGTACCTGTGTCGCTATGTGTTAGAGCTTTAGAAATATCTTTTAATGTCATTCCTGCTTGTTTAGTAAACGTTAATTCGAGAGAATTACTATACTTGCAAAGAACACCTTTCGGGGTGTTCTTTTTATGCTTCCTGCCATGGAGTGTTTGCTTCTCTCATCTTCTAACGATATCTCTCATATGGTATAATGAGGTAAGGACTGTTCCTCATTTCAGACGAGTTTATGGTTTTCAAGGTCCCCCTACCTGAATTGTCATGGAGCAAGTGTCCATTGCTCGGATTGGGCGTTCTCTCGTAGTTCATTTGATTTTAATCGTTTAGAAAGCATCTGGTGTGGGAGATTATTGTGATTTCAATGCAATGTCTCGTATGCTAGGCAGGAAAATTGGAATTTAGAATAAGTTAGCAGGTGAGAAGAGTATTTCTGTCAGCCTCCTATACACCTGTTAACAGCTATCCACGATAAAAGGAGATTGTAGATTGGTTTTATTAGTGTTAGGGATTTTGGTTTTGCTTATTCTAATCTTAAAAAGGAAACAGAAAACTGGTAAAAAATCTGAAGGAAACGCCAAGAAAAGAAATTGGCTATTAATAGGTTGCTTATCCATAGTTATCCCCATCGTAATCTTCACAGTGTTCAGTCCAATATTTTCTCTAATGGATATGTGGGGGCTATTTGCTTATGTAAGTCGAACTGAGATTGAGCAAGCTGTGCATCGTTCTTATCAAAATTACGGTCTCACAGGACAGTTTGAGTTAGAAAAATACGAGAAAAACTATACAAGTGTAGGAGGATTTATAATCCATGGTACCTATAGTGAAAATATAGCCGGAAAAACCTATGAGGTTAAAACTCGATTTAAATACTATACTCGCTTTTCGGAAAATAAAACATATAGAAAGACAGATGCAGAGGTTGATTACAAAAATGATAAAAAAATTTATAATATTTTCCCAGAATTAGCCTATTTAGGGATTGAGCTTAGTCCAGGCACCAGCGAATTTTTAAAAACACTGGACAGTTCAATCAAAGATCCTAAACTGCCTGATTTGAAGTATCAAGGTATTGATTTTGAATTTAATAACCAATCTGACAATATCCATCTTTATAATGAAATATTAGAGGAAAATCAAAGTAAGGGTCAAGCACTGCAAGGAATGTATCCCATGGATGCTCAATATCTTTTCCAAAAAGAGATTTTTATACCAACATTTGAATTTCAGTATTTCGTTCCAAAAGAAAAAAGAGATCTCTTGTATGATGACTATCTTAAAGAGCTTGAGACGCTCATGAAGGAATTTTTTGCCAACCACCCCTTACCAAGAGGTCTTTATGCTGTAAAGATTGCGAAATATAAAGAGGATAAACTTGTCAATGATAGTGGTGTATACTATGTGAGGATTGAAAATCGTCAAGTTGTAAAGCTGTTGCAAAAATTAGAATAGGAGTCGCTAGGGCTAGGTCAGTCTCACAATATTTTACCTAAGAAGAGAAGGGAAGTTTTGTAATGATTAGTTTAGAGCTGTTGTCTGAAGAAAATAGTCTAGATGTCTATTTTTTTGAAACAGAAAATCGGGAGTATTTTGAGCGAAATTTACCTCCCAGACCAGCTAACTATTTTGATTTAGAAGGTTTTAAAGAAATCACAAGGGAATTGTTAGCGGAACAAACGAATCGGGATGTCTACATGCATCTTATCAGAGATTCACAAGGCGTTATGGTCGGGAGAATCAATTTAAGTGTCTTAGAGGGTGATCGGAAAACAGCAGAGCTTGGGTATAGGATTGGGGAAAATGTTAGTAACTTAGGTTATGCTAGCGAAGCGGTTAAACTCGCTTTAGACAAGGCCTTCACGACTTATGGTTTCAATAGAATCATTGCAGGAACGGCAACAGGTAATCTAGCCTCTCAGAGGGTGCTTTTAAAAAATGGTTTCACCTTTAGTAGAATGATAGAAAATGACTTACACATTCATAATGAGTGGGTTCATACAGCAGTATTTGAGACAACAAGGCCATAATATCATCATTTCCGGTCAATTAACAAGGTTAATGGAGTCATCAATCTTTCCAGACATTCAAGAGTGTTTTCTTGGATGTCTTTTTTATTCAGAATAGATAAGTGGTGCTGTTTAAACTTGATTTTCCTAGTGGACAATTGTTCACTTTTTTTATATAATAAAACTAAACTAAATTGGTTGAGTTTCGAAAGTGTAAGTTCAACCGTCGATTTATCTTTCTAAGGGATATATTCTCAATAAAGCATCACACTAGGAGGTGAAGTATGTACCAACCAGAAAAACTCAAGGCTCGGAGAAAAGAGCTAAAACTGACACAAAAAGAGATTGCAGAGCAACTTGGGATTAGTTTTCAGGCTTATTCGGCTTGGGAACGTGGGGTCAAGGAACCATCCAGGGAGAAGGTTGCTCAGCTAGAGAAGATTTTAAAAGTCGCAAAAGGTTATTTCACCCAGATAGAGATTGTCCGTCTCTACAATAGTCTCTCCAAACAAGGGAAGGAAAAGGTTGTGCTCTATGCTCGCAACCTAGCTCAAGAGGAACAAGCCCAGAAAGTGATGACCATGCCAGAGCGCCTCTACGAGTACCGTGTCTATGAACGCATGTCAGCAGGGATCGGGGCTTCGGTCTATGATGATTGGAATTTTGATACGGTCTACTTTAACGAGGAGTTGGCCCATGATTTTGCATCTTGGGTATCTGGGGACTCTATGGAACCTAAATATCAAAATGGTTCAGTGGCTCTGATTCGGGAAACAGGATTTGACTATGATGGGGCAGTTTATGCAGTAGTTTGTAACAACCAGACCTATATTAAACGGGTCTATCGGGAGGAAGATGGTTTGCGTCTGGTTTCTATCAATCCTAAATACAAGGATATTTTCATCTCCTATGAGGAAGATCCTCGGATTGTAGGGATTATCGTTGGGAATTTTGTGCCGATGGAGGGTTAGCCTATGGGCTACTTTGATTATTCCAGAGAGCCCAAAAGTGATATTGCCTTTGTCGATATGAAATCTTTTTATGCCAGTGTTGAGTGTGTGAAACGGGGGTTGCATCCGCTAAAGACCTCGCTTTGTGTCATGAGTCGCGCGGATAATTCAACTGGCCTTATCCTAGCCTCCTCCCCCATGTTTAAGAAGATTTTTGGCAAGTCCAATGTTGGTCGGGCCTATGATCTGCCTTTTGATATCAAAACGCGCAAATTTTCTTATTACAATGCTCGAAAGCAAGGCTTGCCTACTGACTCAGACTATGTTCGCTACATCGAAGATTGGGCCCAAGTGACTTTGATTGTACCACCTAGGATGGATGAATACATAGCAGTCAATATGGAAATCCAACGAATCTTTCAAAACTACGGTAGTCCAGATGATATTTATCCCTACTCTATCGATGAGGGCTTTATTGACCTGACTAGTTCGCTCAACTATTTCATCCCAGACAGGCAGATTTCTCGCAAAGACAAGTTGGATCTGCTTTCTGCTCGTATTCAGAGGGATATTTGGAGGCAGACAGGGATCTACTCTACAGTGGGCATGTCCAATGCCAATCCCTTACTGGCCAAGTTGGCACTGGATAATGAGGCCAAGCACACCCCAACCATGAGGGCTAACTGGTCTTACCAAGACGTGGAAGAGAAGGTTTGGGCCATTCCCAAGATGACTGACTTTTGGGGGATTGGTAGACGGATGGAGAAACGCTTGCATGCTCTGGGGATTTTTTCTATCAAGGAATTGGCCACCAGTAATCCAGACCAGCTAAAGAAAGCTCTGGGGCAGGCTGGCCTGCGTTTGTGGTTTCATGCTAACGGGATTGATGAGAGTAATGTTCATAAGCCCTATAAAGCCAAGTCCCAAGGATTGGGAAATTCTCAAATCTTGCCGAGAGACTACGTGAAGCTACGGGATATTGAAATTATTCTCCGAGAAATGGCGGAGCAGGTGGCTATTAGGCTGAGAAGGGCGGGAAAGAAAACAACCCTTGTCTCTATCTATGTCGGTTTCTCTAAACAGGAGATTAGGCCGTCTATTCACACACAAATGAAGGTCGAACCGACTAATAATACAGCTGTCTTAACGGATTATGTTTTGAAGCTATTTCATAATAAATATACTTCTGGAGCGGTCAGAAGTGTCGGAGTCAACTATTCAGGATTTGTAGACGAGTCCTTTGGCTTGATCTCCCTCTTTGATGATGTTGACAAGTTAGAAAAAGAAGAAAGGCTCCAGACTGCCATTGACTCCATTCGGGAACAATTTGGTTTTACCTCCCTTTTAAAGGCCAATGCACTGGAAGAAGCCTCTAGGAGTCTTGCCAGAAGCAAGCTGATTGGGGGGCATTCTGCTGGAGGATTAGATGGTTTAAAATGATTGATCGTTCTTATTTACCCTTTCAATCTGCGCGTGACTATCAAGATTCAGGGATGCAGAAGTGGATGGGCTTTTTCCTCTCAGAGCATACTAGTTCACTTGGTGAAGAGAAAAATCGGGTTGCTTTTTCGACGAGTTTGAATTCCGTTGAGAAGTTGCTCTTGCTTTCGCAGCTTTATGTCGGGCAACTAAAGGGATACTTTGTAGTCAAGGAAAAGAAGCAGAAAACCACGATCATTGGTGAGGTAAGCGAATTATCACCTCAAACTCTATCTATTAGGACCAATGAGGGCTATAGGCTGGTAGAGGTAGTAGATGTCCTCGAAATTCGACTGTGGGAGGAGGGAGTGTATGACTAGAAAAGACTTGTACGAAAACAAACTGCAGATGGATTATTTTTCAGATAGTTATATCCGCTTTGAAGAGGATTTTCAAAAATACTCTGCTATGAATGTTCCCTTGACTTTTTTGATCGATGATATACTACGCACCATGGCTATGAATCAGAAGAACTACTTTGTCTTAAACAAGGAAAATGCCAAGGATGGGCGGGAGCATCGCTTTTATTTTAGGGTGGTGACGGAAAAAGAGTGTCCCAGAAATCGAATCTATGCATACGCTGGACTCAAAAATAGTAGTCAGTAGATCTAGATGTGGGAGAGGGAAGTCTGATCTAGGGGAGATTGCTTGTGAGCATCAGAAAATCTCATGGTATTGGAATTCGAAACATCATCCTATATCTGTGGAGTTCTTGCAGAAACTTATGATGGATGTTCTGATGAGATAAGGCAAGGGGTACTCTCTTTTTTTGATGAGCGTTTATTTGAAATCGTAGTTGGATTTGAGAAAACCTATTCTCAATAATCATTTTACTTTATAGATTCATACCAAAACATCCATGTATATTTGTGGATGTTTTTTAATTTTACAGATAGAAAAAGAGAAGACCAAATGGTCTTCTCAACGGGGGAACTGAAATAATGGAAAAGAATCAATCAAAGAGGGTTATTAGTCTTTGAAATTCTTTTGGAAGATCAGGAGAGACAAGATAGAAGTAATGGCTGCCAAGAAGAGGAAGGCAGTTGCTTCTTGTTCCCCAGTTGCAGGGAGTAGTCTTTCCTTGTCTTCTTTGACTGTAGCTGTAACAGGAGCTTTTTCATCTTTTGATGATGAATTATCTGTTACGGCTGGAGCAGGTTTTTCAGTCTCTCTTGGTAGAACATACTCAGGAAGAGTCACAACTGGTGGCGCTTCTGTTCCAACTGAGTTTTGTTTGCTACCTACCTCAATCACTCGATCTTGAGCTGGAGTTGCTTCTGTCTGGAGAACTTTGCGATTGTCACCGTCCACTTCAACATACTCGACTAAGAGACCGTCTTTTCCTTCTGATAGAACTTGCTCTTTTCCTTTGTCTAATTGTGGGTTTTCGCGATGAATTGTCTTAAACGGTACGACCTTATTGACGATTTCTAAGCTTGGAAGTTTAAAGACAAGGTCTTTAACCCCTTCTTCAGGACTTGAAGAAGTAATTGGTTTCTCAGGTTGCGCTGGAGTTTCCGGTTGAGCCGGTTGTTCAGGTTGAGCCGGTTTTTCAGGTTGAGCCGGTTTTTCAGGTTGAGCCGGTTTTTCAGGCTGAGCCGGAGTTTCCGGTTGCGCTGGTTTTTCCGGTTGAGCAGGTTTTTCCGGTTGAACTGGATTCTCAGGCTGAGCTGGAGTTTCCGGTTGAACTGGTTTCTCAGGCTGAGCCGGTTTTTCAGGTTGAACTGGATTCTCAGGTTGAGCCGGTTGTTCAGGTTGAGCAGGTTTTTCAGGTTGAACTGGATTCTCAGGTTGAGTTGGTTGTTCCGGTTGCGCTGGCTTTTCAGGCTGAGCCGGAGTTTCCGGTTGAGTTGGTTTTTCAGGCTGAGCTGGTTTTTCCGGTTGCGCTGGTTTCTCAGGTTGAGCAGGCTTTTCAGGCTGAACTGGTTTTTCAGGCTGTTCCGGTTGAGCTGGAGTTTCCGGTTGAGCAGGCTTTTCAGGTTCAGTTGCTTGGAGCTTGCTGATTTGTTCGAGAGCAGTTTCTAGCGCTTGATTGACTGCTTCCTGAGTTTTAGCTTCTTGGATTGCAGCAATGGCTTGGTCAGCAATTGCTAACAATTGCTTCTTAGCTTCATTGTTGGATCCAAGTTCAGCGACTTTTTTCTCGATAGCTTTCGTCAAGCTGTCCATAGCCTTATCATACTCAATTTCCGGTTGTTTTGGTTCAGCTGGTTGCTCAGGCTGATCAGGTTGAGCAGGTTTTTCCGGTTGCGCTGGACTAGGCTCCTCTTGGCCTCTTTGATAGTTCTCATCCTTGGATAGGATATCTTGTAGGGCACTGACTGTCAACATGACTTCTTGAACATCCACTGCATCAGCACTGAGTTGGTTTCTCAATTTTTCTAGATTTGCTTGGAAAGCTTGGCGTGCAGTAGCCGTATTTTTCAAGCCTGCTGGATCAAAGTTGGACAGATCGTCTTTCCATTTAGAGATAGACTGGATGATATCTGCCTTGCTGTAGAGTTCACTGCCTTCGCCACGAGTGATAAATTGGTCTACCTGAATACCGATATTTCGAGACAAATCGTTTCGATCAGGATCGAGTTGAAGGGTGACTGCGTGCAAGTTTTCGTCCAGACCTTTTAGGCTAACCAGCGTTTGATTGCCTTGGCGTTGGGTAGCGTGACCGCTAAAGTATTTCTTACCATCAATAGTCGACGCATTTCCCATGCCCTCTTGGTAAGGAACTTCTTTGCCATCTAGGAAGACTTTGTAGATACCATGATTTGGGTCGACATAGCCCTTGATATCAAGTCCAGTACCGTAGAAGTAGGCTGTGACAGTTGTCTTTTTCTTTTGCTCATCAGTTAAGCGACCAAAGGAAGCCCAAGACTCTGTTTTTTGGTACTTGTCTGCCGAATTGGTTTCATGGTGCCAGCCAGGACTGTAATCCAACTGACTAGCTTGGTCATCATAACTTGTTTGGTCCTTGACCAGCAATTCAGCTTTCATCACTTGGATGGTTGCATCTGTAGCGAAACCGAGCAGGGCACCATCAGTGACAGAAGTGAGCTTGGCTTTGAAGTCAAAGACAGAGTCGGCCTGTTCTGTAAAGTCAATCGTTGGGATGGTAACAGTCTTTTCTGTTTCTCCATCTTTAAAGGTCACATCTTGAGTTGTATCTTGGTAAACTTTACCGTGAACCCCAGTTCCAGGTTCTGTGATGAAGCGCACAGTAGCAGTCCCCTTGCTTCCACCAACACGCTTAATCTTAACAGTGACTGGTTTTCCTTTTTCGACTTCGTAGTTGGTAGACTCGAGTTCAAACATCCCTTTACTATCATTGTTTAGGGTGTAGATTCCTTCTGTAGCAATTGGTTCGCCTGTTTTGTTCACGAGGGTAATAGTGTGTTGGCCTGGTGCTAAATCGCCTGTCTCAAAGACTTTTTGGCTACGTTTACGGCTAGCATTCTTAGTTTGCACATCTGCAACCTTTTGACCATCAACGTAGACGGACATTTCTCCATGACCAGGATCGATCGTAGAGACGACATAGGCCTTGGTTCCTGTGAAGGTATAGCTTGCTTTGGCATCTTTTTGATTGGTCCACATAGAAGTGCCACGAACACCTTCAGATTCATTGTACCAAGTTGTTCCGGCTGTATCCGCAGTTGTGTTTGAGTGGTATTCAAGTCCAAGAGGATAGCCATCTGTCTTTTCAATGCTGCTTGGTGTTTTGTAGACTGAGAAGTTGGTCAAGATTGGAGTTGCTTGAGCACCAGTGATGGTTACACGAATTTTTTGTGCCTCTACAGGCTTGCCTTGAACCAAGCGACGGTAACCAACGGTCGAACCTTCGCCGTAAGTCACCCAACGTCCGTTGATTTCGACTTCAATCTTGAAACCAGAGATACGTTGACCTTTGGCGATGTCTTCCTTGAGTTCAACGACATCAAAACGTCTCTTTTGCCCTAAATCGACTGTGAAACTACCGGTTGTGGCATCATTTGAGAGCGCCCAGCTAGTATCATCTTTACCGTCAGTCAGGTGACTTTCTTTATAGAGGTGGTTCTGACGAGTAGAACTTGCTGTTACAGTGGCCCCTTTGGCAAAGTCAGTCGCATACATTTGGTCTAGGGTTGCTTTGAATTCTTTCAAGCGAGCCACATCCGCATCTGCAAATTTTCCTTCTTTGTTTGGTGGAATGTTGAGAAGGAGTGGGGTTCCACGACCAACAGACTTGAAGTAGATATCCATCAACTCTTTGAGTGATTTCGGCTGTTGATTGTCATGATAGAACCAGCCCGAGCGGATCGAAACATCAGCTTCCCCTACAGAATACATATCACCGTCAGGGTCACCATGGTTGAGGTATTCATTTTTCACATCGTCTGTGATGTTGGCTCTCTTGACTTTATGCCAAACAGGGTCACCAGCGATACCACGTTCATTTCCGATCCAGCGAACGCTTGTCGGTTGAGCAGAGAAGATGGCAATATCTCCTTCAGCTTCTTTGATGTATTTGAACCATTCATCAAAGGTATAAGTGACTTTTTGGGCACCGCTACCACGCGCACCGTCCATCCAAACCTCGATAAATTTCCCTTTATTTCCGTATTTCGGATTTCCAAGGATTTCTTTCAGTTGGTTGAGATAGTATTGGTTGTATTCTTTTTCGGTTGCAACATGGTATTTTGGATGATTGGCATCCCATGGTGACAAGTAAACACCCATATTCATGTCGTACTTGCTGGCAGACTTGGAAACTTCTTCGAGAAGGTCACCCTTTCCATCTTTCCATGGGCTGGCAGCTACAGTATGATCCGTATACTTAGAAGGGTAAGCAACGAAACCGTCGTGGTGTTTAACAACCATAATGGTTCGTTTGAAGCCAGTTTCCTTCAGGGTGCGAATCCATTGGTCTGTATCCAAGTTGGTTGGATTGAAGTATCGAGGGTCTTCTTTCCCATTTCCCCATTCAGAATTGGTATAGGTGTTCATTCCATAGTGGATGAAGGCTGCCAATTCTTCCTTGTGGTAATCAAGTTGGGCCTTGCTTGGAAGAGGTCCATGGTTGCCAATCTCAGTTTCCTTATCTTCTGGATGAGCGACTGGTGGAGTCGGAGTCGTTGGATTGGCTGTATCAGCGATTGGCTCGTATTCAAAGACGACCTCATTCACCCCTTTTTGCTGGATTCTTGCTTCCAAGCTAGCCTTAACCGGACGGTAGCCAGCAATGTCTTTTGCATGGAAGGTGTTGACAAAGGAAACGTCATACTCTTGACCGTCATTGTTATCAACTGTCGCTTCCGCTAGTTCAGTAGTGGTTCCTTTTTGACGGTAGTAAACTTTGAAGGTGCCTTTGTTGACTTTATAGACTACCTTGATGATACGTGTACCGGCAGGCGCTTTGCTGACAACATTGTGATCTTCAGTCCAAGTATCTTTTAGTTGTTTATTGATTGCTACACCATCAATGGATACAATTTCGTATTTATCTTTATTCTTCTGATAGAAGTCCGTTTTCTCGATTTCTTTTTTGAAATTGTAGTCAAATGGAGAATCAACAGCTGTCTGTTCGATAAAGGTGTCGTTATCTTTGACAAGATTTCCTTCTTCGTCTTCGTGTTGAATAACCACACGACCGTATTCAACTCCCTTGGTCAAGGTAGCAATCCCATCTTGGTTGAAGGAATATTCGTTGCTTCCGATAACAGCTTTCTCATTCCGAAGCATACGTCCTTCATCGGTAAAGTAGTAACGATTTCCGTTGTCTCCTTGGTACCAGCCTTTCACACCATATTTGGCAATCATGTCCTTAACCCATTTCAGCTGTTCAGGTGAAAGGACGAGTCCGCCACCAAAGCGATCCTTTTCAGGAACACCATTGTCAACGGTTCCGTGTTGGTGAACACCGAGAACTTTTCCTTGGCTATCTACAATCCCACCACCAGACAAACCAGATACAGAAGTGGTTTGGTAGGTGATACCGGTCGTTCCCTTATCATCATAGGACTCAACAGATCGGATAGTCCCATCTGCCTTGTAAAGTTGGCCAGCTAGGATAGGCTGTTTCAGCTCTTTTGAGCTCGAGTCTGTTGGGTAGCCAATCGTACTAATGGCTTCTCCTGGTTGATGCGTCTTGTGCTCCGCTAAAGGTGCAAAGGTTGCTGCTTTGTTTGGACTAGCAATTGGAAGAGGAATAGGAGCTTCTACAAGAGCAAGGTCGTTTTTATAGCCTTTTCCAAACTCCTTCTTGTTCCAGAAATGGATGTCCTTTTCTCTAAATAAAACCGTAGTTCCAGAAGATGGAAGTGAGTTTTTCTTTTCGCTGTTTGAACCAACGTTATAGTAGAACTGGGCAGATTTTCCACCACGAATGTGACCTTCGCCAGTTTCTTTATTTGCTTCTAGGAAGTTATGAGCAACGGTAAGAATCAAATTAGGTGCAACAAAGATACCAGATCCTGAAACGAGGTAGCGTTGCTCTCCTGCATTGTAAGTACTGTAAACCATAGTAGCAGCAGTAGCAGGTTGTCCCTCGTAGTTGATATGTTTGAGATCTTCTCCACCTTTTATAATAGCACGGTTTCCATTCTCAGCTTCTTTTGGAGCTTCTTCCTTGTCCTTTAGAATGCTCTTAGTTTCTACTCTTGGACTAGCTTTCTGGTCAACGATAGTTGTCGTGTCGAGTTCTTTGACAGGTGTGTCTGGATAGGCACGGTCTTGAATTTCTTCAGGGAGCAAATCAGCACTGCTGGTATCGGCAGCAGGTGTTTCTTGTTTTTCAGTCTCTACTCGACCTTCTTCTTTGACTGGTTCAGCCTTGCTTTCCTCTAGATCTGCGACTTGTTCAATTTGCTGATCTAAATTGGATGTTGCGGTAGGAGACGTTTCGTCTGCATGTACGGTTCCAGAAGCAAAAAACGCCAGTCCGACGATAACAGATGCTACGCCCACAGTTAACTTCCGAATGCTAAAAGTTTGCCCTTTTTCAAAAAGGTATCTATTCATAATATACTCCTAGTTTTTAGAAAGGCAGTCAGCTACTACCCGAGCCCAAGCTTAACTTGGTTGCATCTATATTTTACGATAAATCAATTCTCTGATAATTTGTAAGCCACCCTACCTCCTGTTTATAAAGCGCTTTCATTTTAAGATAAAAAAATTTAAAAGGTCATTTCTCCCTTAAAATGACTGAAAACTTTTAATATAACAAATATACTAAATTAATGAAAGAATTGCAATAGCAAAAAGCAAAAAAATAAATATAAATTAAAGAAAATCAGTTACTTTTTAAAGAAAAAACGCATCCTTTCATGGCTCAAACTAAATGAAAGGATACGTTTTAAAAAGAAATTAAAGTATTTTTTGAAGAGACTCTTGGATGGTTTGGGGGTCTGTTTTGGAAGAGAAGCGCTCAAGGACTTGCCCATCTCGGCCAATGAGAAACTTAGCAAAATTCCATTCGATTCGTTTTCCTAGCGGGCCAGATTTCTGGTCTTTTAGCCAAACATAAAGAGGATCTGCTTCCTTGCCGTTGACCTTGATCTTGGCAAAGCGAGGGAAAGTGGTCTGATAGTGAAGGCTGCAGAAGCTATTGATTTCCTCTGCGCTGCCGGGTGCTTGTCCCATGAACTGATTGCAAGGGAAATCTAAGATTTCAAAGCCCTGATCTTGATAGCGTTCATAGAGTTCTTGGAGCCCTTGGTACTGGGGCGTTAAGCCACATCCAGTAGCAGTGTTGACAATCAAGAGAACCTTGCCACGATAGCTCTCCAGGGGAGTTGCTTGGTTGTTTTGGTTTAAAACGGAAAAATCATATATACTGGTCATTTTTCTATATTCTCCTTATGCATTCCTGATTCAGAGTGTTTCACCTCGTGTTCCGATAAAAAGGCGTAGGTCATGGTTCCAAAGATTGCCCCAGTCCCAAGGCCACATGCTAGCAAAGGTAGCAATCTTTCAATTTGGAAGAGATTTTCCCAAAAGGTGTCAAGGGGGAGATGTTGAACAAAGAGTTTATGAAAGACTAGTAAGAGGAAGAGACCAAGCTGAATGCTGAGAAATACACCCCAACTACGAACTTTAATTTGGCTTTTGCTGTAGCTTTTGTGATGGATTTCGGACGGGTCATCCTTGTCCAAATGTAAGTCGCGAACTGCTAGTCTCGCCCTAGATGAGAGGATGAAGATAAGTCCAAAATAGAGGTAGGGCATGGCATCTCGCACCAACTCTATGAAGCGTCCAAATAGGAGATAGAACAAGAAGAGTAGGAGAGAGGAGTAAACGATTTGGATCAAGGTACGGGCACAAGCCCTGTAGATTATCTCTTGGCGGCATTCATCAAAGGGACCTTGTATGTGAAAGAATAGTTTGAGTAAGCGAGTGGTGAGATCTTCTTTTTTCATGGGAGTAATCTCCTAAATGAGCGATTTTTGATTGATTTCTTTAAAGAGTTGATAGAGAGTATAGAAGTAGACCAAACTCGAAATGATACAGATTATTAGAAATACCAGGTATCTCCAATCCATAGGATTTGTTAAAAGTTGTGGAAAGGATATAAGGAGGAAGAAAAGGGCAGCGTTGAGGACAGGTATCCGTTTTGATTGAATTTTCTCAAATCCTTTATTTATCGCAGGAATAAAGAGGAGTAAGAGTATTAAAACGGTATGAGATATAGCTCCTGAGATAAGGGCGATGGTGAGGAAAATACTGATAAAAACATGACTGATCAGTAGTCTAGCTAGTGATTTCATAAGTTTCCTCCTAATCGTCGTCCTGGTCTTCCTTGGCTTTTTGAATGCGAAGAGTGACGACAATTTGCATCATCAGTCCGAAAAAGAAAGCTCCCAGTATAGTTTTTAAAATATGTTTTGTATTCAGAAGAGAACGGATGAAATTTGGATTTTCACTTGTTAGGGTATCGATGAATGGTATTATAAAAAATATCGCTATTCCGTAGATTAGACCGGATTTTAGCCCCGAAAAATGTAGCTGTTTACTTTCTTTTTGGTTCAGCATTTCGGGATCAATAGCTGTGATGCCCGTTTTCTTGGTTTGGGAGACCACATAGAGAGCAGAAATCATCGAAATGCCAAACACCACGATAGGATAGCCGATAGCGACAATTTGCGGGTATTTATAAGCAAGGACAAAGGGAATAAGATTACCTAAAGTCATGAGGTAAAAGAGAATCACAAAGATTTTATTTCCGATGCGGTCAGCTTCGCGTCGTTTGTATTCATCAAGGGGACCAGAAATACCGTATATGCGTTTAATGAGTTTGTCAGTGAGAGTTTCTTTTTTCATTTGTTTGCTCCTTTTTTAAAAATCGTCTTCCCAAAAGAGACTGTTGAGGTCAGTTTGGAGGCTGCGGGCGAGATTGAGACAGAGTTCCAGAGTTGGATTGTACTTGTCATTTTCAATCATGTTGATGGTCTGTCTCGAGACACCGATATCTTTGGCGAGATCGAGCTGAGAAATGCCCAGTTCCTTGCGGAATTCTTTGACACGATTCATAGGGTCTCCTTTTTGATATGTCGCATATATTTGACTATATTATATTCTTTTGGAGATAGAGTGTCAAGTATATATGACATTTTTTGGGGAATTTTTTTCGAAGAAACTTAGCCTTGTCTGACAAGTGCAAGCTGGTTAGATTTGTGGTAAAATAGATAAGATATGACAAAAGAATTTCATCATGTAACGGTCTTGCTTCATGAAACGATTGATATGCTAGACGTGAAACCTGACGGTATCTATGTTGATGCGACCTTGGGTGGAGCAGGCCATAGCGAATATTTATTAAGTAAATTGAGCGAAAAAGGGCATCTCTATGCCTTTGACCAGGACCAGAATGCTATTGACAACGCGCAAAAACGGTTGGCACCCTATATCGAAAAGGGGATGGTAACCTTTATCAAGGATAACTTCCGTCATTTGCAGGCACGTTTGCTCGAAGCTGGTGTTCAGGAAATTGATGGAATTTGTTATGACTTGGGAGTGTCCAGTCCTCAGTTGGATCAGCGTGAGCGTGGTTTTTCTTATAAAAAAGATGCCCCACTGGACATGAGGATGAATCAGGAAGCTCGTCTGACGGCCTATGAAGTTGTCAATCATTATGACTATCATGACTTGGTTCGGATCTTTTTCAAATATGGAGAGGATAAGTTTTCTAAACAGATTGCCCGCAAGATTGAGCAGGCGCGTGAAGTGAAACCAATCGAGACGACGACTGAGTTGGCAGAGATTATCAAGTCTGCCAAACCTGCCAAGGAGCTCAAGAAAAAGGGACACCCTGCCAAGCAGATTTTCCAGGCTATCCGAATCGAAGTCAATGATGAGCTGGGGGCAGCTGATGAGTCTATCCAGCAGGCCATGGACATGCTGGCTCTGGATGGGAGAATCTCGGTCATTACCTTCCATTCGCTGGAAGACCGCTTGACCAAACAGTTGTTTAAGGAAGCGTCAACAGTGGAAGTTCCGAAAGGCTTGCCCTTCATTCCAGACGATCTTAAGCCTAAGATGGAATTGGTATCCCGTAAGCCAATCTTGCCAAGTACCGAAGAGCTAGAAGCTAACAACCGTTCGCATTCAGCCAAGTTGCGCGTGGCTAGAAAAATTCACAAGTAAGAGGAAAAACATGGCAGAAAGAATCGAAAAAACAAGCCAGTTATTGCAAACGAAGTTTAAGGGTTTTTCACGTGTGGAAAAGGCCTTCTATGTTTCGATTGCTGCAACAATGATTATTCTGGCAATTAGTGTTGTGTTTATGCAAACCAAGCTATTACAAGTTCAGAATGAATTAACTAAGGTCAATGCTCAAATCGAAGAAAAGAAAACCGAGCTAGACGATGCCAAGCAAGAGGTCAATGAATTGATTCGTTCAGAACGTCTGAAAGAGATTGCAAACTCCAAGGATTTGCAGCTGAATAACGAAAATATCCGAGCGGCGGAGTAAGATATGAAACAGTGGAAAGAAAAAATCATCCGTTATGCCGTTCGTAATCGCAAATCTCCAGAAGAAAACCGCCGAAGAGTAGGAAAAAGCCTGAGTTTACTGGCTGTCATACTCTTCGCTGTCTTTTTGGTGAACTTTGCGGTCATTATCGGAACGGGTAGTAAATTTGGTAAGGATTTGGTTCAAGAGGCCAAAAAGGTTCACCAAACAACCAAGACGATTCCTGCAAAACGGGGAACCATTTATGATCGAAATGGAGCGCCTATTGCAGAGGATGCGACTTCTTATAATATCTATGCCGTTATTGACAAGAACTACAAGTCAGCAACTGGTAAAATCCTCTATGTAGAGGATTCTCAATTTAATAAGGTAGCTGAAATTTTCCATAAGTATCTGGATATGGAGGAGTCTTATGTCAAAGAACAGCTTTCTCAACCAGATCTGAAACAGGTATCTTTTGGAGCCAAGGGAAATGGGATCACCTATGCCAATATGATGGCCATTAAAAATGACCTCAAAACAGCTGGGGTTGAGGGGGTTGACTTTACAACTAGCCCTAACCGCAGTTATCCCAATGGACAGTTTGCTTCTTCCTTTATCGGTTTAGCGCAACTCCATGAAAATGAGGATGGAACCAAGCGTTTGATTGGGTCATCTGGTTTGGAGAGTTCTTTAAATAGCATTCTTGCAGGTACAGATGGGATTATCACCTATGAGAAGGATCGTCTAGGAAATATTGTTCCGGGTACGGAGCAGGCTTCCCAACACATGGTAGACGGAAAGGATGTGTACACGACCCTTTCTAGTCCTTTGCAATCCTTTATGGAAACCCAGATGGATGCCTTCCAGGAAAAGGTAAAAGGCAAGTATATGACGGCTACCTTGGTCAGCGCTAAAACAGGGGAAATCCTTGCTACGACCCAACGTCCGACCTTCAATGCCGATACCAAGGATGGTATTACGAAAGACTTTGTCTGGCGAGATATTCTTTATCAAAGTAACTACGAGCCAGGGTCCACCATGAAAGTGATGATGTTGGCTTCAGCCATTGATAACAATACCTTCCCTGGTGGTGAATACTTTAACAGTAGTGAATTGAAAATAGCAGATGCGACCATTCGAGACTGGGACGTCAATGAAGGTTTGACTAGTGGTGGCACCATGACCTTCTCTCAAGGATTTGCCCACTCAAGTAATATCGGAATGACCTTGCTTGAGCAAAAGATGGGAGATGCAACCTGGCTGGACTACTTGAATCGCTTTAAGTTTGGAGTACCGACCCGTTTTGGTCTGGCAGATGAGTACACAGGTCAATTGCCTGCTGATAACATTGTCAATATTGCTCAGAGTTCATTTGGACAAGGGATCTCTGTCACCCAGACCCAGATGCTTCGTGCCTTTACAGCCATCGCCAATGATGGGGTTATGTTGGAGCCGAAATTTATCAGCGCCCTCTATGACCCGAATGACCAGTCTGTTCGTAAGTCTCAAAAGGAAATCGTCGGAAATCCTGTATCAAAAGCGGCAGCGTCCTCTACTCGAGACCACATGGTCATGGTCGGAACAGATCCTGTCTATGGTACCATGTACAACCACAGTACAGGAAAGCCTAATGTCAATGTTCCAGGTCAGAATGTCGCCCTCAAATCAGGGACTGCTCAGATTGCCGATGAGAAGAATGGGGGTTACCTGACAGGTGAAACCAACTATATCTTCTCTGTTGTGTCGATGCATCCTGCAGAAAATCCTGACTTTATCCTCTATGTGACGGTGCAACAGCCAGAGCATTATTCAGGCGTTCAGCTGGGAGAGTTTGCCAACCCAATCCTTGAGCGAGCTTCTGCTATGAAAGAATCCCTCAATCTTCAGTCAACTGCCAAAAGCTTGGATCAGGTCAGCAAGACGACAAGCTATGCTATGCCTGCTACCAAGGACTTTACGCCGGGTGACCTCGCAGAAGAATTGCGCCGAAACCTGGTCCAACCAATTGTTATCGGAACAGGAACCAAGATCAAGGAACTCTCGGTTTCGGAAGGAGATAATTTGGAAGCCAATCAGCAGATCTTGATCCTGTCAGATAAGGTCGAAGAAATGCCTGATATGTACGGCTGGACAGATGAAAATGTGCAAACATTTGCCAAATGGCTAAATATAGAAGTCGAGTGGGAAGGTAGTGGCAAAACGGTCAAGAAACAAAGTGTCCGTGCCAATACGGCTCTCAAAGACCTTAAAAAAATGAAAGTAACATTAGGAGATTAAGATGATTAGTTCCATTAGTGCTGGAATTCTAGCCTTTCTATTGACCTTGATAGGTATTCCAGCCTTTATCCGATTTTATCGAAAAGCACAGATTACGGGTCAGCAGATGCACGAGGATGTCAAGCAACACCAAGCAAAAGCTGGAACTCCAACCATGGGAGGTCTTGTCTTCCTGATCGTTGCAGTTGTTGTGAGCTTCCTTGTCGCTCTCTTTACCCAACAATTGACCAATAATGTAGGCATGATTTTGTTTATCTTGGTTTTGTATGGTTTGGTAGGTTTTTTGGATGATTTTCTCAAGGTCTTTCGTAAGATCAACGAAGGCTTAAATCCCAAGCAAAAACTTGCTCTCCAGCTCCTTGGAGGAGTGATTTTCTACCTCTTTTATGAGCGTGGTGGCGACATGCTTTCAGTCTTTGGCTACCAAGTACATCTGGGTATTTTCTATATCTTCTTTGCCCTTTTCTGGCTAGTTGGCTTTTCAAATGCGGTGAATCTGACGGACGGGATCGACGGCTTAGCAAGTATTTCCGTGGTGATTAGTTTATCGGCCTACGGTGTGATTGCTTATATGCAAAATCAACTGGATATTCTTCTTGTGATTCTTGCCATGATTGGTGGTTTGCTAGGCTTCTTCGTCTTTAACCACAAACCTGCCAAGGTCTTTATGGGAGATGTGGGAAGTTTGGCTCTTGGTGGGATGCTGGCAGCTATTTCTATGGCTCTTCATCAAGAATGGACCCTTTTGCTGATTGGGATTATCTATGTCTTTGAGACAAGCTCTGTTATGATGCAGGTCACCTACTTCAAACTTAGTGGTGGGAAGCGTATTTTCCGTATGACGCCTGTCCATCACCATTTTGAACTTGGAGGATTCTCAGGCAAGGGCAATCCTTGGAGTGAGTGGAAGGTTGACTTCTTCTTTTGGGGAGTTGGGCTTCTAGCAAGTCTCTTGACCCTAGCTGTTTTATACCTGCTGTAAAACTAACTTTTGATTACAAAATAAAACAGGATGAAGGTGATCTTCATCCTGTTTTTGTGTGCTTAAAGGTTAGTTGGAGTCATCCTTTCTCCCTTTTAACATAAAAGTGGCTGTGAGGGCTAGGCTGAGGCCTGCTAAGAAGAGGAGTGGATTAGATGCTTCTCCTGTTGCTGGAAGTTGTTCTTTAGGATAATGATTTCCAGCTTTAGCAAGACTCGGACTAGCTGAAAGTTGTTCAGCCTCGTGTGCCAAGGTTTCTGCATTTGAAGCACTTGGTTTTTCATCTGTACTAGGGGTTGTTCCAGCAGCTTGATAGACGACAGCATAGGTACTGAAATGACTAGTGATGAATTCTGCATTTCCTTCTCGAACATCGAAATCAAGGGCTTGCAACTCCTTGGTCGGAGTAATATAATAGACCTTTTCTACGCTAGCTGAAATAGGCAAGCGAACTAAGACAGAGCCTTTTGGCTGCAAGCTATGATCTGTTGGATCTTTAAGTTGTAGGTCGTAAGCATCATAGGTTTTACCAAAGAGTTCTTGAGCTAGGACACGTCGGCTAGAGATGTGAGAAATTCCTTCTAAGTCACTGACTCCACCAATAATTTCCACTCCGGTTTCCTTATCTTTTAAGACTCGAACTGGATAATCAGGAAGGGTAAGGGTTGGAGCAGCCTGATCCCCACTAGTTCCGATAGGATCAGTGTACTCAGGTTTTTCAACAGTAGGAGCTTCCTCTTGTCCTACCGTTCCGATAGGCTCGGTGTACTCAGGTTTTTCAACAGTAGGCGCATCTTCTTGCCCTGCTGTTCCGATAGGTTCGGTGTATTCAGGAATTTCAACTGTTGGAGCTTCTTGTTCTCCTGCCGTTCCGATAGGCTCGGTGTATTCAGGAATTTCAACTGTTGGAGCTTCTTGTTCTCCCGCAGTTCCGATAGGCTCGGTGTATTCAGGTATTGTCACTGTAGGCGGTTCCTCTTGCCCTGCAGTACCGATAGTTTCAGTGTACTCAGGTTTCTCTACAGTAGGAGCTGGTTCGTCCCCCTTGCTTGTAGTTGGTTGCTTCTCATCAACTTTCTTTTCATCCTTTTTAGTAAAGACGGCTACGATAGGGCTGCTTGTGGTAGTACCTTGAATGGTATAAGCTTCAATGGCATTTCCAGCTTTGCGATCGGTTTCGTCAGGGATTGGGATTTGAACTTGATTGTCTTGGATTGATAGGATAGTCTGATCTCCACTGGTAACCAGATGCGTTTCATCCACCTTACGCAAGACTAGAGGATCTTTGACACCTGGGAAGGTCACTGCGATGGCTTCCCAATCTCCAGCTGGTAGGCTTAAGGAAATTTCTTTGTCATTTTCCTTAAGAGGTGCGATACTTGGGCTATCTAAACCAACAGCTGGAGCTTTGATGATATCAAAGGAGTCTAGAGAGATTTTCTTACGACCTTCTGGCGAATCTGGGTCAACACGTAATGTCAGGGTGTGCGGACCGTCAGTGAGATTTGTAAATTCGCCAATAAAGGCTCTCTTTTCAGTTGCGCCTGACGTATAGAAATCCAAAGCAGGCATTTCTTTGCCATCTAATTTAACACGTGCTCGTCCAAGGGCAAGGCTCTTCAAACCATAGATACGAATACCTGTTCCTGTAAAGGAAATGGTTGCCTGAGCTTCTGAAGCTGCACTAGAGTCGCTATTGTTGATATCAGCGTATTTTTCCGTACCTCCGTAGAGTTCCGGGTCAGACCAGTCCTTAAACTGGGAACCATACTGGATGCGCGAATCACGGTCATCCATTTTTTCAATCGTACTTCCTTTTCCAGATAGGACCTTAAAGTAGTCTAAGGAAATTTTCGAGCGTTCACTTCCACGTCCCTTGTGCTCACGTTTAACGCTAAGAGTCAATGTATGAGGTCCTTCTGACAATCCTGTAAAGCGACCAATGAGGCTACCTTTTTCAGTTGCCCCAGCAGTGTGGAAATCAAGTTCGCCGACCTCTTTGCCATCAATTTTAGCAGTAGCAAGACCTAGTTCAGACGATTTTAGTCCATAGATTTCGATACCAACACCATTGAAAGGAATGGTTGCAGTGATATCTTCGTCTGAATAGTCATAGTATGAAAGATCCGCATACTTCTCAGTTCCTCCAAATAATTCTGAGTCTGCCCAGTTTCCAAAGGCGGCTCCGTACTGGATACGACTATCCCGATCATCCATCAATTCACTAGGAGTTTCTACAGTGACCTGTTCAGATACTTGGGTAGGAACTTCTCCCAGCATAGCCTTGACGGTATAGGTATAGGCGAGTTGAGGATTTAGTGAGCGGTCGATAAAGTGGGTTTGATTGGTTACAAATTCTCTAGTTGCAGAGGTTTGACCAGATTCATCTTTTACTTGTCTTTGGATGACATAGTGGGTAGCGCCTTCTACTTGGTTGAAGATGAGTTCGGCAGTGACTCCATTTTGTCGAACTGCTGTCAGACTGGTTACACGACCAGGGAAATGTTCAAAGGAAACGACATCACCTTTTTGTGTTGCTAGTTGGATGCGGCCATCTTTTAGGACAGTTGCCTTGACTGCTTTGCTATTGACCTTGATTTGGCTGGCTTCGATATTTGGATAGTCTACAACCAAGTCTCCACCGACATTTGAAAGGAAGGACAAGCTTTGCAGGTTTTTATCTTTCCACTTCATGCTAACTTCAAAGTTTCCTCGAGCAACCAAGCCAGAAACCTGACCGTCTTTCCAGGCATCTGGAAGAGCTGGTAATGGTGCAATATAGCCTGTATGAGATTGGAGGAGCATTTCTGCCATCCCACTGGTTGCTCCAAAGTTTCCGTCGATTTGGAAAGGCGCGTGCGTATCCCAAAGATTTTCTAGGGTTGAATACTTGAGTTGTTCAGCGAGCAAGCGATGGGCACGGTTACCATCCAGCAGACGAGCCCAGAGGTTGATTTTATTGGCCTTAGACCAACCAGTACCACCATCTCCACGGTGGTTGAGGGTAGCACGCGCAGCCTCTAGGTATTCAGCTTGATCTTTGCTAAAGAGCGTACCAGGGAAGAGCCCAACTAGATGGGAAACGTGGCGATGGTGATTTTCAATCCCTTCATTTGTGAATTGCGGGCTGTCTTCTTCGTACCATTCCTTGATACGGCCTTCATTGTTGATGTGAAGGGGTTTTAGTTTGTCAAATTTAGCCTTAACCTCTGTGACTAAGTCTTGGTCGACTTTCAGATGGTTGGCAACTTCCATGTAGTCGTGGAATAGCTGCCAGACTAGCGACTGGTCAAAGGTATTTCCGATGGTGATGGTCCCGTGTTCTGGTGAGTAGGATGGGGAAGACACCCAACGGTCGCTTTCTTTGTCGTAGTGCAAGAAGGAGTTCCAGAACTTGGCAGTCTCTTTCAACATAGGATAGATCTTTTCTTTGAGATAAGTCTCATCCTTGGTGAATTTGTA
This sequence comes from Streptococcus sp. 151470009-6, assembly GCF_053628175.1. NCBI lineage: Bacteria > Bacillati > Bacillota > Bacilli > Lactobacillales > Streptococcaceae > Streptococcus > Streptococcus sp. 151470009-6. The sequence goes on from NZ_JBSEZF010000006.1 coordinate 96,144, forward strand.
GTAGTCATAAACGTTCTGCATCATCCAGGCATTAGCAGCTGGCGACCAACCCCAATAGTAATTCCAGCCTGGAGTAGTCCAGCCAAATGGAGTTGCTTGAGTGTGGACCAGCCAACCATTTTCTTGCCCGTCTTTGGATTCGATTCCAGCGTATTCTTTGGCAGCGATACGTCCGTAGTAGCGCATGTTGTCAATGTAATTGATCATTGGCTTGGCAGTTTCAGCCAGATTGCTCATATAGGCAGGCCAATAGTTCATTTGCAAATTGACATTGAGGTGGTAGTCAGCGTTCCAAGGTGGATTGTCTACGGCATTCCAGACTCCTTGGAGGTTGGCAGGAAGGGCATCTGTCCGATCACGAGACGAACTGATCAATAAATAACGTCCGTATTGGAAGAAGAGTTCTTCCAATTTTTGCCCTTTTTCTGGGTTATAGCCTTGAAGGGCCTCTTTCGTTGTTTGAGCAGTCTTGTTTCCACCTAGGTTTAGTTTAACGCGGTTAAAGAGACTTTGATAGTCCTTGATATGGTCTTTTTTAAGTGTCTCGTAGTCTTTGGTCTTAGCTGCTTCTACAATCCCTTTAACCGTTTTTTCGAGATCAATGTCTTTTCGATAATTGGTTTTTGGATTTTGAGCAAAATTAGTCTTGGCGCTGAGATAGAGGGTCGCATAGCTTGCACCTGTGACGGTTAGAGTCTCATTCTGAACAGTGACTGTTCCGTCTGTTTTAATTCCTAGATAGGATGCAAATTTGAGACCGTTATCTTTGACAGTTCCTTTTAGAAGGATTCCATGTTCATCTGTAGTAACATGACCGTTCTTATAGTTGGAATATTCCCAAGAGTAGTCACCATTAGCAAGCAAGTCCTCTGTCAAGCTGTTCCAAAGGGTAAAGTCAAGCGTCTTATTTCCTTTTTTAGTCAAGTGGGTCACGGTGACATCATCAGGATAGCTGGAGAAGGTTTCGCGTTTGAAGGTCGTCCCATCTTGGGTGTAAGAAGTGGTTGTAGTAGCCTCTGTGATATCCAAACCGCGGTGATAATCTGTTACTGTATCCAACCCCTTTTTCTGGTTATTGAAGACCATAAAAATATCACCAAAGGCTAGGTAACGTCCATACTGGGCGTTGTTTGGTCCGACTAGATTTTGTTCAGCCAGTTGTTTGGCTTTTTGGCGATCTCCATCTTCGAGAGCTTTACGAATCTCCGCCAAGACCTTGTAGCGATCCTTGTAGTTCCCACCATTATAGTCGGTGCTATCGGGTTGGGGACCTCCAGACCAGAGAGTCTTTTCGTTATACTGGATTCTTTCTTCACCAATTAGACCAAAGACCTTGGCTCCCATTTCTCCGTTTCCGACTGGGAGAGCTTGTTTTTCCCATCCATCATAGGAAGGGGGTGTTGGTTGATTGTAGTTGAGTTGATAGTTTTCTTGCTTTGTCACTGGCAGTTCTGTCTTCTCGCTCTCCTTGTTTTCTTTTGAGTCTATAACAGCTTCACTACTAGCTTGACTACTTGTAGGCTGAGTCTCCTCGGCTGGTTTGCTTTCGGTACTTGGAGTCTCAACTAGAGCTGGTTTAGCGGTCTCGGTCGGTTCAATCTGCTCTGATCCACTATCAGGTTTAATAGTAGTCTCGACAATACTTGGGTCACTTTGCTGCACTTCAATACCATCAGCAGAGACTGTATGACTAGATAGAAAAACAGCTCCCAGCAAAACAGAAGCAGCCCCAACCGTTAGTTTGCGGATGCTATAGCGACAGGATTTCTCCCAAAAGTGTTTTTTCATAAAACCCTCCTTTGTTTATTAGAAACCGCTTACATTTTGTGAAGCAGTCCCGTTTAATTTGTTTCTATTTATCTCCTCACTTCCCATTCTAATGGTCGTTTAGCATTTGTCAAGAGCTTTTTAGCAAGATACATATTTGCTGTTGTTTTTTCTTAAAATAGTAGAAGAAAGAGAGGAAAGGGTGGAATTATTCGTAATTTCATAGTTCAATCTGATTGTAAGACTAGCTTAGAATTGGCTTAACCCTCTCTTGAAAGCGTAAAACAAACTAGTCAGGAAAAGTACTTTATGGTATAATATAGAAGACTTAAAAAGAAACAGGAGAAAAAGAATGGATTTACTTTTAGCAATTATCTTGATTGTGCTAGCTTTTCTAGGAGGAGCTCTTGGAGGTATGTACTTGGTGCGTAAGCAAATCGAAAAAGAATTTGCGGACAACCCACGTTTGAACGCTGAGGCAGTTCGTGCTCTCTTGAGTGCAAATGGTCAAAAGCCAAGCGAAGCCAAGGTACAACAAGTTTACCACCAAATTATCCGCCAACAAAAAGCAGCCCTTGCTAACAATAAAAAGAAATAAATAGGAAAAGTCTGGGATGAAAGTTCCAGACTTCTCACTATGTTCAATAGTTCTCAAGGATAAGACTTTTTCCTTGCATTCTATTGATATTTGATTATGATTAAGAGAGAGGCAGTTGCCATTCTATCAAGCTGTCGGTTAGTTCCTTCAGGACAAGGAATCATAATGAACTATCAATCAGAAAAAAGACTAGAAAGAAGACTGTATGGATAATCGACCAATTGGTTTTTTGGATTCAGGTGTCGGGGGCTTGACTGTTGTTCGTGAGCTCATGCGCCAGCTTCCCCATGAAGAAATCGTCTATATTGGAGATTCGGCACGGGCGCCCTATGGTCCCCGTCCTGCTGAGCAAATTCGTGAATATACTTGGCAGTTGGTCAACTTTCTCTTGACCAAGGATGTCAAAATGATTGTCATTGCTTGTAATACTGCGACTGCGGTCGTCTGGGAAGAAATCAAGGCGAAACTAGACATTCCTGTTCTAGGTGTGATTTTGCCTGGAGCTTCGGCAGCCATCAAGTCCAGTCAAGGTGGGAAAATCGGGGTGATTGGAACTCCCATGACGGTACAATCAGACATCTACCGTCAGAAAATCCATGATTTGGATCCAGACTTACAGGTGGAAAGTTTGGCCTGTCCCAAGTTTGCTCCTCTGGTAGAGTCTGGTGCCTTATCAACCAGTGTAACCAAGAAAGTAGTTTATGAAACTCTGCGTCCCTTGGTCGGAAAGGTGGATAGCCTGATTTTGGGTTGTACCCATTACCCACTCCTTCGCCCTATCATCCAGAATGTCATGGGACCAAAGGTTCAGCTCATCGATAGTGGGGCAGAGTGTGTACGAGATATCTCGGTTTTGCTTAACTATTTTGAAATCAATCGTAGCCGAGATGCGGGACCTCTTCAACATCGTTTTTATACAACCGCCAATAGCCAAAGTTTTGCCCAGATTGGAGCAGAATGGCTGGAAAAAGAGATTCATGTGGAGCATGTAACTTTATGACAAACAAAATTTATGAATACAAGGATGACCAGGACTGGTATGTCGGTGTCTGGGATGTCTATGGAGGCATCTATAGCCTTATCAAAGATCCTCTCGAGCTTGATTTTATGGATTTGGCGCGGATTTTTCGTGATGAGGAAAATGGCTTTCCAATTACGATAACGGTGATGCGCTGGTCTTCTAACTTCCGTTTACTCTCTTTTATCGTCGAGATTTTAAATGCAGAAGCTGGACGTAACTTGGAAGTCATCCAACGTCAGGGAGCCCTGCTCTTGGTTGAAAATGGACAGCTTTTGCATGTCGAATTGCCTAAAGAAGGAGTCGATGTAGAAGCCTTCTTTGAAACTAACAAGGTCAGAGAAACTCTGCTCATTGCGACTCGTAACGAGGGCAAGACCAAGGAATTCCGAGCTATCTTTGACAAGTTAGGCTACGACGTGGAAAATCTCAATGATTATCCAGATCTGCCTGAAGTAGCTGAAACTGGCATGACCTTTGAAGAAAATGCTCGACTTAAAGCAGAAACTATTTCCCAATTAACAGGCAAGATGGTTTTAGCAGATGACTCAGGTCTCAAAGTCGATATCCTTGGTGGTTTGCCAGGAGTCTGGTCAGCTCGTTTTGCAGGTGTGGGAGCGACTGATCGTGAAAATAATGCCAAGCTCTTGCACGAATTGGCCATGGTCTTTGATCTCAAGGACCGTTCGGCTCAGTTCCATACGACCCTAGTTGTAGCCAGTCCAAACAAGGAAAGCTTGGTTGTCGAAGCTGACTGGCCGGGTTACATTAACTTTGAACCCAAGGGTGAAAATGGCTTTGGTTATGATCCCCTCTTCCTTGTGGGAGAGACAGGCAAGTCAGCGGCTGAATTAACCCTTGAAGAAAAAAATAGCCAATCTCACCGCGCCTTAGCCGTTAAGAAACTTTTGGAGGTATTTCCAGCATGGCAAAGCAAACCATCATTGTAATGAGTGATTCCCATGGCGATAGCTTGATTGTGGAAGAAATTCGTAATCGCTATCTGGGGAAAGTCGATGCCATTTTTCACGATGGTGACTCTGAACTCCGTCCCGATTCTCCGCTCTGGGAGGGTATCCATGTCGTCAAAGGCAACATGGACTTTTATGCTGGCTACCCAGAACGTTTGGTGACTCAACTTGGTCCGACCAAGATCATCCAGACGCACGGACACTTGTTTGATATCAATTTCAACTTTCAAAAGTTGGACTACTGGGCTCAGGAAGAAGAAGCGGACATCTGTCTCTATGGTCACTTGCATGTGCCAAATGCTTGGATGGAAGGCAAAACACTCTTTTTAAATCCAGGCTCCATCAGTCAACCACGAGGCACTATTAGAGAATGTCTCTATGCCCGTGTGGAGATTGATGACAGCTATTTCAAAGTAGACTTTTTGACACGTGATCATGAGATTTATCCAGGCTTGTCCAAGGAGTTCGCTCGATGATTGCCAAGGAATTTGAAGCATTTTTACTGGAGCAGGAAGAAACTTTTCTTACCCCTGCTGAGAATCTAGCAGCTTTGATTGATACCCATAACGCTGATCATGCAATTTTGGTGCTGAGTCAAATTACCTACACCCGTATCCCTGTTGTGACCTTTGACAAACGCTTTGTCGGAACCATTGGTCTGAGAGATATTTTGGCTTATCAAATGGAGCAAGGTTTGACAGATGAGCAGATGGCAACGACAGATATCGTCAATATGACCAAGACGGATGTAGCAGTAGTAGCTCCAGACTATAACATCACTGAAGTCCTCCATAAACTGGTGGATGAACCCTTCTTGCCAGTCGTAGATGGTGAAGGAATTTTCCAAGGAATTATCACGCGCAAGTCCATCCTCAAGGCCGTTAATGCCCTCTTGCATGACTTTAGTAAGGAATATGAGATTCGATGCAAATGAGAGATAGCATTTCAGCTTTTTTAGAGAAAAAGCAGGGCTTGTCTGCCAATTCCAAGCAGTCCTATAAGTATGATCTGGAGCAATTTTTAGACATGGTAGGGGAGCGGATTTCTGAGACTAGTCTCAAGATTTACCGAGCCCAGCTAGCCAATCTAAAAATCAGCGCCCAGAAGCGAAAACTTTCGGCCTGTAACCAATTTCTCTACTTTCTCTATCAAAAAGGAGAAGTGGACAGTTTTTACCGTCTGGAATTAGCCAAACAAGCTGAAAAGAAGACTGAAAAGCCAGAAATTCTAGACTTAGACTCTTTTTGGCAGGAAAGTAATTATCCAGAGGGTCGCTTACTAGCGCTCTTAATCCTAGAAATGGGACTCTTGCCAAGCGAGATTTTAGCCCTTAAGGTTGCAGATATCAATCTGGATTTTCAGGTGTTGCGAATTAACAAGGCTTCCCAACAGAGGATTGTCACCATTCCCACTACCTTGATTCCAGAGTTGGAACCCTTGATGGGGCAGACCTATCTCTTTGAAAGGGGAGGGAAAGCCTATTCTCGTCAGTGGGCCTTTCGTCAGCTGGAGTCCTTTGTCAAGGAGAAAGGTTTCCCAACCTTATCAGCCCAAGCCTTGCGGGAACAGTTCATTCTAAGACAAATAGAAAACAAGATCGATTTGTACGAGATTGCAAAAAAACTAGGATTAAAAACAGTCCTGACCTTAGAAAAATATAGATAATGGATATTAAATTAAAAGATTTTGAAGGGCCCCTGGACTTGCTCTTGCATCTAGTCTCCAAGTATCAGATGGATATTTACGATGTGCCCATCACAGAAGTCATCGAACAGTATCTAGCCTATGTCTCAACCCTGCAGGCCATGCGTCTGGAAGTGACTGGTGAGTACATGGTTATGGCCAGTCAGCTCATGCTGATCAAGAGCCGCAAGCTTCTTCCAAAGGTGGCAGAAGTGGCTGATTTGGAGGACGACCTGGAGCAGGATCTCCTTTCCCAAATCGAAGAATACCGCAAGTTCAAGCTCTTGGGTGAGCACTTGGAGGCTAAGCACCAAGATCGGGCCCAGTATTATTCTAAAGCGCCGACAGAGTTGATTTACGAGGATGCGGAGCTTGTGCATGACAGGACGACCATTGACCTCTTTTTGGCTTTTTCAAATATCCTAGCCAAGAAAAAAGAGGAGTTCGCTCAGAACCACACGACCATTTTGCGGGATGAGTATAAGATTGAGGACATGATGGGCATTGTAAAAGAGTCCTTGACTGGACGAGACCAGTTGCGTTTGCAGGATTTGTTCAAGGAAGCCCAGAATGTCCAAGAGGTCATTACCCTCTTTTTGGCGACCTTAGAGTTAATCAAAACCCAGGAACTGATCCTCGTGCAAGAGGAGAGTTTCGGAGATATCTATCTCATGGAAAAGAAGGAAGAAAGTCAAGAGGCACAAAGCTAGACTTGATAGAGAGGAAAGATGAGTACTTTAGCAGAAATAGAAGCGCTCTTGTTTGTAGCAGGTGAAGATGGGATTCGAGTCCGTCAGTTGGCTGAACTCCTGTCGCTTCCCCCGACAGGCATCCAGCAGAGTTTAGAAAAATTAGCCCAAAAGTATGAAAAAGACCAGGATTCGAGCTTGTCCTTGATTGAGACAGGAGGGGCCTACAGATTGGTGACCAAGCCTCAATTTGCTGATGTTTTAAAAGAATATTCTAAGGCACCCATTAACCAGAGTCTATCTCGGGTTGCCCTTGAAACTTTGTCCATTATTGCTTATAAGCAACCTATCACACGTATAGAAATCGACGCTATTCGTGGGGTCAACTCGAGTGGAGCCTTGGCAAAGTTGCAGGCTTTTGAATTGATAAGAGAAGATGGGAAAAAAGAAGTGTTGGGTCGTCCCAATCTCTATGTGACTACGGATTATTTCCTAGATTACATGGGGATAAACCATTTAGAAGAATTGCCAGTGATTGATGAGCTTGAGATTCAAGCCCAAGAAAGCCAATTATTTGGTGAAAGGATAGAAGAAGATGAGAATCAATAAATATATTGCCCACGCAGGTGTGGCCAGTAGGAGAAAAGCAGAAGAGTTGATCAAGCAAGGCTTGGTGACGGTCAACGGCCAAGTGGTGCGTGAACTAGCAACGACCATCAAGGCGGGAGACAAGGTTGAAGTTGAAGGTCAACCTATCTACAACGAAGAAAAGGTCTACTATCTGCTTAATAAACCACGTGGAGTGATTTCCAGTGTGACAGATGACAAGGGCCGCAAGACTGTTGTGGATCTCTTGCCAAATGTTAAAGAACGTATTTATCCTGTGGGACGTTTGGACTGGGATACATCAGGTGTTTTAATTTTGACCAATGATGGGGACTTTACAGATGAAATGATTCACCCACGTAATGAGATTGACAAGGTCTATGTCGCGCGTGTTAAAGGTGTAGCTAATAAGGATAATCTCCGCCCCTTGACCCGTGGTCTTGAGATTGATGGCAAGAAAACCAAGCCAGCTGTATATGAGATTCTCAAAGTGGATCCAGTTAAAAATCGCTCAGTAGTGCAGTTGACTATCCATGAGGGCCGCAACCATCAGGTTAAAAAGATGTTTGAAGCTGTCGGTCTTCAAGTGGATAAGTTGTCTCGGACACGTTTTGGACACCTAGACTTGACAGGTCTCCGTCCGGGAGAATCTCGTCGCCTTAACAAAAAAGAAATCAGCCAATTACACACCATGGCGGTAACCAAGAAATAATGAAACGAATTTTAATAGCGCCAGTACGCTTTTACCAACGCTTTATCTCACCAGCCTTTCCACCCTCTTGTCGTTTTGAGCCTACTTGTTCCAACTACATGATTCAGGCTATTGAAAAACATGGTTTCAAGGGTGTTTTGATGGGCTTGGCTCGGATTTTGCGTTGTCATCCTTGGTCGAAAATAGGCAAGGATCCTGTGCCAGACCACTTTTCCCTCAAACGAAATCATAAATAAAACGAATTACAATGGTGATTTGTTTTATTTATAAGCAGTTTCAAGTTGGAATGATGATTTCCACTATCCTTCTCCTATAAAAAGTGGTAAAATGGAGGACAGAAAGAAGGAACTGATATGACAACATTATTTTCAAAAATCAAAGAAGTAACAGAGCTTGCTGCGATCTCAGGTCATGAAGCGCCTGTCCGTACCTATCTTCGTGAGAAGTTGACTCCGCATGTGGATGAAGTAGTGACAGATGGATTGGGTGGTATTTTTGGTATCAAACATTCAGAAGCTGCCGATGCACCCCGTGTTTTGGTCGCTTCTCACATGGACGAAGTTGGTTTTATGGTCAGCGAAATTAAGCCAGATGGGACCTTCCGTGTCGTTGAAATCGGTGGTTGGAATCCAATGGTAGTCAGCAGCCAACGTTTCAAACTCTTTACTCGTGACGGTCGTGAAATTCCTGTGATTTCAGGTTCTGTCCCTCCACATTTGACACGTGGAACAGGTGGACCAACCATGCCAGCTATTGCTGATATTATCTTTGATGGTGGTTTCGCGGATAAGGTTGAAGCAGAAAGTTTTGGAATCCGTCCAGGTGACACCATTGTCCCTGATAGTTCTGCTATCTTGACAGCCAATGAAAAAAATATCATCTCTAAAGCTTGGGACAATCGCTACGGTGTTCTCATGGTAAGCGAGTTAGCTCAAGCCCTTTCAGGTCAAAAACTTGGCAATGAACTCTATCTTGGCTCTAACGTCCAAGAAGAAGTTGGTCTTCGTGGGGCTCATACTTCCACAACTAAGTTTGACCCAGAAGTTTTCCTAGCAGTTGATTGTTCACCTGCTGGTGATGTCTACGGTGGCCAAGGTAAGATTGGAGATGGCACCTTGATTCGCTTCTACGATCCAGGTCACTTGCTTCTCCCAGGTATGAAGGATTTCCTTTTGACAACGGCTGAAGAAGCTGGAATCAAGTACCAATACTACTGTGGAAAAGGCGGAACGGACGCTGGAGCAGCTCATCTGAAAAATGGTGGTGTCCCATCTACAACTATCGGTGTCTGTGCACGTTATATCCACTCTCACCAAACCCTCTACGCGATGGATGACTTCCTAGAAGCCCAAGCTTTCTTGCAAGCCTTGGTGAAAAAATTGGATCGTTCAACGGTTGATTTGATTAAAAATTATTAAACATAAGGGAGGTTGATCGGGATGGAAGAAGCAAATCTAGAAAGCCTTATAAAAGACCTCTACAATCATGCCCGTCAGGGCTTGAGTGACGATTTAGTTGCTGCTCTCCTAGAGACTGCTAAGAGGCTGCCTACTACAAATGAGCAGTTACTAGCAGTCCGTCTCTCAGGACTGGTCACCCGTGAATTGCTCACCAATCCCAAACATCCGGCACCTGAGTTGCTCAACTTGGCTCGCTTTATCAAAAGAGAAGAAGCCAAGTACAGAGGAACCGCGGTTTCTGCTATTATGTTTGGAGAGCTATTTAAAATGCTTTGATTCCATTGTGAATCAAAGCATTTTTTTTACGTTAGAAAAAATATTCTTGATGAGGGGATGAAAAAGCCTTGAGTACGGCAAGGCGACGTTGACGTGGTTTGAATTTGATTTTCGAAGAGTATTAGATTTGTTCAGCGATGACCTTTTCAGCAAGGTTCATAGCATGGTCAGACACACGAGTGTAGTGGGAAATGATGTCGATGAAGTTGACCCCAGCTTGTGTAGAACACTCACCCTTGTTAAGGCGTTTGATATGGGTCTTTCTGAGAATGCGTTCCATATTGTTGATTTCTTTATGGCGTTCAATTAGACTTTGAGCTTTCTCAGTATCGTTGTTTTCCACACTATCAAGGGCATCTTTGATGAACTCAGTGGTAGCGTGATAAATCTCAGCTAGCTCTTTCAAAGCGGCCTCAGAGAACTGAACATTCTTGCGTTGGAGATAGTCTGTTAGGTTGATTAACCCTTCTGCGTGGTCTCCAATCCGTTCCAAATCACGAGACGAGTCGAGGATGTTGGTTAGGATTTCACTTTCCTTTTGACTCAATGATTCGCTTGAAAGGCTAATCAGGTAACGAGTGAGTTTTTCGTCAATTGTGTTAATAGCTTCTTCAGTCTTGTGCCCTTTCTCCGCTAGTTTTTCATCTAGATTGACGATGTAGTCGTAGGAAAGGTCAAAAGCTTTTGCAGCATAGTTCCCCAAGTGAAGAAGTTCTTTTTTGGCATTTCCTAGAGCGATAGAAGGTGCCTGTTTGATGAGTTGTTCATCCAAGTAGAGAGCCTCGTATTTAACAACTTCATCTTCACCAGGAATGAGCTTGGTTACAAGGTAAGCCAAGGCACCGATGAATGGGAACTGGATAATGGTATTTGTAATATTAAAGGTTCCGTGAGCAAAGGCAATGGTCATTTCTGGAGCTAGATTGAGCGCCGATTCAAACCATTGAATCAAGCCCGTGAAAGGAACAAGGAAGACAATACAGATAACCGTACCAATTACGTTAAAGGCGACATGGGCACCGGCAACACGTTTGGCAGCGATATTGGCTCCAAGAGAAGCAATGATGGCTGTAATGGTCGTTCCGATATTATCACCAAACAAGACCGGTAGGGCACCTTGTAGGTCAATCAAACCACTTGCGTACAGATTCTGTAAGATACCGATAGTTGCGGATGAAGCCTGAATGAGTAGGGTCAGCCCAGTTCCAACAAAGACACCTAGAATAGGACTCTTACTTAGTTCAACCATGTAGTCTCTAAAGACTTGCAGGTCTTTTAGGGGCTCCATTGCACCGCTCATAAGATTGAGGGCGAAGAAGATACCACCAACACCAAAGATAATTCGTCCGATGTTATTGATGGAGCGATTCTTGGTGAAGAAGAGACAAACCGCTCCGATAAAGAGCATAGGTAAGGCGTAATCTCCTAGCTTAAAACCGATGATAAAGGATGTAACGGTGGTTCCAATATTGGCACCCATGACAATACCGATAGCCTGACGCAAGGTCAAAAGTCCTGCACTGACAAGCCCCACTGTAATGACAGTAACACCAGAACTTGATTGAATCAGCGCCGTCATACCGATACCAACCAGCACACCGAAGAAGGGATTGCTGGTATATTTGTCAATGTAAAAACGAAGGCGATCTCCAGCAGCTTGTTGCAAACCGTCTCCCATGGTCTTGATACTATATAAAAATAGTCCCAGACCACCTAAAAAGTGAAATAAAATTTCCTGCCAATTAATGGACATTTCTTTTTCCTCCGAAAAATAATCGCGGAATTTCTCCTATTCTATTTTAAAGGATAATAGGAAATCTAACAAGTGTTTAATGGAAATTTTCATAAGAAAAAGGTAACTTTCTCTAAAAATAGAGGATAAATTTACTGTAAGAGAGTCGAATGATAGGATTGTGTCCAAATTTTACTGATTATTATCCTAGTTATAGTTTTTGTATCAAATAGATTGACATCGCTTTCATATAAGATAAAATGAAGATGATTCTGTTCGGGTGGTGTCCACTATGAACAGTTGCTTTTTATCTAAAAAGTAAAGCGCTTACTTTTTATTTTATTAGGAGGATAAGATGAAAGATCTATTTTTTGAAAAACGTTGCCGTTACAGTATTCGTAAGCTGTCTATTGGGGCTTGTTCCTTGATGATTGGTTCAGCTCTATTTGCGAGCCCAGCTCTTGCCGAACAGGTCGCTGCCCCTGAAACAGCTGCTAGTACGAGCACTCAAGCGACAAGTGCCAGTGAAATGACTAATCCAGAAACCGCAGCCATCGAAAAACAATTAGAGGAAACTGAAAACAAAGTAGCTGAGCAACCAATTTCAGAAAACACTCCAGCAATAGCTGATTTAGTTAATGAAAAAGAAGAAGCAAAGCCAGCTCCGACAGATAAAACTGAAAAACCTGCTCAACCAACTGACAAAGAAGGAGTCAAGCCTGAGGAAACTCCTCAAGTGGCTGACAATAAAGCTGACAAACCAAGTCTAGCAGACGTTCCTAAGAATGAAGAGAAGAGTCTCCGACCAAAAGAAATCAAGTTTGATACTTGGGATGATTTGTTGAAATGGGAACCAGGTGCGCGTGAGGATGATCCCATCAATCGATCCTCAGTTGAACTCGCCAAGCGCCATAGAGGCCAGTTGGTTAACGAAAAAGCAAGCAGAAGAGCCAAGGTTCAGGCGCTAGCAAACACCAACTCAAAGGCCAAAAACCACGCTTCTGTTGGTGGAGAAGAATTCAAGGCCTACGCCTTTGATTACTGGCAATACTTGGATTCAATGGTCTTCTGGGAAGGTCTAGTTCCAACTCCAGATGTCATTGATGCAGGGCACCGCAACGGAGTTCCCGTTTATGGAACACTTTTCTTCAACTGGTCAAACAGCATTGCCGACCAAGAGAAATTTGCAGCTGCCTTGAAACAAGACGCAGATGGCACTTTCCCTATCGCACGGAAACTTGTCGATCTTGCTAAGTACTATGGCTTTGATGGCTATTTCATTAATCAGGAAACAACGGGGGAATTGGTAGCACCTCTTGGTGAAAAAATGCGCCAATTCATGCTCTATACAAAAGAATACGCAGCCAAAGTCAACCACCCGATCAAGTATGCTTGGTACGATGCCATGACCTACAAATACGGTCGTTACCACGAAGATGGTCTAGGTGATTACAACTACCAGTTCATGCAAAAAGAAGGTGACAAAGTCCCTGCAGATCAATTCTTTGCCAATTTCAACTGGAACAAGGAAAAGAATGACCACTCCGTAGAGATGGCCAAATGGCTAGAGCGTAGTCAATATGATGTCTTTGCAGGCTTGGAATTGCAACAAGGTGGTTCTTATAAGACCAAAGTCAAATGGGATGCCCTCTTAGATGAAAAAGGTAAGTTGCGTTTGTCGTTAGGACTTTTTGCACCAGATACGATTACCAGTCTAGGAAAAACAGGCGAAGACTACCACAAGAACGAAGATATCTTCTTTACAGGTTACCAAGGAGATCCAACGGCTCAAAAACCAGCTGACAAAGAGTGGTATGGAATTGCCAATTTAGTTGCTGACCGTACACCAGCAGTAGGACGTACCTTCACCACCTCTTTTAATACAGGTCATGGTAGAAAATGGTTTGTTGACGGTAAAGTTTCTAAGGATTCTGAGTGGAACTACCGTTCTGTTTCAGGTGTTTTACCAACATGGCGCTGGTGGCAGACTTCGACAGGTGAAAAACTTCGTGCAGAATATGACTTTACAGATGCCTACAATGGCGGAAATTCTCTTAAATTCTCAGGTGATGTAGCTGGTAAGACGGACCAGGATGTGAATTTGTATTCTACCAAACTAGAAGTAACAGAGAAAACCAAACTTCGTGTTGCCCACAAGGGAGGAAAAGGCTCTAAAGTTTATATGGCCTTCTCTACGACTCCAGACTACAAATTTGAGGATGCAGGTGCATGGAAAGAACTGACTTTATCTGATGACTGGAAGAATGAAGAATTTTACCTTAGCTCACTAGCTGGAAAAACCATCTATGCAGTCAAACTCTTCTTTGAGCATGAAGGAGCTGTAAAAGATTATCAGTTTAACCTAGGTCAATTGACAATTTCGGATAATCACCAAGCACCACAAGCGCCGACAGGTCTTTCTGTGGTGAAACAATCTCTTAAAAATGCCCAAGAAGCTGAAGCAGTGGTCCAGTTTGCGGGTAACCAAGATGCAGATTTCTATGAAGTCTACGAAAAAGATGGAGATAACTGGCGTTTGTTGACAGGATCATCTGCTTCCACTATCTACTTGCCAAAAGTTAGCCGCTCTGCTAATGCGACTGGTAGGACTCAGGAACTGAAAGTCGTTGCAGTTGGTAAAAATGGACTCCGTTCTGAGGCTGCAACTGTGTCATTCAACTGGGGGATGACAGTTCAGGATACAACTCTCCCAAGACCTTTGGCTGAAAATATCGTTCCAGGTGCAAAGGTTATCGATAGCACTTTCCCAAATACTGAAGGTGGAGAAGGTATCGAAGGTATGTTGAACGGTACCATTACTAGCTTGTCAGATAAGTGGTCTTCAGGACAATTGAGCGGTAGTGTCGATATTCGTTTGACCAAGCCACGTACCGTTGTTAGATGGGTCATGGATCATGCGGGAGCTGGTGGTGAGTCTGTCAACGACGGTTTGATGAACACCAAAGACTTTGATCTTTACTACAAGGATACAGACGGTGAGTGGAAACTAGCTAAGGAAGTCCGTGGCAACAAAGCGCACGTTACGGATATCACTCTTGACAAACCAATCACTGCTCAAGACTGGCGCCTAAAAGTTATCACTTCAGATAACGGGACACCTTGGAAGGCCATTCGTATCTATAACTGGAAGATGTATGAAACCCTGGACACAGAAAGTCAAAATATTCCAATGGCTAAGGTAGCTGCCCGTTCACTTGGAAACCATCAAGTTCAACTAGGCTTCTCTGATGTTCCAGCGGGTGCAACTATCACCGTTTACGACAAGGCAGATTCACAAACACCGATTGCAACTTTGAAGTCGGAAACTGGAGGCGACTTGGCAACAGCACCATTGGGCTTTGACAAACAACCAAATCTCCTCTATTATCGTACCCAACTACCTGGCAAAGAAATCAGTAACACCTTGGCTGTAGCGATTCCACAGGATGAAAGAAAAATTGCTGCAGTTAGTCTCGAAAAAGGACCTAAGAAGACGGTTTATAAAGAGGGAGAAAAACTGGACCTAAGAGGCGGAACACTCCGTGTTCAATACGAAGGGGGACAAGCCGATGAGCTGATTAACCTTACTCACTCAGGTGTGACGGTATCTGGATACGATGCTCATCAAAAAGGGGAACAAAACCTAACACTTCAATACCTTGGTTTACCAGTGTCAGGTGATCTGAAAGTCCAAGTGACAGGACAGGATGAAGGAAAACCAAAAGAAGTAGCAGGTTTGTACATTACGAAGAAACCAAAAACAGACTATCTAGTAGGGGATCAACTGGATCTTTCTGAAGGTCGCTTCGGTGTCCTCTATGATGATGAGACGGAAGAAAGTCATGCCTTTACGGATCAAGGTGTTGAAATCACGGGCTATGATGCTCAGAAGACTGGACGACAAACCTTGACCCTGCATTACAAGGGACACACTGCTGAGTTCGATGTCTTGGTTTCTCCAAAAGCAGCTGTCAACGATGAGTACCTCAAACAAGAAATCACTGCTGCCCAAGGTCGCCAGTCAACCCTTGCCTATACCTTCTCAAGTGAGAACAAACAAGCTGTACTAGTAGAGAAACTTAATGCAGCGAAAGCTGTTGCAGAAAACCATGATGCCAGTCAAGAAGAAGTCAACAAAGCCTTGAATGAATTGAAACAAGCTGGAGCGGACTTGGATGGAAATCAACGTTATCAAACTGCTAGAGAAGAATTGGAAGGCTTGCTCGAGTCCGTCCGTGAAAAAGATTCTCAAGATGAGTTGATTGCCCAAGCTGAAGCTTTGTTGTCTTCACAAACACCAACTCCACAAGCTTTTTCGGACATGAAAGAAAAGTTGAATAAGAAACTAGCACCAGCAGAAGAAAGCAATCATGTTGGAAGCATGGATCCAAATGAAGTGGCTCCAACAGTTGAAGCCCTCCCTGAACTAGTTATTGAAACTGAAACAACAGCCTTTGAACGTCAGGAGCGACCAAACGCTGAGCTTCTCAAAGGACGACGCCAGCTAGTTCAAGCAGGAGCGGAAGGCCAAGTTCGTCGTCTAGTAGAAGTAGATGCCCAAGGCAAACGCATCCTTCGTTCAACTGAAGTTCTCAAGGAAGCCCTCCCAGAAATCACAGAAGTTGGAACAAAAGTTTTGTCAAGTAACCAACCGGCTGAGGGAGTAAAAGACCTAGTTTTAGAAATTTCGAAACTAGAAATTGAAGAGGATACAGTAGCCTTCGAACGTCAAGAGCGACCAAATGCAAGCCTTCTGAAAGGTCAACGTCAGCTAGTTCAAGCAGGAGCGGAAGGCCAAGTTCGTCACTTTGTAGAGGTGGATGCCCAAGGCAAACGCACCCTTCGTTCAACTGAAGTTCTCAAGGAAGCTGTCCCAGAAATCACAGAAGTTGGAACAAAAGAAGAGCTAGACTCACAAACAACAGACCAAGCGTCTTTAGCAGCATCGGTAAAAGTTGAAAAGTCAACAAATCAACTGCCAAATACTGGTGTAGAAACAGATGCCAGTCTAGTAGCTATGGGACTTTTCGGAGCAATGAGTGCATATGGCTTGCTTGCTAGAAAGAAGAAAGAAGACTAATCGATTTAGAATTCTTGGAATTTCTCATAACAACTAAAAAACAAGGTTTGACTGCAAGTCGGTCAGGCCTTGTTTTGATTATTTTATCTTGCTTTGATTACTTATTTGATAAGGTTTTTCTAGATTTGATTTTAAAAAATCCTAATTTCAGTCTCAAGAAAGAACAAGAAAAGTTTAGGCTTTTTCTATCTCTTTTGCTGATTTTGTGATATAATTAACACGTATAAAAAAAGAAGGAGTCATATCTAATGGCAAAATTGACTGTTAAAGACGTTGACTTGAAAGGGAAAAAAGTTCTCGTTCGTGTTGACTTCAACGTACCTGTTAAAGATGGCGTGATTACCAATGACAACCGTATCACTGCAGCTCTTCCAACTATCAAGTACATTCTTGAACAAGGTGGACGTGCAATCCTCTTCTCTCACCTTGGACGTGTAAAAGAAGAAGCAGACAAAGAAGGTAAATCACTTGCTCCTGTAGCTGCTGACTTGGCAGCTAAATTGGGTCAAGACGTTGCTTTCCTTCCAGGTGTCACTCGTGGTGCTGAATTGGAAGCTGCGATCAACGCTCTTGAAGATGGACAAGTTCTCTTGGTTGAAAACACTCGTTTCGAAGATGTTGACGGCAAGAAAGAATCTAAAAACGATCCTGAACTTGGTAAATATTGGGCATCACTTGGAGATGGTATCTTCGTAAACGATGCATTCGGTACAGCTCACCGTGCACACGCATCTAACGTTGGTATCTCAGCAAACGTTGAAAAAGCAGTTGCTGGATTCCTTCTTGAAAACGAGATTGCCTACATCCAAGAAGCTGTTGAAGCTCCAGAACGTCCATTCGTAGCAATCCTTGGTGGTTCAAAAGTTTCAGACAAGATCGGTGTTATCGAAAACTTGCTTGAAAAAGCTGATAAAGTCCTTATCGGTGGTGGGATGACTTACACATTCTACAAAGCACAAGGTATCGAAATCGGTAACTCACTTGTAGAAGAAGACAAATTGGATGTTGCGAAAGCTCTTCTTGAAAAAGCAAACGGTAAATTGATCTTGCCAGTTGACTCAAAAGAAGCAAACGCATTTGCTGACTACACTGAAGTAAAAGACACTGAAGGTGAAGCAGTTGATCCAGGCTTCCTTGGTTTGGACATCGGTCCAAAATCTATCGCTAAATTTGACGAAGCCTTGACTGGTGCAAAAACTGTTGTCTGGAACGGACCTATGGGTGTATTTGAAAACCCTGACTTCCAAGCTGGAACAATCGGTGTGATGGACGCTATTGTGAAACAACCAGGCGTGAAATCAATCATCGGTGGTGGTGACTCAGCTGCAGCAGCGATCAACCTTGGTCGCGCAGACAAGTTCTCATGGATCTCTACTGGTGGTGGAGCATCAATGGAACTCCTTGAAGGTAAAGTATTGCCTGGATTGGCAGCACTTACAGAAAAATAAGCTTTCCTAAATGAAACGATGAAAAGAGGAACTTTGTTTCCTCTTTTTCTTGTTGTTTGAATTAAAAACGTTTCCTATCGATTTTGGCTCATAAAATCAACTAATTTATGATAAAATGGAAATAGAAAGTTGAGATTATGGGTTATTTTAAAAAATATAAATTTGATAAGTCACAGTTCAAGCTTGGTCTACGAACCTTTAAAACCGGAATTGCTGTTTTTTTAGTTCTCTTGATTTTTGGATTTTTTGGTTGGAAGGGACTTCAAATTGGGGCTTTGACAGCAGTCTTTAGTTTGAGAGAAAGCTTTGACAAGAGTGTTCATTTTGGGACATCACGCATTCTAGGAAACAGTATCGGAGGTTTCTACGCCCTTGTTTTCTTCCTTTTAAACACTCTATTTCAAGAAGCCTTTTGGGTGACCTTGCTGATCGTTCCAATCTGCACCATGTTAACCATTATGACAAATGTCGCCATGAATAATAAGGCGGGAGTTATCGGCGGAGTTTCGGCAATGTTGATTATTACCCTATCGATACCGAGCGGGGAGACAATTTTGTACGTGTTTGCTCGTGTATTTGAAACTTTTATGGGTGTTTTTGTGGCAATACTCGTAAATTATGATATTGATCGTTTCAGAAATCTTTTAGAGAAAAAAAGAAAATAATGTTACATTTTGTGACATTATTAATTGACGTATAGATTTTTTTAGACTATAATAGACAGAAAGAAGGAAATTGTAAATGAAGGAAAAAGAATTTCGTCGAAATATGGCTGTTTTTCCTATCGGTAGTGTGATGAAGTTGACCGATCTATCGGCGCGCCAGATTCGTTATTATGAAGATCAAGAGTTGATAAAGCCTGATCGAAACGAAGGGAACCGTCGTATGTATTCTTTGAATGACATGGATCGATTGCTTGAGATCAAAGATTATATCTCTGAAGGTTTCAATATTGCTGCCATTAAGAAGAAATACGCTGAGCGTGAGGCGAAATCCAAGAAAGCAGTGAGCCCAACGGAGGTGCGTCGTGCGCTTCATAATGAGCTCCTCCAACAAGGACGCTTTGCTTCAGCGCAGTCACCTTTTGGTCGCGGTTAGTCAATCGCAAGTAGTCAAAAATTAAGGAGTAAACACATGCCAATCACAGCTGCAGATATTCGTCGTGAAGTCAAGGAAAAAAATGTTACCTTTATCCGTCTCATGTTTTCAGATATTCTGGGAACCATGAAAAACGTCGAAATTCCTGCTACAGATGAACAGTTAGATAAGGTCTTGTCAAACAAAGCCATGTTTGATGGCTCTTCTATTGAAGGTTTTGTACGTATCAATGAGTCAGATATGTACTTGTACCCAGACTTGGATACGTGGACAGTCTTTCCTTGGGGAGATGAAAACGGAAGTGTTGCAGGTTTAATCTGTGATGTTTATACAACAGAAGGTGAACCATTTGCAGGTGACCCTCGTGGCAACCTCAAACGTGCTCTTCGTCACATGGAAGAAGTAGGATTCAAATCCTTCAACCTTGGTCCAGAGCCAGAATTCTTCCTATTTAAGTTGGATGAAAATGGGGACCCGACACTTGAAGTGAATGACAAGGGTGGCTATTTTGATTTGGCGCCTACTGACCTTGCGGACAATACGCGTCGTGAAATCGTTAATGTCTTGACTAAAATGGGATTTGAAGTAGAAGCAAGTCACCACGAGGTTGCGGTTGGTCAACATGAAATTGACTTCAAGTATGATGAAGTCCTCCGTGCCTGTGATAAGATTCAAATCTTTAAACTCGTTGTAAAAACCATCGCTCGTAAACACGGTCTTTATGCGACTTTTATGGCGAAACCAAAATTTGGTATTGCTGGATCAGGTATGCACTGTAATATGTCCTTGTTTGATGAGAATGGGAATAACGCCTTCTTTGATCCAAATGATCCAAAGGGAATGCAGTTGTCTGAAACAGCCTACCATTTCCTTGGTGGTTTGATCAAGCATGCTTACAACTATACTGCTATCATGAACCCAACTGTTAACTCCTACAAACGTTTGGTTCCTGGTTATGAAGCACCAGTTTACATTGCTTGGGCTGGTCGTAACCGCTCGCCACTAGTTCGTGTACCGGCTTCACGTGGTATGGGAACTCGTCTTGAGTTGCGCTCAGTAGACCCAATGGCAAACCCATACATCGCGATGGCAGTTCTATTGGAAGTTGGTTTGCACGGTATTGAAAATAAAATCGAAGCACCAGCTCCTATCGAAGAAAATATCTACATCATGACAGCAGAAGAGCGTAAGGAAGCTGGAATCACTGATCTTCCATCAACGCTTCACAATGCTTTGAAAGCTTTGACTGAGGATGACGTGGTCAAGGCAGCCCTAGGTGAACACATTTACACTAGCTTCCTTGAAGCTAAGCGTATCGAGTGGGCTAGCTATGCAACCTTTGTTTCACAATGGGAAGTTGATAATTACCTTGATCTTTACTAATATAGAAGAAAGATTGCCTGAGGGTGATCTTTTTTTGCATTTTATATCGAACTGTGATATAGTTTATATAACGAATCACGATATATCGAATTAAATAGGAGGTGTGGTTAAATGGAATTAACAGATAAGATTAGGCGTGTTTACCTTCCCATGACTGAAACGGGTTTTTATATCTTGTTTTGTTTACAGAAGGAGAACCATGGATATGGTATCACTCAAAAGGTCAAGGAGATGACAGATTCGCAAGTTTCGATTAGTCCTGGAACTATGTATGGGACCTTGTCAAAGATGGAAAAGGATGGCTTGATTTTCTTTGTCCGAGAAGAGGAAAAACGGAAAATTTATCAGATAACAGATTTGGGACGCAAAGTCTTAGATATTGAATTGAAACGTATTGAGCGGCTCTACAGAAACAGTCGGGAGGAAGGATGATGGGAAAGAAGGTTATTTATAGAATTGCTACCATTGCGGATTATGATAGAGAGGCTTTATATCTTAGAAAAATGCATGCTGAGGGATGGAAGCTCAAGGAAGTAACCTACTCTATCTTGTTGTTTGCAGTTAAGTATACCTTTGAAAAGTGCCAACCGGAGCAGGTGTCTTATCAGTTAGACTTTTATCCAATGAAAAAATCAGAGAGAGCCTCCTATTTGCAACTGTTTAAAGACTGTGGATGGGAGCATATTACAGACTTTAATGGTTTTTCCTACTTTAGAAAAGCACATTTTGAAATTGAATCGGATGCCGAGTTTGAAATTTATAATGACGCGGCCGGGAAGTTAGCTGTGGTCAAACGGATTTTAACGAGGCGGATGCTTCCTATTTTGCTTCTCTTTTTAGCTCTACTACCGGTTTTCTCAAAGTTTGTCAGTGGAGCTAGTTCTTTCAGTTGGGAATTGTTTTTGATTTTCATAATAGATTGTGTTTTATTGATTATTTTTGCGATTCAGATTTCTTATATTTTTTGGAGATTGTTTCAAAAGTGGAAAGAATTATCTGATAAATGAAACAATGCCTGTTTTCTAATTTGGAGGTAAGACAATGAATAGCAAGGTACAATTTCGGATGTTTGGCATTCTTGATTATGATAAGGAAGAAGACTATTTACGTGAAATGTATTTGCAAGGTTGGAGATATAAAACGAGTAGATGGTGGATTTTCTATTTTGAAGAAAGTGAGCCAGATGATGTGATTTACCTTGTGTGTGGTAAACAGTTTTTTAAGAAATATTATCATCAGCTAGAAAGTTTGAAAGATAGAGGTTGGGAGCTTGTAGAGGTTTGTCCGTCTTCTATTTTTCGGAAACCGGCTTCTGAGTTACTTCCGGAGGATCAAGTCTTCTATAGGAATCATCCTCTTAAATGGGAAATGGTGATCTCTAGACTTCGTCCTTCTATAGCTACCCTTTTGGGTGGGCTTGTTGTTTGCTTGGTTCTATATAGAGAAGATCTCTCTTCATCTTTCTTTCTTATTTTCGGTATTTACGGTCTCATGATTTCTTATCTAATCTATGGTTATTTCAGACTAAAAAGGAAATACCAAGTAGATAAAAAGTAAGATTCTAGGTCTTTAGACTGATTTTTAGCACTCTTGACAAAAGAGTGCTAATTTTTTGAGTTTTTGTCTTGACATTCTCTTCTAAGGGTGTATAATAGAATCATGAGTTAGCACTTGTGTGTATCGAGTGCTAATCAATCTGACAGAGAGGAGTGATGAGATGGTTACAGAACGTCAGCAGGATATTTTAAATCTGATTATTGACATCTTTACCAAAACGCACGAACCTGTCGGATCCAAAGCGCTACAAGAGTCTATTAATTCTAGTAGTGCTACCATTCGTAATGATATGGCAGCTCTAGAAAAACAAGGGTTGCTTGAGAAAGCTCATACTTCAAGTGGTCGGATGCCTAGTGTGGCTGGTTTTCAGTACTATGTAAAACACTCCTTGGCTTTTGATCGACTGGCTGAAAATGAGGTTTATGAGATTGTCAAAGCCTTTGATCAGGAGTTCTTCAAACTAGAGGATATTTTGCAAGAGGCTGCCAATTTACTGACAGACTTGAGTGGCTGTACGGTAGTGGCTCTGGATGTTGAGCCAAGTAGACAGCGCCTGACGGCTTTCGACATTGTCGTTCTAGGACAACATACTGCTCTTGCAGTTTTCACCTTAGACGAGTCACGAACGGTTACCAGTCAGTTTTTGATTCCAAGGAATTTCTTGCAGGAAGATTTGTTGAAACTGAAGAGCATCATTCAGGAACGTTTTCTCGGTCACACCGTTCTGGATATTCACTACAAGATTCGGACGGAGATTCCGCAGATTATCCAGCGTTACTTCACAACAACGGACAATGTCATGGATCTCTTTGAACACATTTTTAAAGAAATGTTCAACGAAAACATTGTAGTATCTGGCAAGGTCAATCTCTTGAATTTTGCCAATCTAGCGGCCTATCAGTTCTTTGACCAACCGCAAAAGGTGGCCCTAGAGATTCGTGAAAGTCTGCATGAAGATCAGATGCAAAATGTCCGTGTTGCGGACAGTCAAGAGTCTTGTCTAGCTGACCTAGCAGTGATTAGCAGTAAATTCCTCATTCCTTATCGAGGTTTTGGAATTCTAGCGATTATCGGTCCGGTCAATCTGGATTACCAGCAATTGGTCAACCAGGTCAATGTAGTCAACCGCGTATTGACTATGAAGTTGACAGATTTTTATCGCTACCTCAGCAGTAATCATTACGAAGTAAATTAATATTGGAATCATTAAAGGAGGCGAAAATGGCCCAAGATAAAAAAAACGAAGAAATGAAAGAAGAGGAAGTTGTGGAAGCAACTGAAGAAACAACTCCTGAGAAGTCTGAGTTGGACTTGGCAAATGAACGTGCAGATGAGTTTGAAAACAAATACCTTCGCGCTCATGCAGAAATGCAAAATATTCAACGCCGTGCCAATGAAGAGCGTCAAAACTTGCAACGTTATCGTAGCCAAGATCTGGCAAAAGCAATTTTACCATCGCTCGACAACTTAGAACGTGCACTTGCAGTTGAAGGATTGACAGACGATGTCAAAAAAGGATTGGAGATGGTGCAAGAGAGCTTGATTCACGCTTTGAAAGAAGAAGGAATCGAAGAAATCGCAGCTGACGGCGAATTTGACCATAACTATCACATGGCCATCCAAACTCTCCCAGCAGACGATGGACACCCCGCAGACACTATAGCACAAGTCTTCCAAAAAGGCTACAAACTCCATGACCGCATCTTACGCCCAGCCATGGTGGTGGTTTATAACTAAGATACAAAGCCCGTAAAAAGCTCACAGTAAAAATAGGAGATTGACGAAGTGTTCGATTAGGAAATTCTGACGGTAGCTAAAGCAACTCGTCAGAAAACGGCAATCGCTATGGCGTTTGCCTAGCCTCCTTACTAACTCGTAGTCGAAATAATATCGATTTCGACTCCTCGTGTCGTAACATAATAGGAAACTTGTCCGAAATGACAATAAACTATGAAGAAAGTTAAGAAAGTTGTTCAGCTTTGCAATAGTGAGCGAAGCGAACCAAAGGCGATACTCTTCGCCGTGGCGCTATTTGCGCAAACTTTGAGACCTTAGGCTCAAAGTTTAGTCAAAGAGATTGACGAGGTCAAGCTCTGACGGCGCCGCCACTTAAGAAGAGTATCAAAAAGAAAAAAGATAAATTTAAGGAGAAAAACACATGTCTAAAATTATCGGTATTGACTTAGGTACAACAAACTCAGCAGTTGCAGTTCTTGAAGGAACTGAAAGCAAAATCATCGCAAATCCAGAAGGAAATCGTACGACTCCATCTGTAGTATCATTTAAAAACGGCGAAATCATCGTTGGTGATGCGGCAAAACGTCAAGCAGTAACAAACCCAGATACAGTGATCTCTATCAAATCTAAGATGGGAACTTCTGAAAAAGTTTCTGCTAACGGTAAAGAATACACTCCGCAAGAAATCTCAGCCATGATCCTTCAATACTTGAAAGGCTATGCTGAAGAATACCTTGGTGAAAAAGTAACTAAGGCTGTTATCACAGTTCCAGCTTACTTTAACGATGCGCAACGTCAAGCGACTAAAGACGCTGGTAAAATCGCTGGTCTTGAAGTAGAACGTATCGTCAACGAACCAACTGCAGCAGCCCTTGCTTACGGTTTGGACAAGACTGACAAAGAAGAAAAAATCTTGGTATTTGACCTTGGTGGTGGTACATTCGACGTCTCTATCCTTGAATTGGGTGACGGTGTCTTCGACGTATTGTCAACTGCAGGGGACAACAAACTCGGTGGTGATGACTTCGACCAAAAAATCATTGACCACTTGGTAGCAGAATTCAAGAAAGAAAACGGTATTGACTTGTCTACTGACAAGATGGCAATGCAACGTTTGAAAGATGCGGCTGAAAAAGCGAAGAAAGACCTTTCTGGTGTAACTTCAACTCAAATCAGCTTGCCATTTATCACTGCTGGTGAAGCTGGACCTCTTCACTTGGAAATGACTTTGACTCGTGCGAAATTTGACGATTTGACTCGTGACCTTGTAGAACGTACAAAAGTTCCAGTTCGTCAAGCCCTCTCAGATGCAGGTTTGAGCTTGTCAGAAATTGACGAAGTTATCCTTGTTGGTGGTTCAACTCGTATCCCAGCCGTTGTAGAAGCTGTTAAGGCTGAAACTGGTAAAGAACCAAACAAATCAGTAAACCCTGATGAAGTAGTTGCTATGGGTGCTGCGATCCAAGGTGGTGTCATTACTGGTGATGTGAAAGACGTTGTCCTTCTTGATGTAACGCCATTGTCACTTGGTATCGAAACAATGGGTGGCGTCTTCACAAAACTCATCGAGCGTAACACAACAATTCCAACATCTAAATCACAAGTCTTCTCAACTGCAGCAGACAACCAACCAGCTGTTGACATTCACGTTCTTCAAGGTGAACGCCCAATGGCAGCAGATAACAAGACTCTTGGACGTTTCCAATTGACAGATATTCCAGCTGCACCTCGTGGAATTCCTCAAATCGAAGTGACATTTGACATCGATAAGAACGGTATCGTGTCTGTTAAGGCCAAAGATCTTGGAACTCAAAAAGAACAAACCATTGTCATCCAATCCAACTCAGGTTTGACAGACGAAGAAATCGACCGCATGATGAAAGACGCGGAAGCAAACGCTGAAGCCGATAAGAAACGTAAAGAAGAAGTAGACCTTCGTAACGAAGTAGACCAAGCTATCTTTGCGACTGAAAAGACAATCAAGGAAACTGAAGGCAAAGGCTTCGACGCAGAACGTGATGCTGCCCAAGCTGCCCTTGATGACCTTAAAAAAGCTCAAGAAGACAACAACTTGGACGAAATGAAAGCAAAACTCGAAGCTTTGAACGAAAAAGCTCAAGGCCTTGCTGTTAAACTCTACGAACAAGCCGCAGCAGCCCAACAAGCTCAAGCAGGAGCAGAAGGCGCACAAGCAACAGGAAACGCAGGCGATGACGTCGTAGATGGAGAGTTTACTGAAAAGTAAGATGCAAAGCCCGTTAAAACCTCACAGTGAAAATAGGAAATCTGACGCAGAAACTTTAGTTTCTAGGAAGATTTGTCTTTTTCACCAAGAGGTTAGGGAGTGCTCGATTTAGCATTACTAGTTTGATTTTTAAAACTCGAACGTCGTAATGATAGGAAGAAATCCAGAGGTTGCAACCCAGCCTCTGTTTTTCGGTAAAAAGAAACTGAACCTGATTTGTTGGGGTTTTGTCTCATCAATATAAAAGAAAGGAATTGAACCCGACCTAAATCGAGGTTTGATTCACAATATCAATAGAAAGGAACAAAGGTGTTCGCAACTGAACACGGGCTACGGACTGTGCCAAAAAGATAGTTTTTTCTAGGACGCACGCGTCCGTCGTTAAAACTCCTATTTTGGCTGTGTCCGTTTGACGCCCTTTGTATCTTGAATTATGAACAATACTGAATTTTATGATCGCCTGGGGGTGTCAAAAAACGCTTCGGCAGACGAGATCAAAAAAGCTTATCGTAAGCTTTCCAAAAAATACCACCCAGATATCAACAAGGAGCCTGGTGCTGAGGAAAAGTACAAGGAAGTTCAAGAAGCCTATGAGACTTTGAGTGACGACCAAAAACGGGCAGCCTACGACCAATATGGTGCTGCAGGTGCCAACGGTGGCTTTGGTGGTGCTGGCGGTTTCGGTGGCTTTGACGGAGCAGGTGGCTTCGGTGGTTTTGAAGATATCTTCTCAAGTTTTTTCGGGGGAGGCGGAGCTTCGCGCAATCCAAACGCTCCTCGTCAAGGGGATGACCTCCAGTACCGTGTGAACTTGACCTTTGAAGAAGCTATCTTCGGAACGGAAAAAGAAGTTAAATATAATCGTGAAGCCAGCTGTCGTACATGTAACGGATCTGGTGCTAAGCCAGGAACAAGTCCAGTCACTTGTGGACGCTGTCATGGCGCTGGTGTCATTAACGTTGATACGCAGACTCCTCTTGGTATGATGCGTCGCCAAGTAACCTGTGATGTCTGTCATGGTCGCGGAAAAGAAATCAAGGATCCATGTACAACTTGTCATGGAACAGGTCATGAAAAACAAGCTCATAGCGTACATGTGAAGATTCCTGCAGGTGTGGAAACAGGCCAACAAATCCGCCTCGCGGGTCAAGGTGAAGCAGGCTTTAACGGTGGACCTTACGGAGACTTGTACGTGGTGGTTTCAGTAGAAGCTAGCGATAAGTTTGAACGTGAAGGAACCACTATTTTCTACAAGTTAAATCTTAATATCGTCCAAGCTACTCTTGGAGATACTGTTGAAATTCCAACCGTGCATGGTGATGTTGAATTGGTCATCCCAGAAGGAACTCAGACTGGCAAGAAATTCCGTCTACGTGGCAAGGGAGCACCGAGCCTTCGTGGCGGTGCCGTTGGTGACCAATATGTTACAGTTAATGTCGTGACTCCGACAGGTTTGAACGACCGCCAAAAAGCAGCGCTTAAAGAGTTCGCAGCTGCAGGTGACTTGAAAGTCAATCCAAAGAAAAAAGGCTTCTTTGACCATATAAAAGATGCCTTTGAAGGTGAATAAAGTAAAAAGAGCCGTTGGGCTCTTTTTACTTATCCTCAAATTCCTGTGTTTCTTTTATCACAGCTAGTCTGGTTT
The DNA here is from genome assembly GCF_053628175.1 of Streptococcus sp. 151470009-6. Lineage (NCBI taxonomy): Bacteria > Bacillati > Bacillota > Bacilli > Lactobacillales > Streptococcaceae > Streptococcus > Streptococcus sp. 151470009-6. The sequence continues at coordinate 123,849 of NZ_JBSEZF010000006.1, forward strand.
GGAAATCCTTTTCCAAAACTTTGAATTTATAGGTCAAATCTTTTTGGTATTCCTTGATAAGGGCTTTTTGTTGGTCGATGATTTGTAGGCTGTTTTGGATGATATCTAAATCATCCTTGATAGCTTCGACACGGTCAGTTGTATCTAGCACTTCATCCTGAATGGCTTGGCGATTTTTTACGACAAAATAACTTCCAGCTGCAGCTCCTGCGAATAGCAGTAGATTTGATAGTTTCATGGCATCTCCTTAAGCGTTTCTAATGGTTTCAGCGACTTGGGCAAGTTTGTCAAAGTCAGGTTCGTGGGCGATAAAGTCAATCTTGAGGTCATCTTCTGCACCGTAGCGAGGTACGAGATGCACGTGAGTATGAAAGACTGTTTGACCAGCAACTTCCTCACAGTTGGCGATGATATTCATTCCGGCAGCCTTGGTAGCCTTCATGACTTTTTGAGCCACTGTTGGCACTGAGGCAAAGAGTTGGCTAGCGCTGGTAGCATCCATCTCCAAAAGATTGCGGTAGTGTTCTTTTGGTACGACTAAGGTGTGTCCAGGTGTTACTTGAGAGATATCAAGGAAGGCAAGAACCTGCTCATCCTCGTATACTTTGGAAGCAGGAATCTCCCCTGCGATAATCTTACAAAAAATGCAATCTGACATAAAATCCACCTCTACTGTATTGAATTTTGATATAATATAGCTACATTATACCAGATTCGGAGAAAATATGTTAGAAATTAAAAACCTGACAGGTGGCTATGTTCACGTCCCTGTCTTGAAAGATGTGTCCTTTACAGTTGAAAGTGGACAGTTGGTCGGTTTGATTGGTCTTAACGGTGCTGGGAAATCAACGACTATCAATGAGATTATCGGTCTTTTGACACCTTACAGTGGGGAAATCAAGATTAATGGTTTGACCCTGCGAGAAGATGCGACCAACTATCGCAAGCAGATTGGCTACATCCCAGAAACGCCTAGCTTGTATGAGGAATTGACCCTCAGAGAGCATATCGAGACGGTTGCCATGGCTTATGGTATCGATCAGAAAGTGGCTTTTGAGCGAGTAGAACCGCTTTTAAAAATGTTCCGTTTGGATCAGAAGTTAGATTGGTTCCCGGTTCATTTCTCCAAAGGGATGAAGCAGAAGGTCATGATTATCTGTGCTTTTGTGGTAGATCCGAGCCTCTTTATCGTTGATGAGCCTTTTCTTGGTCTGGATCCGCTAGCTATTGCAGACTTGATTCAGCTTTTGGAAGTGGAAAAGCAAAAAGGCAAGTCCATCCTCATGAGTACCCACGTGCTGGATTCGGCGGAAAAGATGTGTGACGCCTTTGTTATCCTCCACAAGGGAGAGGTGCGGGCTCAGGGGAACCTCCAGCAACTACGCGAGGCCTTTGACATGCCTGAAGCGAGTTTGAATGACATTTACTTGGCTCTGACCAAAGAGGAGGACCGATGAAAGACTTGTTTTTAAAGCGAAAGCAGGCTTTTCGTAAGGAGTGTGTAGGTTATCTGCGTTATGTTCTCAATGACCACTTTGTCTTATTCCTGCTGGTTCTCATCGGTTTTTTAGCCTACCAGTACAGTCAACTCTTGCAAGATTTTCCTGAAAATCATTGGCCCATCCTCTTGTTTTTGGGAATTGTATCTGCCTTGCTTTTGGCTTGGGGAGGAATCGCGACCTACATAGAAGTACCTGACAAGCTCTTTCTCTTAGTCAGTGAAGAGGAGGTCAAGTCCTATCTCAAAGGGCAGACGTCACGTTCACTGGTCTTTTGGCTCTTTGTCCAAACCCTTTTCTTGCTTTTATTTGCGCCCTTGTTTTTAGCCATGGGCTATGGTTTTCCAGTTTTTCTCATCTATGTGGTTTTATTGGGAGCTGGGAAGTACCTCCTCTTTCGCCAAAAAGCCAGCAAATTTTTCACTGAAACTGGCCTCGACTGGGACTATGTCATTGCCCAAGAAAGCAAGCGCAAGCAAATCTTACTTCGTTTCTTTGCCCTCTTTACTCAGGTCAAGGGCGTTTCAAATAGTGTCAAGCGTCGCGCTTATCTGGATTTCATCCTAAAGACTGTTCAAAAGGTGCCAGGGAAGATCTGGCAAAACCTCTATCTCCGCTCTTATCTGCGAAATGGAGACCTCTTTGCCCTCAGTCTCCGCCTCTTGCTCTTATCCTTGTTAGCTGTGATCTTTATCGAGCAATCTTGGATCGCGACGGCAGTAGTTGTCCTGTTTAATTATCTTATGCTCTTCCAGTTGTTGGCTCTCTATCGTGCCCTTGACTACCAGTACTTGACCCAGCTCTTTCCTTTAGAAAAGGGTGAAAAAGAGAAGGGTTTGAAACAGATAATGCTCGGTGTTGGAAGTGTCGTTCTTTTGTTGGAATTGCTAGTCGGAGCAGTAGTTTTGCAAGAAAAAATAGCCTTGTTGGCTCTTGTAGGAGCAAGTCTTGTCCTACAATTGTTTTATTTACCTTATCAAGTGAAAAGATTGGTTGACGAATAGACAAAAAACTAGTAGAATAGTAAGGAAACTTTATACGGAGGAAAGAAATGGACTTGGGTGATATTGAGCTAACGCTGACCCCGATACCAGGGAAGAGCGGCAAGGCTTATATGGGAAGCTACCCTGATGGGAAGCGCGTCTTTGTAAAAATGAACACCTCTCCAATCCTACCTGGCCTAGCCAGAGAACAAATCGCTCCTCAATTACTATGGACTCGTCGTTTAGCGGATGGTCGTGATATGTGTGCCCAAGAATGGTTGACGGGCAAAATCTTGACTCCCTACGATATGAATCGCAAACAAATTATTACAATCTTGAACCGTCTTCACCGCTCGCGTCCCTTGATGAAGCAGTTGAGTCGTTTGGGATATACCATGGAAAAACCGGTTGATTTATTGCGTTCTTGGCAACAAGAAGTACCAGAAATCTTGCAACAGAATCACTACTTGAATAGTGTGATTGCTGAGCTAGGTAAGACGGTTCCAAGTTTTAGAGAAGACCATGCAACGATTGTGCATGGGGATCTTCGCCATAGTAATTGGATTGAGACAGAGAGTGGACTCGTTTATCTAGTGGATTGGGATTCGGTTCGTCTGACGGATCGTATGTTTGATGTGGCGCATTTGCTATGCCACTACATTCCAGATCATCAGTGGCGTCAATGGTTGAGAGACTACGGCTATAAGTACAATCAGACAGTGTTAGATAAATTGTACTGGTATGGTCAGTATTCTTACTTGAACCAGATTGCCAAATACTGTGAAAATCAAGATTTAGACAATGTAAACCGGGAGATTTATGCCTTGCGTGTCTTCCGTGACAAGTATGGAAAGAAGAGATGAGAGTTAGAAATCGTAAAGGGGCGACAGAGTTACTAGAGGCTAATCCCCAGTATGTTGTCCTCAATCCCTTGGAAGCAAAAGGGAAATGGCGAGACTTGTTTGGAAATGATCATCCGATTCATGTTGAGGTTGGAAGTGGAAAAGGAGCCTTCGTATCAGGAATGGCCAAACAAAACCCTAACATCAACTATATCGGGATTGATATCCAAAAGTCGGTGTTAAGTTATGCCTTGGATAAGGTATTAGAAGTTGGAGTGCCCAATATCAAGTTGTTGTGGGTAGATGGTTCAGATTTGACAGACTACTTTGAAGACGGTGAGATTGATCGTCTCTACCTAAACTTTTCTGATCCCTGGCCTAAAAAACGCCATGAAAAACGTCGTTTGACCTACAAGAGTTTCTTGGATACCTTTAAGCGTATCTTGCCTGAGAATGGGGAAATCCATTTCAAGACAGATAACCGTGGCTTGTTTGAGTACAGCCTGGTGAGTTTTTCTCAGTATGGGATGAAACTGAACGGAGTTTGGTTGGACTTACATGCCAGTGATTTTGAAGGCAATGTCATGACGGAATATGAGCAAAAATTCTCCAACAAGGGTCAAGTGATCTACCGAGTTGAGGCAGAATTTTAAGAAATAGCTTAAAAACCAGCCGTTTGAGTGCTTATACTTTACATAAATTGACAAACGTGCTATACTGATAGTAAGAATATGAGAAAGAGAGGCGGGGAAATATCTTCGCCTCTTGCTTATGAGGAGGTGGACGCAATCGCAACAATCGTAGAATTAGTCAGAGAAGTTGTAGAACCTGTCATCCAAACGCCTTTCGAACTCGTGGATATCGAGTATGGAAAGATTGGCAGTGACATGATTCTCAGTATTTTTGTAGATAAACCTGAAGGAATTACCTTGAACGACACGGCAGACCTGACAGAAATTATCAGTCCTGTTCTAGACACCATCAAGCCTGATCCCTTCCCAGAACAATATTTCCTAGAAATCACCAGTCCAGGCTTGGAACGTCCTTTGAAAACCAAGGATGCCGTCGCTGGAGCAGTTGGAAAATACATCCATGTCGGGCTCTATCAAGCCATCGATAAGCAAAAAGTCTTTGAAGGAACCTTGCTGTCCTTTGAAGAGGATGAGTTGACTATGGAGTATATGGACAAGACACGTAAGAAAACCGTCCAAATTCCATACAGTTTAGTATCAAAAGCACGTTTAGCAGTAAAACTATAGAAAAGAAAGGATAGCTTTTGAGAATTCAAAAGTGAAGAAAACATGAGTAAAGAAATGCTAGAGGCCTTCCGCATTTTGGAAGAAGACAAGGGAATCAAAAAAGAAGACATCATCGACGCAGTAGTAGAGTCGCTTCGTTCCGCTTATCGCAGACGTTATGGTCAATCTGATAGCGTAGCCATCGACTTTAACGAAAAAACAGGTGACTTTACAGTTTATACTGTCCGTGAAGTTGTAGACGAAGTATTTGATAGCCGTTTGGAAATCAGCTTGAAAGATGCCCTTGCCATTAATTCAGCCTATGAGCTTGGTGACAAGATCAAGTTTGAAGAAGCACCAGCTGAGTTTGGTCGTGTAGCAGCCCAGTCTGCAAAACAAACCATCATGGAAAAAATGCGCAAGCAAACACGTGCCATCACTTATAATACTTACAAAGAACATGAGCAAGAAATCATGTCTGGTACAGTAGAACGCTTTGACAACCGCTTTATTTATGTCAATCTTGGCAGCATCGAAGCCCAATTGTCCAAACAAGACCAAATCCCTGGAGAAGTTTTTGCTTCCCACGACCGTATCGAAGTCTACGTTTACAAGGTTGAAGACAATCCTCGTGGTGTCAACGTCTTTGTTAGCCGTAGCCATCCAGAGATGATTAAGCGTTTGATGGAGCAAGAAATTCCAGAAGTTTACGATGGAACTGTTGAAATCATGAGTGTGGCCCGTGAAGCAGGTGACCGTACCAAGGTTGCTATTCGTAGCCACAATCCAAACGTGGACGCTATCGGGACAATCGTTGGGCGTGGTGGTGCCAATATCAAGAAAATCACCAGCAAGTTCCACCCAGCTCGCTACGACGCTAAGAGCGACCGTATGATTCCTGTAGAAGAGAACATTGACGTTATCGAGTGGGTAGCAGATCCAGCTGAGTTTATCTACAATGCCATCGCACCTGCAGAGGTTGACCAAGTTATCTTTGATGAAAACGACAGCAAACGTGCCTTGGTCGTTGTACCTGATAACAAGCTTTCTCTTGCTATCGGTCGTCGTGGACAAAACGTTCGCTTGGCAGCTCACTTGACGGGTTACCGTATCGATATCAAGTCTGCCAGTGAGTTTGAAGCTATGGAAGAAGCAGGTCAAATTGATTACGCAGTTGCGGATGAATTGATCGAAGAATAAAAGCTGCTAGAGGAGGGAAAGATGAAAACAAGAAAAATCCCTTTGCGCAAGTCTGTTGTTTCCAACGATGTGATTGACAAGCGAGATTTACTTCGTATTGTCAAGAACAAAGAAGGACAGGTCTTTATCGATCCGACAGGCAAGGCCAATGGCCGGGGCGCTTATATCAAGCTAGACAATGCAGAAGCCCTAGAGGCTAAAAAGAAAAAAGTCTTTAACCGTAGCTTTAACATGGAAGTTGAAGAAAGCTTTTATGACGAGTTGATCGCCTATGTGGATCACAAAGTGAAAAGAAGAGAGTTAGGACTTGAATAAGCAAAAGATAAGCAATCTCTTGGGACTGGCTCAACGAGCAGGCAGGATCATATCGGGTGAGGAATTGGTGGTCAAGGCCATTCAAGACCAGAAAGCCAAGCTAGTCTTTCTAGCCCATGATGCTGGCCCCAATCTAACCAAGAAGATTCAAGATAAAAGTGACTATTATCAAGTAGAAGTTATAACCGTGTTTTCAACACTGGAATTAAGCATAGCAGTCGGGAAATCGAGAAAGGTTTTGGCTGTGACAGATGCTGGATTTACAAAGAAAATGAGGTCTCTTATGGAATAGAAGAGGAGGACATGATTTGTCTAAGAAAAGATTGTACGAAATCGCAAAAGAACTTGGAAAAGAAAGTAAAGAAGTTGTAGCGCGTGCAAAAGAGTTGGGCTTGGATGTGAAAAGCCACTCATCGAGCGTGGAAGCTGCTGCTGCTGAGCAAATCGCGGCTAGCTTTAAACCTGCACCTGCTCCTAAGGCAGAAGCAAAACCTGCAGCACCAAAAGCAAGTGTAGAAAAGAAAGCAGAAAAGCCTGTATCAGCTAAACCAGTAGCCGCTAAGGAAGAAAGTAAACCAGCTGCACCTGCAGCTCCTAAGGAAGACAAAGTAGTGGCCGCAAGACCACAAAGTCGAAACTTCAAGGCGGAGCGTGAGGCGCGTGCCAAAGAGCAGGCAGAGCGACGCAAACAAAACAAGGGCAACAACCGTGACCAACAACAAAACGGCAACCGTCAGAAAAACGACGGCCGTAATGGTGGCAAACCTGGTCAAGGGAACCGCGATAACCGCCGTTTTAACGACCAAGGGAAGAAACCACAAGGTCAAGGAAATCGTGGCAATGATCGCCGTCAGCAACAGGACTTCCAGCCAAAACCAGCTGGACCACGTGTTGACTTTAAAGCCCGTGCTGAAGCCCTAAAAGCAGAGCAAAATGCAGAGTACGCACGCTCAAGCGAGGAGCGCTTCAAACAATCGCAAGCTGCCAAAGAAGCTTTGGCTCAAGCTAATAAACGCAAGGAGCCTGAAGAAATCTTTGAGGAAGCTGCTAAGTTAGCTGAACAAACGCAGCCAGCCGTAGCAGTAGCTCCTGTAGCGAAAGAAGCGCCAGTGGATACACGTCGTAAAAAACAAGCTCGACCAGACAAAGAACGTGACGATTATGATCACGAAGAAGATGGTCCTAGAAAACAACAAAAGAATCGAAGTAGTCAGAATCAAGTGAGAAATCAAAGAAATAGTAACTGGAATAACAACAAAAAGAATAAAAAAGGCAACAAGCAAAATAACCGCAATCAGGCACCAAAACCTGTTACAGAACGTAAGTTCCATGAATTGCCAAGCGAATTTGAATATACAGATGGTATGACTGTTGCGGAAATCGCAAAACGTATTAAACGTGAACCAGCTGAAATCGTTAAGAAACTCTTTATGATGGGTGTGATGGCCACACAAAACCAATCCTTAGATGGAGAAACCATCGAACTCCTCATGGTGGATTATGGTATCGAAGCCAAACAAAAGGTTGAAGTGGATAATGCCGACATCGAACGTTTCTTTGTCGAAGATGGCTATCTTAACGAAGATGAATTGGTTGAGCGTCCACCAGTTGTAACCATCATGGGACACGTTGACCATGGTAAGACAACCCTCTTGGATACCCTTCGTAACTCTCGTGTAGCGACAGGTGAAGCAGGAGGAATCACTCAGCATATCGGTGCCTACCAAATCGTGGAAAATGGCAAGAAGATTACCTTCCTTGATACACCAGGACACGCGGCCTTTACATCTATGCGTGCGCGTGGTGCATCTGTTACCGATATTACCATCTTGGTTGTAGCAGCCGACGACGGGGTTATGCCTCAAACTATCGAAGCTATCAACCACTCAAAAGCGGCCAACGTTCCAATCATCGTAGCTATCAACAAGATTGATAAACCAGGTGCCAATCCAGAACGTGTTATCGGTGAATTGGCAGAGCATGGTGTTATGTCAACAGCTTGGGGTGGAGATTCTGAATTTGTTGAAATCTCAGCTAAATTCAACCAAAATATCGATGAACTCTTGGAAACAGTTCTTCTTGTGGCTGAAATCCAAGAACTCAAGGCAGACCCAACAGTTCGTGCAATCGGTACAGTTATCGAAGCGCGCTTGGATAAAGGGAAAGGTGCGGTCGCAACCCTTCTTGTGCAACAAGGCACCTTGAATGTTCAAGACCCAATCGTTGTCGGAAATACCTTCGGTCGTGTACGTGCTATGACCAACGACCTTGGTCGTCGTGTTAAGGTTGCAGGTCCGTCAACACCAGTTTCTATCACAGGTTTGAACGAAGCGCCAATGGCGGGTGACCACTTTGCCGTTTACGAAGATGAAAAATCTGCGCGTGCAGCCGGTGAAGAACGTGCGAAACGTGCCCTCATGAAACAACGCCAAGCTACCCAACGTGTCAGCCTTGAAAACCTCTTTGATACGCTTAAAGCTGGTGAACTTAAGTCTGTTAACGTCATCATCAAGGCCGACGTACAAGGTTCAGTTGAAGCCCTTTCTGCCTCCCTTCAAAAGATCGATGTAGAAGGTGTCAAAGTTACCATTGTCCACTCAGCAGTCGGTGCTATCAACGAATCTGACGTGACCCTTGCGGAAGCTTCCAATGCCTTTATCGTTGGTTTCAACGTACGCCCTACACCACAAGCGCGTCAACAAGCGGAAGCTGACGATGTAGAAATCCGTCTCCACAGCATTATCTATAAGGTTATCGAAGAGATGGAAGAAGCCATGAAAGGGATGCTTGACCCAGAATTTGAAGAAAAAGTTATCGGTGAAGCAGTTATCCGTGAAACCTTCAAGGTATCTAAAGTGGGAACCATCGGTGGATTCATGGTTATCAACGGTAAGGTTACCCGTGACTCGAAAGTCCGTGTTATCCGTGACGGTGTTGTTATATATGACGGTGAACTCGCAAGCTTGAAACATTACAAAGACGACGTTAAAGAAGTTACAAACGGTCGTGAAGGTGGTCTCATGATTGATGGCTACAATGATATCAAGACTGATGATGTGATTGAGGCCTATGTCATGGAAGAAATCAAACGTTAAGATTTTTGCTCCTTTCTAGGTGGTGAGGGATGCAAGCAAACCGATGATTTCATTGCTTATTTTTGAGCCTAGAGTCTCAAAAATCCCCTGTGATGGGACTGATAAATTAGTCCCATCACTTTCACCACAGCGAAAGAAGCGGATGAGTTCAAATTGAACTTCGTTTCAATTTGAGCTGAAAATCAATAAATTTAAAAATAGCTAGGTCTGCTGGCCTAGCTTTTGGTTCAAAGTAGAGAAAGGAATATCATGGCAAATCATTTCCGTACGGATCGTGTGGGCATGGAAATTAAGCGCGAAGTCAATGAGATTTTGCAAAAGAAGGTCCGTGATCCCCGTGTCCAAGGTGTGACCATTACAGATGTTCAGATGCTGGGTGACCTATCTGTTGCTAAGGTTTACTACACCATTTTGAGTAACCTTGCTTCGGATAACCAAAAAGCTCAAATCGGGCTTGAAAAAGCAACTGGTACCATCAAACGTGAACTTGGTCGCAATTTGAAATTGTACAAAATCCCAGATTTAACTTTCGTCAAAGACGAATCCATCGAATATGGAAACAAGATTGACGCAATGCTACGCAATCTGGATAAGAACTAATACTCTTCGAAAATCAAATTCAAACCATGTCAGCGTCGCCTTGCCGTAGGTATGGTTACTGACTTCGTCAGTTCTATCCACAACCTCAAAACACTGTTTTGAGCAACCTGCGGCTAGCTTCCTAGTTTGCTCTTTGATTTTCATTGAGTATAAGAAAGAGGGGATACCCCTCTTTTTTCTTGTCAGAGTAGTCTGTTTGCTAATCATCAATATGTTGCCCTTGTAAAAGGTAGTTTAAAAAATTTGTATATTTCAAATAGTATGATATGATAAAGCTTGATATAAATGAAAAACGGAGAGACATATGCCTAAACAAGATATAGCTATGCAAGTGCTGCAACAAGTGGTGAAATTACCCGTAGTCAAAGTTGATCGAGAGAAATTTTTAGTAGAAAAGTTTTCAAAGGAACTAGACCGCAAGGATATTGCAACCTTATTAGAACAAGGGCCGACTTCTTTGTTGCCTCAGGAAAGCTTGGATCGAGTGGCCAAGGCCTGTATTAAGGACAATGTCCTGTTAGCCAGTGGGACATCGGTTTTGGCAGGTTTACCTGGAGGGATTCTCATGGCGATCACTATCCCGACAGACGTAGCTCAGTTTTATGGTTTTTCATTGAAATTAGCTCAAGAACTAGGGTATATTTACGGATTTGATGATCTCTGGGCATCGCGCAATGAGTTAAGCGAGGAAGCTAAAAACACACTCCTACTGTATCTCGGTGTCATGCTGGGAGTAAATGGTGCAGGTGCTCTGCTTCGATCAGGCGGAGTGACAGTAGCCAAACAAGTCATAAAAGTAGTGAATAAGAAAGCTTTGACAAAGACGCTCTGGTATCCTATCTTAGAGAAAATTTTGAAAATTTTTGGTGTTAATCTGACAAAAGGAGGTTTAGCTAAAGGAATGGGAAAAGTGATTCCTATCCTAGGCGGTATTATTTCAGGAGGATTAACCTTTGCGACCATGAAACCGATGGGGGAAAGCTTGCAACAGGAGTTATCTAAATTAGTTAACTATAATGAGGAGCAATATCAAGAAGACATAGAAACTATCCGAAAAGAAGCTGAAATCATCGAAGGAGAGTAACATGGGTCTCATAAAAATGTTAGCTAAAACTTACGGGAATTACTTTTTTACGATGCAGGGTTTAAAAGTGATGAAAACAATGAAAAAAGATGACAATCTTGTTGTTGGTCTAGGGAAGTTATTTCTTGTAGATAAGTTAATGGATACGGCTCACTGGTTCGCAAAACCAGATGATAAGGAATAACTTGAAATGAAAGAAACTAGCAGGAACTCCGCTGCTAGTTTTTTAATCTCTTCCCATATGGTATAATATAAGCAGTAAAATCATTTTATACTCTTCGAAAATCAAATTCAAACCACGTCAGCTTCACCTTGCCGTACTTAAGTACAGCCTGCGGCTAGCTTCCTAGTTTGCTCTTTGATTTTCATTGAGTATTAGAACATACATGGAGGTCGTAATGGACAATATCATCGATGTGTCAATTCCCGTTTCAGAAGTGGTGGACAAGCATCCAGAAGTCTTGGAAATTCTAGTAGAGCTCGGTTTTAAACCACTTGCTAATCCCTTGATGCGCAACACAGTCGGTCGCAAGGTATCGCTCAAACAGGGTTCTAAGCTTGAAGGAACTCCTATGGACAAGATTGTCCGCACACTGGAAGCGAATGGTTACGAAGTGATTGGATTAGACTAATGGCAGATGAACGGATTCATATCCTACGGGATATTTTGTTAGAATTGCACAATGGTGCCTCTCCTGAATCAGTTCAGGAGCGTTTTGATGCGACCTTTACAGGTGTGTCAGCCATCGAGATTTCCCTCATGGAGCACGAGCTGATGAACTCAGACTCAGGTGTCACCTTTGAAGATGTCATGGAGCTCTGTGATGTCCATGCTAATCTTTTTAAAAATGCTGTTAAGGGTGTTGAAGTAGAGGATACCGAGCATCCTGGTCACCCCGTTCGCATCTTCAAGGATGAAAACCTGGCCCTCCGTGCTGCCTTGATTCGCATTCGGAGACTGTTAGATACCTATGAGTCTATGGAAGACGAGGAAATGCTGGCAGAGATGCGTAAAGGCTTGGTTCGTCAAATGGGGCTTTTGGGGCAATTTGACCTCCACTATCAGCGCAAGGAAGAGCTTTTCTTTCCTATCATGGAGCGCTATGGACACGATTCACCCCCTAAGGTCATGTGGGGAGTGGATGATCAGATCAGGGAACTCTTTCAGACAGCTCTAACGACAGCTAAGTCACTACCAGAAGTGCCGATTTCCACTGTAAAGGAAACTTTCGAAGCTTTTGCGACAGAGTTTGAAAGTATGATTTTCAAGGAAGAGTCCATCCTTCTCATGATTCTCCTTGAGTCCTTTACTCAGGATGACTGGATTCAGATTGCGGAGGAGAGCGATGCTTACGGCTATGCCATCATCCGTCCGTCAGAGAAATGGGTGCCAGAACGCCAGAGTTTCGTTGAGGAAAAAAGTGCAGAAGAGCCCGTACAACTAGACACGGCAGAAGGTCAAGTGCAGCAAGTTATCGATACACCAGAAGGACAGTTCACCATTACCTTTACCCCTAAGGAAAAGGAAGCAGTCCTGGACCGCCATAGTCAACAGGTTTTTGGAAATGGCTATCTCTCCGTAGAGCAGGCCAACCTCATCCTCAATCACCTTCCCATGGAGATTACCTTTGTCAATAAAGACGATATTTTCCAGTATTACAATGACAATGCGCCAGCTGATGAGATGATTTTCAAACGGACTCCGTCCCAAGTTGGGCGCAATGTTGAACTCTGCCATCCGCCCAAGTACCTAGAAAAGGTGAAGGCTGTTATGAAAGGTCTTCGTGAAGGGGTCAAGGACAAGTATGAAATGTGGTTCAAGTCTGAGTCGCGAAGCAAGTTTATCCACATCACCTACGCTGCAGTACACGATGAGAACGGGGAATTCCAAGGCGTGCTAGAGTATGTTCAGGATATCCAGCCCTACCGAGAGATTGATACGGACTACTTCCGTGGATTAGAATAAGGAGAAGCAATGAGTTACGAACAAGAATTTATGAAGGAATTTGAGGCCTGGGTTAATACCCAGATCATGATCAACGACATGGCGCACAAGGAAAGTCAGAAGGTTTACGAAGAAGACCAAGACGAGCGTGCCAAAGATGCCATGATTCGCTACGAGAGTCGCTTGGATGCCTACCAGTTCTTGCTGGGTAAGTTTGAAAACTTCAAAGCAGGCAAGGGATTTCATGATCTGCCAGAAGGCTTGTTTGGTGAGCGAAACTATTAAAATTCAGATACTTTCTTGATTTTTTGCCAAAATCTTGATAGAATATCTTTATTAAATCCTTGTCAGAGCAGGGATTTTTTATTGAAAGGATTTTATCATGTCAAAGAAACTCCAACGTAAAAAACAATTACGAAATAGCCTTCGTCGTTCAGGTGCATTTTCAACTACAGTGACCAAGGTTGTCGAAGAGACCAAGAAAGTCGTGAAACACGCAGAAAAATCTGCCAGCCAAGCAGGAAAAGTTGTCTCTAAAAAAGTGGAACAAGCTGTAGAAGCGACCAAGGAACAAGCTCAAAAAGTAGCGAATTCAGTAGAAGATTTTGCAGCGACTTTGGGTGGCCTCTCAGTAGATCGTGCTAAGACTTTCTATGATGAAGGTATCAAGTCAGCTGCTGACTTCAAAAACTGGACTGAAAAAGAACTCCTTGCCTTGAAGGGAATCGGTCCAGCTACCATCAAGAAATTAAAAGAACACGGAATCAGCTTCAAGTAATTTTTCTTGAGCCTTGCATTTCCGTTAAAAACTTGCTACAATAAAGCCATTAGAGGTGTTTTGAATCCCACATTTTACAGAAAGTGGCGGCGCTGAGAAGTCCACAAATGTGTCAAAACTGGTTGCTGATGGATGAAAAATGAAATAATATTGTCTTTTTATTATAAAGACGAGAGTTGCGGGCTCTGCCCGAAATTGGGTGGTACCGCGGATAAACACATTCGTCCCTGTCATGTAGATGGCAGGGGCATTTTTTTATGGAAAGTGAGGGCTGAAGATGGAGCAAGCACAATTACCAGAACGATTAGAAACCGAACGGCTAGTGTTACGAGTCCGTACAGTGGCGGATGCAGTGGATATCTTTGACTATGCCAGTAGGCCAGAAGTTTCCTACCCAGCAGGCTTTCCGCCCGTCAAGACCTTGGAGGATGAGATTTATTATCTGGAGCATATCCTTCCTGAGCGCAATCAAAAGGAAAATCTCCCAGCTGGCTATGGAATAGTCGTCAAGGGGACCGATAAAATTGTTGGCTCTGTTGATCTCAACCATCGCCACGAAGATGATGTGTTGGAACTCGGCTATACCTTGCATCCAGACTATTGGGGCCGAGGCTATGTGCCTGAAGCAGCGCGAGCCTTGATTGATCTAGCTTTCAAAGAATTGGGTCTTCACAAGATAGAATTGTCTTGCTTTGGCTACAATATTCAAAGTCAACGAGTTGCAGAGAAACTTGGCTTTACCTTAGAAGCTCGAATCCGAGACCGCAAAGATGCTCAGGGAAATCGCTGTGACAGTCTGATATATGGCTTACTGAAGAGTGAGTGGGAGGTGAAACAGTAGTTAAACCGTTCGAAATTTTTGAACAGTTGAGATATATTGGAGTTAAAATAGGAGGTATTGAAAAATGGAGGTAGGTCATATTATTACTATACTTAGTGGAGCAGGTCTAGGAGCTATAATAAGTGCAATTTTAGTTTTTCTTAATAATAGTAAAAGAAATCAAATTGATTATATTACTAAGGAGAGAGCTGAGTGGCGAAAGCAACTTAAAATAATATTAGAAAATTTAAAGGATAATCAAAAGAAAGATTCTGCACTTATACAGTTAAAAAGCCAGATTAATCCATTTGGAAAAAATATGGATATTAAGTATTCTAAGCCTTATTATATGAAAGATGGTCACATTTGGGATATCTTGGATAATAATGTAATTGATTATGACAGATTGTCTTTGTATATAGCTTTACTCTTGAAATATGATTGGGAACGCTCAAAAAAGGAAATAAAATTCAATCCCTCAACATTGTTAAGAGGAATTATTTGGTTGACATTATTTATTCTATCTATTTATTCTTCAATTATTATATATAATAAAACTAATAATTTAAATAATGATTTATATGTAATACTGTTTATAATATCGATATTGTCAATTATATTTGTATCGTTACAAATATGGGTTACAAACTTAATTAAGTCAGTTCCTTCCAGACATAAAAAAGAGCAAATGTGGATATTCATTGTTTTTTATGCTTTTCCTTATGCGAATACTAGCCTAATTTTATTATTAAATATTCCGTTTTTAAATTCTCAACTTTTTGATATATTTGCACTAATAGGTTTGTTTGTGTACGAATTTTTCTATTTATCAACCATTGAATCATTAGAAGACGATTACGTTAAAGCAGTTGAACGAATTAGTGTCAAACGAAATTCTCATAGTGATAAAGTAAGCGCTGTATACAAATCAATAGATAGATTGGAGAAGAAACTTTATGAATACCCTTATAACCAAAATGATGTTGAGGCGTTGAAAAAAAAGCGTCGAAAATTACAGAAAAAGTTAATAAAAAAACTAAGACCGTCAGTCTTCATATTTCAACCGAATTTATATATTAGATATCGAAAGAAAAAATCTAGGATATCAAAGATTGTCAAATGTTTACTTACAAATACTTAAAGGAGAACACACATGTCTAAAGAACTTTCACCTAAATACAATCCAGCCGAGGTTGAGGCTGGTCGTTACCAAAAATGGCTTGATGCCGATGTTTTCAAGCCTTCAGGAGATCAAAAGGCTAAGCCTTATTCTATCGTGATTCCACCACCAAACGTAACCGGAAAACTTCACCTTGGTCATGCTTGGGATACAACTCTTCAAGATATTATCATCCGTCAAAAACGCATGCAAGGTTTTGATACGCTTTGGCTTCCAGGTATGGACCACGCTGGGATTGCCACTCAGGCTAAGGTTGAGGAGCGCTTGCGTGGTGAGGGCATTACGCGTTACGACCTCGGTCGTGAAAAATTCCTTGACAAGGTCTGGGAATGGAAAGACGAATATGCCACTACTATCAAGGAACAATGGGGCAAGATGGGGCTTTCTGTAGACTACTCTCGTGAGCGTTTCACGCTTGATGAAGGTTTGTCAAAAGCCGTTCGTAAGGTCTTTGTGGACCTCTACAAGAAAGGCTGGATTTACCGCGGTGAGTTTATCATCAACTGGGACCCAGCAGCTCGTACAGCCCTTTCTGATATCGAGGTGATTCACAAGGATGTCGAAGGTGCCTTCTACCACATGAACTACATGCTAGAAGACGGCTCACGCGCCCTTGAAGTGGCGACAACTCGTCCTGAGACCATGTTTGGGGACGTTGCCGTTGCGGTCAATCCAGAAGACCCACGCTACAAGGATTTGATCGGTAAAAACGTCATCCTTCCAATCGCTAATAAACTCATCCCAATCGTTGGAGACGAGCACGCAGATCCTGAGTTTGGTACAGGTGTCGTGAAAATCACGCCTGCCCATGATCCAAACGACTTCTTGGTTGGTCAACGCCATAACTTGCCACAAGTCAACGTCATGAACGACGATGGAACTATGAACGACTTGGCCTTCGAATTTGCAGGCATGGACCGTTTTGAAGCTCGTAAGGCAGTCGTTGCTAAATTGGAAGAAATCGGTGCCCTCGTTAAAATCGAAAAACGTGTCCACAGTGTTGGTCATTCAGAACGTACAGGTGTTGTGGTTGAGCCACGCTTGTCTACGCAATGGTTTGTCAAGATGGACCAATTGGCGAAAAATGCTATTGCTAACCAAGATACAGAGGACAAGGTAGAATTCTACCCACCTCGTTTCAACGATACCTTCCTCCAATGGATGGAAAATGTCCATGACTGGGTAATCTCTCGTCAGCTCTGGTGGGGTCACCAAATCCCTGCTTGGTACAATGCTGAGGGTGAAATATATGTCGGTGAAGAAGCTCCAGAAGGTGACGGATGGACTCAGGATGAGGACGTATTGGATACGTGGTTCAGTTCTGCCCTTTGGCCATTCTCTACCATGGGCTGGCCGGATGTCGACTCAGAAGACTTTAAACGTTATTATCCAACATCAACTTTGGTGACTGGTTATGATATTATTCCGTTCTGGGTGTCTCGGATGATTTTCCAAGGTTTGGAATTTACTGGCAAGTCGCCATTCAAAAATGCCTTGATTCATGGTCTCATTCGTGATGAGCAAGGACGCAAGATGTCTAAATCCCTCGGTAACGGGATTGATCCAATGGATGTTATTGATAAGTACGGAACAGATAGCCTTCGTTGGTTCCTTTCAAACGGTTCTGCACCAGGGCAAGACGTGCGCTTCTCTTACGAGAAAATGGATGCTTCATGGAACTTCATTAACAAGATCTGGAACATCTCTCGCTATATCCTCATGAACAATGAAGGTTTGACCCTTGAGCAAGCAACTGCCAATGTGGAAAAAGTTACCAACAAGGAAGCTGGAAACGTCACAGACCGCTGGATTCTCCACAACCTCAATGAAACGATTGGCAAAGTTACTGAAAACTTTGACAAGTTTGAGTTTGGTGTGGCTGGACACATCCTCTACAACTTCATATGGGATGAGTTTGCGGACTGGTACGTTGAGTTGACCAAGGAAGTCCTTTATAGCGATAACGAAGAAGAGAAAGTCATTACACGTTCTGTTCTCCTTTACACTTTGGACAAGATCCTTCGTCTCCTTCACCCAATCATGCCATTCGTGACAGAGGAAATCTTTGGACAAATTTCAGAAGGCTCTATCGTTACAGCGGAATACCCAACTGTTAACCCAGCCTTTGAAGACCTTGCTGCTCACACAGGTGTCGAAAGTCTCAAAGACTTGATTCGTGCTGTTCGTAATGCGCGTGCGGAAGTAAACGTAGCACCAAGCAAGCCTATCACCATCCTTGTTAAGACAAGCGATAGCGACTTGGAAGCCTTCTTTAACAGCAATGTCAACTACATCAAACGCTTCACAAATCCAGAACACTTGGAAATCGCGTCAACTATCCCTGCACCTGAACTGGCTATGTCAAGTGTCATCACTGGAGCAGAAATCTACTTGCCGCTGGCAGACCTCCTCAATGTCGAAGAAGAACTAGCTCGTCTCGACAAGGAACTCGCTAAATGGCAAAAAGAACTGGACATGGTAGGCAAGAAGCTCTCTAACGAACGCTTCGTAGCCAACGCCAAACCAGAAATCGTCCAAAAAGAACGCGACAAACAAGCCGACTACCAAGCGAAATACGACGCGACCGTCGCACGTATTGATGAGATGAAGAAGTTGGTGAAATAAACACAGAAACACGGTGATAAGCCGTGTTTTTTTGGTATAATGGAAAATAAATTAACAAAGGTAGATAAATATGTTTAAAAAGATTTTCAAAGGTTTATTGTATATACTTGTTATTGTGATTGCAATTCTTTTACCATTATTAAGTGGTCAGCATCCTATTATTACAGGTATATATAACTTTATATCCAAGGCAAATAAAGACTATTATCAAGTAGTTCTATCGGCTTTAGCAATTTTTACAACATTTTTGATTTTCAGTAGTCAAAATGAGAAAGAAAGAAACATACGTTATGAGGACGAGGAAAAAAGGAATGAACGTGAAGAAAAAGAATATCAAGCAAATCGAGAAAATCGATTTGCTTCTGCGCGTCCATATTTTATAGTCGAGAAGAATAATGCTAATTCAAAAGCAAAAATTAATATTTTTATGGAGAATGATGTTCCGTTAGAAAATATTCTTGTCTGTGAAAAAAAAATATCTGATAAAGAAGATGAAGTTAATCCTCAAATTATAGGCACAAAAAATTCTGGTGATACTATTTACGAATTTTCTTTAGGCGAAATAGAAATGATAGTCGTAAAATGTACAACTTATTTTGATGAAGATATCTATTTTCAATATTACACGGGAGATTTAACTGTTCACTATCGTATGATTCAAAATGCTGAGGATTTAGATTATAGTAAAAGTTTAAAACGCACATATCTTTCAGACTTTTTCATTGAACAAAATGAAAAAAATGAGGAAAAAAATGAAAATACTGAGATATACAAACAGAATATCTATAGTCTTTCCTGGGAAAAGATTGCAAAGAAGAGATTTTCTCAATATAGGTCTCAAATTTTAAAATCAATTGTAGAAAATAGAATTTTTACGGAGAATAAAAATTTAAAAATAATTGCTGTCATTGAGAAGGATAGAATTGGAGAAATTTTGAGTGGTTCAATTATTTACTTAAGAGCATACAAAAAAGATTTTTCAAATGAACTTATTATTGAATTATTAGAAGTGATTAAAGAATTCATTAATAATAAATGGTATACTACATGTGGAACGCTTAGTGGAGCGCAGAAAGATTATTTCATAGGAAATTTAACTGATCCTATTTTTCGAAAAAAGTATAGTCTTATTTTTGATAAATCAGTTGATGCTGAGATTATGATGAATTATATTGAAGATTTAAATTTGTTTACTAAAAAAGGAGGATTTAATGATTTTTTATTTAGAAATTTAGAAGTATATTTAGATGAAAGTGTTAGTATGGCCACTGGAAGAATTGGTTATGATACTGAAATTAATTTAGTGTATAACGATATTCGTTCAAAAATAAAACAAATACTTTTTAAAACATTATAAGATTTTAATAAAAAGGGGGCATCTTGCTTTTATAGTTACATCAAATAAAGTCGAATTATATTCTCTATTTCCAAACGATTAATTATGTTATGCTAGAAAAAGCAATATTTTTAGAAATCAATTCACTACATAACAAGTACTGTCAGTTCGAACCACCCTGAGAAGTACAGTATCAGAGCTTAATTTTCGGCATCGAATTCATCTGGATTGATACAGAAAACCCACCTAGCGACACCATCGGCTGGGTGGCAAAGAAATAAAAAGTCCTGCCACTTTCTCCCATTTAACCTTTGACTATTCCGCAAAATTATCGTACAATAAAGAGTACATGATAAAATGAGGTCAGAGTCTGTTCGCTCTGGCGATAGTAGTAAAAATGAGGAGAAACGCTTTGGAATTAGAAGTATTTGCTGGGCAAGAAAAAAGTGAACTATCTATGATTGAGGTAGCGCGTGCTATCTTGGAACTTCGTGGTCGCGATCATGAGATGCATTTTAGCGATCTTGTAAATGAAATTCAAAACTACCTTGGAACATCAAACAGCGATATCCGCGAAGCTTTACCTTTGTTCTACACAGAGTTGAACTTTGACGGTAGCTTCATCTCTCTTGGAGACAACAAATGGGGGCTTCGTTCATGGTATGGTGTAGACGAAATTGACGAAGAAATCATCGCTCTTGAAGAAAGTGACGACGATGAAGTCGCTCCAAAAGCTAAGAAAAAACGTGTCAATGCCTTCATGGATGGTGATTCAGATGCCATTGACTACAATGCAGATGATCCAGAAGACGAAGATGCATACGAAGCTGATCCAGCTCTTTCATATGATGATGAAAATCCAGATGATGAGAAAAATGAAGTTGAAGCTTACGATGCAGAGATCAACGAAATCGCTCCTGATGACTTGGGTGAAGACGTGGATCTCAACGAAGAAGACGACGAGTTTTCAGACGATGATGCTGAAACGAGTGAAGAAGAGTAAAAGACTTCACAGAGGAGATTATCTGATCTCCTTTTTTCTTACTTGGGTAGAGTGTTTAAGCGGGTCATACGTCTGGGTGCTGTCCTTTTTTGGTTTTCTGAAAACAATCTCCTTTTTTCATGTTTTACCAATTCGGGTTGACAAATGTTCTACTTTAAGGTATCATATTGTTCGGGCACCTCTTTTAGAGGTCGGGGCTCCCTAGTTACTAGGGAGCTATTTTTGTTTTTTCAGGAAGTTTTTCTTGAAAAGTCGTTATTCATAAGGGTCTTGTTTTCTATGTCCCCTCGTAGTTAACAAGACCTTGAGCATTTTAGAAAGAGGAATCTATGTCTACGAAATATATTTTTGTAACTGGTGGTGTGGTATCGTCTATTGGGAAAGGGATTGTCGCAGCAAGTCTAGGCCGTCTCTTGAAAAATCGTGGTTTAAAAGTAACCATTCAAAAGTTTGACCCTTATATCAATATCGATCCGGGAACCATGAGTCCTTACCAGCACGGGGAAGTCTTTGTGACTGATGATGGGGCTGAAACAGATTTGGACTTGGGTCACTATGAACGTTTCATCGATATCAACCTCAACAAATATTCCAACGTGACAACTGGTAAAATCTACAGTGAAGTTCTTCGTAAGGAACGCCGTGGCGAGTACCTTGGGGCAACTGTTCAAGTCATTCCTCATATCACAGATGCTTTGAAAGAAAAAATCAAGCGTGCCGCTCTAACGACCGACTCTGATGTCATTATCACAGAGGTTGGTGGAACCGTTGGAGATATAGAGTCCTTGCCATTTTTAGAGGCCCTTCGTCAGATGAAGGCAGATGTGGGTGCAGATAATGTCATGTACATCCATACAACCTTGCTTCCTTACCTCAAGGCTGCTGGTGAGATGAAGACCAAGCCGACTCAGCATTCTGTAAAAGAATTGCGCGGTTTGGGAATCCAGCCAAATATGTTAGTCATTCGTACAGAAAAACCAGCTGGTCAAGGAATTAAAAACAAACTAGCTCAGTTCTGTGACGTGGCACCAGAAGCTGTTATCGAGTCTTTGGACGTTGAACATCTTTACCAAATTCCACTGAACTTGCAGGAACAAGGCATGGACCAAATTGTTTGTGACCACTTGAAATTAGATGCGCCAGCAGCGGATATGACAGAATGGTCAGCCATGGTGGACAAGGTCATGAATCTCAAGAAACAGGTCAAGATTTCCCTCGTTGGTAAGTATGTGGAGTTGCAAGATGCCTACATCTCAGTGGTCGAAGCCTTGAAACACTCTGGATATGCTAACGACGCAGAAGTGAAGATCAATTGGATTAATGCCAATGATGTGACAGCAGAGAATGTAGCAGAAATCTTGTCTGATGCAGATGGAATCATCGTACCAGGTGGTTTTGGTCAACGTGGTACTGAAGGGAAAATCCAAGCCATTCGCTATGCGCGTGAAAATGATGTTCCAATGTTGGGTGTCTGCTTGGGAATGCAGTTGACTTGTATCGAGTTTGCTCGTCACGTTTTAGGGCTTGAAGGTGCTAATTCTGCAGAGCTTGCACCAGAAACAAAATACCCTATCATTGATATCATGCGTGATCAGATTGACGTTGAGGATATGGGTGGAACCCTTCGTTTGGGACTTTATCCATCTAAGTTGAAACGTGGCTCTAAGGCAGCAGCTGCATATCACAATCAAGAAGTGGTGCAACGCCGTCACCGTCACCGCTATGAGTTTAACAACGCCTTCCGTGAGCAGTTTGAGGCAGCAGGATTTGTCTTCTCAGGAGTTTCTCCAGATAATCGTTTGGTAGAAATCGTCGAAATTCCTGAAAATAAATTCTTTGTAGCTTGTCAGTATCACCCTGAACTTTCCAGCCGTCCAAACCGTCCAGAAGAACTCTACACTGCCTTTGTTACTGCAGCAGTTGAGAACAGCAATTAGCAAAATCAGAACCTTTGAGAACAATCTCAGAGGTTTTTTGCTTGCATATTTAGGATAAGACTTGTAAAAAAACAACATAGTGATATAATGAATTTAATAAATCCAAAAGGAGGATATGCGATGAAAAAAATCACACTATTTGTTTTGTCTCTAGCAGGTCTAGCTTTACTGACTTTTCCTCATTCAGGGCAGGCATTTGAGCTTAAAGAAGAATGGGTTATTAAGTGTGGAGTGCAGTATCAAGATGGCAAGATTCTTCGTTTTAACAATGGTCATGAAGTGGATATCAAAGTCTTGGATTTGCCAAAAACCGAGAAAATCGAGTGGACGGTTAGTCTCAATGGTCAAGATCAGACTGTCAATTTCCTAGGTCAAGAAAAGGACAAGTCTATGATTGGTGTAGAGGGGCGTTACCTGAATTTCTATGTTCCATATGGCTATAGAGGAGATATCAAGGTAGAAGCCAAGAGCGGAAATGAAGTAAAGACCTGGTCAACGAAAGTGGTTGACGATGTACATCATGAAGGTGGAAAGAGAGGCTACTACCGTATTAACGAATCAAATGATCAATACACTTACCTTGATGCTAAATGGGACTATCAAACCAAGACTTACACTGCCACCTTACCAGAGACTGTCAATGGTCAAAAACTCTTTGCTTGGGCAGACTATGATAATGGTGAGTTGAAGCTTGAAAAACTAAGAACTATCAGTCATAAATATGATAATGGAGGATCTTTCAAAGAACTTTATCCGATTGTAAAAGCAGAAGGATGGCTAAAATCAAACCAAAACTGGTACTATCAAAAACAAGGTCAATTAGTGCAGAGCGATTGGGTTTATGATAAGGGAACTTGGTACTTTATGAATGATAAAGGAGTCATGTTCAATCAAACTTGGCTTTATCAAGGTAGCAACTGGTATGCCTTTAAATCATCAGGAGCTATGATTGCTAGTGATTGGCTTTATGATCAAGGTAAGTGGTACTATTTATCAACTTCAGGAGCTATGAAAGCAAGCACTTGGGTTTATGACAAGGGAGAATGGTATTATGTAAGTTCTTCTGGTGCCATGCTAGCGAATGATTGGGTCAAAGATAATGGCAAGTGGTATTATCTAGCTTCATCAGGTAAGATGCTTCGCAATACCTACACACCTGATGGTTACTACGTTGGCAACTCAGGCGCCTGGCAATAAGAATCAGAAGTTCACTTTCCTCACCGAGGGAGGTGATTTTCCTTGCTCCTATACGGCTTCCCTATTTGTCCTAGAGCCCTTTTTGTGTTACAATGAATGGTATGAAAGCTAAGAAATTATGGATGACTGGCTTGACTGTGGCTGGTCTAAGTGCCCTCGTTTTGGGTGCCAAAAAAGCAGCAGATAACCACAAACTGATGAAGACTCAAGAAGAGTTGACCGCTATCGTGCGCGAACTTTTCTCAGATATGGGTGAGATTGCGACTCTCTATGTTCAAGTCTACGAAAGTAGTCTAGAGCGACTTGTCGGAGGAGTCATTTTCGAGGATGGTCGTCATTACACCTTTGTCTATGAAAATAAAGATCTGGTCTATGAGGAGGAAGTCTTATGATACAACCTACAAGTTTAGAAGAATTGGCATCTTTAGTAGAAAAAGATGGCAAGAAAGTCTTCCTTTTTGTGGCAGACTGGTGTGGCGATTGTCGTTATATCTATCCATCCTTGCCAGAGATTGAGGAGACCAATCCAGAGTTCACCTTTATTCGAGTGGACCGAGATCAGTACATGGATTTAGCCAAGCTCTGGGATGTTTACGGGATTCCTAGCCTTGTTGTTCTAGAAAAGGACAAGGAAATCGGCCGATTTGTCAATCGTGACCGTAAAAGCAAGCAACAAATTAATGACTTTTTAGCAGGACTGAAATAGGAGAAAAAGGAAACAATGATTTTTACATATAATAAAGAGCATGTCGGCGATGTCCTTATGATCATCGTGAAAAACAGCGGAGATGCCAAGTTGGACGTGGAGCGCAAAGGCAAGGTAGCCCGTGTTTTCCTCAAAGAAAATGGAGAAACAGTAGCTTGGAATATTTTCGAAGTTTCAAGTTTGTTTGAAATTGCAGAGCGCGGTCAAGTCTTTTTATCAGATGAGCAAGTGGAACGTTTGAACCAAGAATTGCAGTCGGAAGGCTTTGCAGAAGAGATTGTCAATGACAAAGAACCTAAGTTTGTCGTCGGTGAGATTGTTGAGATGGTAGCTCACCCAGATAGCGATCACCTTAACATCTGCCAAGTTGCAGTCGCAAGTGACAAGACAGTGAAAATCGTTGCAGGGGCTCCTAATGCGCGTGTTGGGTTGAAAACTATTGTCGCTCTTCCTGGAGCAATGATGCCAAAAGGCAATCTCATTTTCCCAGGCGAACTTCGTGGCGAAAAGAGTTTTGGAATGATGTGCAGCCCTCGTGAATTGCATCTGCCAAACGCTCCGCAAAAACGTGGGGTTATTGAATTATCAGAAGACCAAGTTGTTGGAACTCCATTTGACCCAGCCAAACACTGGACTGCCTAGGAAGTTGTCAGTATCTGTCTCGCTAGTATAGAAGGAAATAAGATGGCAAAAAATGTTGTGATTACAGGGGCGACCTCAGGAATCGGTGAAGCGATTGCGCGTGCTTATCTGAATCAGGGTGAGAATGTCGTCCTAACTGGGCGACGGACAGACAGACTAGAAGCCCTCAAGTCAGAGTTTGCAGAAACGTTTCCAAATCAAACAGTTTGGACCTTTTCACTAGATGTGACGGATATGACCATGGTGAAGTCTGTCTGTTCCGATATTCTAGAAACGATAGGTCAGATTGATATCTTGGTCAATAACGCTGGACTAGCTCTTGGCTTGGCTCCCTATCAAGACTATGAGGAGTTGGATATGCTGACCATGTTGGATACCAATGTCAAAGGTTTGATGGCAGTCACTAGTTCCTTCTTGCCTTCCATGGTTGCAGCAAATCAAGGTCATATCATCAATATGGGCTCCACTGCAGGAATCTACGCTTACGCTGGTGCAGCAGTTTATTCAGCCACCAAGGCTGCTGTCAAGACTTTTTCAGATGGGCTTCGGATTGATACGATTGCAACGGACATCAAGGTGACAACCATTCAACCGGGGATTGTTGAAACAGATTTTTCTACAGTACGTTTTCATGGTGACAAAGAGCGAGCTGCTACCGTCTATCAGGGAATTGAGGCCTTGCAAGCTCAGGATATTGCAGATACAGTGGTCTATGTGACCAGTCAGCCCCGTCGTGTGCAGATTACAGATATGACCATTATGGCCAATCAACAGGCGACTGGATTTATGGTTCATAAAAAGTAAAAAATTTTCCTCGAAAGTTACAAATTTCTGTAACTTTTTTTGATTTCCTGCGAATAGATAAGTAGGAGGATGAAAAATGTATAATAAAGTTATCATGATTGGGCGCTTGACGTCTACACCAGAATTGCACAAAACCAACAATGACAAGTCAGTAGCGCGTGCAACGATTGCTGTGAACCGTCGTTACAAAGACCAAAATGGGGAACGTGAAGCCGACTTTGTCAATCTGGTTCTTTGGGGGAAATTGGCTGAAACCTTGGCAAGCTACGCAACCAAAGGTAGTCTCATTTCCGTTGATGGGGAGTTGCGTACCCGTCGCTTTGAGAAAAATGGTCAGACCAACTATGTGACCGAAGTTCTCGTGACAGGATTCCAACTCTTGGAAAGTCGTGCCCAACGTGCCATGCGTGAAAATAACGCAGGTCAGGATTTGGCGGATTTGGTTTTGGAAGAGGAGGAATTGCCATTTTAAGCATAGAAAAGCCTGAGTCAATCTTAGGCTTTTTTATCTTGAGAAAGTCAGACTTTTTTCTTGACTATTTCTGACCAAGTGATACAATAGAACTATGATTTAGCACTCAGATATAAAGAGTGCTAATAATATGTATTTCATCATGGAGGAAAGCAAATGTTGAAACCATTAGGAGACCGTGTGGTCTTGAAAGTCGAAGAAAAAGAACAAACTGTTGGAGGTTTTGTCCTCGCAGGCTCAGCCCAAGAAAAAACCAAAACAGCCCAAGTTATAGCTACAGGACAAGGTGTTCGTACCTTGAATGGTGACTTGGTTGCTCCAAGCGTTAAGGCTGGAGACCGTGTCTTAGTTGAAGCACATGCAGGTCTTGATGTCAAAGATGGAGATGAAAAGTATATCATCGTTGGTGAAGCTAACATCTTGGCAATCATTGAAGAATAGAAGGAGAAAGTAAGTATGTCAAAAGAAATTAAATTTTCATCTGATGCTCGTTCAGCTATGGTTCGTGGCGTTGATATTCTAGCAGATACTGTTAAAGTAACTTTGGGACCTAAAGGTCGTAACGTTGTGTTGGAAAAATCATTCGGTTCACCGCTCATCACCAACGACGGGGTGACTATTGCCAAAGAAATCGAGTTGGAAGACCATTTTGAAAATATGGGTGCCAAGTTGGTATCAGAAGTCGCTTCAAAAACCAATGATATCGCAGGTGACGGAACGACAACTGCAACAGTCTTAACTCAAGCCATCGTACGTGAAGGAATCAAAAACGTTACTGCAGGTGCCAATCCAATCGGTATCCGTCGGGGGATTGAAGCAGCGGTTGCCGCAGCTATAGAAGCTTTGAAAAACAATGCCATTCCAGTTGCCAATAAAGAAGCTATTGCTCAGGTTGCTGCCGTATCTTCTCGTTCTGATAAAGTCGGCGAGTACATTTCTGAAGCTATGGAAAAAGTTGGTAAAGACGGAGTCATTACTATTGAAGAGTCACGTGGTATGGAAACAGAACTTGAAGTTGTTGAAGGAATGCAGTTCGATCGTGGTTACCTTTCACAGTACATGGTGACAGATAGCGAAAAGATGGTGGCTGACCTTGAAAATCCATACATCTTGATTACCGACAAGAAGATTTCCAATATCCAAGAAATCTTGCCGCTTCTAGAAAGCATTCTCCAAAGCAATCGTCCGCTCTTGATTATTGCAGATGATGTGGATGGCGAAGCTCTTCCAACCCTTGTCTTGAACAAAATTCGTGGAACTTTCAATGTCGTAGCTGTCAAAGCTCCTGGCTTCGGTGACCGTCGTAAAGCCATGCTTGAAGACATCGCTATTTTGACAGGTGGAACTGTTATCACAGAAGATCTTGGTCTTGAGTTGAAAGACACGACGATTGAGGCTCTAGGTCAAGCCGCTAGAGTGACTGTGGACAAAGATAGCACTGTTATCGTAGAAGGTGCTGGCAATCCTGAAGCCATTTCCCACCGTGTTGCGGTTATCAAGTCACAAATCGAAACCACAACTTCTGAATTCGACCGTGAAAAACTCCAAGAACGCTTGGCTAAATTGTCAGGTGGTGTCGCAGTCATCAAGGTCGGTGCAGCAACTGAAACTGAGTTGAAGGAAATGAAACTTCGTATCGAAGATGCCCTCAACGCTACTCGTGCAGCTGTTGAAGAAGGAATCGTTGCTGGTGGTGGAACTGCTCTTGCCAATGTCATTCCAGCCGTTGCTGATTTGGAATTGACAGGTGATGAAGCAACAGGACGCAATATTGTTCTCCGTGCCTTGGAAGAACCTGTTCGTCAAATTGCCCACAATGCAGGATTTGAAGGGTCTATCGTTATCGATCGCTTGAAGAATGCTGAGCTTGGTACAGGTTTCAACGCAGCAACTGGTGAGTGGGTTAATATGATTGAAGAAGGAATCATCGACCCAGTTAAGGTTAGCCGTTCTGCCCTTCAAAATGCAGCATCTGTAGCTAGCTTGATCTTGACTACAGAAGCAGTCGTAGCCAATAAACCTGAACCAGTAGCACCTGCTCCAGCCATGGATCCAAGCATGATGGGCGGAATGATGTAAGCTGTTTATACTAAACAATTCATAAGAAACACAAAAGGAGGGAATGAGCATCCCTCCTTTTATGGTTCCCTCTTCTAAATAGATTTGAGCTCTCCTAACTTATATGATAAAATAAGACTAGAAGAAGGAGAAGAACATGATTGATGTAGAAGAAATTCTGAGCAAGATGAATCCCCATCAGAAGATTAATTATGACCGTGTTATGCAGAAAATGGTTCAGGTTTGGGAGAAAAATGAGCAACGTCCAACTATTCTCATGCATGTTTGCTGTGCTCCTTGTAGTACCTACACCCTAGAGTATCTGACCAAGTACGCTGCTGTGACCATCTATTTTGCCAATTCCAATATCCATCCTAAGGCAGAATACCACAAGCGGGCTTACGTTACAAAAAAATTTGTCAGTGATTTCAATGAGCGAACAGGCAATACGGTTCAGTACCTAGAAGCTCCCTACGAACCAAATGAATACCGGAAGTTAGTCAGAGGACTGGAAGAAGAACCCGAAGGTGGCGACCGTTGCAAGGTTTGTTTTGATTACCGTTTGGACAAAACAGCGCAAGTGGCTATGGATTTGGGCTTTGACTACTTTGGTTCAGCCTTGACCATCAGTCCCCATAAGAATTCTCAAACCATCAACAGCATCGGAATTGATGTGCAAAAGATTTATACAACCCACTATCTCCCAAGTGATTTCAAGAAAAATCAAGGCTACAAGCGTTCGGTGGAGATGTGCGAGGAGTATGATATTTATCGTCAATGTTATTGTGGATGCGTCTATGCAGCTCAAGCCCAGAATATTGACCTGGTTCAGGTTAAGAAGGATGCCACGGCTTTCTTGTTGGATAAGGATGTTGAAAAAGACTATTCCCACATCAAGTTTACTGTGACTAAATTAGATATATAGAAATCAACCCAGCTGAAAAGCTGGGTTTTTCAAATAAAAAAACCAGGGCTCTCACCCCGGATTGACAACTTTACCGATTCTTTAGTTCTATGTAGCGTTTGTACCAAATGTTGACATAGGCCTCTGAGAAAGGTCCGCGTCCATTGTTAATCCAATCAACAAGGATTTTAACATGCTCTTTCAAAATATAGTCTATATCATCAGAATACTTCATTTTGCGTTTATGGCGCTCATACTCTTCAACGTCCAAGAGACGCTTTTCACCATCAGTGAAGACCTTTACATCCAAATCGTAATCAATGTATTTCAGGGCTTCCTCATCTAGATAGTAAGGGCTGGCCATATTGCAATAGTAGGAAATCCCATTATCGCGAATCATAGCAATGATATTAAACCAATATTTTTTGTGAAAGTAAACAATAGCCGGTTCTCGAGTTACCCAACGACGACCGTCACTTTCGGTAACAAGTGTGTGGTCGTTGACGCCAATAATAGCGTTCTCTGTTGTTTTTAGTACCATGGTGTCCCGCCAAGTACGGTGAAGACTCCCATCATGCTTATAACTTTGAATTGTAATAAAGTCGCCTTCTTTTGGAAGTTTCATAACTAACCAACTTTCTACAATTTATAAGTTTATCGTTTACTATTATATCATAAATCGGTCTAATTTTTTTGAATTTTACACGAAAATATTAAAGATATTCTCTGAGAGCGCTAGCTATATCCGAAAAATCATAGCCTTTTCGAGCTAAAACTTGGGTTAAACGCTGTTTAAGTTCGTATCCTTCATACTTTCGAGCATACTTAGCATATTGTTTGTCTAGCTCTTTAAAAATGAGTTCTTGAGTCGTTTCTTGGTCGACTTGACTATCCAAGTCATCAAAGGCACTTTTAGCATCAGCATAGGAGAATCCCTTGTTCGTCAAGTTTTGGATAATCTTTTCCTGCAAAGCACGAGCAGGAAGCTTTCCGGTGTATTTTTTAAGCAGTTTCTCAGCTACACGTTGAGCAACTTCTGTATAGTCAAAATCCTTTAGAACACCTTCAATAGTTGATTTAGCAACTCCTTTTTGAGTTAGTTTTTGAGTTAGTAAATAGGGTCCTTTATTTCCAGAAAGTTGATTGGCATTTATGATGGAATAAGCATACTGATGGTCATTAATCCAGTTATCTTCTTTTAGATTAGCGATAACTTGACTAGCGATTGTATCTTCAATATCATACTTGTCCAGATACTCTCGCACTTCTTTTTCAGTACGGGCCTTGAAGGATAGATGGTAGAGAGCAAGATTCTTACCATAAGAAAACTGGGAAAAATCCTGAATCTCGGTCAGTTCCTCTTTACTAATGACCTTATCTCGAGATAGCATAAAACGCACAATGGTATCTTCAGTGATATAAGAGGTTTGCTGATGATCTAGCTCCATCAGGTAGAGGCGTTTTTTCTTTTCAAGTTTTGTGATTTTCATGGTTTACCTTTTATCCAAATGCTTCAAAGGCAGCAACGAGTCGAAGTTTGTTTGTGTCGACCTCTTCTCTGCCGTAATAGTCAAGAAACAGTTCAGCGTATTTAGGGTTATCTAGGTTATAGTTGAGAGACCAAACTACCCAAAAGAGATCGATATGACGATCACTAAAATCAGCCAAGCCCAGATCAATAAAGCAAGAGAAGTGGTCCGCATCTTTGAGAATAAAATTCGGTAGACAGGCATCACCGTGAATAAAGGCATCAGTCTTTAAAAGGTGTCCTTGTTCTTGGATGAGTTGGAAGGCCTCTTCGCGACTATTAATCTGAAATTGGGGTAGGAGGGCCTTGGAATAGAACTCGCCTTTTTCATAGTTTTTCAAAGCTCTATCTTTATAGGTTTGTATATGATTTTCTGATGGAAAATTGTGTGGGTGTAAGTTGTGAAGTTTTTTAAGGGCATGTGCCATGGTTCGACAAATTGTTTTTGGCTGATCCAGAAAGGCAAGGGCATCTTTGCCAGGCGCTTCTTTTGTTAAAAGGTAGTCTTTATCTGTAGATAAGTAGTCGATAACTGGAGTTCCCAGTCCTTTAGTTTCAAACCACCTTGCAATGGCAGCTTCTCGCTCTAATCTTCTCTTTTGATCAATTTTCAAATAGTAACCTGAATCAAGATAGAGAACCGTTGCGCCTGAATGAGAAGAGCTGTCAGAAAGGGTTGCTCCCTCTATATAAGTTCGTAATTGCTCAGGAAAATCCAATGGGGAAAAATGAGATGTCTTTGTATTCATGGTTTTATTGTAACATATTCTTAACCATTGAGAAACTACGTGGTATAATAGACTTATGAATCTAAAAGTCAAACAAAAAATTCCATTAAAAATTAAGCGTATGGGCATCAATGGTGAGGGAATCGGTTTTTACCAGAAAACCCTCGTTTTTGTGCCAGGTGCTCTCAAGGGAGAAGATATCTATTGTCAGATTACTTCTATTAAACGTAACTTTGTAGAAGCAAAGTTACTCAAAGTAAATAAAAAGTCCAAGTTTCGAGTCGTACCAGCATGTACGATTTATAATGAATGTGGTGGTTGCCAAATCATGCATCTCCACTATGATAAACAGTTAGAGTTCAAAACAGATTTTCTCCACCAAGCCTTGAAAAAATTTGCTCCTGCAGGATATGAAAACTATGAAATCCGTCCAACTATCGGAATGCAGGAACCAAAGTACTACCGTGCTAAGTTGCAATTTCAGACTCGAAAATTCAACAATCAGGTCAAGGCGGGTTTGTATGCGCAAAATTCTCATTACCTTGTCGAGTTGAAAGACTGCTTGGTGCAAGATAAGGAAACCCAAGTGATTGCGAATCGCCTAGCTGAGCTTCTCACTTACCATCAAATCCCCATCACCGATGAGAGAAAAACGCTAGGTGTTCGCAACATCATGGTACGTCGAGCGAGAAAAACTGGACAAGTCCAGATTATCATTGTCACAAATCGCCAGCTTAATTTGAATCAACTAGTCAAAGACCTAGTTAATGATTTTCCAGAAGTTGTCACGGTTGCTGTCAATACAAATACAGCAAAAACAAGTGAAATCTATGGTGAAAAGACGGAAATTATCTGGGGCCAAGAGTGTATTCAAGAAGGAGTACTCGACTATGAGTTTTCTCTCTCCCCCCGCGCCTTCTATCAGCTCAATCCTGAGCAGACCGAGATTCTCTATAGTCAAGCGGTTAAGGCCCTAGATGTTAGTGAAGAAGATCATTTGATTGATGCTTATTGTGGAGTCGGGACAATTGGTTTCGCATTCGCGAAGAAGGTCAAAAGCCTTAGAGGGATGGACATTATCCCAGAGGCCATTGAAGATGCCAAGCGAAATGCCCAGAGAATGGGATTTGATAACGCCTATTATGAAGCTGGGACTGCAGAAGAGATTATTCCACGTTGGTACAAAGAAGGATACCGAGCAGATGCCTTGATTGTAGATCCTCCGCGAACTGGTTTAGACGACGAGTTGTTAGAGACAATCCTAACCTATGTTCCAGAAAAGATGGTCTATGTATCTTGTAATGTTTCAACATTAGCACGAGATTTGGTTAAACTTGTGAAAGTATACGACCTCCACTACATCCAGTCAGTCGATATGTTTCCTCACACTGCACGGACAGAAGCGGTCGTGAAGTTGGTTAAGAGAAAAGCATAGAAGTTCTACGACCTAAAAATTATAAACGAATCAAAACAAAAACGTATAATGGATAATTAATTAGCAAAGGAAAATTGTTATATAGCAGTGATAGAGTACAGAGGAGTAAGTAAAATGTCAGTAGAAGAAAATCTAAATAAATATGACTATTTAAAAGAAATTTGTAAATTCTCAGATTTAAGAAATGAAGATATAAGAAAATTGATAAAAGGGGTGTCAAGTGACGAGAAAAAATTGTGGGCAATGTTTGCTCGGAAAAAGAAAGATTTGGATAACGATAACTCAGATATGACACAAATTTGCATACAAGTTGGGAGTAGTAAAAACATATACTCAGAGTTAAGAGGGATATTAAGGTGTATGATTTCTGAACCGAAAAAAGAAAAAGTTTCTACAGAATTTTTCGTTGAAGCATATATATTCACTACATTCATGGATAAAGACAGTGTCAAATACAGATCTATTTATGAAAAATTCGAAGAATTTATTATTTATGAAATTATTGTTGAAAAATATTTAGCTAATATAGATTATGAAAACTATGATAAGATCAATTATTCGGAAGTGAAATTTGCTCTTGAACATCATGCTTATTTATGGAATCCAGCCCCACCAACATATGGAAATAAAGAACGAGAAATACTCCAAATTTTAAAACAAGAAAAGAAAACAATTAGCAATTAGATAGAAGTTAAAAATTTTGTTGTAGAATGTAAAAAAAGTTCTTGACAAAGGGAGAAAAGAAGGTATAATAGAAAGAGTCGAAAAGCTCAGGTCCGTTGGTCAAGGGGTTAAGACACCGCCTTTTCA
>NZ_JBSEZF010000007.1:0-65385 GCF_053628175.1 Streptococcus sp. 151470009-6
CGTGAAAAGGCGGTGTCTTAACCCCTTGACCAACGGACCTGAGCTTTTCGACTCTTTCTATTATACCTTCTTTTCTCCCTTTGTCAAGAACTTTTCCCAGTGAATTTAATTTTTCTTCACTAACTTAACCACTTCTTCTGTTCGTGCAGTGCGAGGAAACATATCGACCGACTGGATATACTGCAGATCATAGACAGTTACTATTTTAACCAAATCTCGTGCTAATGTTGAAACATTACAAGATACATAGACCATTTTTTCTGGAACATAGGTCAGAATGGTATCCAATAGCTTATCATCTAAGCCTGTATGAGGAGGGGCAACTATCAGGGCATCTGCTCGGTAACCTTCACATTAGAACATAAAAAGAGAGGTTGAACCTCTCTAAATTTATTTTTCTTCACTCATTTTTGATTTTACTTCATCATAAGATAGGGCGTGAGATTCCTCTTCTACAGTCTCAGGCATTTTTCCTGTTTCGTAAAGAGATTTAATCTGTGTACTATCCAATGTTTCGTATTTCAACAATGCTTCTGCAATCAACTTATGAGTTTCACGATTTGATTGGATAATTTCAGCAGCTTTGTTTCGTGCCTCATTTAATAATGAACGAACTTCCTCATCAATTTCATAGGCTGTTTGTTCTGAAATTGATTTTTGAGGACTTTGTGCACCAAACATAGCATGATTGCCCTCATATTGAACTGGACCTAGTTTTTCACTCATACCGTATTCAGTGACCATTGCACGCGCCATCTGTGTAGCTTGTTCAAAGTCATTTGAAGCTCCTGTCGTTTGGACATTAAAGATAATTTCCTCAGCAACACGACCTCCCATCAAACCTGCTAATTGCTCTTTCATATCTTCTTTAGAAAGAAGCATTTGGTCTTCTTTAGGAAGTGCAATCATGTATCCGCCTGCACGTCCACGTGGTACGATAGTCACTTTATGAACAACACGGGCATTCGACAAGACTAAACCAACAATGGTATGTCCAGCCTCGTGGTAGGCAACCAATTCACGTTCTCTTTGTGATACTGTTTTATCTTTCTTAGACGGTCCAGCAATCACTCTGTCCTCTGCCTCATCAATATCTGAAGCATCAATAACTGACTTGTTGCGACGGGCTGCAACCAAGGCTGCCTCATTTAGAACATTTTCCAAGTCAGCTCCCACAAAACCTGGAGTTTGTTGGGCAACTAATTTCAAATCAACATCTTCTGCTAGAGGTTTATTTTTAGCGTGAACTTTCAAGATTGCTTCACGACCTTTAACATCAGGGCG
Organism: Streptococcus sp. 151470009-6; assembly: GCF_053628175.1. NCBI lineage: Bacteria > Bacillati > Bacillota > Bacilli > Lactobacillales > Streptococcaceae > Streptococcus > Streptococcus sp. 151470009-6. Next base: position 1,285 of record NZ_JBSEZF010000007.1, read on the forward strand.
ACCAACCAAGACTTTTCTATCAAAACGTCCTGGGCGGAGAAGAGCTGGATCAAGAACATCTGAACGGTTTGTCGCAGCGATAACAATAATTCCTTCATTACCCTCAAAACCATCCATTTCAATTAAGAGCTGGTTCAAGGTTTGCTCACGTTCATCATTTCCTCCACCGAGGCCGACACCACGTTGGCGACCAACAGCATCAATTTCATCGATAAAGATAATGGCTGGTGCTGCTTTTTTAGCATCCTCAAAAAGAGAACGAACACGACTTGCACCAACTCCGACAAACATTTCTACAAAGTCTGATCCTGAGATGCTAAAGAATGGAACACCTGCTTCTCCAGCAACCGCCTTAGCAAGCAAAGTCTTACCTGTTCCCGGAGGTCCCTCTAAAAGAACACCCGCAGGAATACGCGCGCCAAGTTTGGTAAATCGTTTTGGATCTTTTAGGAATTCAACAACTTCTACTAATTCTTGTTTTTCTTCCTCGGCACCTGCAACATCTGAAAATCGTACCTTGATATCTTCTTTGTTAGCAGCCTTGGCCTTGCTACGTCCAAAACTCATTGGATTTCTACTATTGTTTCCTCCCATATTTCCCATCATAGAGAATAGGAAGAAGAAGAGAATAGCAAATGGCACAACAGAGACAAGGATATTGATCCACATACCACTTGAACTCTCATGTTTAACCGTTACCTCTGCCTTATGTTCAGAAGCAAGTTTTTGCAATTCTGCAACTGTTGAATCAGACGGAAGAATGGTACTTGAGAATCTTTCTACTGTTGTAGCAGCAGGAGTGAAAAATTGAATTCCTGTTTCTTCTTTACTAGTTTTAGGATTTTTATAAACACCAGACACCTCAATGATGCTACCATTCGGCTGATAGGTTAATTCTTTTACATTGTCTGCTGTAATTTCTTTTACCAATTCTGTATAGTTAATTTTTTCGCTTCGTCCCGCAGTATTTCCAGAATAAAAATACTGGAATCCTGTTACAAGGAAGAAGATAATTAACAAGTATAAAAATGGATTTCTAACTAAACCGTTATTTTGTTTTTTCATTAAAGATAGATCTTTCTAATTTGAATAAACTTCTTCTTTCAATACTCCGACATAAGGAAGGTTACGATAATTCTCTTTATAATCTAGACCATAACCTACTACAAACTCATTTGGAATAGTAAAGCAAGTATAATCTGCCTCAATTTCAACAACACGTCCCTCTGGTTTGTCCAACAAAGTCGCGATTTTAACAGAAGCTGCTTCTCTTTCAATAAACATATCTCGCAAATTCTTCAAAGTTTGACCTGTATCGATGATATCCTCTACAAATAAAACATGTCTTCCTTTGATATCTTGAGTTACGTCTTGCTTGATATTGATTACACCACTACTTGCAGTTCCACCATGGTAGCTAGATACCATCATGAAGTCCATCTCAATATGTGTATCAATATGCTTAACCAATTCAGCCATAAAAGGAATCGATCCTTTCAAAATTCCAATAAGAATTGGATTTTTCCCCTCATAGTCTTTGGTTAGTTGTTCACCTAGCTTTTTAGCTGCTTCTGTAATTTCATCATGTGAAACGAGGATTTTTTTAATATCGTGTTCTAACATCTTTTTACCTATCTATTTTTTCTATATAAAGTACAGTGTTCATTATATCATTTTTCGTGTTTTTACTCAAATCACTGGTCGCAATTCCTAAAATTGAGACAATTTCTCCAAATTGCTCAATAATAGGAGCTGTTTTTCGTTTTTCAATAGGGATTTTCAAATCTATAAACAAGCGTCTCAGTTTCTTTCGATGACCATTCAGCCTAATAACATCACCAGGTTTTCGACCTCTAATCCGTATTGAGGTTTCTCGTGAAACATTTATTTTTTGAACAACATCTCCTTCAATAGGAATACCAAAGGAAAATAAATAGCCCTTATGTCGAACTTGATTTTGATAGTGTAACACAAGTTCATCTTCCTTTTCATCAGCCTGAGGACTGATTTTGCAAACTCGAAAATTCTGATACTCTTTTATCAATTCATAGCCATTTTTCAATGGATAACGATACTGGCTTTTCCTTGCTAAAATCTGTCGAACTTCATCAAACTGAGACTTCGTAAGATTTAAGTCTGGGAATTGATTGAGATAGTTCTGGAGCAAGACCCCTTGAGTTTGTTTTGAGTATGAAAAGAGCTCATTCAAATCTTCTACATCAATCTGTTCAGAAAGCTCCGTTATGGCTGCTTGGTAATCTGAAATCTCACTTCCTAGATTTAAAAGAGCAGATCTAAGACGGGGATTTTCTTTTTCAAGTTCTGGTAAATACTTATTTCGAATGCGATTGCGAAAATAGGTACTTTCCTGATTTGTTTGATCTTCGAAATGAGCAATTGGTGGAAAATCCTTTTTATGAAAATGCAACAAGGGACGGATGATTTCAATATTATCAACTACTTGACTTTCTTTTATTCCTATTAAATGACGTAACCGACTTCCACGAATCAAGCGCATCAAAATCGTTTCAACTTGATCATCTGCATGGTGGGCAGTAACCAAGGCAGTCGCTCCAACTTCTTTCATGATTTTCCTAAAAAAATCATAACGAAACTCTCGAGCACGCGCTTCTGAAAAGTCTCCTGAAAAGCTTGTAATATAAATAGGAAGTTCAGCTGCATCAGCTAACTTCCTTAGTTCATTTTCCTCCCAGTCAGACTCACTTCTCTGCTTGTGATTGACATGTGCTAAAATCAACTCAATTCCCAACTCATTTTGATAAGTAGACAATAGATGAAATAAAAACATCGAATCCAGTCCACCAGACAGAGCCAATAGGACTTTAGAATGTTTTTTAAAATACTCTTTTCGGAGAAAATGATTTAAAAAATCCTGTTCCCTCATTTTAGAACCTCATAGACATCCTTGGCTATCTTAGAAATGGTGTCATAATCAGAATTTTTGGTGAAAATAGAAAGAACGAAAGGAGAATCAGTATAGACAATGGCAGTGTCATGTTTAAACTCATCGGCATCTCCAATTTTATGAGCTAGCTTAACCGAAACTCCTTTTGCGATTCTTTGGTTGTCAAAATCAGTCTTACTCATAGACTCTAAGACAAAACCATTCTGATTATAAATAGCTTCCATGACTTTTCCAGCCATTTTTGAAGAAGTCAATTTGTCATTCACATCCCAATCTTCACCCATAATAGTGGACATTTTTTCTTTGAAAGCCCCGTCAGACTGATTGGTCACATAATAACCTAAAATATTATGAGCAACATTATCAGACTCTTTTGTTACCTTGGTAATTAACTGTTGAAGACTGTAATCTTTGCTGTCTTCTTTTTTAGGTAAACTACCACTACCTTCTGGTTTATAGGAACCAGGGAAACTATTTACTTCTGGGATATACTTGAAGCTACTTTCTAGCGTATATTCCCCTTGATTTATCTTATCTTGAGCATAATAAAGATAGGCCAGTTTCAAGATGCTAGCTGCATAGAGTTTGCTGTCTTCATTCACCCCAGCCTCTTTACCTGTACTCAGTTGTTTAACATAAATAGAATAATTTTCATTCTGATAGTTGTTTGATAAAACTTCTTGAACCTTCTGGATGCGATTGTCTTCTTCTGAGACGAACCCTTTTGATACCCACCCAACTTGATCAATATGAAGAAATTCTTGTCCCTCAGCAAAGAGGGTTCTATCCACTAGTACGTGTTGATAGGGGGAGAGGGTAGAAGAAATTTCTTTAGTGCCATAAGGGCTGTTATAGATAACAAACCCCGGTTCCAACCATACTTGTCTATTTTGAGTTTGAACTTGACTTTGATCATAGACCAACCGCTTATCTGCAAGGATAAACTGGTGATTATCTAATTTAAAAATAGGAACACCTTGTCTATTCAAACGCCACTCTACTATTTTAAAGGTGGTTCCAGGAGTCAATTTACCAGACTCCTTGACAAGTTCCTCATTAGCATAGACAGCTGTTTCTCCATATACCATTGGGGATTCCAGAGTTTCTTTATAGTAGAATCCATAATCAGACTCGGTTAGATAATAAATTTCTTGTGAAGAGTAAGGAAGCTGTTTTTCTGTGCTAACTACTCTTGAGGTTATGATAAAAGCAGGTAGCAATAAAACTACTAAGAACTTACGCATTCTTCTCTTCCCTTTCTTCTTGTAATCGTAATAAATGATTTTTAGCTGCTAATTCTTCTAGTTTTTCATCTGATAAACTTAGAAACTGCTCAACAACTTCTAATAAATTTTCCATGACATTACCTCGGAAGCAAATCAGGAATTGTGTAAATCGCTTCTCGTTTCTTTGAGTAATAGTACTTGGCGCGTGCATATTTTGCTACATAGTCTTCATCTTTCAACTTTGCAGCAAAAGCGGATTCCTTATCCTTTTCATCACTGAGAGTTTGATACTGTTCTTTCAACTCTGTCAATTGCTGACGACGTTGCAGTAACTGATTATAGCTTTGGGCCAGATTATAGGTCGGTAAAATAAACAATAAAATCATCAAAATAAGAACCCAACCCATAAAGCGATTCCTCTTTTGTCTTTCCTTCATCAGGTAGCGACGACGTTGGTGTTCATTTTGAATAAAAGGATTATTCATTTGTACAATATTTTTAGACATTTTCTTCTACCCGTGTTTCACTGATAATTTCATACATGCCTGCTGCATCTTCTTTTTTTGTACTATCTTTCATCTCCAGTACTTTTACAAGCAACAACTTATTTCCAAAGCGAATTTCAACTTGGTCATCAACTTTCAAATCTGTTGAACTTTTGGCCAAAATTCCATTTACCTTGATTCTACCTTTATCTGCTACTTCCTTTGCGACTGTGCGGCGCTTAATAATTCGTGATACTTTTAAATACTTGTCTAATCTCATTTTTATTACCTCAAATTATTATTGTACCATTTTTATCCCTTTTATAGAAGAAAAACGTCAAAGAGAATTAGCTTCCTTTGATTCTTTTATCTCTAATAAACTTTCTCCAAAAATCATCAGCCCTTCTAAAATTTCATAATCCTTCTTGTTTCGGACATCAAATACAACTTCCATTAATCCTCTATTCTCCGCTATAGCTGCTTTTAAATTGGTTGCAGATAGGGATTTAAAGTAATCTTGAGCCAAAAACAATCGTTGAGTGATTTTTTCAAATTGAACTGTAATCTTATTGTCTTTTCTTTCCACACGTTCTACAAATACCTTATCCAAGTATGATTTGACCAAACCAATCTCTAAAAGGTAGGCTACTACATCTGGGTATTCTCCAAAGCGGTCCATCAACTCTTCTTGTAGTTCTTCATAGTTGACACGGTTGTCAATTTGACGAATTTTCTTGTAAATTTCAATCTTATGTCGTTGGTCAGAAATATAAGTATCAGGAAGATAAGCATCAATTTGTAAAATCAACTCAGCATTTCCTTTATTTCTTGTGTTCTCAGTGCCATTGCGTTTAGCAATAGCTTCCTCTAATAACTGTGAATACAATTCAAAACCAACAGAATCAATGAAACCTGATTGGGATTTTCCTAAGAGGTTTCCTGCCCCACGGATAGAAAGATCTCGCATCGCAATCTTAAATCCAGATCCCAATTCTGTAAATCCTTTGATTGCTTCTAATCTCTTTTCAGAGACTTCACTGATTGATTTTTCTGGACGATACATGAGATAGGCATAAGCAATGCGATTACTACGACCAACTCTTCCTCTTAATTGATACAAGGTTGACAAGCCCATATGATCTGCATTTTCAATAAACAGGGTATTGGCGTTTGGAATATCAACACCTGTTTCAATAATAGTAGTTGTCACCAAAATATCATATTGACCTTCAATAAAGTCCAATAGAGTGTTTTCTAACTGAATTTCACTCATTTGTCCATGAACAAACCCAATCGAAGCTTCTGGAATCAACTCCTGTAATTCTGAAACCTTCCGATCAATAGTGTCAACTTTGTTGTAAAGATAGTAAACTTGACCTCCACGCTCCATTTCACGCAAGACTGCATCACGAATCACACTATCATTCTTTTCCAAAACATAGGTTTGCACTGGATAACGATTGGTCGGAGGTGTTTCAATAACAGACAAATCTCGGATTCCCAACATAGACATATGAAGAGTACGAGGTATTGGAGTTGCTGTCAAGGTTAAGACATCCACTTGTTTCTTCAGTTCTTTCAACGTTTCCTTATGCTTGACACCAAATCGTTGCTCTTCATCAATAATCATCAATCCCAAATCTGAAAACACAACATCTTTTGACAAAACACGATGCGTTCCAATGAAAATATCGACTTGACCATTCTTTAATTTTTCAAGTGTCTCTGCCTGCTCTTTTTTACTTCTAAAACGACTCAACACATCAATATTAACAGCAAAATTTTGGAATCTCTCTTTAAAATTTGTATAGTGTTGTTGCGCTAAAACCGTCGTCGGAACTAGAACGACAACTTGTTTATGATCATTGACCGCCTTAAAAGCAGCTCGCATTGCAACCTCAGTCTTCCCAAAGCCAACATCCCCAACTAAAAGTCGATCCATGGGATGAGAATCCTGCATATCTCTCTTAATTTCCTCAATACTACGAAGTTGATCATCCGTTTCAATATAAGGGAAAGCATCATCAAAAGCATGTTGCTCATCATCATCAGCTGAGAAAGCAAACCCCTTCAACTGACTACGCTCAGAATAAAGCTTGATTAAATCGTCAGCTATATCCTCTACCTGGTTCTTAACTTTTTGCTTGGCCTTTTTAAAATGACCATCATTTAATTTATTAAGTTTTGGCGCTTTACCGTCACTTGAAACATATTTTGACAGTAACTGAATCTGCTCAACTGGGATGGAGATTTGATCCCCATTTTGATATTGAACACTGACATAATCACGGTGAATCCCTTTGATTTCAATTGTTTCAATGCCTAGATATTGACCAATTCCATGAATATGGTGAACAACGTAGTCCCCTTTTTCAAGTTCATTATAATCTTTTAATCGCTCTGCATTTGACGCATGTTGTCTTCTAAAACGACGTTTTAATTTCTTTTGAAAAATCTCATGTTCAGTGATCAAGAGAATTTTTTCATCTACAAAATGAAAACCATGTCTTAGATTACCCTCAATCAAGTTTACAGATTCTTTACAGATACTTGACTTATCTCTGTAATCCAATTTAATCTGGTATTCCTCTAAAACATCCTCCAATGTTTTACTTCCCATTGAATTGCTAGACTGCAAGATAATAGTGTAGTCCATTTTTTTATATCGCTCAATTTCTTCTTTAAGAAAAGAAAATTGATTGAAAAACTCCTGCATAGGATATTGATTAAATTGATAAATGTGATCAAATTTGAGATTTCCTAATCCTTTTTGTAGATTTGAGAAAAAGGTAACTGGACTTTGTTTTTTATAGGTTTGCTCTGTATCTGCAAAATACTGCATGTCAGAAAATGCTTTACCATTCTGTAAATCTTCTGTAAAGTATTGTGCTAATTCTCTTTCAAATGCTTCATACTGATTCATCAATTTTTGATAATCATCAAAGAATACTGGTGTATCTTTTTCAATATAATCAGATATAGTCCATGTTTTATGGTAACATAAAGATAAAAACTTTCGACTATCTGAATGTACTTGTTTTTGATGAAAACTTGACAAAATTTCTTCTAGATAGGATTTCAAAATCGGTGATAGAGTCTTCGAAATTTGCTTTTCCAAAGCTGACTGACCTTGTCGATAATCCTTTTCTCTTAAAAGCATATCACTAGCTGGAAAGATAGTGAGTTCTGTTTGATTTTCTTTTGATAATTGTGTTTCTACTTCGAAAGTCCGAATTCCATCTACTTCATCACCAAAAAACTCGATTCGGAAAGGTTCTAACTGAGACATCTCAAAAATATCTAAAATATCTCCTCGAATACTAAACTCACCTTGTGTCTGTACTTGAGTAACTTTTCGATATCCAATTTCCTTTAACCGGTGAAGTAGCTCGCGTTGGTCATATTCTTCGCCAACTGCAATTTTTATAGTACTTTCTTTAAATCTAGTCGGAGAGGGTAAAATTAACCGACTCGCTGCGATATTACAAACTAAAATCCCTTTCTTAGACGGATCACTCAAAAAACGCAAGGCCTCAACCCGCGAAATGATTTTTTCTTGCGAAGACATCAAAAACTCTACCATAGGAGAGTCATCAACCAAAAATGGATAGACAAGTTCCTCTCCTAAGAGAGAAAGAAGATCACTGATAATTCGTTCTGCTTCTCCATAAGTTGAAGTCAGTAACACAATCTTATTTTCTTTTTCTAGACTGCTTGCAATTGCAAGAGCCTTGGTAGAAGTTGACAGACCTAGTATTAGTTGTCTTTTCTTATCTGTCAGATTTTGATGCCATTTTTCTATCTGATTATTTTCTGAGAATAAATCTAATAAAGTCACCATTTATCCATTATACCTCTGCATTGTTTTTTCAAAGTTTTTCTCTTGTAAATAGTAGTTTACAGCTTTGTCAACCTTGTCAATTGACTGTAAAATACCTACATAGTCATCCTGATCAAACTTACTTAAAACATGGTGAACCACTGACATTCCTTTTTTAGGTCTTCCGATACCTATTTTAACACGGTTAAAGATCTGAGTACCTATATGTTGAATAATAGATTTGATCCCATTATGACCACCTGCTGATCCCTTAGCTCTTAAGCGAATTTTTCCAACTTCCATGTCAAGGTCATCGTAAATAACCAGTAAGTCTTCAATATCCAAACCATAGTAAGTCAATAAAGCATGAACCGCTTTTCCACTTTCGTTCATAAAGGTCGTAGGTTTGACAAGATAAATTTTTTCTCCATTGAGGAAAAAAGATGCTAGGTCAGCTTGAAATATCTTATCGTGTGTAAAAGTGACATTTTGTTTTTTAGCTAATTGGTCAATCAACATAAAGCCAACATTGTGCTTGGTTTCAAAATATTTATCCCCTGGATTTCCTAATCCAACAAGTAATTTAGTCATTTATTTTCCTTTCAAAAGCCAAAAGGGTTGGAATTTTTTTCCAACCTAATTGACACTATTTGTTAAATGTTATTAGACATTAAAGCGGAATTCCATGATATCGCCATCTTGAACGACATATTCTTTTCCTTCTTCACGCAAGCGCCCAGCTTCTTTTACAGCCTTTTCAGATCCGTATTTCACCAAATCATCATAAGACATGGTTACTGCACGGATAAATCCTTTTTCGAAGTCAGAGTGGATGATACCAGCAGCTTGAGGAGCTTTCATACCACGCTTAAAGGTCCAAGCACGGACTTCTTTTTCACCAGCTGTAAAGTAAGTTCCAAGTCCAAGCAAGTGGTAAGCAGCTCGAGTCAATTTATCAACACCTGATTCTGTCAAACCAAGTGCTTCAAGAAACTCTTGCTTATCTTCATCATCTAACTCAGAAATTTCTTCTTCAGCACGCGCGGAAATAACTACTACTTCAGCATTCTCTGTCGCTGCAAATTCACGAATTTGTTTGACATAGTCGATAGAGTCTGGATCTGAAACGACATCCTCATCTACATTAGCAACATAAAGAACTGGTTTAGTCGTCAAAAGGAAGAGACCTTTGACTACTTTTTGTTCTTCATCTGTGAATTCAATGGTACGTGCTGATTTTCCATCTTCAAGGACTGGTTTAATTTTTTGAAGGACATTAAACTCTGCTACTGATTCTTTATCTTTTTGCGTACGCGCCATCTTTTCTACACGCGCATAGCGTTTATTTACTGACTCTAGGTCAGCAAGAATCAACTCCAAGTTAATGGTATCAATATCTGCAAGTGGATCCACAAAGGCGTCTTCACGTCCTTGCTCGCGCATAACATTTTCATCATCAAATGCACGCACAACATGAACAATCGCATCTACTTCACGGATGTTGGCCAAAAATTTATTCCCTAGACCTTCTCCTTTCGATGCGCCTTTTACAATCCCTGCAATATCTGTAAATTCAAAAGTTGTTGGAACTGTCTTTTTAGGAGTAATCATTTCCGTTAGTTTTTGTAGGCGTTCATCTGGAACTTCTACCATTCCAACGTTTGGATCAATAGTCGCAAATGGGTAGTTTGCTGCCTCTGCTCCTGCTTTTGTAATTGCATTAAAAAGGGTTGATTTACCAACGTTTGGCAAACCAACGATACCTGCTGTTAAAGCCATATTTTCTCATTCTCCGTTCTCATTTCAATCCCTAACATTATAACACAAAAAGGGAAAACTTGCTAACTCTCTAGCTAAGGGTTCTTAGTCAATAATCTTATTCATTTTTCGTTCAAAATCATGGCGGCTCATCATAACAAGGTGGTCGCAATTGCTACATTTGATTTTGATATCTGCCCCAACACGTGTAATTTCCCAACGATTGGCTTTTTTTCCTGTTGACTTGATGGTGCAAGCATGTGGCTTTTTCATTTCAATAAAATTTCCAACTTGATACATACTACTCTCCTTTTCTTTTTCGATTATATCATAAAAGAGGCGAGCTAGGCTCAACCTCTTTCACTTAATTTGTACGAACTGGAGTAATGAGCTGCATGAAGTCTTCATCAGTATCTGCTGGAACAAGAGTGAATGGACGAACAGCTGAGATAAAGCTGATAGTTACTTTTTCGCTATTTAAAGCTTTGAGGGAATCAATCAAGTAAGTCGGGTTGAAACTAATAGTCAAATCATTCCCAGTAACCTGCTCAGTATCGATTTCTTCGTTTACTTTACCAACTTCAGGAGAATGAACATGGGCGCTAACAACACCACCTTTAATTTCAAGCTTCACAGTACCATTTTGAGTCGCACTTGATAAGAGACGAGCACGTTCCATTGAATGACGCAAGTTGACAACATCAAAAGTTACTGTCGTATTAAAGTCAGTTGGAATCAAACGATCTGTATCAGGATAGTTTCCTTCTAGGAGACGAGTGTAGAAGCTAATATTTTCGCTTCTAAAGAGGATTTGATTATTTGCAAAGAAAATCTCCACAGTTTCAATATCATCCGTAAATACAGCTGAAAATTCGCGTAGAGAGCGACTAGGAATCACCACATCAAAATCATCACCATTTTTTTCAAGAGTCAATTTTTTCTGGCTAAGGCGATGAGAGTCTGTTGCAACTGTCTTTAGTTCCTTGTGATTGCTCAAAACAAAATGGACACCAGTCAAAATTGGACGACTTTCTTGCGTACTTGCAGCAAAAGCTGTTTCATTGATAATTTTCTTAAGTAGTTTGGTTTCAAGAACCAAAGGTGTGCTTGCTGAAATTTCTTGAATTCGTGGGTACTGTTCGCTATCTTTTCCTTTTAGAGTGATTTCTGATTTGCCACTTGTTAAGACAATTTGTTTTTGTTCAATTTCTTTGAAATCAAGGGTTACATCTGGAAGACTGGATACAACATTGATAAAGAAAGAGGCTTCAAGAAGAATCGAACCTAAGGAAGTAATCAAAAGACCAGCATCTTCATTTTTTTGAGAAATGAAATTTTCAATGGAGATTTGCCCATTTGATCCAATTAAAGTAATTCCTTCATTGGTAACATCAATTTTGATTGTTGATAAAATTGGAATAGCATTTTTAGAGCTAATTGCTCGTTTTGTGGTATTTAAGGCTTGTAGAAATAAATTTTTATTAATTGAAAAATGAATCATGGATTCTCCTTTATTTATTCTTAGTATTAGAAAGTTAATAGTAATAATAGAGTCTGTGAATTCTGTGGAAAACTGATTTCTATTTAGTAAATTCAAGATTCCTAGCTTGTTTAAAAAATGTGGATAAAAAAGATAGGAAAGTGAGAGTTATCCACAAGCTACTTAATTTTCTTTTTGATTGATTCTACTTCTAAACGTAAATTATCGTCTTCGTCAATCAATGATTTTATTTTAGCATGAGCATGAATCACGGTAGTATGATCCTTTCCGCCGAATTCTTTTCCGATTTTAGGAAGACTATTATCTGTCAGTTCTCTAGCTAGATACATAGCAACTTGACGCGCCAAAACGATGTTTTGAACTCGTCTCGTCCCCTTCATTTCTTTGACACTCACTCCATAAAAATTACCAACTTCAGTTTGGATTTTTTCAATTGGAATAACAAGCATCTGGCGGGCATCTTGTTTACGTGCTCTGATAGCCTCTGCAGCGATATCAATAGTTATATCCTTAATCTTCTTGACTCTGGCAATTAAAGTGATATCGTTGATTGCTCCTTCCAATTCTCGAACATTTGAGTCAAATTGGCCAGCTAGGTATTCTAGGGTATCGCTTTGGAAATGGTAATCTAAATGCTCTGTTTTACTTTGAAGAATGGCGATACGTGTTTCAAAGTCAGGAGGGGTGATATTTTGTGTTAATCCCCAGCTAAAGCGCGTGACAAGTCTCTCTTCAAGGCCTTCTAGGTGTTTAGGGCTACGATCACTGGTTAGGACAATCTGTTTCTGCTTATCATGAAGAGCATTGAAGGTATTGAAAAATTCTTCCTGGGTTGCGACTTTTTTGCCACTGAGAGATTGGATATCATCGATCAATAAGAGATCAAGACTACGGTAAGTCTTTTTGAACTTTTCCATTTCCCCAAGTCGCAAGTGTTCAAGAAAGTCATTGATAAAGCTTTCAGCAGGAATGTACTTGACACGCGCATCAGGAATATTCTTCAAAATCTCATTTCCAATCGCATTAAGTAAGTGAGTCTTTCCAAGCCCAGGTCCTCCATAGATGAAAAGAGGATTGTAGGTTAGAGCTAAATCTTCTGATACAGCTAACGCAGCGGACACCGCCCAAACATTTCCATCACCTTGAATAAAGTTATCAAAGGTATATTTTTCTTTTAATCCCGTTTCAGAATAGGGAATCGTTGGTAGTGCAGGTGTATAATCGTAAGTAGAGACACTATTTGTATCATTTACTTGAGGAGATTCTGTACTCTGAGGTTTAGTGAAAATATAGTGAGGTTTGATTTCAGAATCATAAATTTCAAAACCAGCAGCAATAATAATATCTTTTAATTGCTTTTCCCATACCATTTCCATCTCTGTTCTCGGTAGAAATATAGTAGCTGTATTTTCTTCTACTTTGATGAGTTCAGCAGGTGTAGCATAGAAATCATACATAGATCGCGTCAATCTTTCTTGAGCAAATTCTAAAATACGATTCCAAAATTGCTTTTCTTTCAACTATTTTTCCTCCTTTACTATGATTTTAGTAGTTTAGTGCTAGACTTATTTTACCATAGATAGTAGGATTTTTCCACAGATTGGGGAAAAGAATCCACAATGTTAGCAGTATTTATCCACAGGTTGGGGATAAATAGAAAAATCCTTGATTTAGTAGGCTTTTTGATAAAAAAATTGGTGGATAAATTTGTGGGTTGAGAAAATAAAAGAACAGCCTTATTTCAGGCTGTTAATAATTCTATCGTATTCTTCTTGACTTGAAAAAGAAATAACAATCTTTCCAGTATCTTTTTTAGAAAGTTTAATTTCTACATTCACTCCAAGTAGTTTTTTCAATTTATCTTCCTCATCTTTGATGAAAGAGTCACTTTTTTTCTGTTTCTTTTGTTTTTTTTCTGTCAGCAGTGTTTCTAGTTTTCTCACAGAGATGTCTTCGTTTTTGATTAATTGGAAGAAATATTCTTGCTGCTCTTTATCCAAACCAACTAGTGAACGTGCATGAGCTTGAGAGATTTTTCCATTTTCCACTTCAGATAAGATATGCTCTGGTAGGGAAAGCAAACGAATAAAATTAGTGATATAAGGACGAGATTTTCCCATTTTATCCGCTATCTCAGTATGAGTAAATCCTTTTTCTACCAAAGATTCGTAGGCGCGTGCCTCTTCAACTGGATTTAAGTTTTCTCTCTGCAGATTCTCAATGATAGACTGGATCATCATTTCCTGATCTGAGAGATGTTTCACAAGGGCTGGAATAGAAGTAAGACCAGCTAAGAGAGAAGCCCGATATCGTCTCTCTCCTGCAAGGATTTCATAACCAATTACAGGAGATTGACGAACGATGATTGGTTGGATGAGCCCATTTTCTTTGATTGATTGAGCTAATTCCTTTAATTTATCTGCATCAAATTCTTTTCGAGGTTGGTAAGGATTTTTTTGTATTTCTGAGATAGAAATCATTTCAAATTTTTCCATGATTCTACACTAACATATCTTTTACTATCTGTAAAGTTTTCTTTACACTGATGTCAATTAAGACTCTAGATCACCTGAATTCTTATCAAGCTTAATAGAGGTTGTTTCCTCTTTACCATTACGGTAGTAGGTTACTTTGATAGTATCTCCGATAGCATGAGTATAAAGAGCGTGTTGTAGGTCTGTTGATGAGGCAATCTCTTTGTCGTCAACTTTAGTAATGACGTCGTATTTTTGAAGATGTCCATTTGCTGGCATATTACTTTGAACAGATCGAACAACTACACCTGAAGTAAGACTACTTGGGATGTTGAGTTTTCTCAGATCATTCGCTCCAACATTAGCCAAATTGACCATTTGAATTCCAAGAGCTGGACGAGTCACTTTACCATCACTTTCAAGCTGTTTAATGATATTTTGTGCATCGTTTGAAGGAATTGCAAAACCAAGACCTTCTACAGATGTTCCACCATTACTTGCAATTTTACTTGATGTAATACCAATTACTTGACCTTGAATGTTTACAAGTGGACCACCAGAATTACCTGGGTTAATAGCAGTGTCTGTTTGAATAGCTTTTGTAGAAATAGCTTGACCATCTTCAGATTTTAGAGATACAGTTCGATTAAGACTTGAAATAATCCCCTGTGTAACTGTATTAGCATATTCTGAACCTAGAGGACTACCGATAGCAATCGCTGTTTCTCCAACACTAAGTTGACTTGAATCCCCAAATTCTGCTACTGTTGTAACTTTTTCTGAAGAAATTTTAACGACAGCAATATCAGAGAAAGTATCAGATCCCACAATCTCACCAGGAACCTTGGTACCATCTGCCAAGCGGATATCAACTTTTGAAGCTCCATTGATAACGTGAGTATTAGTTACAAGATAGGCATCTTTATCATCTTTTTTATAGATAACACCTGATCCCTCACTCGCGATTTGTTGATTGTCTGAATCAGAATTAGTTTCATCACCATTAAATACACTACTTTGTCTATTTGATGAATAAGTAATAACAGATACAACGGCATCTTTAACTTTATTGACTGCTTGGGTAGTTGAAGTTTCATTCTTATAGGATGTTTGGGTAACAGTGTTGGAATTATTATTTGTAGCTTGATTTCCTTGTTTTTGATAAAGTTGTAATGTTACGAAACTTCCTAAGGCACCACTTAAAAATCCTATTAGAATGATTGCAAGAACTTTAACTACTTTTTTGTAAAATTTTTGTAAGTGTTTCATAAACGCCTCCGTTTGTTATTTATTTACTCAGATTATAAACCTATTAACTTAATCCAAACTTAAAAGCTTAAAGTTTTACACAAGTTGTGGATAACTCGCTTTATTCTGTGAATTTGCTAGAAATTTAGGATGATTTTTATGTGTATAAGATGTGAAATAAAGTGTGGATATGATAGAATAGAAGAATGAAAATAAAAATTGTAACAGTGGGAAAATTAAAAGAAAAATACCTTAAAGATGGTATTGCTGAATATACCAAACGAATTTCACGTTTCGCCAAATTAGAAATGATTGAGCTCACTGATGAGAAGACACCTGACAAAGCCAGTGAATTAGAAAATCAAAAAATCTTGGAAACAGAAGGTGAAAGAATTCTTTCTAAGGTTGGAGAAAGGGACTTTGTCGTTGTACTAGCCATTGAAGGAAAAACACTCTCCTCAGAGGAATTTAGTAAGCAACTAGAAGAGGCTTCTATAAAAGGCTACTCAACTCTTACTTTTATCATTGGAGGAAGTTTAGGTCTGGCACCTAGTGTAAAAAATAGGGCTAACCTTTCTGTCAGTTTTGGACGTCTAACCTTACCACATCAGTTAATGAGATTGGTTTTAGTTGAACAAATTTATCGAGCTTTTACAATTCAACAGGGATCTCCTTATCACAAATAGAAGATTGACTTAGCTCTTGTTTTTTGATAGAATGTTCATGTTAGGTCTCATAGCTCAGCTGGATAGAGCATTCGCCTTCTAAGCGAACGGTCGCAGGTTCGAATCCTGCTGGGATCAATTTTAGATGTAAAGCTGGGAGTTTTCCCAGCTTTTTTCTTAAAAAAGTGCGTTTCAGGTGCAAAAATGTACAGTTGGGAAGAAATTTTTCTTACATGGTCTTCATTTTGTATAATAGGGTTGTAAGTTAATTTACAAGAAAAACAATACAGGAGACTTTATTATGAAAAACACAGTTAAATTGGAACAATTTAAAGAGGTAACAGAAACAG
Source organism: Streptococcus sp. 151470009-6 (assembly GCF_053628175.1). Classification (NCBI taxonomy): domain Bacteria; kingdom Bacillati; phylum Bacillota; class Bacilli; order Lactobacillales; family Streptococcaceae; genus Streptococcus; species Streptococcus sp. 151470009-6. The sequence goes on from NZ_JBSEZF010000007.1 coordinate 17,738, forward strand.
AATTGCAGGAGATTCGAGGTGGGGATTGGAGAATTTCAGAAACAATTCGTAATCTTATTTTTCCAAGAAGAAAGTAATGAAATAAAGGTAGAGAGTAATGGATTTATTTGGATTAGGGATAGCTATTTTTTATTTTCTCATCATTAGCAAAAGTTATGAATGGATTTGTAAAATAAATAGAAAAGAACAAATTGTTTTTTTCTGTTACACATGTATCTCAGTTTTTATACTTGAAGAAATTATTACACTAGTATTTTCTAATAGTTTTGCTTTGTCTAAATTTTTATTTCCTTTGGTTGTGTACCTTTATTTAAGAAAGTTAAAGAAGTCTGAAAAATACAAAGGAATTTTTATCAGTTTACTATTGTCTTTATTATATCACAGTACTCATACTTTTATATCCGTAACTTTATCTTCTATAACAGGAGATGAAGTAGTATTACACTATAAGAGTACATTCCTTTTAGTAGTATTGTTGATGACTTATTTTTCTATTCTAGTAATAATTCGTTATTTTCATCTGGAAATTAAATATTTTGATAAAGATTATCTGTACCCTTTTTTAAAAAAAGTAATAGTTGCTTTCTTTGGTTTGCATATCTTATTGTTTATTTCAGATATAGTAAGTACAACTCATCATTTAAATAGCTTCGGAAGTATTTTAGCAGCCATCATTTTTATATGTTTATTACTGTGCTTCTTCGCAATGAACTCTTATAAGGTTCAAGTTGAAAAAGAGATTGCTCTAAAACAAAAGAAATTTGAACAAAAGTATTTACAGACTTATACAGATGAAATTGTAGGTTTGTATAATGAAATTCGAGGTTTTCGTCATGATTATGCAGGTATGCTTGTCAGCATGCAAATGGCAATTGACAGTGAAGATTTACAAGAAATTAACAGGGTTTACAATGAAGTATTAGTAAAAGCGAATCAAAAACTGCGTTCAGAGAAATATACTTACTTTGATTTGAATAATATAGAAGATTCAGCTTTACGTAGTTTGATTGCTCAATCCATTGTCTATGCACGAAATAATGATGTAGAGTTTACATTGGAAGTAAAGGATGTTATTACTAGATTGTCAATAGATTTACTTGATCTTGTTCGCATCATGAGCATTCTCTTAAATAATGCTGTTGAAGGTGCTGCGGATAGTTACTTGAAACAAATGGAAGTTGCAGTTATTAAAATGGATTTTGAAACAGTTATAGTCATCCAGAATTCATGTAAAATCACTATGACGCCTTCAGAAAACTTATTTGCCTTAGGTTTCTCTACTAAGGGAAGAAATAGAGGTCTAGGACTTAATAATGTCAATGAGATTTTAGACAAGTATGACAACATTATTCTAGAAACAGAGATGGAAGACAACACATTTAGACAAATTATTAGATTTAAGAGGGAATTTGAATGAAAGTACTAATTTTAGAAGATGTTATTGAACATCAAGTGAGACTTGAGAGAATATTGAATGAAATCTCTGAGGAATCAAATATTCCTATTTCGTACAAGACAACAGGAAAAGTTCGTGAGTTTAAGGAATATATCGAAAATGATGAAGTAAACCAGCTTTATTTCCTAGATATTGATATTCATGGAATCGAGAAAAAAGGCTTTGAAGTGGCTCAATTTATCCGTCATCACAATCCTTATGCTATTATTGTCTTTATTACCAGTCGATCTGAATTTGCTACCTTAACGTACAAATACCAGGTATCAGCCCTAGATTTTGTTGATAAAGATATCAATGATGAATTATTCAAAAAACGCATTGAGCAGAGTATTTTTTACACTAAGAGCATGCTGCTTGAAAACGAAGATGTTGTAGACTATTTTGATTACAACTATAAAGGAAATGATTTGAAAATTCCTTACCATGACATTTTGTATATCGAAACCACAGGAGTTTCTCATAAACTTCGGATTATTGGTAAGAATTTTGCAAAAGAATTCTATGGAACTATGACAGATATTCAGGAAAAGGATAAACATACCCAGCGATTTTATTGCTCCCATAAATCTTTCCTTGTCAATGTGGGAAATGTGAGAGAAATTGATCGAAAGAATTTAGAAGTTGTCTTTTATGAAGATCATCGCTGTCCCATCACTCGTTTGAAAATTCGCAAACTAAAAGATATTCTAGAGAAAAAATCTAAAAAGTGATTGACAATTAGTAAGAAATTGATATAATGGTTATATCTGCTACAGATAGATGGTCCGTTGGTCAAGGGGTTAAGACACCGCCTTTTCACGGCGGTAACACGGGTTCGAATCCCGTACGGACTATTTTATCCGCCATAGCTCAGTTGGTAGTAGCGCATGACTGTTAATCATGATGTCGTAGGTTCGAGTCCTACTGGCGGAGTCAGATAAAAAGAACACCAGGTGGTGTTCTTTTTATTCTTAGTTTGTATCACCTAACATTTTCATAAGGAAGTCTGTCATTTCTTGCGGGCTTTCTTTTTTTCCGTGTGCAATCCACGTCTGGCAAACTCCGAATAGGGCATTTGTTAGATAAATGCTACTGTATTCTAGTTCAATTGGATTGAGTTGTAGTTGCATAAAACGTTTCTGAAGATCAGTACTAAGCATAATATGCAGTTTATTTCTCAAGAAATTTTGAATTTCTTTGGTTCCATTTTCAGAAAGAAGAGCAGCCAGAAGTGGTTCTGATTCTAGATATTCAAATACTTCTAAAATAGCATCTCTTTTATGATGAACATGTTTTTGAAAAATATATTCAAAGGTATGAAAGAGTTTACTTTGGTAGTGCTCAATCATATCATACTTATCCTTGTAGTGAGTGTAAAAGCTGGAACGACTAATTCCGGCTTTTTCTGCTAACTTGACAGTAGAAATTTGATCAAAGGGGTAGTCCGTCAATAATTGAACCATGGCATTTTCGATAATACGTTTTGTTTTTAAGCGTTTGTTACTTTCTTTCATAATTTCTCCTTTTACACAAAAATAGACTATATGTCTAAAAAAATATTTTTTACCTTGTAATTTGGATTTTTTTATGTATAATCTATTATATCAAAATTTTAGACAATATGTTTAAAAAAGGAGGAAATATGTTTAAAGAATGGAAAGCAATATTTAAAAAACCGACCTTTATCATTGTAATGATAGGGATTTCTCTCATTCCAGCTTTATACAACATTATATTTTTATCTTCCATGTGGGATCCATATGGTCAAGTATCGGAGTTACCTGTGGCAGTTGTCAATAAAGATAAGGAAGCTTCTTATAATGGACAGACAATGACAATAGGTGAAGACATGGTGTCTAATTTGAAAGAAAATAAGGCTTTAGATTTTCATTTTGTAAATGAAGAGGAAGGGGAAAAAGGGCTAGAAGATGGTGACTACTATATGGTAGTGACTTTACCAAGTGACTTATCTGAAAAAGCTACTTCTATCCTAACAAATCATCCTGAACAGATGCAGATTGATTATCAGACTTCAAGTGGGCATAGCTTTATTGCAAGCAAGATGAGTGATTCTGCAATGACACAATTAAAACAAACCGTTTCTACTAATGTAACTGAAACGTATTCCAAGGCTTTATTTCAAAAAATGAATGACTTGAAGTCTGGAGTAAATAAGGCAGCTGATGGAAGTGAACAACTGGCTAATGGAGCGAATCAATTGGTGACGGGAAGTCAAACATTATCTGCAAATCTTAATACTCTAGCAAACTCAAGTGTAACTTTTTCAAATGGAGTAGATCAATTTACAAAAGGTTTATCTAGCTATGTATCTGCTATAGAGCAATTACATATTGGTTTAGGGACTTTTGATAGTGGTTTACAAAGTTATACAAATGCCGTTTCACAGGTTGACACTGGACTGGGTCAATTAGCGTCAAAAACTCCCGAGTTGGTGACAGGTGTAAATCAACTAAATACAGGTATAAAGTCCTACACAGGTGGCGTTTCACAACTGGATACAGGCCTCAATCAATTTTCAGTTGGTGTAAATGCTTATACAAGTAGTGTGAAAGAACTTTCTAACGGAACAAGTCAATTATCCAATCAATCAGCTGCCCTAAGAGATGGAATGGAGCAATTAAATACTGGTATTAAAGAAATTTCAAGTCAATTGGAGTCCTCATCTCAACAAAATGAAGAAATAGCTCAATTGGCAACTAGTCTAGGAGAGCTAAATAAAACACTACAAGCTCTTACGATATCAGATAATACTCAACTGAAAAGTACATTGTCAGAAGTTTTGCCAAATCTAACAACTCTTGCACAGGATATTGTGACCAAAAGTCAGACAGAACAAGAGAAAACTATTGCTAACCTTCAATCAACAGCTACTTATCAATCTCTCACAGATGAACAAAAGAAAGAACTGATAGAAGCTATTTCTAAAAATTCTAGTTCTACTATTGAGTCAGCAAAAACAATTTTAACGACAGTAGGAGGATTGAAAGAAAGTTTAGAGAATTCAGAACAACAAGTATCTAATCTATCTGATGTGCAGACGAAAGCAAATCAACTCTTACCTGCAGCATCTAGCTCCTTGACAACCTTGTCAAATGGATTTACAAAATTGCAAACTGCTGTAGATAATCAGTTGGTTCCAGGAAGTCAGTCAATTGAAAAAGGAGTTGTAAACTATACTAAGGGGCTGGACACAATTTCTATAGGTGCCAATAAACTAAGTGAAAAGAATGCAAACTTAACAACTAGTCTAGATCAATTAGTTTCTGGATCAAGTAAGTTGACACAAAACACATCAAACTTGACAAATGGAGTAGATACGTTAGCTGGAAAAGCTCCAGAATTAGTATCAGGTATAGAAAGTTTGTCATCTGGATCTGCTCAATTGAATAATAAGAGTCCAGAGCTGACAGCAGGTCTTACTAAATTACAATTTGGCTCTGGTCAATTAACAGACAAATCAACACAGTTACTTTCCGCAGCATCTCAACTAGGAAGTGGTGCTATGAAGATTTCAGATGGTACTGGAAAACTAGCAGAAGGTGGAACAAGCTTAACCTCTGGTCTTGAAGATTTACAGACAGGAGTTGGTTCATTAGGACAAGGATTAGGAAATGCTAATAATCAGCTCAAATCAGCATCAACAGAATCTGAAAATGCAGAAACATTATCTGAACCTCTAGTTCTTTCAAAAACAGATAACGACCAAGTTCCTGTAAATGGGATTGCTATGGCTCCTTATATGATATCAGTTGCTCTTTTTGTTGCTGCTATATCTACCAATATGATTTTTGCCAAGTTGCCTTCTGGACGTCATCCAGAGAGTCGTTTGGCTTGGTTGAAGTCTCGATCTGAAATAAATGGCATTATAGCTGTCTTAGCAGGTGTTTTAGTTTATGGCGGTGTCCATCTGATTGGTTTAACTGCTAACCATGAGATGAGAACCTTAATTTTAATTATAATCACAAGTTTAGCTTTTATGTCTATGGTGACAGCTTTAACAACTTGGAATAGCCGTTTAGGAGCCTTCTTCTCTCTTATTTTACTATTATTACAGTTAGCATCAAGTGCAGGGACTTATCCACTTGCTTTGACAAATGATTTCTTTAAAGGTATTAATCCATGGTTACCAATGAGTTACTCTGTATCAGGCTTACGACAAACAATCTCTATGACAGGAAATATTCATCACCAAGTGATTTTCCTTATTATAACACTAGCTTTCTTTACTGCTTTAGGTATGCTAGCTTATCAACCTAAGAAAATGGAGGAAGATTAAAAAGATTGACCAATTCCTTGGTCAATCTTTTTCTGTATTAGATAAATTTTGTCTGTAATTATAGATTCCAAAAAGAAGAAGGGCAGTTACTGAGCAGACTGCTCCAATAACAAAACCATTGGGAATAAAGGAAAGTGTAATGGTTCCTTTTCCCTTTGGAACATCAACTTTCATAAAACCAGTTTGAGCCTGCTTGATTTCAAGTTTTTTCCCATCTTGGTATGCAGACCAACCTTTGTCATAAGGAATGGTGAAGAAAATAGAGGTATCTTGTTTTACTTCATATGTAGCAAAGACTTTATTTTTAGAGGTGGATACTTCTACAGGTTGTTCTTTAATTTTTTGGATTGCTTCAGTAAAAGCCTGAGTATCTAAACGATAGAAGGTTGGAGATTCAAATGACACCTGAGAATTTTCAGGGAAACTAACACTGATATTGAAAGTTTTTTGTTCCTCAGTATAACCCAAATTAAAGAAATTAAATGCATTGTCAGTTGTAAAAGTCTTCTTTTCTCCATTGACAAGTATGTCAACCTTCTTTTGTTTATCATTAGTAAAATGAAGGTTTGAAAAAGAGAGATAGACTTGACTATTTTGAGGAACCTCAATTTGATAATCAATCCTTGCATCCTCATTCGTAGAACTCGTGATACTTGTTAAACCATCAGAATTATCTGTTTTATCATATGCTATTAGATAGAAGTAATCTAAGTTGAGATTAGCAAGCTGGTTTATAAATAAAGCCTGATTATCCAGAGTATGATTATTAAAGTTTACATCTGTGTAAATAGATTGAGTAGCAAAAGCAATGGGGAGGGAAAGTTGATTTTTATATAAGGTTAAATGATCCTTTTGATAAATCTCTTGAAAGCCATACTTATCAAGTGAGGTTTCAGAAATATTGTACTGGATTCCAAATAAACTGTCTGCTAAAATACTATTATTTGCATAACGAAGATTGAGGTTGGTTCCAGAGGATTTGAATCCAAGTTTATCCAAACTAGTGCTAGCTGAACGATTTCGTACAGATGAAAATTGAGAGATTCCATTGTAGTTAAATTTCATACTGTCATTTCCTGTTTGAATTTGCAGTTTCTCAGTACGTGTAAATGGATTGTCAATTTGGTTTAGAACGGATTCCATAGCGGTTATATCTCTATTATAGGCGCTACGAGAAGCAAAGGCCCATTCTTTAGCTATTCCTTCCATTTGAGCTGAAGCATTTAGGCTTATCTCAACTGTTATAAATAAAGGTAAAAGAATTGCAAATAGTTTTACAGAGATAAATTTTCTGATGACTGCAAGGAGTAAAAGAGCATAAACTAGGAGAAATTCAAGGGTGAGTAGGATATTCAGATCTGTTAAAAAAGAATAGTGTGATTTAAAATAGACAGTAGCCAAAAATCCTGTTAGTACAAGAAAAAGTGAGATAAATAGATTCCAGAGCTTCAGTTTTTTCAGACGATTTAAGACTTCTGCTGCAGTATAAATTAACAGAGTGGAAAAAATCCAAGCATAGCGATGCAAAAACATATTTGGAGTATGCATCCCCTGCCAAAATAAATCAAGTGCCTCTATGTAAAAGCTTGTTATTAAAAAAATAAAGAAAATTGCATAAGTAAGTTTCACGTGAAACTTGATGGATTTTATTGTGAAAAATAGAATGGTTAAAATAAAAGGAAGCAATCCAACAAAAATCATTGGTATAGATCCATACTTAGTTGTATCAAAAGATCCAATGAATTGTTTTGCAAAAATATCCAAATACCAACTACTATCTGTCTTTAATTTTGTAATGGCAGTTAACTTCTCCCCATGAGTTTGTAAATCAAACAATGTAGGAAGAGTCATAATCAAACTAGCCATTCCTGCTAAAAATGAGGCAACAACAAAATCAAGAAAAGATGATTTTCTATTTTTAAAATCCCATGAAATTTGGCAGAGATACCAGAAAATAAGAAACAATGCTGTCATATATCCAAAATAATAGTTTTGAATAAACAAGATTGACAGACTTGTAAAGTATAGTAGACGCTTCTTTTGTGTTATAAGTAGGTGTAAGCCAGTTATAATTAAAGGAATCAAGAAAAAAACATCTAGCCAGGTTTTTATCTCTAACTGACTGACTGTAAAGCTCATTAGAGCATAGGAAGTAGATAAGGACAGTTTTAAATATTTCGGAATATCTTTAAATAATCTATTTAGACTAAAGAAGGTTGACAGTCCAATCAATCCAAATTTTAATAGAGTTGTTAGATAAACAGCATCTGGCATATTCGACAGATTAAAAAAGTAAACCAGAGGTGAGAGAAAACTACCCAAGTAATAACTAGATAGAGCATAGAAATTCAGTCCGAGGCCACTTGTAAAGGTGTAAAACAAACTACCATTTCCATGTAGAATATTCCGTAAAGCCACATCAAAAATAACGTATTGGTGGAAACCATCTCCTAATAGTGGGGATGTATTGCTATTCCAGTAAATCCCTTGAGATAGATATACTCCAGACATAATCACTACAGGAATGATGAAAGAAATAAAATAGGTTCGATATGTTTTTAAAAATGATTTCATGTTACCTCGTAGAATGATAGAAAACTCAGTTGGTTAACCCAACTGAGTTTTGAAGTCTTATTTAGTCTTTCCAAAGATCTTTGACTTTTGCTTGTACTTCTGCATTTTCTAGGAATTCATCATAGGTTTCATCGATACGATCGATGACGCCATTCTTAGATAAAACAATAATATGGTTTGCCAAAGTTTGAATGAACTCGTGGTCATGACTGGCAAAGATGATTGATTCTTTAAAGTTTTTCAATCCATCGTTTAAGCTTGAAATAGATTCCAAGTCCAAGTGATTTGTTGGATCATCAAGTACAAGGACATTTGATTTCAGAAGCATAAGTTTTGAAAGCATGACACGAACTTTTTCTCCCCCTGACAAGACATTTACAGGTTTGTTAACCTCATCACCAGAGAAGAGCATACGACCAAGGAAACCGCGTAAGAAGGTATTATCGTCTTCTTCTTTACTTGCAAATTGACGCAACCAGTCAAGAATTGACTCGCTCCCTGCAAAATCAGCAGAGTTATCTTTTGGTAAGTAAGAGCGACTGGTAGTAATTCCCCACTTAACCGTTCCTTCATAGTCAATGTCACCCATGATCGCACGAATTAGTGCAGTCGTTTGAATGTCATTTTGTCCAATAAGAGCCGTCTTATCACCTGGACGCAAGATAAAGCTGATATTATCTAAAATAGTCTCACCATCAATCTTTACAGTTAGATTTTCTACTGTCAAGAGATCATTACCAATCTCACGCTCTGCTTTAAAGTTGATAAATGGATATTTACGACTGGATGGAACAATTTCTTCTAGTTCAATCTTGTCAAGCATTTTTTTACGAGACGTTGCTTGTCTTGACTTAGAAGCATTGGCAGAGAATCGAGCAACGAATTCTTGCAATTGCTTAATTTTTTCTTCCGCTTTGGCATTACGGTCTGCTAACAATTTAGCAGCAAGCTCAGAAGATTCCTTCCAGAAGTCATAGTTTCCGACATAGAGTTTGATTTTTCCAAAGTCAAGGTCTGCCATGTGAGTACATACTTTGTTGAGGAAGTGACGGTCATGGGATACAACGATGACAGTGTTATCAAAGTCAATCAAGAAGTCTTCTAGCCATGTAATTGATTGGATATCCAAACCGTTGGTTGGCTCGTCCAAGAGAAGAACATCTGGTTTGCCAAAAAGTGCTTTGGCAAGGAGAACTTTTACTTTTTCACCATTGGCCAATTCGCTCATGTTTTGGTAGTGCAATTCTTCTGGAATATTTAGATTTTGAAGCAGTTGAGATGCTTCACTCTCTGCTTCCCAACCTCCAAGTTCAGCAAACTCACCTTCGAGTTCAGCTGCACGAACACCATCTTCATCAGAAAAATCTTCCTTCATGTAAATAGCATCTTTCTCTTTCATAATGCTATAAAGCTTTTCATTTCCCATGATAACGACATCAATTGCACGTTCATCTTCATAGTCAAAGTGATTTTGACGAAGAACAGAGAGACGTTCATCTGGACCAAGAGAAATGTGACCAGTTGTAGGTTCGATATCTCCAGCTAAAATTTTTAAGAATGTAGACTTCCCAGCACCATTAGCACCAATTAATCCGTATGTATTTCCTTCTGTAAATTTGATGTTGACATCATCAAAAAGTTTGCGATCACTAAAACGTAGTGAAACATCAGATACTGTAAGCAATGTTTTTCTCCTATAATATGTAATACATTTATTCTACTAGAAAAGAGAGAAATATTCAAATTTTTCTTTGTCAATTTTATGTCAACTAAGTTTACAGTTATATTTACAGCGAATCGGCTCTTTGATTTAAATAATTTTCTGTTATTTTAACAAAAAAATGCTATAATTGAAGAGACCATTTCGAAGGAGAAAAAAATGACGAAACCCATTATTTTAACAGGAGACCGTCCAACAGGTAAACTGCATATTGGACATTATGTTGGTAGTCTAAAAAATAGAGTGTTACTACAGGAAGAAGATAAGTATGAGATGTTTGTTTTTTTGGCGGACCAACAAGCATTGACAGATCACGCCAAAGATCCTCAAACGATTGTAGAGTCTATTGGGAATGTTGCCTTGGATTACCTAGCAGTTGGATTGGATCCAAGTAAATCAACTATCTTCATTCAAAGTCAGATTCCAGAGTTGGCTGAGCTGTCTATGTACTATATGAATTTGGTGTCACTAGCTCGTTTGGAGCGTAATCCGACAGTAAAAACAGAGATTGCTCAAAAAGGATTTGGGGAAAGTATTCCGACAGGTTTTTTGGTTTATCCAATCGCTCAGGCAGCAGATATCACAGCCTTTAAGGCTAATTATGTTCCTGTAGGAACAGACCAAAAACCAATGATTGAACAAACTCGTGAGATTGTTCGTTCCTTTAATCATGCTTATAACTGTGATGTTTTGGTGGAACCAGAAGGTATTTACCCAGAAAATGAAAGAGCAGGTCGTCTACCTGGTCTAGATGGAAATGCCAAAATGTCTAAATCCCTCAATAATGGTATTTATCTAGCTGATGATGCTGATACTTTGCGTAAAAAAGTCATGAGTATGTATACAGACCCGGATCATATTCGTGTTGAGGATCCAGGTAAGATTGAAGGAAACATGGTTTTCCATTATCTAGATGTTTTTGGTCGTCCTGAAGATGCTAAAGAAATTGCAGAGATGAAAGAACACTATCAACGTGGTGGTCTTGGTGATGTGAAGACGAAACGCTATCTACTCGAAATACTTGAACGCGAACTTGGTCCTATTCGTGAGCGCCGTATCGAATTTGCTCAGGATATGGGAGAAGTGTATAATATGCTTCAAAAAGGAAGCGAAAAAGCTCGCGAGGTTGCAGGACAAACTCTATCTGAGGTTAAGGAAGCAATGGGACTTCATTATTTTAAATAAGCTTATATACTATAAGAAATTATCTTTTTTCGCACAGGAAAAGATAGTTTTTTTATTTGTCCTTGTATCATTTGACAAATTTTCATAGAATGGTATGATAGATACAATACAAAAAGAGTCAAGCTCAAAAAGAAAGAAATGAGGAAACTTCGAATGTCTAATTGGGACACTAAATTTTTGAAAAAAGGTTTTACCTTTGATGATGTATTGCTTATTCCAGCTGAGAGTCATGTGTTGCCGAATGATGCAGATTTAACAACAAAATTGGCAGATAATCTGACTTTAAATATCCCAATTATTACAGCCGCGATGGACACAGTCACAGAAAGCCAAATGGCCATTGCTATTGCTCGTGCAGGTGGTCTTGGAGTAATCCATAAAAACATGTCAATTGCGCAACAAGCAGACGAAGTTCGCAAGGTAAAACGTTCTGAAAATGGTGTTATTATTGATCCATTCTTCTTGACTCCAGAACATACCATTGCTGAGGCAGACGAACTGATGGGACGTTACCGTATCAGTGGTGTTCCAGTTGTAGAAACACTTGAAAATCGTAAATTGGTTGGTATTCTAACAAACCGAGATCTTCGCTTCATTTCAGATTACAATCAACCAATCTCAAACCATATGACCAGTGAAAATCTTGTCACTGCCCCTGTTGGTACAGATCTTGCAACGGCTGAACATATTCTTCAAGAACACCGTATTGAAAAACTTCCTTTGGTTGACGAAGAAGGCCGTCTTTCTGGCTTGATTACTATTAAGGATATTGAAAAAGTTATTGAGTTCCCAAATGCTGCCAAAGATGAATTTGGTCGTCTACTAGTTGCTGGTGCGGTGGGTGTCACTTCAGATACATTTGAACGTGCAGAGGCTCTCTTTGAAGCAGGGGCTGACGCAATTGTTATTGATACTGCACATGGTCACTCTGCTGGGGTTCTACGTAAAATTGCTGAAATTCGTGCTCACTTCCCAGATCGCACTTTGATTGCTGGTAATATTGCAACTGCAGAAGGTGCGCGTGCTCTTTATGATGCGGGTGTGGATGTTGTCAAAGTCGGGATTGGACCAGGTTCTATCTGTACTACTCGTGTGATTGCAGGTGTGGGTGTCCCACAAGTGACAGCAATTTATGATGCGGCAGCAGTTGCGCGCGAATATGGAAAAACGATTATTGCTGATGGTGGAATCAAGTATTCTGGAGATATTGTAAAAGCCCTTGCTGCAGGTGGAAATGCAGTTATGCTTGGTTCAATGTTTGCTGGAACAGATGAAGCACCAGGTGAAACTGAAATTTTCCAAGGACGTAAGTTTAAGACTTACCGTGGTATGGGATCAATCGCTGCAATGAAAAAAGGTTCAAGTGATCGTTACTTCCAAGGTTCTATCAATGAAGCAAACAAACTCGTTCCAGAAGGAATTGAAGGTCGTGTTGCCTATAAAGGTGCAGCAGCTGATATTGTCTTTCAAATGATTGGTGGTATTCGCTCTGGTATGGGTTACTGTGGTGCAGCCAACCTTAAAGAATTGCACGACAACGCTCAATTTATTGAAATGTCTGGGGCTGGTCTCAAAGAAAGCCATCCTCATGATGTACAAATCACTAATGAGGCACCAAACTACTCTATGTAAGAAGTAAAAAAGAACTCCTGAAATTCAGGAGTTCTTTTTGTTTACAAAGGTGTCAATTTTGATTTACAGATATTTTACCGTTTTGGATGTTGAAAACGCTAAGATTTTCTGGCAAGTTTTGTAAGTGATCTAAACTTGTTGTTGTGATGAAGGTCTGGATAGATTGTGAAATAGTTTCTAGTAATTTTAGTTGTCGTGTGTTGTCAAGCTCGCTCATAACATCGTCAAGCAAGAGTATTGGAGACTCGTTAGTAATGCTTTCCATTAGTTCAATCTCTGCTAGTTTGATAGAAAGCACAAGACTACGATGTTGCCCTTGACTTCCAAAACTGGCATCCATACCGTTGATATAGAAAGCAATGTCATCTCGATGAGGGCCAACACCAGTATTCTTTTTAAATAAATCTCTTGATCTACTTTTTTCTAAAGCCATTTTAAAAGAATCCATTAAGACTTCTTCATTAGTGAAGTTGACAGTTGATTGATAAGAAATTGATAACTCTTCTGATTGGTTTGAAATTTCTAAGTGTTTTTTTTGACCGAATTTCTCTAGGTCTTTGATGAATTTTATCCGATGTTTTATGACGCGACAACCATACTCTACTAACTGATCATCTAAGACCGATAGAAATGTTTCGTCAATCTTTTGACTGGATTTTAGGTAAGTGTTTCTTTGCTTGAGTATATGGTTATAGTTTGACAAGTCTGACAAGTAGATTGGTTTAATTTGTCCCAGTTCGATATCTATAAACTTTCGACGGACAGAGGGTGCTCCTTTAATTAACTGGAGATCCTCAGGTGCGAAGAGAACCACATTCATATGTCCGATGTAGTCTGAGAGGCGAGCTTGCTTTAAGTGATTGACTTTAGTCACACGCCCTTTTGGTGTTAAATCAATTTCTAGAGGGATAGAGCCTGTTTTTTTCTGAATCAAGCCAGAAAGATGGAGTTGTTCTTCATCAAAATGAATGAGATTTTTATCAGTCCGAGTCCGATGGCTACGTGTTAAGGCCAAGAAATAGATTGCTTCTAGAATGTTGGTCTTTCCTTGTGCATTTTGACCTAAAAAGACGTTTAATTTTGGATTGAAATCAATTTTCGTCTCTTTGTAGTTTCGAAAGGTTTTTATTGTTAAATGTTGGAGCCACATGATTATCTTCCTGGAAAACGTGGAGCTTGTTTGGTTTTAGGTGATAAAGTAGTTTTTTGTTTTTCTTTCTTTACACCCTTATTCATCTCTTTGACAAGTTTAGCAATCCGCTCTTTTTCAATCTTATCTGCTTGGTATTCTTCTTGCTCTTTTAAACTTGGTTGTGTCAAGGTGATGTCAATCTTTAAATCAGGGATGTCAATTATATCTCCTATACGGATCTTTTTCCCACGTCTAGTTTCTAATTCACCATTAAAGTAAACTTGATGTTCCATTAAAAAGGATTTAATAGCACCACCGCTTTGTATAATTCCAAGCTCTTTTAGGAGGGCTTGGAGCGTAATAAATTCTTCAAATAATTTGTATTCCATAATTCACCTCAATCTAAGGTATTATACCATATTTTTTAGAATTAAGTGAGCGAAATCACTGGAAATGAAAACGATTTTTATTTTAAAAGCGGTAAAGAGAATAAGAAATATTTTCCTTTTCGTGATATAATAGAACTCTATATGTAAGGAGGTAAGGTATGGAGTTAGTGCCTGGAATTTCAGCACATTTTGTTCAATCCAAAAAGTTTAAAACAAATAAAATCACTATTCGTTTTACTGCTCCCTTATCTCTTGAGACAGTAGCAGGACGCATGTTAAGTGCGAGTATGTTGGAGGCTGCCAATAAAGCTTACCCAACTTCTCAAGCTTTTCGTAGATATTTAGCAAGTTTGTACGGAGCAGATATTTCTACGAGTGCTTATCGTAGAGGACAGGCACATATTCTTGACTTAACCTTTACCTATGTACGAGATGAGTTTTTGAGTAAAAAAAATGTCTTGACTTCTCGAATTTTGGAATTGGTAGAACAGATCTTATTTGCCCCCTTAGTTCTAGATGGAGCCTTTGAGCCAACCTTGTTTGAAATTGAAAAAAAGCAATTATTGGCTAGCTTAGCTACTGATATGGATGATTCATTTTATTTTGCTCATAAGGAGTTGGACAGCTTGTTCTTCCATGATGAGCGTCTTCAATTGAGATACAGTGATTTACGAAATAGCATTTCAAATGAGTCTCCAGAAAGTAGCTACACTTGCTTTCAAGATGCTCTGAAAAATGATCGGATTGATTTCTTTTTCTTAGGTGATTTTAATGAAGTAGAAATCACAGAATCGCTGAATTCATTACCCTTAACAGCTAGAAAGAGCGATGTTACCATTCAGTACCATCAGTCTTATTCGAATGTTTTACAAGAAGGAATGGTTCAGAGAAATGTTGGACAATCTATTTTGGAAATGGGCTATCATTCTCCTGTAAAATATGGTGATGATCAGCATCTGCCTATGCTTGTTATGAATGGTTTGTTGGGGGAATTTGCACATTCGAAACTCTTTACAAACGTTCGTGAGAATGCTGGGATAGCCTATACGGTCTCTAGTCAGTTGGATTTGTTTAGTGGCTTGTTAAGAATGTATACAGGTATCGATAGAGGAAATCGGAATCAAGCTAGAAAAATGATGAATCATCAGTTGATGGATTTGAAAAAGGGCAACTTTACAGATTTTGAGCTTTATCAAACCAAGGAGATGATTCGAAGATCTTTATTAATTGCTCAAGATAGTCAGCATACCCTAGTTGAAAGAATCTATTTAACTGCACTATTTGGAAAAGAGACTTTTGACATTGACCGGTTGTTGGAAAAATTAGAGAGTGTTGATAAAGAAGCTGTATGTAAAGCTGCCAACAGTTTGAAATTACAAGCGATTTACTTTATGGAAGGAGTAGAATGACAAGGGTTACTTTTGAAGAAAAATACTATCCTGCTGTAAAGGAAAGAGTGTATAAAGCACAATTGTCAAATGGGTTGACAGTTTCTTTACTTCCTAAACAAGATTTTAATGAGGTTTATGGGGTTGTAACAGTTCAATTTGGCTCTTTGGATGCAACTTATACAAGCTTGGAAAAAGGTTTACGTCATCATCCAGCAGGAATTGCACATTTTCTTGAACATAAATTGTTTGAAAGAGAAAATTTTGAAGATATGATGGCTGCTTTTACTCGATTAGGTGCAGACAGCAATGCCTTTACAAGCTTTACTAAGACTAGTTATCTTTTTTCAACAATTGACCATTTATTAGAGAATTTAGATTTGCTTGATGAGTTAGTTGGAGATGCTCATTTTACAGAAGAGTCTGTTTTGAGAGAACAAGATATTATCCAGCAAGAACGAGAAATGTATCAAGATGATCCAGATTCGCGTTTGTTTTTTGCAACATTAGCCAATCTTTATCCTGGTACTCCTTTAGCGACAGATATTGTTGGGAGTGGAAAATCAATTTCTGAGATTCAAGTTTCAAATTTAAAAGAAAACTTTACAGACTTTTACAATCCTGTCAACATGTCTCTATTTTTAGTTGGAAATATTGATGTGGCGCTCATTGAGGAATATTTTTCGAAAAAGGAAAATAAGATTTTAGAGCAGTTTACAGTTTCAAAAGAGCAACTACCTTTGCAACCTGTGAAGCAAACAGATAGTCTTCGTATGGAAGTTTCTTTACCCAAACTTGCTGTTGCTATTAGAGGAACTGGTCAAATAACGGAAGAGGAGTCTTATCGTTACAACATTTTATTGAAATTGCTATTTACGATGATGTTTGGCTGGACCTCGGATCGTTTTCAAAGATTATACGAGACAGGGAAGTTAGATGCTTCATTGTCATTAGAGGTTGAGGTAAATAGTCGCTTTCACTTTGTGATATTAACGATGGATACCAAGGAACCTGTTTCTTTGTCGCACCAATTTCGGAAAGCGATTCGTCAGTTTAGTAGTGATGCAGATATTACTGAGGAGCATCTCGATCTTGTTAAGAGTGAGATGTTTGGAGAATTTTTCAGTAGTATGAACTCCTTGGAATTTATTGCAACTCAATACGATCCTATGGATCGCGGAGAAACAATTTTTGATTTTCCGAAAATTTTACAGGAAATTACTTTGGAAGATGTTATTGAAGCTGGGCATCGTTTGATTGATAATGGTGATCTAGTTGATTTTACAATTTTTCCGGCCTAAATAAGGCAAGAACACTAGAAAGAAGGAATGGTAAGTATGAGAAAAAAAACAATTGGTGAGGTTCTGCGTTTAGCTAGAATTAACCAGGGATTGAGTATAGAAGAATTACAGGAAAAAACTGAAATTCAGTTGAATTTTCTAGAAGCAATGGAGGCGGATGATTTCGATCAACTTCCTAGTACCTTTTACGCTCGTTCTTTTTTAAGAAAATATGCTTGGGCAGTAGAGTTAGATGAAAGAATTGTACTGGATGCCTATGATTCAGGTAGTATGATCACCTATGAAGAGGTCGATGTTGATGAAGAAGACTTGTCTGGTCGTAGACGATCAAATAAGAAAAAAACTTCTTATCTCCCTTTGTTTTATTTTGTGCTATTTGCTTTATCAATTTTAATTTTTGTGACTTACTATGTTTGGAACTACATCCAAACTCAGCCAAGTCCTTCTTCAGCTAACTATAGTGTTGTGAACTCAACTAGTTCAACAACCTCATCTAATTCATCTTTTAGTAGTCAGGTATCAAGCTCATCTCCTACTGCGGAATCAACTATTACCGTTTCAGGTGAAGGAAACCGCATTGAAGCCCGCTATAAAACGAGTAAGGAAACAGCTGTGGTTCAACTGACTGTTTCGGATGCAACTAGCTGGGTAAGTGTTTCAGGAAGTGACCTTGAAGGTGGTGTGACCTTGTCATCAGACAATAAAAACGCAAAAACAACAGTTTCGACGAAAGAACCTGTGACGATTACTTTGGGTGTAGTGAAGGGAGTTACTTTAACTGTGGACAATCAAACAATCGATACCTCGAAGCTGACAACTCAGACTGGAACTGTAACACTTACATTTACTACAGATTAAGGAAGAACCAATGAAAAAAGAACAAATCCCTAATGTATTAACAATTGGTAGAATTCTCTTTATACCTCTCTTTATTCTTATTTTGACTTTGGACCATTCACAAGGCAGTCACCTGCTGGCAGCGATTATCTTTGCAGTTGCTAGTGTGACAGATTATCTTGATGGTTACCTTGCTCGTAAATGGAATGTGGTTAGCAACTTTGGAAAGTTTGCAGATCCAATGGCGGATAAGTTGTTGGTTATGTCAGCTTTTATCATGTTGATTGAGTTGGGTATGGCTCCAGCTTGGGTTGTTGCTATTATCATCTGTCGTGAACTCGCTGTGACAGGCCTTCGTCTGTTGCTCGTTGAGACAGGAGGAACGGTTCTGGCGGCAGCGATGCCTGGGAAAATCAAGACCTTTAGTCAAATGTTTGCCATTATCTTTTTGCTCTTACATTGGAATTTAATTGGGCAACTGTTGCTTTATATCGCTTTGTTTTTCACTATCTACTCTGGTTATGATTATTTCAAGGGTAGCGCTCATCTATTCAAAGGAACATTTGGTTCGAAATGAAATCGATTATTGAAGTAAAAGATCTGTCTTTTCGATACAAAGAAGATCAAGAGTATTATGATGTTAACAGCGTTACGTTTCACGTGAAACGTGGGGAGTGGCTCTCAATCGTAGGTCATAATGGGAGTGGAAAGTCAACAACTATTCGTTTGATTGATGGCTTGCTTGAAGCGGAATCTGGAGAAATCTGGATAGATGGCCAATTGCTGTCCCCTGAGAATGTTTGGGACTTGCGTCGTCAAATTGGTATGGTTTTTCAAAATCCAGACAATCAATTTGTAGGTGCAACTGTTGAAGATGATGTTGCCTTTGGCCTAGAAAATCAGGGACTTCCTCGAGAAGAAATGAAGAAAAGAGTGGCTGAATCTTTGGAGTTAGTAGGTATGCTAGACTTTAAGAAGAGAGAACCAGTCCGCTTATCGGGTGGACAAAAACAACGGGTAGCCATTGCAGGAGTTGTTGCCTTGAGACCTGCTATTTTGATTCTGGACGAGGCTACAAGTATGTTGGATCCCGAGGGGCGCAGAGAACTGATTCAGACAGTTCAAGAGATTCGAAAAGACTATCAGATGACAGTTGTCTCCATTACGCATGACTTGGAAGAAGTTGCGATGAGTGACCGTGTCCTGGTCATGAAAAAAGGCCAAGTGGAGTCAACCAGTAGCCCAAGAGAACTTTTTTCTCGGGATGACCTTGACCAGATAGGCTTAGATGATCCCTTTACTAATCAATTGAGAGAATCTTTGAGAGAGACAGGCTATCAGTTGCCGGATGGCTATTTGACAGAAGGAGAGCTAGAGGACAAGTTATGGGAATTACTCTAGAAAATGTGAGCTTTACCTATCAAGAGGGGACTCCCCTATCTTCATCAGCCTTGACTGATGTTTCCTTGACGATTGAGGACGGCTCCTATACAGCTTTGATAGGACATACAGGTAGTGGGAAATCGACGATCTTACAGCTTTTAAATGGCCTATTGGTTCCAAGTAAGGGTTCTGTTCGAGTTTTCGATACCGTCATTACTCCTACATCAACAAATAAAGAAATTCGACAGATTCGAAAGCAAGTCGGTCTAGTGTTTCAATTTGCTGAAAATCAGATTTTCGAAGAAACTGTTTTGAAAGATGTTGCGTTTGGACCACAAAATTTTGGAGTTTCTGAGGAAGAAGCCAAGAAAATTGCACGTGAAAAGTTAGCCTTGGTAGGCATCGATGAGTCACTCTTTGAGCGCAGTCCTTTTGAACTTTCGGGTGGTCAGATGAGACGTGTGGCCATAGCAGGTATCCTAGCCATGGAGCCTACTGTCTTGGTTTTGGATGAGCCAACAGCTGGATTAGATCCTTTGGGCAGAAAAGAATTGATGACCCTGTTTAAAAAACTTCACCTTGCTGGAATGACAATCCTCCTGGTAACGCATTTGATGGATGATGTAGCTACGTATGCTGATCAGGTCTATGTTATGGAAAAGGGGTGTTTAGTCAAAAGTGGCAAACCGAGTGATGTTTTCCAAGATGTAGCCTCTATGGAAAAGGTGCAGTTAGGTGTGCCTAAAATAACAGCCTTTTGTAAACGCTTGGCAGATAGGGGTGTAGCTTTTAAAAAACTGCCAATCAAGATAGAGGAGTTTAAGGAGTCGCTAAATGGATAGTATGATTTTAGGGCGTTATATACCAGGAGATTCCATCATTCATCGCTTGGATCCCCGTAGTAAATTGCTGGCTATGATCCTGTTGATTTTGATTGTATTTTGGGCCAATAATCCCCTCGCCAATCTCATTCTTTTTGTAGCAACAGGTATATTTATCGCTTTGTCGGGCGTTTCCCTCTCGTTTTTTGTGCAGGGATTAAAATCCATGTTTTTCTTGATTGCTTTTACGACTCTATTTCAACTCTTTTTCATTTCAAGTGGTAATGTCTTATTTGAGTTTTCTTTTATAAGAATAACGGATTATGCTTTGCAACAAGCTGGGATTATTTTCTGTCGTTTTGTCTTGATTATTTTCTTTTCAACTTTGCTAACGTTAACGACCATGCCTTTGAGTCTGGCAGCTGCAGTTGAATCTCTCTTAGCGCCTCTGAAACGCGTGAAAGTTCCCGTTCATGAAATTGGTCTCATGTTATCAATGAGTTTGCGTTTTGTTCCAACCTTGATGGATGACACGACGAGAATTATGAATGCTCAGAAGGCTCGTGGAGTTGACTTTGGCGAAGGTAGTATCGTTCAAAAAGTAAAGGCTATGATTCCGATTTTAATTCCTCTTTTTGCGACTAGCTTAAAGCGTGCAGATTCATTGGCAATAGCCATGGAAGCGCGTGGTTATCAGGGAGGAAAGGGTAGAAGTCAGTATAGACAGTTGAGATGGAGTCAAAAGGATACACTGGCGATTCTTGTGATTCTGGTGCTGGGATGTCTCTTATTTTTCTTAAAATCTTAGTGGATTTGTAAGATTGATAAAAAATCACAGTAGTAGATCTTTAGTAAAAAGGTAGGAATATGAACCGTTTTAAAAAATCAAAATATCTAATCATCGTTTTTGTCACAGTTCTGGCAGTTTCTGTACTATTAGTGACAACCTATTCAAGTGCTATTGTGACAAAACTAGGAGATGGCATTTCCTTAGTGGATAGAATTGTTCAAAAACCATTTCAGTGGTTTGATGCTTTCAAATCGGATTTGGGTCATTTGACGCAGGCTTACAATGAAAACGAAAGTCTAAAAAAACAACTCTATCAATTAGAGGTGGATTCTAATCAATCAGAACGTTTAAAATCTGAGAATGAACAACTACGTCAGCTTCTAGAGATGAAGTCAAAATTACAGGCTACAAAAACCCTAGCAGCAGATGTGATTATGCGAGCTCCTGTGTCTTGGAAACAAGAGTTAACAATTGATGCGGGAAGTTCAAAAGGAGTTTCTGAAAACATGTTGGCCATTGCAAATGGTGGCTTGATTGGTAGTGTTTCAAAAGTAGAGGAGCATTCAACAACGGTCAACTTATTGACAAACACTGAAAATTCCGACAAAATTTCCGTTAAAATCCTGCATGGTTCTACTGAAATTTATGGAATCATCGTTGGTTATGACAAGGAAACAGAACTTCTTAAAATTAGTCAATTAAATAGTAATAGCGACATTAGCGCGGGAGACAAGGTGACGACGGGAGGACTCGGAAACTTTAATGTTAAGGATATTCCTGTTGGTGAGGTTGTTGCCACATCGCACAGCAGTGACTATCTAACACGAGAGGTAACAGTAAAGTTGAGTGCTGACACCAAAGATCTTCATGTGGTAGAGTTAGTGGGGAATTAGCAATGAGACTGTTTAAACAAGTTGGTATTTTCTTTTTACTCCCTGTTGTCGTTCTAGTTGATGCTCATATTGGTCAATTGGTGGGATCCTTCTTCCCCCACTTTCATTTGGCCAGTCATTTTCTTTTCTTGTTTCTCTTATTTGAGACAATCGAGGTGTCAGAGTATCTCTATCTAGCCTATTGTTGTATAGTGGGTTTGGTTTACGATATTTATTTTTTCCACTTGATTGGAATTGCCACGCTTTTGTTTATCGTGATTGGTGCTTCGCTCCACAAGTTTAACAGTGTGATTCTGACAAATCGTTGGACAAGGATGCTGACTATTATTGTAATCAGTTTTCTGTTTGATATGGGGAGTTATCTTCTGGCTTTAGCTGTAGGATTGACGGTAGATTCTATGCCAGTCTTCATTGTCTATAGTCTTGTCCCATCAATGATTCTGAACTTCTTATGGATGGTGATTTTCCAATACATTTTTGAAAAATATTATCTATGAGAAAGAAATATAAATGTAACAAAGGCGTAATATTTATTATGTCTTTTTTTGGTATACTAGTAATGTCTTAAATAGAAGGAGTATCTACATAATATGAAGAAAAAAATCTTAGCGTCACTTTTGTTAAGTACAGTATTGGTTTCACAAACGGCGGTATTAACAACTGTTCATGCTGAAACAACTGATGAAAAAATTGCTGCTCAAGATAGTAAAATTAGTGACTTGTCAGCTAAACAAAAAGAAGCTCAAAAAGAAGTAGATGAAATCCAAACGCAAGTTACAGCTATTCAAACACAACAAGCAAGCTTGCAAGCTGAAAATGAAACACTTCAAGCTGAGTCTAAGAAACTTGAAGGAGAAATTACAGAGCTTTCTAAGAATATTGTTGCTCGTAATGACTCATTGGAAAAACAAGCACGTAGCGCACAAACAAATGGTGCTGCAACTAGCTACATCAACACAATTGTAAACTCAAAATCAATTACGGAAGCTATTTCACGTGTTGCAGCTATGAGCGAGATTGTATCAGCTAACAACAAAATGTTGGAACAACAAAAGGCTGATAAAAAATCAATTGCTGAAAAACAAGTTGCGAATAACGAAGCTATCAATACCGTAATTGCCAACCAACAAACTCTTGCTGACGATGCACAAACATTGACAACAAAGCAAGCTGAGTTGAAAGTTGCTGAGTTGAATCTTGCTGCTGAGAAAGCAACTGCAGAAGGCGAAAAAGCTACTTTGCTAGAACAAAAAGCAACTGCAGAAGCAGAAGCGAAAGCAGCGGCTGAAGCAGAAGCAGCTTATAAAGCTCGTCAAGCAAGCCAACAACAATCAGTAGTTGCTTCAGGAAATACAAGCTTCTCTGCTCAAGTACAAGCAACATCAACATCAACATCTGATGATGAGGATTCAAGCTACACTCCAGCACCTGCTCCAACTCCTGCTAGACAACGTCCAACATATAGCTCAAATGCATCAAGTTACCCAACTGGTGAATGTACTTGGGGAGCTAAAACATTGGCACCTTGGGCTGGAGACTACTGGGGGAACGGAGCTCAGTGGGCAACAAGTGCAGCTGCAGCAGGATTCCGTACAGGATCAACTCCACAAGTTGGTGCGATTGCATGTTGGAATGATGGTGGTTATGGACACGTAGCGGTTGTTACAGCAGTTTCATCATCATCTCGTATCCAAGTATCAGAATCAAACTACGGTGGAGATCGTACAATCGGAAACAAACGTGGATGGTTCAACCCAACTACAACTTCTGAAGGTTACGTAACATACATCTATCCAAACTAATGAACCAAATAAAGAGGCTCGATTTGAGTCTCTTTTTTTTTTAGTTTTTAGTTAGACCAAAAACTAGCAAAAACACTTGAAAATATTGATAAAATGTGGTAGAATGAAACTTGTCGTGTAAACGATAATACTCATTCTTGATGAATTGTGAAACTGTTGCCCTCGGGTCGTTTTGCAAGTTGAAATCGAGGAGAGGAAAAAACAAAAAGGAGAAATACTCATGGCAGTAATTTCAATGAAACAACTTCTTGAGGCTGGTGTACACTTTGGTCACCAAACTCGTCG
Source organism: Streptococcus sp. 151470009-6 (assembly GCF_053628175.1). Taxonomy (NCBI): domain Bacteria; kingdom Bacillati; phylum Bacillota; class Bacilli; order Lactobacillales; family Streptococcaceae; genus Streptococcus; species Streptococcus sp. 151470009-6. Next base: position 41,602 of record NZ_JBSEZF010000007.1, read on the forward strand.
CTGGAACCCTAAGATGGCTAAGTACATCTTTACTGAGCGTAACGGAATCCACGTTATCGACTTGCAACAAACTGTAAAATACGCTGACCAAGCTTACGACTTTATGCGTGATGCAGCAGCTAACGATGCAGTTGTATTGTTCGTTGGTACTAAGAAACAAGCTGCGGACGCTGTTAAAGAAGAAGCAGAACGTTCAGGTCAATACTACATCAACCACCGTTGGTTGGGTGGAACTCTTACTAACTGGGGAACTATCCAAAAACGTATTGCTCGTTTGAAAGAAATCAAACGTATGGAAGAAGAAGGAATCTTCGATGTTCTTCCTAAGAAAGAAGTTGCACTTCTTAACAAACAACGTGCACGTCTTGAAAAATTCTTGGGTGGTATCGAAGACATGCCTCGTATCCCAGATGTAATGTACGTAGTTGACCCACATAAAGAGCAAATCGCTGTAAAAGAAGCTAAAAAATTGGGTATCCCAGTTGTAGCCATGGTTGACACAAACACTGATCCAGATGATATCGATGTAATCATCCCAGCTAACGATGACGCTATCCGTGCGGTTAAATTGATTACAGCTAAATTGGCTGACGCTATCATCGAAGGACGTCAAGGTGAAGATGCAGCAGCAGTTGAAGCAGAATTTGCAGCTTCAGAAGCTCAAGCAGACTCAATCGAAGAAATCGTTGAAGTTGTAGAAGGCGACAACGCTTAATTCATATAAATAGTAATTACCTAGGAGGGCGGGGCCTAGCCCAGCTCTCCTATTTTTTAAAAAATATAGGAGAATCAAAATGGCAGAAATTACAGCTAAACTTGTAAAAGAGTTGCGTGAAAAATCTGGTGCCGGTGTTATGGACGCTAAAAAAGCGCTTGTAGAAACAGACGGTGATATCGAAAAAGCGATTGAATTGCTTCGTGAAAAAGGTATGGCGAAAGCAGCTAAGAAAGCTGACCGCGTTGCTGCGGAAGGTTTGACTGGTGTTTATGTTAACGGTAACGTTGCAGCAGTAGTTGAAGTAAACGCTGAAACTGACTTCGTAGCGAAAAATGCTCAATTCGTTGATTTGGTAAATGCTACAGCTAAAGTAATTGCTGAAGGAAAACCAGCTAACAATGAAGAAGCTCTTGCTTTGACAATGCCTTCAGGTGAAACTCTTGAAGCAGCGTATGTATCTGCAACAGCAACTATCGGAGAAAAAATCTCATTCCGTCGTTTTGCTTTGATTGAAAAAACAGATGCACAACACTTTGGAGCTTACCAACACAACGGTGGCCGTATCGGTGTTATCTCTGTTATTGAAGGTGGAGACGAAGCGCTTGCTAAACAAATCTCAATGCACATTGCTGCGATGAAACCAACAGTTCTTTCTTACAAAGAATTGGATGAACAATTCGTTAAAGATGAATTGGCACAATTGAACCACGTAATTGATCAAGATAACGAAAGCCGTGCAATGGTTGGTAAACCAGCCCTTCCACACTTGAAGTATGGATCAAAAGCACAATTGACTGATGAAGTGATTTCTCAAGCTGAAGCTGATATCAAAGCTGAGTTGGCTGCAGAAGGCAAACCAGAAAAAATCTGGGACAAAATCATCCCAGGTAAAATGGATCGCTTCATGCTTGACAACACTAAGGTTGACCAAGCATACACACTTCTTGCACAAGTCTACATCATGGACGACAGCAAGACAGTTGAAGCATACCTTGAATCAGTTAACGCTTCAGTAGTTGAGTTCGCTCGCTTTGAAGTTGGTGAAGGAATTGAGAAAGCTGCGAACGACTTCGAAGCAGAAGTTGCAGCTACAATGGCAGCAGCCTTAAATAACTAATAATGAAAAGGAAGCAATTTGCTTCCTTTTTTTATTTTAGAGTGAGTAAACAAAAAGCCCTTTAAAAGGGCTCAGTGCATTTAGGAGACTACACTTCAAATTCATAGAGTGCTGTAGACAGATAACGTTCGCCGTTATCTGGTGCTAAAGCAAGGACTTTCTTACCTGCACCTAATTTCTTAGCAACTTCAATTGCACCGTAAATCGCTGCAGCTGAAGAAATCCCAACAAGGAAGCCTTCTTTTCCACCAATTTCACGGCCAAGTGCTAGAGCATCATCTGACGTTACGCGGACGATACCATCATAGGCCTTTGTATCAAGTGTTTCAGGAATAAATCCAGCTGAGATGCCTTGAATTTTGTGAGGCCCTGGTTTTTCACCAGACAAGATAGCTGACTCGTCTGCCTCAACTGCATAAACTTGAATGTTTGAATTTGCAGCTTTAAGTGCATGAGAAACGCCCGAAATCGTTCCACCAGTACCAACACCACCCACAAAGGCATCTAGTTCATCAGAACCGAAAGCAGCTAGTATTTCAGCTCCTGTTGTTCTTTCGTGTACTTCAGGATTAGCTGGATTATTAAACTGGAGTGGAAGGAAGCCGTCACGTTCAGCAGCGATTTCTTGGGCTTTGGCAATCGCACCTTTCATACCTTCGCTACCAGGAGTGAGGACGAGTTCAGCACCATAGGCTTGGATAATCTTACGTCGTTCCACACTCATCGTTTCTGGCATGACGATAACAACTTTATATCCTTTAGCAGCACCAACCCATGAAAGACCGATTCCAGTATTTCCACTTGTTGCTTCAACAATAGTAGCACCGGGTTTTAGAATGCCATCCTGCTCAGCCTTTTCAATCATGCTAAGGGCAATACGGTCTTTGACTGAAGATCCTGGGTTAAAGGCCTCTAGTTTAACATAGACGTCTGCAGCACCCTCTGGAACAATATTGTTGAGTTTAACAATTGGTGTTTGTCCGATTAGTTCAGTAATATTATTGTAGATAGTCATAGATATACCTCTTTGTATAAGATGATACTAGTATAACGTGCTCTAGGCTATTTGTAAAATATAGAAATCCTATCGAAGTGATAGGATTTTTTTATATCAAAGGTCTAAGCCATTAATTTTCAATCGATTGTGATAAGCAAGTTCTAGTAAATAGGTGTAAAGGGGAAGAATATCCGTTTTCTTAGGAAATTCAAATTTGTGGTAACTAAAATGCTCATTATGTGCTTTTAGAAAGACATTCTCTAAATAAGTGATCGTAATCTCACTATCGTCTATACCTGCTCCTGCAGTTTCCATTTCAACGTTGACAATGTTCATCAAAAAGAGTGATTTAACAGACATTTTGCGACCAGTAGCGCCTTGCTTATCTGTAAAGATGATACGAATATTTGTAAAGATGATTGCGTCACGAATGAGCTTATATCCACTTTGGATTTCTTCATTCTCTAGTAGGTATTGACCATATTCTTTGATAAGAGCTTCTTTGTTTTGCTCGCTGAAGTTACCAGCAAGTCCTTGAATAAATTTCCCAAACGCCATGTATTTCTCCTTTATTTACACTAAGTTTACAGGAACTTCAACTTCTCGTAAACCTTGATCCGTTAAAGTAACCTTTCCATTAAAAAACTCTACAAGAGCAGACTTGATATTTTCTTTCTCTTCCTTATCAACATAAATTATGGTATCGATTTGATCCGTAAAGTTTGTCTCGATTTCCGTGAGTTTATGTTCTCTAAGAAAATTGCTATATTCTTGATACTGAGCGTAAGACATCTGAATGGCTATGCCAGCTTGCTCTTTGATTTCAATAATGCCTATTTCTTTGACAGCCAAGGCTACACTTCCTGCGTAAGCGCGAATCAAACCGCCAGCACCTAACTTAATTCCACCAAAGTAACGAGTAACTACTACGCAGACATTGGTAAGATTATGATTCTCTAAGACGCCAAGCATAGGGAGTCCAGCAGTACCACTAGGCTCACCATCATCATTCGTACGCTTGATTTCACTGCGTTCCCCTACAATAAAAGCAGAGCAGTTATGGGTGGCTTTGTAGTGTTCTTTTTTGATAGCAGTGATAAAGTCACGAGCTTCTTCTTCACTATAGACACGCTTTGCGTGACAGATAAAGCGTGATTTTTTGATTTCTTCTTGGACTTGCCCGTCCTCTTTAATTGTTCTAAATTCCATGATTTAATTGTACTAAAAAATTACCTAAAGCGCTAGATTTTTACGAATAAAGAAGTATGAAAGTAAATCCAAACTATCTCGGTCGCTTGTTTACTGAGAAAGAATTAACGAAAGAAGAACGTCAGATGGCTGAGAAACTGCCGGCAATGAGAAAAGAGAAAGGGAAACTGTTTTGTCAACGTTGTAATAGTAGTATTCTAGAAGAATGGCATTTACCGATCGGTGCTTACTATTGTAGGGAGTGTTTATTGATGAAGAGAGTCAGGAGTGATCAAGCTTTATACTATTTTCCGCAGGAGGATTTTCCTAAGCAAGACGTCCTCAAATGGCGTGGTCAGTTAACACCTTTTCAGGAAAAAGTGTCAGAGGGACTTCTTCAAGCGGTAGACAAGAAAGAGCCAACCTTGGTTCACGCTGTAACAGGAGCAGGAAAGACAGAGATGATTTATCAAGTTGTGTCTAAAGTGATTGATGAAGGTGGTGCAGTTTGTTTAGCCAGCCCTCGAATTGATGTGTGTTTGGAGCTGTATAAACGACTGCAGAATGACTTTGCTTGTGAGATAGCACTACTTCATGGTGAGTCAGAACCTTATTTTCGAACACCACTAGTTGTTGCAACGACTCATCAGCTGTTAAAATTTTATCATGCTTTTGACTTGCTGATAGTGGATGAAGTAGATGCCTTTCCTTATGTTGACAACTCTGTTCTTTACTATGCTGTAAACCAATGTGTAAAGGAGGAGGGGCTAAAGATATTTCTTACAGCGACCTCTACAGATGAGTTAGATAAGAAGGTTCGCACTGGAGAATTAAAACGATTGAGCTTGCCAAGACGATTTCATGGAAATCCATTGATTATTCCAAAGCTAGTTTGGTTATCAGATTTTAATCGCTATATAGAAAAGAGTCAGTTGTCTCCAAAGTTAAAGTCCTACATTAAGAAGCAGAGAAGAACAAGTTATCCGTTGTTAATCTTTGCATCTGAGATTAAGAAAGGCGAGAAACTAAAAGAACTCTTGCAGGAACAGTTTCCAAATGAAAACATCGGCTTTGTGTCCTCTATCACAGAAAATCGATTAGAGCAGGTACAAGCTTTTCGAGATGGAGAGTTGACAATCCTTATTAGTACAACAATTTTGGAGCGTGGGGTCACCTTTCCTTGTGTGGATGTTTTTGTTGTAGAAGCTAATCATCGTCTCTTTACCAAGTCTAGCTTGATTCAGATTGGAGGGCGAGTTGGGCGCAGTATGGATAGACCGACTGGTGAACTGCTCTTCTTTTATGATGGATTAAATGTTTCCATTAAAAAAGCAATCAAGGAAATTAAGCAGATGAACAAGGAGGCAGGTTTATGAACTGTTTATTATGTGGACAGACAATAAAGAGTGACTTGATATTTTGTCACCTTTTGCTGTTTAAGAATGAGAACAACTATCTTTGTTCAGATTGTGAGTCTACTTTTGAGAAAATTGGTGAGGACTATTGCCCGAACTGTATGAAAACAGGCCTGTCAACTATGTGTCAAGATTGTAAATTTTGGTGTAAAGAAAAGATTCGAGTCGATCATAATGCAATCTTCACCTATAATCAAGCTATGAAAGACTTCTTTAGTCGATATAAGTTTGATGGGGATTTTCTACTTAGAAAGGTTTTTGCTCCTGTTCTAGCTAATGAATTGAAAAAGTATGGAGACTATCAATTTGTTGTCATTCCCCTAAGTCCTGAAAGATTGCTTGAGAGGGGATTTAACCAGGTTGAAGGTTTGGTTGAGGCAGCAGGGTTTTCTTTTCAAGATTTACTAGGGAAAAGAGAAGAGACGGCTAGTTCTTCTAAAAATCGCTCGGAACGATTAGCTACCGAAATTCCATTTTTTATAAAAACTGAAGCCCCTCTTCCTAAGAAAATTTTGGTTGTTGATGACATCTATACAACAGGTGCGACTGTCAATCGTGTGAAGCGTCTTTTTGAAGAAGCAGGAGCTTTGGATGTTAAAACTTTTTCCCTTGTAAGATGAGGAAAAAATTTGCAAAATGAAAATGAAAGCGCTATAATATAGTTAGAAAAACAAAAATGTTTAGAAAGAAGGTACTTATATGATTAAATATAGTATCCGTGGTGAAAACCTAGAAGTAACAGAAGCGATTCGTGATTATGTAGTTTCTAAACTCGAAAAGATCGAAAAGTATTTTCAACCTGAGCAAGAGTTGGATGCACGTGTGAATTTGAAAGTTTACCGTGAAAAAACAGCAAAAGTTGAAGTAACGATTCCACTTGGATCTATTACTCTCCGTGCAGAAGATATTTCTCAAGATATGTATGGATCTATCGATCTTGTAACTGATAAAATTGAACGTCAGATTCGTAAAAATAAAACAAAAATCGAACGTAAAAATAAAAATAAAGTTGCGACAAGCCAACTCTTTACAGATGCCCTAGTTGAAGAGGCAAATGTTGTGCAACCAAAAGTAGTTCGTTCAAAACAAATTGATTTAAAACCAATGGATTTAGAAGAAGCGCTTCTTCAAATGGATTTGTTGGGACATGATTTCTTTATCTATGTAGACGTAGAAGATCAAACAACAAATGTTTTGTATCGTCGTGAAGATGGTGAAGTTGGTTTGCTCGAAGTAAAAGAATCATAAAATTGAAATAACTAATAAGAGTGGTTTACTGATTTGTAAACCACTTTTTCTTGTGCCTAAGTAAGTAGAAAAACGAGGAAATCCTTGATTAAACAGTCAGAATCGGACCCTATAACCTGAACTTATAGGGGTGTTTATATTTATTAAGTAGACAAAATAATACCCTAAGGGATAGAATGGGGTTGTCAACAAATAGCGAATACAAAAATGTAAGCGCTCTTATAACAAATAAAGGAGTCATGACTATGGCAACAAAAGAAGAAATTTTACGCGAACTATATCCTGAGGACCTTTTTCACTATGCGGATGGTCTAACTTTGGGAGAAGCAGAGGTTTTACAAGAAACTCGCCGTTTGATTGAGAAACATCTCCGTCCGGTTATTAATGAATACTGGGAAAAACCTGATTTTCCTTTTGAAGAATTCTATGCTGTGGCTAAGGGCGCTCAAATTATGAACAATCCAAAATTGTTTGAGGGACGTGAAGGTAGCTGGAAACCATCTGAACTTTATATTGCTTTCTTGTATCTTGAACTTGCTCGCTTCGATGCTTCTATGGCAACATTCTATACCGTTCATGGCGGACTTTGCTACAACACAATTCTCTTGGGTGGTGATGAGCGTCAACAAAAAGAATTTCTTCCAAAACTAGCTGCATTTGATTGGCAAGGTTGCTTCGCTTTAACTGAACCTCTTTCAGGTTCTGATATTGCTGGAGGACTTGCAACTACTGCAGAACGTGTTGGAGACAAGTGGATTCTAAATGGTGAAAAACGCTGGATTGGTGGTTCAGATACTGCGGATGTCGTTCCTGTATTTGCTCGTGATGTTGCGGATGGCAAGGTGAAATGCTTTATCGTTCGTAAGGGAGCTCCTGGATATCATGCAGAACCAATCCCACATAAGATTGCTCTTCGTTGTGTCCGCAATGGCCATATTACTATGAAGAATGTAGAGGTTCCAGATTCAGATCGTTTGGTAAATATCAATGGTTTTGGTGATGTAGCCCGTATCTTGACCTTCACTCGTGCGGACGTTGCTCACATTGCTATGGGAGTGACTTGTGGATCTTATGTAGCAGCTCTTAAATATGCTAAAGATCGTGAACAGTTCAAACGTCCAATTGCCAAATTCCAAATTGTTCAAGAAAAATTGGCTCGTATGCAAGCAAATGCTGTAGCAGTTATTGCTTATTCAACTCGTATTGCTGAAATGCAAGAGAAAGGGAATGAATTGATGCTTAACTCTGCTCTTGCTAAGATGCACAATTCCTTGGTGATGCGCGAAACAGTTGCCCTTGCTCGTGAAACTTGCGGAGGTAATGGTATTACACTTGAGACAGATGTTGCTCGTTTCTTTGCAGATGCTGAATCAATCTATACCTATGAAGGTTCACACGAAGTGAATGCCTTGATTGTTGGTCGTGAGATTACTGGACTAGGTGCCTTTGTTTAATGTCAGAAGGGCGATTGAAGGATTTCTGTTCAATCGTCCTTGCTTCATGCACTGGATTTTTGTAAAATAAGAAGGAGAAAATAATGATATCTAAGGTGATGATTATTGGTTCTGGTCAAATGGGAAGCGGAATTGCTCAAGTATTTGCTCAGGCTGGTTTTACAGTTTACTTAAACGATATTAAAGAAGAATTTGTTCAAAGAGGCTTGAATAATATCACAAAACAATTGGAACGTTCAGTTGAAAAAGGACGGATGTCTGCGGATGAGAAGGATCAGGTATTGGCCAATTTGCTTCCATCTGTTTCATATGAAGATGCGAAACAAGTCCAATTGGTGATTGAAGCTGCAACTGAGAATCGTGAGATTAAGTTGAATATTTTCAAACAATTGGATGAATTGACAGATCCTAAAACTATCTTAGCATCAAACACATCCTCTTTGTCAATCACGGATATAGCTGCTGCTACTAAACATCAGGAGCGCGTGATTGGAATGCACTTCTTTAATCCTGCCCCAATCATGAAACTTGTAGAGGTTATTAAGGCCTTGCAGACTTCAGAAGAAGTGGTTCAGGCGGTTCGTGAACTGACAGTGAAAATTGGTAAAACACCAGTTAATGTTAAAGATTCTTATGGTTTTGTTGTGAACAGAATTTTGATTCCTATGATCAATGAAGCCATTTACATTCTAGGTGAAGGAGTGGCTAGTGCCGGGGAAATCGATGAAGCGATGAAACTTGGTGCAAATCATCCTATTGGACCTTTGGCTCTTGCTGATTTGATTGGATTGGATGTTTGTTTGGCTATTATGGGCGTCCTAAACCAAGGGTTTGGTGATCAAAAATACCGTCCTGCTCCTCTTCTTAAGAAAATGGTCGAAGCAGGAAAATTGGGACGGAAGACAAAAGAAGGCTTCTTTACTTACTAGACACTGATGGAGGTAGTCATGAAAGACGTAGTTATTGTTTCGGCAGTGCGAACACCTTTAGGTTCCTTTGGTGGGAGCTTGAAGAATGTTTCTGCTGTTGATTTGGGATCTTTGGTAATTAAGAGTGCTTTGGAAAAAGCGAATATTAAACCAGAGCAGGTAGATGAAGTGATTATGGGGAATGTCCTAGGCGCAGGTTTAGGCCAAAACGTGGCTCGCCAAATGAGTATTCATGCTGGGCTTCCTGAATTTACACCAGCCTTTACCATTAATAAGGTTTGTGGCTCCGGTTTGAAGGCAGTGCAGTTAGCTGCTCAAGCGATTCAGTGCGGAGATGCAGATATTGTCGTGGCTGGTGGTGCAGAAAACATGAGCCAGGCTCCATATGTTTTGCCAAACTTCCGTTGGGGTGGCCGTATGGGAGATTCGAAAGTGGTAGATACCATGATTAAGGATGGTTTGTCTGATGCCTTTAACGAATACCATATGGGGATTACAGCTGAGAATGTGGCAGAAGAATATGGTATTAGCCGGGCTGATCAAGATGCGCTTGCTTTGGAATCACAAAAACGAGCAGTGGCGGCTATAGAATCTGGACGCTTTAAGGAAGAGATTGTTCCGGTGGTCATTCCTCAACGTAAAGGCGATCCTATCGTCTTTGATACAGATGAATTTCCTAGAAAAGATGCTAGCTTGGAGAGTCTGTCTAAGCTGCGTCCTGTTTTTAAAAAAGACGGTTCTGTTACAGCGGGAAATGCCTCAGGTATCAATGACGGGGCGGCGGCTGTCTTGGTCATGAGTGCTGAAAAAGCTGAAGAATTAGGACTTCCAGTCATTGCGCGCATTCGTTCGTATGCAAGTGCAGGTTTGGATCCTAAGATTATGGGATGTGGACCGATTTATGCGACCCGTAAAGCTCTTGAAAAAGGTAATTTGACAGTTGATGATCTTGACTTGATCGAGTCAAATGAAGCCTTTGCTGCTCAGGCTTGTGCGGTTGGAAAAACACTTGGCTTCAATACCGATATTGTCAATGTCAATGGTGGTGCGATTGCTCTTGGTCACCCAATTGGGGCTTCAGGTTGCCGTATCCTAGTGACTCTGGTACATGAGATGATGAAACGTGATGCTAAAACTGGTTTAGCTACTCTCTGTATCGGAGGAGGGATGGGAACAGCCCTCATCGTTGAACGTTAGTTATTAGAAAACTGAATGTCATTTCCTCTTTTTCAATATTACGATTACAAAATGAGATTTTGATCCGATCTCATAGTTACATACCTTATCAAGTGTCTTTCTCTAAAAGGGCTTGATAAGGTATTTTTATTTTTTTCTAAGACTTTAAGGATGGATTGGACGACCATGTCCTATAAGCTGAACTTATAGTTCTATAAATAAAGATTAAGTAGACGGATGGGGAAAAAAGGTTTATGATGAAAATGTAAGCTCTTACATTTTGTGTTGGTATTTGTTGACGCTGTACTCTGTACTCAAAATAAATCAAGTAGGAGCAGAACAATGAGTAAAACTGTTTTATTAGAGGTTAAGAATGGTCTTGGCTATCTAACAATTAACCGTCCATCGGCTTTGAACGCTTTAAGTTCAGAAGTCTTAAAGGATTTGAATCTCGCTTTAGACCAAATTGAAGCAAGCGAGGACATTCGTGTTGTCATTGTGACCGGTCAAGGAGAGAAAGCATTTGTCGCGGGAGCAGACATTAAAGAGATGGACCAAATGTCTCCAATTCAGGCTCATGAATACATGACCTATGCGAACGACACCTTTACCCGCTTATCTGAATTGACTCAGCCAACTATTTCAGTATTGAATGGTTATGCTTTGGGAGGCGGTTTAGAATTAGCTCTTTCAACTGATATCCGAATCGGCTATGACAAGACAATGGTTGGCTTCCCTGAAGTCGGCTTGGGAATCATTCCTGGTTTTGCAGGTACTCAAAGAATGTCTCGTTTGATTGGTACTAGTAAAACAAAGGAATTAATCTTCACTGCTAGAATGGTTAAAGGACAAGAAGCATATGATCTTGGAATTCTTAACAAGTTGGTAGCAGCAGAAGAACTATTGCCTGCGGCAGAAGAGCTAGCAGCAGCGATTATGAAAAATGCACCGCTAGCAGTTGAAAAAGCTAAACATATTATCCAAGTTGGCTCAGAACTCCCTCTGAAAAATGCTATTCGTTTGGAAACAGAAGCGGAAGCTCTACTCTTCTCAACAGAAGATAAGGTAGAAGGAATGCGCGCTTTTGTTGAAAAACGCAAAGCTGTCTTTCAACGTAAATAAGAGAGGAGATAGGTTATGAAAGTTGTAACATTGTCTGAAGCTATTTCCTTGATTCATTCAGGAGATAAAGTTGGTATTTCTGGATTTCTCGGAGTAGGAGAACCACTTGAGTTAATTGAGGAACTGGTTCGTCAAAACCAGCAAGATTTGACCTTGGTGTCTGTTGTAACCTCTCAACCCGGTAAGGAAGTTGGAGTTGGTCGTCTTTGTGAAAACCATCAGGTTACAAAATACATTGCAGCCCATGTAGGGACATCTGCTGCTGCTCAGCATGATTATTTCTCAGGAGCCATGAAAGTGGAGTTCACTCCGATGGGAACTGTCGTAGAACGTTTGCATGCTGCGGGTGCGGGTCTTGGAGCAGTCTTAACACCAACAGGTGTAGGAACAATTCTTGAAGATGAGCACGAAAAAGTGACTCGAAATGGAAAAGAATATTTGATTTATGATCCATTGAAAATCGATGTTGCCTTGATTAAAGCTACTAAGGCGGATAAGTATGGCAACCTTTATCTAGATGGGACTACTAAAAATATCTCTCTTCAACTCGCTCTAGCGGCTGACACAGTCATTGTTGAGACAAACGAGTTGGTTGAAGCCGGAGAAATTGATCCAAATGATATTTACATCCCTGGTATCCTAGTTGACTATGTCGTTCAAGGATTGACACCACAAGAACATCATCAGATGATGGGAGACTTGTGGACAGAGACAAACAAACTGGCGGGGGTGAAATAAGATGAAAGCAAAAGAAATTATCGCAAGACGTGTAGCGCTTGAATTTAAAGATGGAGATGTGGTCAATCTTGGATTTGGGATTCCAAACGCCTCTGCTGATTACATCCCTGAAGGTGTAAATGTTATTTTGCAGGCAGAAAATGGCGCCCTTCGATTTGGAGAAACACCAACCAAGGACAACTATAATGCCAATTTAGCGAACTCAGGTGGAGCTCCTATCACATTGTTGCCCGGAGCAGCCTTGTTTGATCTACAAACTTCCTTTGCCATTATTCGTGGTGGACACGTGGATGCAACTGTTCTTGGAGCTCTTGAAGTAAGTCAAGATGGAAGCATTGCCAACTGGATTATCCCAGGGAAATTTGCTCCTGGTATGGGTGGTGCAATGGACTTATTGGTAGGTGCTAAGCGTGTAATTGCAGCGATCCAACATACTACAGGTGGTGAATCTAAATTATTGAAAGAGTGCACATTACCGCTATCAGCTAAAGGAGTATTGGATCTTGTCATCACAGAATTAGCTGTTTTTGGATTCAAAGATGGTAAATTCCTGTTGAAAGAGCTGGCTCCTGGTGTGACATTAGAAGAAGTTCTTGAAAAAACAGCTGGGGAAGTCATTGTCTCAGAAGACCTAAAAACAATGCCGATTTAAGCAAAAAAAGAGCTATTTTCTACTTAGTGTGTTATGATATAAACTAGATAATATTGTAAGCGCTTTATATACAACGTTAAAATGAAGTATTCGAAATGTTATTTCGATAAAAAGTCAGTAGACAACTATCAAACACTAGAATAGTTGTCTAATTGACTTGCTAAAATAGTGAAGGAAAGCTAGGTGATGGGTAAGTGGATATTATCCAAATGAACTATTTCATCAATATCATAGAATGCGGATGCAACCTTTCCATTGCTGCAAAGAAGATTCACATTAGTCAATCAGCCTTGAGTCAGTTCGTGACAAATTTTGAAGCAGCTGAAGGGGTTCAATTATTCAATCGCAAGAATGGAAGGTTAGAAAGTTTAACAGAGGCGGGACGCAAAATTTATCGTTATGCGACCGAGATTGTGAATCGACATGAAGAAATGCTTTCCATGATCCATATAGAAGCTCAAAAGCAAAAAGGCACCATTAATCTTGGTATTCCGTCCTTGATTTTACGAGTTTACTTTGCTAGTGCTTTGCCTCATTTTCTGAAAAATAATCCTCATATCCATATCCAGGTTACGGAAGGTGGAGGGAAGGAAATTCGTCAAAAAATGGTTGATGGAGATTTGAATCTCTCTATTCTGATAGAGCCTACGAGCCTGGATGCTAAAAAATATGAACAACATATCATTCAATTGGATGAATACGTTGCTTATATGGATAAGGATCATCCGCTGGCTCAGAAAAGCTTGTTGGAATGGTCTGATATTGCTAGTTATGAATTGGCAACCTTCAACAAAACATTTACGACTTATGATTTAGTGACAGAAAAACTTCGTTCACAACGAATAGAGGCTAAATTTGCTTATCTTTCCTCTACTTGGGACTTCCTAGTTGAATCAACTCATCAGACAGATTTGATTGCCCTTTTGCCAAGGCCGGTTGAATATTTTGTGGATAAGAGTCGTTTTAAGGCGGTTAGATTCAAGGATCCGATTCCATTTAATATTTGGTTTTGTAGACCCTATAAAAACTCCTACAATGAAGTAGAGTCTTATGTGTATGAAGAATTGTTGAAAGATTATTACCAACCGTTTTCTGACAACTAAGATGAGGTGAATGCGATGACCTATAATGACGTGCTGGCGCGAGAATTGAAGGCAGACGTGAAAGTGTTGATTCGGGACTATTTTAAGTCTCGTGAGGATGAACAACAGTTCCCTAGAGAATTGCTTTATCAGTTTATTGAGCAATTTGATATCTTTTCCTTGCTTTTAGATAGTCAAGATTCTGTTTTGAGAACCGAGTTTTTGACCTTTATTCGCTTGATTTCAAAAGATTTTCCTGCTTTTTCTGCTGTTCTACTAACTCAGGCATGTTATGGTATCTATCCTATTTTACAATATGGGAGTCAGGAACAAAAATCGCGTTATGTAGAACCATTAGTGAGGGGAGAAATCTTAGCTGGCTTGGGATTTTCTGAAGGGAAATTGATGGAAAGCTTGGAGGTTATTGCAACAACCGCAAGGAAAACAGAGGCAGGTTGGTCTTTAACTGGGAAGAAGTCAATTGTATCAAATTGCCGCTATACAGATATTTTGTTAATCTTAGCCAAGGTTGAGGAAACTAACGGAGAAGATGGATATGGATTTTTCATTGTTGATACGACTCGACCGGGGGTTGCTTTTGGAGATGATATAGCAAAACCTGGTTTACAGGGTTTACCTGTGAATTCGGTAACTTTTGATCGGGTCATATTGCCAGAAGATAGTCTGCTTGGATTGACCTTAAATGGGGAAACTCAGTTAAATGATATTATCAAAAAATTACAGCTAGGATTAAGCGCAATCTCTATTGGTATCTCTGAGGGAGCTTTTGAAAAAGGTCTGGCTTTTGTAAAGGTCAAAAGAGGATTTGGGAAACGATTAATCGATGCGACAGTCTATCAGAATCAATTTGTAGACTTGTATACTAAGCTGTGTGCGGCTGAATCTTACTTTGCTTCCTACAAGGACAGGATGAATGCGGATTCTCTCTTTGTATCTCAGATAAAACTTTATACGACAAAAGTAGCAATTGAGATTTCTGAGGAAATTATTAGATTAATTGGACCTCTTCAAACCTTGGATGACATCCCCATAGACCGTTATCTAAAGGATGCCAAAACGATTGAAATCTATGGAAAATCTGGGGATTCGATTCGTAAAAGAATAGCAGCCCAATGGATAAAGGAGTAAAGCATGGCAGAACTCACCTTACAGGAATATCAATTTCATGATATGAAACTGACATGGCTACGTGGAGCCGATAAATTGACGGATGCAGGGACTCTTTTTGGTCCGGTTCCGAAAGTTGTGTGGTCTCGTTACTACCCAACAAATGATGCTAATATGATGGCGGAATTGACGGATCCTATTTTGATCCAGTACAAGGGTAAAAATTACTTGATAGATGCAAGTTTTGATACAGCAAAATTATCCGATAAACAAAGGCGCAACTTAGGAATCTTGTCTGAAAGTCGGGTAGAAGAAAGTTTAGCTCTTTTGGGACTATCGTCTGAAGACATTGACATCGTGCTGATGACACATATGCACCATGATCATTCTGGTGGCTTGACGTATGTGAATGATCAAGGGAAGCTGGTTTCCAAGTATCCAAACGCCAAGATTATTGTGAATGATGTCGAATGGTATGAGATGAGAAACCCTAATAATCGAACGCGGGGAACTTATTTAAGAGAAAATTGGGAACCGATTCAAGATCAGGTGACGACTTTCTCAGAGTATATCAATGTCATTCCAGAAATCCAAATGATTCATACAAGTGGTCACAGCAATGGCCACAGTATTATCTTGCTCAAACAGGGGAAAGATACGATGATCCATATGGGGGACTTGATGTTATCACATGTTCATCGAAATCCTCTCTGGGTTCCAGCAGTTGATGATTATCCTATGAAATCAATTTTAGCCAAAGAGAAGTGGTTGCGTCAAGCTTTTGAGAATCATTATAAGTTTTTCTTTTACCATGATCAATTTTTCGCGGTGGTAGAGTTTGACAAGGATGGGAAGGAATTTGTAGATTATGTTCTACGTTCTCGCCTCCCACTTATTCCTTTTACAGATCAGCAGGATCGTAAGCCAGACTTTTTAGGATAGCAGAATATGAGGAGACAAATGTAACATTTTCTTGTTGACGGGGATATTGGTGCATCGTGCATCCATTTGCCAACAAGAATCAACAGAAAATAAAAGGAGGACTCATATGTCAATTACAAAACTTTTACAGATTCAATATCCAATTTTCCAAGGGGCCATGGCTCAAATCTCGCACTATCAACTAGCAGCAGCTGTTTCTGAGGCTGGAGGTCTGGGAATTATCGCTTCGGGTGGTATGACCGGAGAACAGTTGCGTGAAGAAATTCGTGAACTGAGAAAGTTGACAGATAAGCCTTTTGGTGTCAACATCATGTTGATGATGAAAAATATCAAGGATATTGTGACTGTTATCATCGAAGAAAAGGTTCCAGTGGTAACTACAGGTGCAGGAACTCCTAAGCATATCATGCCTTACTTGAAAGAAGCAGGAATCAAGGTTATTCCAGTTATTGCCAGTGTCAAGCATGCTCAAAAGATGCAAGAATTGGGAGTTGATGCTGTAATCGCTGAAGGTTCAGAAGCTGGTGGACATATTGGAGAGACCAATACAATGGCTCTTATCCCACAAATCGTTGATGCGGTAACGATTCCAGTCATTGCTGCAGGAGGTGTGGCAGATGGTCGTGGACTTGCTGCTGCGATTGCCCTAGGTGCACAAGGAGTTCAAATGGGAACAGTTTTTCTTGCTTCAGAAGAATGTCCAATTTCTCCTGCCTATAAAGAAGCTATTTTGGCGGCAAGTGATACAGCGACTGCAGTTACAGGTCGCATCGCGGGAGCGCCAGTTCGTTGTATTCGCAATGAGATGACGGATCACTACATTGAATTAGAGCAGAAAGGTACAAACCGAGAGGAACTGGAAGAAATTACGATCGGTTCTCTATCTAAGGCTGTCTATGAAGGTGATACAGTTCATGGTTCAATGATGAGTGGACAAATTGCGGGCTTGGTGAAAGACATCAAACCATGTAAGGCTATTTTAGAATCAATTGTGAAACAGGCGCAAGAGCGCCTACAAGACATTCGACTAGAATTAGGTGAATAATGTAATCTAGGCGGAAGATTCTGCACTGATGTGGAAAAAGGAGAGCGAGGCATTTGCTCTCCTTTTTTATGTATGGTTTCTTTAAGAGCATCTTGCTATAATAAAAGCAGTGCTTTCTCTTTAAAGGTCGCTTTTTAAGGGCATTTGTGATATAATAATGCGCAAGAGGTTTAGAATGAAAAAAAATAATTTAACTCCGAATTCTGCGATTCTACTAGGGCTTGCAACTTTCGGAACCTTAACAATGCTGATTATTTTTTCACAAAATAATGTTGTAACAATCAGTGCCTTGTTTTTATTTGTACTTCTTTATCTGCTTTTATTTGTCTGGCAAAAAAAACAGTATGAAAAGAGCGAAATTGAACAAATTCAATACGTAAATCATCAAGCGGAAGATAGCTTAAACACGCTGCTCGAACAAATGCCGGTTGGTGTTCTGAAATTAGACCTATCTACTGGCGAAGTAGAGTGGTTTAATCCTTATGCTGAGTTGATTTTGACTACTGAAGAAGGCGAAATTGATGTCGAATTGATTCAAACCATCATCAAAGCTTCGGTGGGGAACCCTGGTTCTTACGCCACCTTGGGGGAAACACGCTATGCCGTTCATATGGACAAGGCTTCAGGTGTCCTGTATTTCTTTGACGTTTCAGGGGAATACGAAGCAACTGTCGAGTTGGTAACGAGTCGACCAGTGATTGGGGTCATCTCGGTCGATAACTACGATGATTTAGAAGATGCGACTTCTGACTCGGATATCAGTCATATCAATAGTTTTGTGGCCAACTTTGTATCGGAGTTTACGGAGAAGTATGCCATGTTTTCTCGGCGCGTGGGGATGGATCGATTTTATCTATTTACTGATTATACCGTGCTTGAGGAATTGATGAATGATAAGTTCTCTGTCATTGATGTTTTCCGCGAAGAGTCGAAACAGAGACAATTGCCCTTGACTTTAAGTATGGGATTTTCTTATGGTGATGGAAATCATGATGAGATAGGAAAAGTTGCTCTTCTAAACTTGAACCTAGCCGAGGTTCGTGGTGGTGATCAGGTGGTTGTCAAGGAAAATGATGAAACCAAGAACCCAGTCTATTTTGGTGGTGGTTCCGCAGCCTCTGTTAAGAGAACAAGAACACGTACCAGAGCCATGATGACAGCTATTTCAGATAAAATTCGAAGTGTAGATCAAGTCTTTGTAGTCGGTCATAAGAATCTAGATATGGACGCTTTAGGCTCTGCAGTTGGTATGCAGTTGTTTGCAAGCAATATTATAGAAGACAGCTATGCAGTTTACGATGCGGACCATATGTCGCCAGATATCGAGCGGGCTATCAACTTCTTGGAAAAAGAGGGTGTTACCAAGCTCTTGCCTCTGTCTGATGCGATGAGGCTAGTTACAAAGCGTTCTTTGTTGATTCTAGTAGATCATTCGAAGACAGCTTTGACCTTGTCCAAAGGTTTTTATGATCTATTCACGCAAACCATTGTCATTGACCATCATCGACGTGATCAGGATTTTCCAGAAAATGCTGTAATTACCTATATCGAAAGTGGAGCAAGTAGTGCGAGTGAGTTGGTCACAGAATTGATTCAGTTCCAAAATTCTAAGAAAAATCGTTTAAGTCGTATGCAGGCCAGTGTTTTGATGGCTGGTATGATGCTGGATACCAAAAACTTTACGTCTCGAGTAACGAGTCGAACTTTTGATGTGGCTAGCTACCTTCGAACACGTGGAAGCGACAGCATCGCAATCCAGGAGATTGCTGCGACAGATTTTGAAGAGTACCGTGAGGTAAATGAACTCATTTTACAAGGTCATAAGCTAGGTTCAGATATCTTGATTGCCCAAGCTAAGGACTCAATGTCTTATGACACAGTTGTTATCAGTAAGGCTGCCGATGCTATGTTGGGCATGTCTGGTATTGAAGCCAGCTTCGTTTTGGCGAAAAATACACAAGGATTTATCTCTATCTCAGCTCGAAGTCGCAGTAAAATCAATGTTCAACGCATTATGGAAGAGCTGGGTGGTGGAGGCCACTTTAATCTAGCAGCTGCGCAAATCGAGAATATGAGTCTGTCAGAAGCAGGGGAAAAATTGACTCAACTAATCTTGGAAGAACTAAAGGAAAAGGAGAAAGAAGAATGAAAGTAATCTTTTTAGCAGATGTCAAAGGAAAAGGAAAAAAAGGCGAAATCAAGGAAGTGCCAACTGGCTACGCTCAAAACTTTTTGATTAAAAAGAATTTGGCCAAGGAAGCGACTGCTCAAGCAGTGGGTGAGTTGCGTGGAAAACAAAAATCTGAAGAAAAAGCTCATGCAGAGATGATTGCTGAAGCAAAAGCCATCAAGGCTAAGCTTGAAGCAGAAGAAACTGTTGTAGAGTTTGTTGAAAAGGTTGGACCAGATGGTCGTACATTTGGGTCCATCACCAACAAGAAGATTGCAGAAGAATTGCAAAAGCAATTTGGTATCAAGATTGACAAACGCAATATTCAAGTGCAAGCACCAATTCGAGCAGTAGGTTTGATTGATGTACCAGTGAAAATCTATCAAGATGTTACCAGTGTCATCAATCTTCGTGTAAAAGAAGGTTAAGTTTACAACTTATTGACAAGATTGTAAAAGGAAGGAAAGTCGGATGGCAGAAGTAGAGGAACTGCGAGTTCAACCTCAGGATATTTTAGCAGAACAATCTGTTCTGGGGGCTATTTTTATAGATGAGAGTAAGCTCGTTTTTGTCCGAGAATATATTGATTCTCGTGACTTCTTTAAGTATGCTCATCGGTTGATTTTCCAAGCGATGGTAGATTTGTCGGATCGTGGAGAAGCGATTGATGCGACAACAGTTCGGACGATTTTGGATAGCCAAGGCGATCTTCAAAATATTGGTGGCTTGTCCTATCTTGTTGAAATTGTCAACTCTGTACCAACTTCAGCTAATGCGGAGTATTATGCTAAAATTGTTGCAGAAAAGTCTATGCTACGTCGCTTGATTTCCAAGTTGACAGACTCTGTAAACCAAGCCTATGAGGCCTCTAAGCCTGCAGATGAAATCATCGCTCAAGCTGAAAAGGGACTCATTGATGTCAGTGAAAATGCCAATCGTAGTGGGTTCAAGAATATCCGAGATATTCTAAATATCAACTTTGGGAACCTAGAAGTTCGGTCACAACAAACAACGGATATCACTGGTATTGCAACGGGTTACCGTGATTTGGACCATATGACGACAGGTCTCCACGAGGAGGAGTTGATTATCCTAGCGGCGCGTCCAGCGGTTGGTAAGACAGCCTTTGCCTTAAATATTGCTCAGAACATTGGAACTAAGTTGGACAAGACGGTTGCCATCTTTTCACTGGAAATGGGTGCAGAAAGCCTAGTAGACCGTATGTTGGCGGCCGAAGGATTAGTGGAGTCCCATTCTATCCGTACTGGTCAATTGACTGATGAGGAGTGGCAAAAGTATACCATTGCTCAAGGGAATCTAGCCAACGCGAGTATCTATATTGATGATACGCCAGGGATTCGGATCACGGAAATTCGTTCGCGCTCACGTAAACTGGCTCAAGAAACAGGTAATCTAGGCTTGATTTTGATCGACTACCTACAGCTTATCACAGGGACTGGTCGTGAGAACCGCCAACAAGAAGTCTCTGAAATTTCTCGTCAGTTGAAAATCCTAGCTAAGGAGCTAAAGGTTCCAGTCATTGCTCTCAGTCAGTTATCTCGTGGTGTGGAACAGCGTCAGGATAAGAGACCAGTCTTGTCTGATATTCGTGAATCGGGTTCTATCGAGCAGGATGCGGATATCGTAGCCTTTCTATACCGTGAAGACTACTATGATCGTGCGGGTGAAGAAGAGGAAGGAATTCCAAATAACAAGGTAGAGGTTATCATCGAGAAAAACCGTAGTGGAGCTCGTGGAACGGTGGAATTGATTTTCCAAAAAGAATACAATAAATTTTCAAGTATCTCAAAGAGGGAGGCATAAAATGTCAGATGCATTTACAGATGTAGCCAAGATGAAAAAAATCAAAGAAGAGATCAAGGCGCATGAGGGACAAGTCGTGGAAATGACTTTGGAGAATGGACGTAAGCGCCAAAAAAATCGATTGGGTAAGTTAATTGAGGTTTATCCATCTTTATTTATCGTTGAATTTGGGGATGTTGAGGGAGACAAACAAGCCAATGTCTATGTGGAATCCTTCACTTATTCAGATATCTTAACAGAGAAGAATTTGATTCATTACCTAGATCAAGAATAAAACGAAGTGAGCTGAGCTCACTTTTTTCTTTTTCTCCCGAATAGTATAAAGGAGGGTAGCCTCGTAGAAAACTTTGTAAAGGAGAATGAATGACGTTTTTAATATCGGGAGTCAAGAAGAGTAGATCTACTCAATTTGGTGTAGTGCTGACTACATTGCTAGTTACAAGCACTTTTTTGTTTGGTGGGGAATCGGTTCAGGCTGACAGTGTAGCGCGTGGAGATGACTATCCACTTCACTACAAAAATGGTAGTGTTGAAATCGATCAGTGGCGGATGTATTCTCGCCAGTGTACATCTTTTGCAGCCTTTCGTTTGAGTAGTGTAAATGGTTTTGAGATTCCTCCTGCCTATGGAAATGCGAATGAATGGGGACATCGTGCAAGGCGAGAAGGCTACCGTGTGGATACTAAGCCAGAAATTGGATCTATTGCCTGGTCTACGGAAGGCTACTATGGGCATGTGGCCTGGGTATCAAATGTGTCAGGGGATACGATTGAGATCGAAGAGTATAATTATGGGGTTCGAGAAAAGTATAACCGTCGAAAAGTTAAGGCTAGCACCATGACAGGGTTTATTCATTTCAGGGATTTGTCCTCAAGTCGTGGAGTTAGCGAGGGAGCTCGCGGGTTAGAATTTTCGTCAAGTGGGACCATAGTCTTCACAAGAAAAATGCCAATTAGGAATCAACCATCAAGCGAAGGACAAGTTATTGATTATTACTATTCTGGGGAAAGTGTGCATTACGATCAGATCCTTGAAAAAGATGGGCATAAATGGCTCAGCTATCTATCTTACAGTGGTTCTAGACGATACGTTCAGTATGAAGAGTTAAGTGCTTCAGAAAATGGTTGGAAGAAAGAAGGTAGTATTTGGTATTACCAAGAGGACGGTAAGCAAGCGATAGGATGGAAGAAAATCAAGGGTGATTGGTATCATTTTAAGGAAAATGGTGTCATGTCAAATGGCTGGGTTAAAGACGGATCTCATTGGTATTATCTGAAGCCAACGGGTCAGATGCAGACGGGATGGCTTAAAGACAAGGGAGCTTGGTATTATTTAGAAGAATCTGGTCGGATGAAAGCCAGTCAATGGTTCCAAGTCTCTGGTAAACATTACTATGTTGATTCTTCGGGGGCCTTAGCTGTTAATAGAGTAGTTGATGGCTACAAACTCGATAGTAACGGGGCGAGAATCTGATTTGCTCAATTTAATCATGGAAGTTTGAGTTGTTTATTAAAGGAGTTGACGAAGAATGTACAATATAATATAATAATTACAAAAAGTAAAAAGAGGGGCGTTGTCTAATGGGCAAGAAGAAAGTTATTTTAACGAGTTTAGCAAGTGCAGCTGTTCTGGGAGCAGGTGTATTCGTTTCACAACCTTCAGTAGTTAAGGCAGATGGAGGAAAAGTAGAGGAGCAGGCAGCGACTCCCACACAACCACAAACTGCGCCAGAAGGTGAGAGCGGTGATCAAACTGAAAAGGGATTAGAAAACGCTAGTCCAGCTAATCCTGAAGCAACAAGTCTAGCCAAGATGACCAAAGAAGAATTGATGCAGGCTTTGGATGAGTTAGAAGAGCAGGCTATCAGTGATATCGAGTATAAGGAAGCGATTGAGGACAAAGAAGCTGCAGTTAAGGCTGTGAAGGAATATATCGGTAAGCTGTATATTTCAGATACCCTTGAGTCTGGAGAGCTCAGTTTAGACAATATTATCGCTGAATTACCAGAAGGTGCAGAAGATAAACCAGTGGTAACAGGTCCTGAAGCGAAAACAAATAAACAGTTGTCTGCTGAGGAGGTGGCACTGCTAGATCAAGCAGAAAAAGATGCGAGAGAGCAAGTTTCTCAAGCTATTGGAGCTTTATTGCAAGCTATAGAAGATCTTGAAAATTCTGTAATTGAAGAGATTAAGAAAGACACCTCTATTATAGACAAGGAAGCAGCAATTAAGGCAGCTAAGGAAGAGATTGGTAAAGAAGATCTTCTGAAGGCTATTGCAGATGAGGATTTGGAGATTGGTGATGTTATTGTAGATTGGCCAGCAGATACGAGCGAGCATAAGACGGAAGCTGAGCCTGTCTCAGAATTCACAGATGAAGACCAAGCTAAGTTAGATGAAGCTGATAAAGAGGCCCAGGTTGAGGCCGCTAAAGTTCGTTCAGATTTACTCGCTACCTTAGAAAAAATTGAACAAGAGACAATTGATGACCTGAACAAGGATGCTTCTATCACTGATAAAGAAGCGGCCATTAAGGCAGCTAAAGAAGTAATTGGTAAGGACGCCGTCTTGAAAGCTATCGAAGAAGGTGACCTTGACGCGTCAGACTTGTTAGCTGACCTCTTGGCAGGGGAAAGCGATCAGGTAACACCAGCCGAAGCGAAGACTCAATCACAACTTTCTAACCAAGTTCAAGCCAAACTCGCTGCAGCAGATAAGGAAGCTGCTGAGGAAACAAAAGCCCAGAGCGAATTGTTGACAACCCTTGAGAGTATCGAACAATCAACAATCGAAGACATCAACAAAGACGCCTCTATTACTGACAAAGAAGCTGCGATTAA
>NZ_JBSEZF010000008.1:0-44551 GCF_053628175.1 Streptococcus sp. 151470009-6
TCCTGCTCCCGCAATTTGGCTCGGTAGCTCAGTTGGTAGAGCAATGGATTGAAGCTCCATGTGTCGGCGGTTCGATTCCGTCTCGCGCCATATTTTATTTATAACTTGGAAGGGTAGCGAAGAGGCTAAACGCGGCGGACTGTAAATCCGCTCCTTCGGGTTCGGGGGTTCGAATCCCTCCCCTTCCATTACTTTAGTTACGGGCATAGTTTAAAGGTAGAACTAAGGTCTCCAAAACCTTCAGTGTGGGTTCAATTCCTACTGCCCGTGTTAATATGATTATGGCGGGTGTGGTGAAGTGGTTAACACACCAGATTGTGGCTCTGGCATGCGTGGGTTCGATCCCCATCACTCGCCTATTTTATATTATTGGGGTATAGCCAAGCGGTAAGGCAAGGGACTTTGACTCCCTCATGCGTTGGTTCGAATCCAGCTACCCCAGTTACTATTTGCCGGCGTGGCGGAATTGGCAGACGCGCTGGACTCAAAATCCAGTGTCCGCAAGGACGTGCCGGTTCGACCCCGGCCGCCGGTATAGTAATAAAGACAAGGTTTTTGCACCTTGTCTTTTTTTATCAGTTTTTGTTGAGTTAGCAATTTTTCCATTTTAAAATAAATCATCAAGTTTATTAGCCAATGTTTTCTGTTTGCTAGGGTACAAATGAGAATAAGTATCAATTGTTGTTGTAATAGATGCGTGTCCTAATCTTTCTTTGACAACAAGATAATCCTCTCCTTGATTTATAAGTAATGATGTATGAGAGTGTCTCAAATCATGTATTCTTATTTTCTTTAAATCTTTACCCCTTTCTAGTATTTGCTTAAACTTCTTATCAATCATATTTTTTGTAATTGTTATTCCTTGAGGTTATCCGAACGTTAAATTATCTTCAGCATGTATTTACAAAAGAGTATAATCCCTTTCATCAACAGAGCATTTTTGATATACTATATTTAATTAGAATATAAAAACTTTTGGAGAGAAGGAGGTAAAAGAGTGGACAAACAAACCATTTTTTACTGCTATAGAATGACTCATGATTATGGTATCAATCCTTGTGTCTTTACAGAAAATTATGATACAACTCCTCATCTTCTTACCGAAGGAGGATGTATGCTTCAGCTAAGAAGGAATATTAAAAAGAACTGGGCGGATAAAATAAACTCTAAGTCTGTAGATGCTTACATAATGGCTGTAGCAGGGCATTCAAATGATGGGAAAAAATGGAGAGATGATCAAGGAATGTTTATCACTCCAAAATATAATCATCTAATTTTTGTTGCTAAAATTAGTGAAATTTTAACAATGAAAGAATATTTACTTTCTCCAAAATCTAATAATAGAAGAGATGCTTATACTTATCAATGGCTGATTGAAAAGTATGGATTAAACCAATCAAGTTTTATGAAAGAAATAGTGATTCTTGCAGACCGTTTTAATTATTTTGGCAAGTCTCCACTTAAAATTCCTAAAGAAATTTTAGACTTTTTTCCGATGGGAGAACGAGCAAGAATGAATGGGAAACCATTCCCAAGATGGAATGCTAAAAATGGATTTTATAATTCGGAAGAGAGATTTACTGATGTGTTAGAATTAATGGAATTTGCTGAAACTATACTAGGTTCACAAAACAAAGTAATGGATTTGCCCTATCATCCATTCTTTATACGAGGAAAAGAATTGTGAAAATAATTTTATCAAGAAAGGGATTTGATTCATCCAATGGTTCCATCCCGAGTCCTATATTACCTGACGGGACGCTACTTTCATTGCCAATACCTGCCAAGTTTGATAGTATCTCTTTTGACGACTTAAACTATAACGGAGTATTATTTTCAGATATCTTAAGACAACTAAAAGGGAAAGAAGATAAAACAAATCATTATAATTGTCATCTTGATCCAGATATAAGAGGAAATCTTAGGAATACTCCTGTTTCTAACTGGAGAGCAGCATTTGGTCAAATTAAAAGCTCACAGGGATTATTAAGAAATCAAAATGTTTCTATCGGCGATCTTTTTCTATTTTTCGGATGGTTTAGACAAACCGAAGGAGATATTTACAACGGAACATTGCATTTTAAAAAAGATGCCCCGGATCTAAATATCATTTATGGTTATTTGCAAATTGGTAATATGATGAATGATAAAGAATCTCTGCAAAATATGTATCCATTTCATCCTCATTCTTGCGACCATATGAGTAATTTGCAATCAAATATGCTTTATATCCCAAGTGAAAACTTATCATTTTTACCTCAAGAAAAAGGATATGGAACTTTTAATTTTCACGATGACAGAGTATTAACAATGAATGGTAAATCAAGAAGTGTATGGAAAGAGATACCAGCGCTCATGCCTGAAAATATAAATGGGAATCATAAAAATTCTGCTAAAGATTGTGGTTTAAAATATTCTGGTATATGGCAAGAAAAAGTTTTGTTAGAAAATGAATTATCAAATTTTTGGGCTAAAGAGTTATTTTTGTTATAATAAAAAAACACTTACCCTAATTAAAGGAGAAAATAAAATGATTACATTAACTGTTGAAAAAGATTGGACTGGGAAATACACGTTTATAGTTTCGAATGGATTTGATAGTCAAAGTTTGACACCAGGAACATTTGTTTCAGATTTTCAAATCGACCAAGCTAAACAAAACATTCAGTATGCCGGAAGTATTGATGATGGTATTAGAGTAGTAAAAAATGCTTTAGGAATTATCTAAAAGAAAAATATTAGAGTCATTTATACAAAAATTAGACCTAATTTATGTCTAGTTTGTTAATATTCTATATACCTCAAATAATCGTACAAGTGTCTTGAATACCTCTGGATGAATATAACCTGTTGGGATATATCGTCTATTCTCTGATGATGCTCTTAGAACGATACGGTATGGAGTGTTACCAAAAAGTTACAAAAATTTGAAAAATGAGTCTATTTTGCAAGATTCAAAAGTCCTAAAACCCTATTAAATCAAGGTTATAAGAGTTAAAAAATGTATTCATAGAACTCAAAATCCAGTGTCCATTAGGACGTGCCGGTTCGACCCCAGCCGCCGGTATAGTATGAAATACAAGGTTTTCGGACCTTGTTTTTTGATTTAGTGAAGATTTTGATATTTTTCTTTAAGTACAGATAACTGATGAATGATCTTTTTCTTCTTATTCTAGTCATTTTTAGTGTATTTTTGGTATAATATTACTTATTCACAATTTATTTTGATTATGAAAGAGTTTGGTGATTAATGTCTCGGTCTGTTGAATTACTAAAGAAACGTTACTTAAAGAATATAAAAGAGAACCCAGATTTATTTATTGGGATTGAGTTAGAATTTCCGATTGTAAATTTAGAGGGTAAAGCTACAGATGGTGAAGTTGGTAAGGATCTCTTTCGGTATTTACCATCAGTACTGGGATTTACTATCGAAAAAGTGGATGATTTTGGGAATCCAATTCAGTTACTTGATCCAGTTAGCCAAGATACTATCTTATTCGAAGTCTCCTATACAACTATCGAGTTTGCATTCGGAAAGGCCGAATCTATCCAAGAGGTAGAAGAACGCTTTAACTTCTATATGGCTACGATTCAGAATAAGTTGGGCGAAGCTAATCATGCTATTGTTGGTTGTGGTATTCATCCCAACTGGGATAAAAATGAGAATTGTCCAGTGGCTTATCCCCGCTATCAGATGTTGATGGATTATTTGAATTTGAGTAGAAATGTTACTAAATCAGATTTACATCAATTCCCTGAGTATGGAGCCTTTATCTGTGGGAGTCAGGTTCAACTAGACGTTTCAAGGTCCAACTACCTGCGTGTTATCAATGCTTTTACGCAAATTGAAGCAGCAAAAGCCTATTTGTTTGCAAACTCTGAGTTTTCAGGGGCAGATTGGGATACTAAGATTTCCAGGGATATTTTTTGGGAAGAATCCATGCATGGTATCTATCCAGAGAATGTCGGTGTCAATACTAGACTCTTTAAAGACGAGGATGATTTTTTTGACTATCTAAATTATTCTGCGATTTTTACTGCGGAGCGTGATGGGCAGACCTATTATTTTTATCCGATTCAGGCTAGAGATTATTTGGCTACACCTGAAATTCAGGCATTTACCCTTAATGGGGATGAAGTTCTTATTTACCCTCGGGAGAAGGATTTTGAAACCCATCGTAGTTACCAGTACCAAGACTTAACGACTCGAGGAACAGTTGAATTTCGTAGTGTTTGTACGCAAGCTCTAGATAGAACTTTTACTTCTGCTGCCTTTCACTTGGGATTGTTGGTTCATTTAGACAAGCTTGAAGCTTACTTGCGAACTGCTCCATTTTTTACCACAGCTGGTCGTGATTATAAGTTTTTAAGACGACATTTTTCTAAAAAACAACTCACAGGTGAGGAAGAAGCTGCGATTCGAGAATTTTCTAAAGACTTACTCATCCTAGCTGAGGAAGGACTGGAGAAGAGAGGCAAGCAAGAAATGACCTACTTACAGCCTTTGAAAGAAGAATTGGGCCTATAATTTCTCTGATAAAGGGAGAATTTTCTGAAAAATCATGATATAATGGAAAAGACTATAGATAAAGGATAGAGATTCATGACATTAGTTTATCAATCAACGCGTGATGCGAACAATACAGTAACTGCCAGCCAAGCGATTTTGCAAGGTTTGGCGACGGATGGTGGTTTGTTTACACCGCTTACTTATCCAAAGGTGGATTTGGACTTTGAAACATTAAAAGATGCTTCTTACCAAGAAGTGGCTAAGTTAGTTTTGTCAGCCTTTTTAGATGACTTTACAGCTGAGGAGTTGGACTACTGTATCAACAATGCCTACGATAGCAAGTTTGATACTCCAGCTATTGCGCCATTGGTGAAACTGGATGGGCAATACAACTTGGAATTGTTCCATGGTTCAACGATTGCCTTTAAGGATATGGCCTTGTCTATCTTGCCATACTTTATGACGACGGCTGCTAAAAAGCATGGTTTGGAGAACAAGATTGTCATTTTGACAGCGACATCGGGTGATACTGGGAAAGCTGCTATGGCAGGGTTTGCCGATGTGCCTGGAACTGAGATTATCGTCTTTTATCCAAAGGATGGTGTCAGCAAGGTGCAAGAGTTGCAAATGACTACTCAGACTGGCGACAATACTCATGTTATTGCTATTGATGGTAACTTTGACGATGCGCAAACTAACGTCAAACATATGTTTAACGATGTAGCTCTGCGTGAAAAGTTGGCTGCCAATAAACTGCAATTTTCATCAGCTAACTCTATGAACATTGGTCGTTTGGTACCACAGATTGTCTACTATGTTTATGCCTACGCTCAGTTGGTCAAGTCTGGTGAGATTGTGGCTGGTGATAAGGTCAACTTCACAGTACCAACAGGAAACTTTGGAAATATCTTGGCTGCCTTTTATGCTAAACAAATCGGTCTGCCAGTTGGTAAATTGATCTGTGCTTCAAATGACAATAATGTTTTAACTGACTTCTTCAAGACACGTGTTTACGATAAGAAACGTGAGTTTAAAGTAACAACTAGTCCATCTATGGATATCTTGGTATCTTCAAACTTGGAGCGTTTGATTTTCCATCTTTTGGGGAATGATGCGGTTAAGACAGCTGAACTCATGAATGCCTTGAGTACACAAGGACAATATGAATTGACAGACTTTGATGCAGCGATTCTGGAACTCTTTGTAGCTGAATATGCGACTGAGGAAGAAACTGCGACAGAAATTAAACGTGTTTATGATACAGATGCCTACATCGAGGACCCACACACAGCTGTTGCCTCAGCTGTTTATAGAAAATACCAAGTGGCTACTGGCGATGCGACTAAGACAGTGATTGCTTCAACAGCTAGTCCATACAAGTTCCCAGTGGTTGCCGTAGAAGCGGTAACAGGAAAATCAGGCTTGACTGACTTTGAAGCCTTGGCTCAATTACATGACATTTCAGGAGTGGCAGTGCCACCAGCGGTTGATGGGCTTGAAACAGCTCCGGTTCGTCATAAAACAACAGTGGCAGCTGCTGACATGCAAGCAGCGGTGGAGACTTATCTAGGACTTTAAGACAGAGGAAGTAAACTCGGTTGGGAAACCAACTGAGTTTCTTTTCATCAGGAGGAGAGATTGTTTAAGAAAAATAAAGACATTCTTAATATTGCCTTGCCAGCTATGGGTGAAAACTTTTTGCAGATGCTCATGGGGATGGTGGACAGCTACTTGGTCGCCCACTTGGGCTTGATCGCTATTTCGGGTGTTTCAGTAGCTGGCAATGTTATCACGATTTACCAGGCCATTTTCATCGCTTTGGGGGCTGCTATTTCCAGTGTTATTTCAAAAAGCATGGGGCAGAAAGACCAGTCCAAGCTAGCTTATCATGTGACTGAAGCGCTGAAGATTACCTTGCTACTGAGTTTGCTTTTAGGAGCCTTGTCTATCTTTGCTGGGAAAGAGATGATAGGACTTTTGGGGACTGAACAGGCTGTAGCCGAAAGTGGAGGACTCTACCTTTCTTTGGTGGGAGGTTCAATTGTTCTTTTGGGCTTGATGACCAGTTTTGGGGCCTTGATTCGTGCAACGCATAATCCACGTCTACCCCTCTATGTTAGTTTTTTATCCAATGCCTTGAATATTCTCTTTTCGAGTCTAGCTATTTTTGTCCTTGATATGGGGATAGCTGGTGTTGCATGGGGGACTATTCTGTCTCGCTTGGTTGGTCTTGTGATTTTATGGTCGCAATTAAAACTGCCTTATGAGAAGCCATCTTTTGGTCTAGATAAGGATTTGTTGACTTTGGCTATACCGGCAGCAGGAGAACGTCTCATGATGAGGGCTGGAGATGTCGTTATCATTGCCTTAGTTGTTTCTTTTGGGACGGAGGCAGTAGCGGGGAATGCAGTCGGAGAAGTCTTGACCCAGTTTAACTATATGCCTGCCTTTGGCGTCGCTACGGCAACAGTCATGCAGGTGGCTCGAGCAGTTGGAGAGAATAATTGGGAAAGAGTCGCTAGTTTGAGTAAACAAACCTTTTGGCTTTCTTTCGTCCTTATGTTGCCCTTAACACTTAGCATCTATGCCTTGGGGACACCACTGACACATCTCTATACGACGGATCCTGTTGCGGTTGAAGCTAGCGTTTTGGTGGCACTTTTCTCACTACTAGGGACTCCCATGGCGACAGGGACAGTTATTTATACGGCAGTTTGGCAGGGCTTGGGAAATGCTCGCCTCCCCTTTTATGCGACAAGTATTGGGATGTGGTGTATCCGCATTGGGACAGCCTATCTGATGGGGATTGTGCTTGGTTGGGGCTTACCTGGTATTTGGGCTGGAACGTTATTGGACAATGGTTTTCGATGGTTATTTCTACTCTACCGTTACCAGCGTTATATGAGCTTGAAAGGATAGGAAATGGGAAAAACAGCTTTTATTTGGGATTTAGATGGAACCTTATTGGACTCTTACGAAGCGATTTTGTCAGGAATTGAGGAGACATTTGTTCAGTTTTCTATTCTTTATGATAAGGAGAAAGTGAGAGAGTTTATCCTCAGGTATTCGGTGCAGGATTTGCTGGAGCAGGTGGCAGAAGAGCGAAAGCTGGATGCGGAAGTACTCAATCAGGTACGTGCCCAGAGCTTGTCTGAGAAAAATGCCCAGGTAGTTTTGATGCCAGGTGCGCGTGAAGTGCTAGCTTGGGCAGATCAAGCAGGGATTCAGCAGTTTGTCTATACTCATAAGGGGGACAATGCTCTTACCATTCTAAGAAACTTGGGTTTGGAATGTTATTTCACAGAGATTTTAACCAGTCAGAGTGGCTTTGAGCGCAAGCCTAGTCCAGAAGCGGCGACATATCTGCTAGACAAATATCAGCTGGATCCTGATAACACTTATTATATAGGGGACCGGACTTTGGATGTGGAATTCGCTCAGAATAGCGGCATTCAAAGCATTAACTTTTTAGAATTGTCCTATGAAGGGAATCAGAAGATTCAAGCACTAGCAGATATTCCTCATATTTTTGAGGATAAGTGACGAGAAAATTGTGTCAGTTTTGTGACAGAAACCTAACAAACTATTTCAAGTAATAGTGTTTGTTACAAGGAATAGACAGTTCTGTTAAATAGGCCCGAGGGGGCTTTTTTTGTGCTTTTTTTGTGTTATGATAGACAGGTACTCATTTGAAAGGAATGTGAAAGAATGAAGAAAAGAATTATTTTAGCCTCAACAGTAGCCTTGTCTTTTGCGCCAGCATTGGCAACTCAAGCGAAAGAAATTGCATGGACAGCACGTACCGTTGAGCAAATCCAAAATGACGTGACGAAAAACGAGAACAAAAACAGCTATACAGTTCAGTATGGTGATACCCTGAGCACGATTGCAGAAGCTTTGGGGATAGATGTGACGGTTCTTGCCAATTTGAACAAAATCACTAATATGGACTTGATTTTCCCAGATACTGTCCTCACTACAACTGTCAATGAGGCAGAAGAGGTGACGGAAGTTGAAATCCAAACTCCTCAAACAGATGCTAGTGAAGAAGTGACGACTGCGACAGCTGATTTGACGACTAATCAAGTGACCGTCGATGAACAAACAGTTCAAGTAGAAGACCTTTCTCAACCAATTGAGGATGCTCCAACTGCAACAGAGACTGAAAAACCAGTAGAAGTAGCGCCAAGTTCAGAAGTTTCTGAGACAGCGACAGTTGCTGAAGAGACACCATCTACAGAAACACCTGTAGCTGAAGAAACAGCTGAAACGACTCCAGCGGAAGCACCAGTAGCAGCAACAACTCGCCCAGTTGAAGAAGCTCCTCAAGCAGCGACTACAGTAACCGAAGAAACGGCAGCAACAACTCCAGCAGAAGCACCAGTAGCAGCTGCTCCAGCAACTGAAACACCTGCTGATACAGCAGGATCAAGTGCAACAGAAGAAGCAGCATCAACAGCAACTTCTGACACTGCAACTTCGACTTATCAAGCAGAGCAAAGCCAAACTCCTTCAAGAACGTATTCAGCTCCAGCGGCTCCTGACTATGCAGGACTTGCTGTAGCTAAGTCTGAGAATGCTGGTCTTCAACCGCAAACGGCAGCCTTTAAGGAAGAAGTAGCCAACTTGTTTGGGATTACATCCTTTAGTGGCTACCGTCCTGGTGACAGTGGGGACCATGGTAAAGGTTTGGCCATCGACTTCATGGTTCCAGTGAGTTCAGCACTAGGGGATCAAATTGCAGAATATGCAGTCAAAAATATGGCTAGCCGTGGTATCAACTATATCATTTGGAAACAACGTTTCTACGCTCCATATGATAGTAAATATGGGCCAGCCTATACGTGGAATCCAATGCCAGACCGTGGAAGTGTGACCGAAAACCACTATGACCACGTTCACGTTTCAATGAACTAATCATTAAAATGGAAGTTGGGAACTGATTAAGTTCCCGCTTCTTTTTTGTGTGTAAATTCTTCAGGATAATAAGAAAAGCCGCATCCTGCAAGATGCTGCTTTTTTAGGTTTTTATCCATTTCGACGTTTACGGGCTAGTAGGGCTCTGTAAAAGAAGATGTGATTGTTTTGGATATAGGGAAGGATGGAGAAACTAGCAATTCCAAAAGTGATCCAATTGAGGAAGTGCCAAGGAAGTAGTTGTAGGTCGAGGACAAAGCGTTGAAATTTGTAACCTTTCACCAAGAATCGACTGGTTTTCAGAATTTGACTGGGTTTAGCCTGGCCTAAATCCAGAGTGTCGCAGAGGAGGAATTCTACCTGCGAGTAGGCATAATGTTGCGGGATATAGAGGGCATTTCCTACAATCATCAAGATGAGGCTCGCGAAAAAGTAGAGACCAAAGGTCATAAGGAATTGCTCGGTTTCAAGCGACGAGAGGTCTAGTTTTGGAAACTCAGGATGTAGGGCAACAAATCTACGAGCCAAGAGATTGCTATAAAAGAGGAAATAAACGCCTACTAAGTTTGGAATGCTCCATAAAAAAAGGTAGAAGCGTTTGAGGAGCAGAGTTAGGAAGGTTTGCGAGAAGCGCTCTTCAGCAAAGAGGGCCAGGCTTGATTTTACTGAGAGTTCTGTATCAGGATCCTTGAGGAGTCGGAGTGTCGCAAAAGCAGCACCTGCTAGAAAAATCGTGCTCATAAAAGAAACCACTAGCGGGAAGAGATAGGCTTGGAGCACTTGTGCCAGCATGCTGAAAAAGGATTGCTCTAAAACACTTTCTTGGAGACGAGCCAAGGGGTTGAGAAAGCCTGATAAGATGACCAGCATACTAGGAAGGAGATAGACCAGAAAGAGGCGGGGATTTTCAGCCTGAAATTGCCTCGTCTGCAGACGAATAGTTTTTAAATCAATTTTTGGGTATTTCATTCTCTCATTATACCATAGTTCGTGACAGTTCCTGGTTTTTTTGATAAAATCATACAGTATGCCTTTGGGCACAAAGTATGAACTGGGACTGTCTTTCCCAGCTTCGGAGGTAGAAAATGTCAGATTCACCAATCAAATACCGTTTGATTAAGAAAGAAAAACACACGGGAGCTCGTCTGGGGGAAATCATCACCCCTCACGGCACCTTCCCGACACCTATGTTTATGCCGGTTGGGACCCAAGCTACGGTCAAGACCCAGTCACCAGAGGAGTTGAAGGAGATGGGATCAGGAATTATCCTGTCTAATACTTATCATCTCTGGCTTCGTCCTGGAGATGAACTCATCGCTCGCGCAGGTGGTCTCCACAAATTTATGAACTGGGACCAGCCAATCCTGACGGATAGTGGTGGTTTCCAGGTTTATTCCCTAGCAGATAGCCGTAATATCACCGAAGAAGGAGTAACCTTTAAAAACCATCTCAATGGTTCCAAGATGTTCCTATCGCCAGAAAAAGCCATCTCCATCCAGAATAATCTGGGCTCAGACATCATGATGTCCTTTGACGAATGTCCTCAGTTTTACCAACCCTATGATTACGTTAAGAAATCAATCGAACGTACCAGTCGTTGGGCTGAACGTGGTTTGAAGGCTCATCGTCGTCCGCATGATCAAGGCTTGTTTGGGATTGTGCAGGGAGCGGGATTTGAAGATCTTCGTCGTCAGTCGGCTCATGACCTTGTCAGCATGGATTTTCCTGGCTACTCTATCGGTGGTTTGGCAGTAGGAGAAACCCATGAGGAAATGAATGCAGTCTTGGACTTCACAACCCAACTTCTCCCTGAAAACAAACCTCGCTACCTGATGGGAGTGGGAGCGCCAGATAGTTTGATTGATGGGGTTATTCGTGGGGTGGACATGTTTGACTGTGTCCTACCGACTCGTATCGCTCGTAACGGGACTTGTATGACCAGCCAAGGGCGTTTGGTTGTCAAGAATGCTCAGTTTGCGGAGGACTTTACACCGCTGGATCCAGAGTGTGACTGCTACACATGTAAGAATTACACACGCGCCTACCTTCGTCACCTGCTCAAGGCTGATGAAACCTTTGGTATCCGCTTGACTAGCTACCACAATCTCTACTTCTTGCTCAACCTTATGAAGCAAGTCCGTCAAGCCATCATGGATGACAATCTCTTGGAATTCCGTGAGTATTTTGTGGAAAAATATGGCTACAATAAGTCGGGCCGCAATTTCTAAAATGGAATTTATAGAAGCTAAAAAATCCTGCGTTTTCTCGTAGGATTTTTCTTCTTTTTTTGATAGAATAAAGTGTATAACGAAAGGGAGAATAAACTCGTATGCGCATTAAATGGTTTTCCTTGATTAGGATTACAGGTTTACTACTGGTACTCTTGTACCACTTCTTTCAGACCATCTTTCCTGGAGGCTTTTTCGGGGTAGATGTCTTTTTCACATTTTCAGGATTCTTGATTACCTCTCTCCTCTTGGAAGAGTTTGGTAAGAAAAGCCAGATTGATTTGCTGGGCTTTTTTAAGAGACGGTTTTACCGTATCGTACCACCTGTGGTTTTGATGGTTTTGGTGACCATGCCCTTTACTCTCTTAGTTCGTCAAGACTATGTTGCAGGTATTGGCGGTCAGATTGCTGGAGTTTTCGGCTTTGTGACCAACTTCTATGAAATGCTTACGGGGGGCAGTTACGAATCTCAGTTCATTCCCCACCTCTTTGTTCATAACTGGAGTTTGGCTGTTGAGGTTCACTACTACATCCTTTGGGGTTTGGCTGTCTGGTTCTTGTCTAAACGATCAAAATCTAGTAGTCAGTTGAGAGGAACCGTCTTTCTCCTGTCTGCGGGAGCATTCATCCTTAGCTTCTTCTCTATGTTTATTGGTAGTCTCATGGCTAGTTCCTATTCGTCTGTCTATTTTTCAAGTCTAACCCATGTCTACCCTTTCTTTTTAGGAAGTATCCTTGCGACAGTTGTGGGAGTTCGTCAGACGACTGATTTGGTCAAACAATTTGATCGAATGTGGAATCTTCGTCAGAATCTACTGGTGTTTGCTGCAGGGCTTTTGGTATTGTTGCTTCTGACTTTCTTTGTTAAGTTTACCTACCTGTTCGCTTACTTGTTTGGTTTCTTACTTGCCAGCTTAGCAGCCGTGGTCATGATTTTCGCTGCACGTGTCTTGCATGAGAAGACTCCAGAGATACAAGAACCTAGGATAATCACCTTTCTAGCGGATACCAGCTATGCGGTTTATCTCTTCCACTGGCCTTTCTATATTATCTTTTCTCAATTAATGGGGAATCTATTAGCTGTTATCCTGACAGTT
The DNA here is from genome assembly GCF_053628175.1 of Streptococcus sp. 151470009-6. Lineage (NCBI taxonomy): Bacteria > Bacillati > Bacillota > Bacilli > Lactobacillales > Streptococcaceae > Streptococcus > Streptococcus sp. 151470009-6. Next base: position 12,753 of record NZ_JBSEZF010000008.1, read on the forward strand.
ATCTTTTCCTATTTCTTTGCTATCTTGTCCTTTTATATTATTGAGCCATTGATTGCTGGTAGGACCAATCCTTTCATTAGGAAAATCAGTAAACTGCCTCATATCAAATCCATTAGTGCTTCTAGTGTGGGAATCCTTGTAGTGATTGCTTTGGTGATTACTATTGTATCTCCCCAAGTTGGAGCCTTTGAAACAGACTTGATGGTCAATGGTTTTAAACAAGCGCAAACTAATATAGGACAAACAAAGACTCTTGCTGAACAAGCCGAACTGAGTCGCCTGGGAATTTCTGAGGGAACAAGTCTGATAGGAGATTCGGTAGCCTTGCGTGCCAATACAGCCTTACAAGAGGCGCTTCCTGAAGCAAATATCAATGCCCAGGTTAGTCGGACGACCAAGCAAGCCAATGACATCATGCTCAATAATAGTCAGAACAAGGCACTACTAAAAACAGTTGTCATTGCAACGGGAGTCAACAATCCTGAAGGTTATAAGAATGATTTGGACAGCATCGTTAGCAATCTACCGAAAGGACACCATCTCATTCTTGTTACACCTTATGAGGGAGATAAGAGCAAGGACACTTACACATCAGTGGAGCAGTATGCGGCTTATGCACGGGAATTAGCTGAAAAGAATCCTTACGTGAGCATCGCTGACTGGAATAAGGTTGCTAAGGAACACCCTGAAATCTGGGCTGGAACCGACCAAGTCCACTTTGGAAATGATAGCAACATGATTGAAGAAGGTGCTAAACTTTACGCAGAGACGATTGCAGCTGCTGTTAAGGCCGCTCAAGAACTACCTGTGAAATCAAAATAAAATCAAAGAGTTGGAGATATCCAGCTCTTTTAAAATATCTCTAGAAAATAGGTCTATACCATTTACAAATGAAAAAGAAAGGTTTATAATGTAATTGACATAATAAATTCTAGAAACAATCTATCAAGGAGGTTATCATTATGCCTAATTATATTAAAGCGGATCAGTTTTTCTATCCACACGGAGTTCGTCGTGGCGGCTACTTGGAACTTGTGGATGGTAAGTTTGGAAAGCATGTAGAAGAGATTCCTGAAGGAGCTGAGGTGATTGACTATACAGGTTATAGCATTGCCCCAGGACTTGTGGATACCCACATTCATGGATTTGGCGGTGTGGATGTCATGGATAATAACATCGAAGGAACGCTTCATACCATGAGTGAAGGGCTCCTCAGCATGGGAGTAACGAGCTTCTTGCCAACTACTTTGACTTCTTCTTATGAGCAATTGCTCGCAGTAACAGAAAATATCGGTGCCCGTTACCAGGAAGCAACTGGAGCCAAGATTCGTGGTATCTATTTTGAAGGTCCGTATTTCACAGAGAAATACAAGGGAGCTCAAAACCCTGCCTACATGAAAGATCCTCGTATGGATGAGTTTCGTGCTTGGCAAAAAGCAGCAAATGGCTTGCTCAATAAAATCGCCCTTGCGCCAGAACGTGAAGGTGTAGAAGACTTTGTTCGTACGGTTACGGGCGAAGGTGTGACGGTTGCTCTTGGACACTCAAATGCGACTTTTGATGAGGCTAAAAAAGCAGTTGATGCTGGAGCAAGTGTTTGGGTACATGCCTACAATGGGATGCGTGGGTTGACTCACCGTGAACTCGGTATGGTTGGAGCCATGTATCAATTACCTCATACCTATGCAGAGTTGATCTGTGACGGTCACCACGTGGATCCGAAAGCCTGCGAAATCCTTATCAAACAAAAAGGAACAGAAAATATTGCTCTTATCACAGACTGTATGACAGCTGGTGGATTGGAAGACGGCGACTACATGTTGGGAGAATTCCCAGTTGTCGTTGCAAATGGAACTGCTCGTCTCAAATCCACAGGTAACTTGGCGGGTTCTATTCTCAAACTCAAAGACGGTTTGAAGAATGTGGTTGACTGGAACATTGCCTCTCCACATGAAGCAGTCATGATGGCCAGCTTCAACCCAGCAAAATCTGTTCACATTGATGATGTCTGTGGACAAATCCGTGAAGGCTACGATGCTGACTTTATCGTGCTAGATAAAGATTTGGAATTGGTAGCTACCTATCTAGATGGTGTGAAACGTTATCAAGCATAAGAGGGAAAGCAGAAGTTAGAGACTAGCTTCTGCTTTTTTATTTTAAAGACTTTTCCCAGCCTCTTTTGTGTTGTTTAAAAAAATTAGATGGTGGTTTATCTAACTATATGTTTCAGATTCTTAAATTGATTGGTGAATTTCATGCAATCAAATTTGATTTGATAGTGATTGAAACTAAAAGTAATGATTTTAAACAATAATTTTTAAATGAAACTATTTTTTGATCAGTTTTGAGTGTTGTGACATACTCGATATCAATCATTTTCAGATAACAAAAATCTAGATAGATGGCAATAAAATATTTTATTGAAAGTAATAGAAATCGCTTGACAAAGGCATTCGGGGGGGGGGTATAATAGATAGTTGTATGATAAATATACTCAAAAATCGGATTATGGCTATAGGGAAATATTAAACCAATATGAATAAATACAATAGAGAAGAATTGCTTTATATGTTTGGGTATTGTTTTCAAGTTTTAAAAACAGTATCGGATTTGGACAAGGCCATTTCGGCTGAACAAAATAAAGCCTATGATGGTATTATGGATAAATATTATAGAATTAAAAAAGTATTTAACATAATTATTATCAGTTTTATTTTGATAGTAAATATATTCGGGCCCATTATATATAGAGAACCTATAACTTCGTTAATTATTTTACAAATACCTCTATCTTATGGATTCTTTCAATTGCTGTTTTTTCCTATTTTTGCTATCGTAAAAGCATTTTATAATCAGTCTGCCAAGAAGGAATTTTCAAATGCTTATGATAATGATGCTTCTAACAAATATCGCCAAAAAGGTGTAGAACTGTTGAGAGATAAGCAGTTCCTTGACTATAAAGAAGAAATTCCAGAAGATTATTTTAATATGGATGACCTATATCTCTTATATAGTTATCTAGAAACTTATAGAGCTGATAACTTTAAAGAAGCAGCTAATTTACTGGCGGAAGAAAAACACCGTGAAAGAGTGGAATACAATCAAGAATTGATGCAAAGTAGTTTAGCTACTATCCAAGATAATGTTCGCTATCAATCTGTAATTCAGACAATTCAATTATTAGAGACAAGGACTCATCATAGGATTATAGAAAACAGATAATGAGAGTATTAGAATACCGAACTTTGTTTCTCTTTTGAGAACAGGTTATAATGTGGAATTGAATCATTTTGAATTTTATACTAGGAGAAAATATGCAAAAGAAAGATATTTTATTAGGTGCTGGTTTAACTTCTGTTCTTGTCGGTGCTGGTGTTGTTAATACAACTGTTCAAGCAGATGAGTTTACACAACCTACCACACCAACAACCGTACAAAAAGCAGTAGTGACAGGTCAAGATTTGAGTAGGGCTCAAGAGGTTGCAAGATCTGCACAAACAACCATTGATCAAAAGACTAATGATGTTAAAGTTGCAGAAGGTCAACAGTCAACCGCTGAAAAAGCTGTAGCGGATGTCAAAGAAGACATCAAGATGGCGCAAAAAGCAGCTACAATTGTTGAAGAACAAAATAAGGTTATTGGCACCAAAACTGAACAGAAATCAGAACTCAATGCTGAACTTTCAGACGCAAAAATCGCCGAACAAACAGCAAAAAGTGAATTCGTAGCAGCTCAACAAGCGCATGATAATGCTACAAAAGCTGTTACAGTTGCGGAAAAAACTGTCGAAGAAAAGAAAGCTGCTTTGAATCAAGCAACTGCAACAACCAGTCAAGACCCTAAAGAAATTCAAACAGAATTGGATGACGTTAATAGTCAAGTGACTGCGAAATCTGCACAAATTGCGGCTACCAGCACTCGTATCGACGCTAAACAGCAAGAAGTGGATAATTACAAACCAGTCATCAAAACAATTGATTTGAATCCATCAGAACGTAATGTGGTAGCTCATGATAATCTTATGGATTACGCGCACAACCGTAATAACACACCAAAAGACCCATCAGGAAACCCAACAATGGAACCTGTAAACTTCCAAGGTGTTAAGGTTGTTGAAATCGAAGCGACTCAAGATATGTTGGATTTCCAAAAAGCTCTTGAAGAATATAACAAAGAGCCATATGACGTTGCCACTCGCACCTACAAGAAACGCCCAGTATTCCGCTACAAAGTGGACAACCGTGGATTGTCTCAAGCATTTGTGAAATTGCTTAATGAATTGCGTGAAGCAAATGGTGTAGCTGGAAATATGCAAGTGGATGAAGCTTACTTAGATTATGCCCAACAACGTGCTAATGAAATGCAACGTAACAATGTCTTGAGTCACGCGACATCATTGACTGCCCCAGGACACAAGAACGAAAAAGGTCTTGAAAATGTTATTGCTGGATATGGTGATGTCACATCATCCGAAGATGGATACATCAATTTTAACAATATTGTGACCAACGAAACATTGGCTTATGATATGTTGTTGAACTGGTATGATGACTACACAAACGTAACAGGTGCTAACCATGGTCACCGACGTGCCCTCCTAACACCTATGGGTGGTAAAATGGGTCTAGCTCTCGCTAACATCACGGGTTCTAACGACACATCACGTTATGCCGCATTTGAGAACAATGCGCACACAGGTAGCACTTATTCGACTGACGAGGATGGTACGACTTATCTAGAAGAAGAAAGTGAATCTAGTAAGAAGTTTTGGGATAACTACAATAACTTCAAGGATGATGCGCTCAACCCAACCTTCTATGGTCGCAAAATGAAATTTATCGCAGACCATCACTTTGTATTTGTGACTCACAAACAAGAAGGTGATGACAGCGCTATGGTAAGTGCCCTCAACGATTTAAAAGCCCTCAAAGCTCGTCAAGAAGGTGAACGAAATACCCTTGCCGCGCGTCAAACGGCATTGTCTGGTAAATTGTCAGCCGCTACACGTAGCAAAGAACAGCGTGCTACAGCTATTGCAAACGCAGCAAACGAATTGAACAAAGCGACTGCAACTCTTGCAACTGCTAAGTTGGCTGCTAAAGCAACTGCAACAACTCTAGCAGAAAAGAGAATTGCTGCTGACCGCGCTACAAGTTATGTAGGTCACTTATCTAACCGCTTGGCGGCTATTCAAGATGAAATCGATAATGCAACTGCAATTCGCAATAAAGCTGTTCGCTTGCAAGGTCGATTAGGTGAATTGAATGCCAAATTGACTAAGGCTGAAGATGATAAGATTGCTGCTGATAAACGTGTAGCCGATGCTAAAGTAGCATACGCACAAGCTCAAAAAGAGCTTTCTGACGCCAAATCTAGTGTTCAACGTTTGACTGATATTCTCGCAATCGACAAAGCCCTTGCAGTTTATCAAGACATGACAGGTGTTGTTTCTGCAGTCACTCGCGAAACACCAACTGTGACACCAACTGAACATCCAACTTTCGATTTGAATGCTGAATTGAACGGTTACAAAGTAACTCAAAATGAAGACGGTATTGGCGCAACTACAATTGTGACACCGACCGTTGACGAATTACCAACTCTTGATTTGAGTGGTGAATTGAACGGTTACAAAGTGAAGCAAAATAAAGATGGTATTGGGTCAACTCCAATCACTACACCAACTGTAGATGAACTCCCAACCTTTGATTTGAATGGCTACAAGACAAGTCCAAAACATGCAGGTGCTGGACCGAATGACACGCCATCTCAAACATTATCTACGTTTAGTAGAAAAGATGCGACTAAACAGGAGTTACCAAATACTGGTAGTTATTCTCGAGTGGAACGTCAGATAGCTCTCGGTGGATATACTATTTTGGGATTAATTTTAGGATTTACAATTCAACGTAAACGTAAACGTGAACGCTAAAAGGGATAAAATTTGTCATCTTTATAAGATTGTTTTAAGAGTCTGAGACAAAATAGTTCTCAGTCACAAAAAAGCTAGAGATTTCCAATAGCGGAACTCTAGCTTTTTAATTTTTTATCAAAAAATTAAGAAATGAGCATATTTCTTTCCTTGTTCAATGGAATTAGTTATAATATACGATACAAAGGAAATGAATGAATATGTATCGTGTTATAGAAATGTATGGGGACTTTGAGCCTTGGTGGTTCATGGAAGGTTGGGAAGAAGATGTCATCATGAGTCAACGGTTTGACAAGTACTATGATGCTCTAAAATATTATAAATCATGCTGGTTTGAGCTGGAAAAGAAGAATCCTCTTTATAAGAGTCGGAGTGATTTGATGACTATTTTTTGGGATCCTGCTGATAAACGCTGGTGTGATGAGTGTGATGAGTATTTGCAACAATATCACTCCCTCCTCCTTCTCGAAGACGAAGGCATCATACCCGATGAAAAACTACGCCCAGGTTATGAAAAACAAACAGGTCAAGAAAAGCACCGTTCTTGCCGCATAAAATTGAGATAAAAAAGCAACTTTTAAAAGTTGTTTTTTTATTTTTTTTGCGAATAGTCTAGATAAGGAGGGAGCTATGGTACAAGAAATTGCACAGAAAATGATTGCGACCGCTAAGGAAAAAGGAGCTCAGGATATCTATTTCATTCCCAAGGAAAAGTCCTATGAGCTTCACATGCGGGTTGGAGACGAGCGGTGTCTAGTTGACTCCTATGAGTTTGATGTTTTAGCTGCTGTGATTAGTCATTTCAAGTTTGTGGCGGGGATGAACGTAGGAGAAAAACGCCGTAGTCAGCTGGGCTCTTGTGACTACCAGTATGGAGAGAAGGTGTCTTCTCTGCGCTTGTCAACCGTAGGAGATTATCGGGGACATGAGAGTTTGGTCATTCGTTTGTTGCACGATGAGGAGCAGGAGCTACATTTCTGGTTTCAGGATATGAACGAACTGGGTGAGCAGTACAGGCAAAGGGGGCTCTACCTTTTTGCCGGTCCAGTCGGCAGTGGTAAGACGACCTTGATGCACGAATTGGCCAAGTCCCTCTTTAAGGGGCAGCAGGTTATGTCCATCGAAGATCCTGTCGAAATCAAGCAGGACGACATGCTCCAGTTGCAGTTGAATGAGGCGATTGGACTGACCTATGAAAATCTGATCAAACTGTCTCTCCGACATCGCCCAGACCTCTTGATTATCGGTGAAATTCGTGATAGCGAAACGGCACGTGCAGTGGTTAGAGCCAGTCTGACAGGGGCGACTGTCTTTTCAACCATTCATGCCAAGAGTATCCGAGGTGTTTATGAGCGCCTTCTGGAGTTAGGTGTGACGGAGGAGGAACTAGCAGTTGTCCTACAAGGAGTCTGCTACCAGAGATTAATTGGGGGAGGAGGAATCCTTGACTTTGCAAACCAAGACTATCAAGAACACCAGCCAACTAGCTGGAATGAGCAGATTGACCAGCTTCTTAAAGATGGACATATCACAAGTCTTCAGGCTGAAACGGAAAAAATTAGCTACCGCTAAGCAGAAGAAAATTATCACCCTGTTTCATAATCTCTTCTCCAGTGGCTTTCATTTGGTGGAAATCATTTCTTTCTTGGGCAGAAGTGCGCTGCTGGAAAAGGACTATGTAGCCCAGATGTACCAAGGCTTGTCTCAGGGAAAATCTTTCTCAGAAATGATGGACAGCTTGGGCTTTTCAAGTGCTATTGTGACCCAATTATCTCTAGCTGAAGTGCATGGGAATCTTCATCTGAGCCTGGGGAAGATAGAAGAATATCTGGACAATCTGGCCAAGGTCAAGAAAAAATTAATCGAAGTAGCGACCTATCCTTTGATTTTGCTAGGATTTCTCCTGCTAATCATGCTGGGGTTGAGAAACTATTTGTTGCCTCAACTGGACAGTAGCAATATCGCCACCCAAATCATCGGTAATCTGCCACAAATTTTTCTGGGCATGCTAGGGTCTGTTTCCGTACTCTCCCTTTTAGCACTCACTTTTTATAAAAGAAGTTCCAAGATGCGTGTCTTTTCTATTTTGGCACGGATTCCTTTCCTTGGAATCTTTGTTCAGACCTATCTGACAGCCTATTATGCGCGTGAATGGGGCAATATGATTTCACAGGGGATGGAGCTGATGCAGATTTTTCAGATTATGCAGGAACAAGGCTCTCAGCTCTTTAAAGAAATCGGTCAAGATCTAGCTCAAGCCCTGCAAAATGGCCGTGAATTTTCTCAAACCATAGAGACCTATCCCTTCTTTAAAAAGGAGTTGAGTCTCATCATTGAGTATGGGGAAGTCAAATCCAAGCTGGGGAGTGAGTTGGAAATCTATGCTGAAAAAACTTGGGAAGCCTTTTTTACCCGAGTCAACCGCACCATGAATCTGGTGCAGCCACTGGTTTTTATCTTTGTGGCCCTGATTATCGTTTTACTTTATGCGGCAATGCTTATGCCCATGTATCAAAATATGGAGGTAAATTTTTAAAATGAAAAAACTCATGACAAAATTAAAAAAAGCCAAGGTTCAAGCTTTCACTCTGGTAGAAATGTTAGTCGTCTTGCTCATCATCAGCGTACTCCTCTTACTCTTTGTGCCCAATTTGACCAAGCAAAAGGATGCCGTTGATGACAAAGGAAAAGCTGCTGTTGTCAAGGTGGTGGAAAGTCAGGCAGAACTCTATAGTCTGGACAAGAATGAAGATGCTAGTCTTAGCAAATTACAGGCGGACGGGCGTATCACAGCAGAGCAAGTCAAAGCTTATAAAGACTACCATGCGAAACAAAAAACAAGTCAAGCTGTTGCAGATTAAGGCCTTTACCATATTTGAGAGTCTCTTGGTTTTGGGACTTGTGAGTATCCTTGCTTTGGCTTTATCAGGTTCAGTCCAGTCAAGTTTCGCGGCGGTAGAGGAGCAGATTTTCTTTATGGAGTTTGAAGAACTCTACCGTGAAACTCAAAAACATAGTGTAGCTAGTCAACAAAAGACAAGTTTGAGCATAGAGGGACAGACCATTAGCAATGGCAGTCAAAAATTGATCGTTCCCAAAGGAATTCAAGCACCATCAGGACAGACGATTCACTTTGACCGAACTGGTGGGAATAGATCTCTGGCTAAGGTTGAATTTCAGACCAGCAAAGGAGCAATCAGCTATCGATTATATCTAGGAAATGGAAAAATTAAACGCATTAAAGAAACAAAAAATTAGGGCAGTGATTTTACTGGAAGCGGTAGTTGCTCTAGCCGTGTTTGCCAGCATTGCGACCCTTCTTTTGGGGCAAATTCAGAAAAATAGACAAGAAGAGGCAGAAATCTTGCAAAAGGAAGAAGTCTTGCGTGTGGCGAAGATGGCTCTGCAGACAGGTCAAAATCAGGTAAAGATAAACGGAGTTGAGATTCAGGTGTTTTCTAGTGAAAAGGGATTGGAGGTCTACTATGGTTCAGAACAGTTGTTGGCTATCAAAGAGCCATAAGGTCAAGGCTTTTACCCTGTTAGAATCCCTGATTGCCCTCATTGTCATCAGTGGAAGTTTACTCCTCTTTCAAGCCATGAGTCAGCTCCTCATTTCAGAAGTTCGCTACCAGCAACAGAGCGAGCAAAAGGAGTGGCTCTTGTTTGTGGACCAGTTGGAGGTAGAATTAGACCGTTCGCAGTTCGAAAAAGTGGAGGGCAATCGCCTATACATGAAGCAGGATGGCAAGGAAATTGCGATAGGTAAGTCAAAATCGGATGATTTTCGAAAAACTGATGCTAGTGGACGAGGATATCAGCCTATGATTTATGGACTCAAATCTGCGCAGATTACAGAGGAGAATCAACTGGTTCGCTTTCGTTTTCAATTCCAAAAAGGCTTAGAAAGGGAATTCATCTATCGTGTGGAAAAAGAAAAAAGTTAAGGCAGGTGTTCTCCTCTATGCAGTCACCATGGCAGGCATCTTTAGTCTTTTATTACAATTTTACTTGAACCGACAAGTCGCCCACTATCAAGACTATGCTTTGAATAAAGAAAAATTGGTTGCTTTTGCCATGGCCAAGCGAACCAAGGATAAAGCCGAGCAAGAAAGTGGGGAGCAGATCTTTAATCTAGGTCAGGTGAGTTATCAAAATACGAAAACAGGTTTTGTAACAAGTGTTCGTAGGAATAAGAGCAACTATGAATTTCTCTTTCCTTCGATGAAAGCCAAGGAAAAGAAAACGGATAAAAAGCAACAGCTAGGGACTGATTTAAACCCAGAACAAAATCAACAAAAAACAGAAGAAAAGCCTGAAAAGAAAGCCAATTCCTAGGCAATTCAACTTCTTTGTGTTACACTAAAAGCATGAAACACGATTTTAATCACAAAGCAGAAACCTTTGATTCGCCCAAAAATATCTTTCTTGCAAACTTGGTTTGTCAGGCAGTTGAAAAACAGATTGATTTTCTATCAGATAAGGCAATACTGGACTTTGGTGGTGGGACGGGTCTGTTAGCCTTGCCTCTAGCTAAGCAAGCCCAGTCGGTTACCCTAGTAGATATCTCGGAGAAAATGCTGGAGCAAGCCCGTTTGAAAGCAGAGGACCAAGAAATCAGGAATCTTCAACTCTTGGAGCAGGATTTACTGGCAAATCCCTTGGACCAGCAATTTGATCTGATTGTTGTCAGTCGGGTTCTTCATCATATGCCTGATCTAGACGCGACCCTTGCCATGTTTCACCAACACCTTAGGGAGAATGGACAAGTCCTCATTGCTGATTTTGTCAAGACAGATACCAACCATCACGGCTTTGAATTGGCTGAACTGGAAACCAAACTCGACCAGTTTGGTTTTTCGAGCATTGACAGTCAGATTCTTCATAGTGCTGAAGGTCTTTTCCTAGGAAATTACGCAGAGCTCTTTTTAACTGTAGCCCAAAAATCACTCGCTCACTAAAGCAGTGATTTTTTCTCTTCAGATGGAAAAAATAGGGGAATTTTGATAAGATAGGAATATGGATTTTGAAAAAATTGAACAAGCTTATACGTATTTACTAGAGAATGTCCAAGTCATCCAAAGTGATTTGGCGACCAACTTTTATGACGCCTTGGTAGAGCAAAATAGTATCTACCTAGATGGTGAGACTGAGCTAGAGCAGGTCAAGGAGAACAATCAAGCCCTTAGGCGCTTAGTCCTTCGCAAGGAAGAGTGGCTCAAGACCTACCAGTTTATCTTGATGAAGGCAGGGCAAACGGAGCCTTTACAAGCCAATCACCAGTTTACACCGGATGCCATTGCCCTCCTCTTGGTACTTATTGTGGAAGAGTTGCTTCATAAAGAGGAAATTAGCATCCTCGAAATGGGTTCTGGCATGGGGATTCTGGGGGCTACCTTCTTGACTTCTCTTGCTAAAAAAGTGGATTACTTGGGAGTCGAAGTGGATGATTTGCTAATTGATCTGGCAGCCAGTATGGCAGATGTGATTGGTTTGCAGGCAGGTTTTGTTCAAGGTGATGCCGTTCGACCGCAAATGCTTAAAGAAAGCGATGTGGTCATCAGCGATTTGCCTGTCGGCTATTACCCAGACGATGCCATCGCTTCACGCTATCAAGTGGCTTCTAGTCAAGAACATACCTATGCCCATCATTTGCTGATGGAACAAGGTCTTAAGTACCTCAAGTCAGATGGCTATGCTATTTTTCTGGCTCCGAGTGATTTGTTGACCAGTCCCCAAAGTGATTTGTTAAAAGCTTGGCTCAAAGACGAAGTCAGTCTGGCTGCTATCATCGCCTTACCAGAGGATATTTTTTCAACGGCCAGTCAGGCCAAGAGTATTTTTTTCTTACAAAAGAAAAGAGACAAGGAAACAGAACCTTTTGTCTATCCTCTAACAAGTCTGCAAGATCCGTCAGTATTGTTGACCTTTAAAGAAAATTTTCAAAATTGGAGCAAAGGTACTGAAATATAAGGTAGATTTTGTTATAATAGGTGAAAACGCTTAAAAAGGGGTATCATGTTATGACAAAAACAATTGCAATCAATGCTGGAAGTTCAAGTTTGAAATGGCAACTGTACCAAATGCCAGAAGAAACTGTATTGGCGAAAGGCTTGATTGAACGTATTGGCTTGAAGGATTCGATCTCAACTGTAAAATTTGACGACCGTTCTGAAAAACAAATTCTTGATATTGACGATCACACACAAGCCGTTAAAATTTTATTGGATGATTTGATTCGTTTCGATATCATCAAATCTTATGATGAGATTACAGGTGTTGGACACCGCGTTGTAGCTGGTGGTGAATACTTCAAGGAATCAACGATCGTTGAGGGCGATGTTTTAGAGAAAGTCGAAGAGTTGGGACTTTTGGCTCCTCTCCACAATCCAGCCAACGCAGCAGGAATTCGTGCATTCAAGGAATTGCTTCCGGATATTACTAGTGTTGTTGTGTTTGATACCTCATTCCACACAACCATGCCAGAGAAGGCTTACCGCTATCCTCTACCAACTAAGTATTACACTGAGAACAAGGTTCGTAAATACGGAGCCCACGGGACAAGTCATCAGTTTGTAGCTGGAGAAGCAGCAAAACTTTTGGGACGCCCTCTAGAAGATTTGAAATTGATTACCTGCCACATCGGTAATGGTGTTTCGATTACGGCAGTTAAGGGCGGTCGTTCGGTTGACACTTCTATGGGCTTCACACCGCTTGGTGGAGTGATGATGGGAACTCGTACAGGAGATATTGACCCAGCTATCATCCCTTATTTGATGCAGTATACTGAGGACTTCAACACGCCAGAAGATATCAGTCGTATTCTCAATCGTGAATCAGGACTCATGGGTGTTTCAGGCAAGTCAAGTGATATGCGTGATATCGAAGCAGCTGTAGCAGAAGGTAACCACGATGCGAAATTGGCTTATGAAATCTATGTTGACCGTATCCAAAAACACATCGGTCAATACCTTGCTGTCCTAAACGGAGCAGACGCAATCATCTTTACAGCAGGTGTTGGTGAAAATGCAGTAAATTTCCGTCGTGATGTTATTTCAGGCATCTCTTGGTTTGGATGTGATGTAGATTCAGAGAAGAACGTCTTTGGCGTAACTGGAGATATCTCAACAGATGCTGCATCTGTTCGTGTCTTGGTTATCCCAACTGATGAAGAATTAGTGATTGCGCGTGATGTGGAACGCTTGAAAAAATAAGCTGTTTTAACATTTTATTGAGCAAATAATAGAAGAAAAGAAGGTCGGAAAACGTAGTTTTCCACCTTTTTTTATAGAGAAAATCTCTAAAACCTTGCTGTTATTGGCTTTTTGGAAAAATATGGTATAATAGTAGTAATTTAATAGATGGAGTTGAGTTTTGAAGAAAAACTTTCGTGTAAAAAGAGAGAAAGATTTTAAGGCAATTTTCAAGGAAGGAACAAGTTTTGCCAATCGAAAATTTGTTATCTACCAATTGGAAAACCAGCAAAACCATTTTCGAGTAGGACTGTCCGTTAGTAAAAAACTGGGGAATGCAGTTACCAGAAATCAAATTAAGAGACGAATCCGACATATCATACAAAATGCAAAGGGGAGTCTGGTAGATCATGTCGATTTTGTTGTGATTGCTCGAAAAGGGGTGGAAACCTTGGAATATGCAGAGATGGAGAAAAATCTACTCCACGTATTAAAGTTATCAAAGATATACCAGGAAGGAAATGGGAGTGAAAAAGAAACTACAGTTGACTAGTTTGTTGGGTCTGTCCTTGTTTACCATGACGGCCTGTGCAACAAATGGTACAGCTAGCGACATAACGGCAGATTCGACAGATCTTTGGAGCAAATTTGTCTATTTTTTTGCTGAAATTATCCGCTTTTTGTCCTTTGACATTAGTATCGGAGTGGGGATTATCCTCTTTACAATCCTGATTCGTACGATTCTATTACCAGTCTTTCAGACTCAGATGGTTGCCTCTAGAAAAATGCAAGAGGCTCAACCACGCATCAAGGCGCTACAAGAACAATATCCGGGTCGTGATATGGAAAGTAGAACCAAGCTAGACCAGGAGATGCGGAAGGTCTATAAGGAATTGGGGGTCAAACATTCGTCCTCTATTTGGCCGATTCTAATACAAATGCCGGTCCTCTTGGCTTTGTTCCAAGCCTTGAGTCGAGTGGAATTTTTAAAAACAGGGCACTTCTTATGGGTGAACCTAGGGGGAGTAGACACAAGCTTTATCCTTCCGATTTTGGCGGCAGTCTTTACCTTCTTGAGCAGTTGGTTATCAAATAAGGCTTTGCCTGAAAGAAGTGGAGCTATGACAGGGATGATGTACGGGATGCCGGTACTGATCTTTATCTTTGCCATCTCTGCGCCTAGTGGAGTTGCCTTGTACTGGGCAGTATCCAATGCTTATCAAGTTTTGCAAACCTATTTCTTGAACAATCCTTTCAAGATTATTGCTGAAAGAGAAGCAGTAGTCCAAGCAGAAAGAGATTTAGAAGGCAAGAAGAGAAGAGCCTTGAAGAAAGCACAGAAAAAGAAAAAATAAGGAGGAATCTGGTAATGGTATTATTTACAGGTTCAACGGTTGAAGAAGCAATCCAAAAAGGGTTGAAAGAATTAAATATTTCAAGAATGAAGGCCCACATCAAGGTCGTTTCAAAAGAGAAAAAAGGTTTCTTGGGCTTGTTTGGTAAGAAGCCAGCTCAAGTTGATATCGAAGCAATCAGTGAAACAACAGTGATTAAAGCCAATCAACAGGCTGTCAAAGGTGTTCCAAAAGAAGTCAATGAAAAGAATGAACCAGTGAAAACCGTCAGCGAAGCGACAGTTGATTTGGGATATGTGGTTGAAGCCATCAAGAAAATTGAAGAAGAAGGTCAGGGTGTCTCTGAAGAGGTCAAGGCTGAAATCTTGAAAAATGAAAAACATGCCAGCACGATTTTGGAAGAAACAGGGCATATTTCAATTTTAAATGAACTGCAAGCAGAAGATGTTTCTGAGGAAGTTAAGCCTGCTCCAGAAAAAGAAGCTGAAACGCAAGAAGTAGCGAGCCAATCCTTGGAAGATTTGGGATTAAAAGTAGAGCCAAGTTATGATACCGAACAAGTGGCAACAGAAGTAGCTAGCTACGTTCAAACCATTGTGGATGATATGGATGTTGAAGGTACGATTTCGAGCGACTGCAATCGTCGTACCATCAATCTTCAAATTGACACCAACGAACCAGGTCGTATTATCGGCTATCATGGAAAAGTCTTGAAGGCCCTTCAACTCTTGGCACAAAATTATCTTTATAATCGCTATTCAAGAACTTTCTATATTACGATTAATGTCAATGATTATGTTGAACACCGTGCAGAAGTGTTACAAACCTACGCTCAAAAATTGGCGAATCGCGTTTTGGAGGAAGGCCGTAGCCAGCAAACAGATCCAATGTCGAATAGCGAACGCAAGATTATCCATCGCATTATTTCACGCATGGATGGAGTGACTAGCTATTCTGAGGGTGATGAGCCAAATCGCTATGTTGTCGTAGATACAGAATAAACAAAATCAGGTTTGACCTGATTTTTTGCTAGAAAAAAGGAGAAGAGACCGATGATGGAAACCATCAGAAACTATCTATCTTACGCGGGGATCCAGTATCGTAATCCAGATAAGTCTGGGGATGAGCGAGAGAAGATGCTGGAATTGCGCCACAAAGGGCAGGAGGCTCGTAAGGCTTTTACAAACCTGGCCAAAATCTTCCAAGCAAGTCATCCCGAATGGCAATTGCAACAGACTAGTCAGTGGATGAATCAAGCGCAGCGCTTGCGACCGCATTTCTGGGCCTATCTACAGAGAGAGGGGCAGGTAACAGAACCCATGTTAGCCTTGCGTTTGTATGGGGAACCCTCAGATTTTGGGATTTCCTTAGAAGTCAGTTTCATCGAGCGCAAGAAGGATGAGCAGACGCTGAGCAAACAAGCCAAGATTTTAGAGCTTCCACCAGTAGAAGGAATCTATTATCTAACATACACCGATGGTCAAAGTCAAAAGGTAGAAGCTAATGAAGAAAACCGTCTGCTCTTACGCGAGAAGGTGCGCAATCAGGAAGTTCGTAAAGTCTTAGTCAAGTCAGATGTTTCCTTCATTGAAAATCAGTCAGTAGAAGCGATATTGGAGGAGCTAGAAGACGCTTATACTCGCTTGCTCCCGTACTATGAAGTGACGAGGGGATAGACAAATCAAATGTGATAGATGAACGCAAATTGTTTTATTGCTATTCTATACATTTTTTCATATAATAGTAAAATAGGATGTGTGATTCATTAATCACCTCAAAGAGAAAGGAAATTCTATGTCAAATCTATCTGTTAATGCAATTCGTTTTCTAGGTATTGACGCCATCAACAAAGCAAACTCAGGTCACCCAGGGGTGGTTATGGGGGCTGCTCCTATGGCCTATAGCCTCTTTACAAAGCAACTTCGTATCAATCCAGCTCAACCAAACTGGATCAACCGCGACCGCTTTATTCTTTCAGCAGGTCACGGTTCTATGCTTCTCTATGCCCTTCTTCACCTTTCTGGTTTTGAAGATGTCAGCATGGATGAAGTCAAGAACTTCCGCCAATGGGGTTCTAAAACACCAGGTCACCCAGAATTTGGTCATACTGCAGGGGTTGATGCTACAACTGGTCCTCTAGGACAAGGGATTTCGACTGCTACTGGTTTTGCCCAAGCAGAACGTTTTTTGGCAGCCAAATATAACCGCGAAGGCTTCAATATCTTTGACCATTATACTTATGTGATCTGTGGCGACGGAGATTTGATGGAAGGTGTTTCAAGCGAGGCAGCTTCATACGCAGGTTTGCAAAAACTCGACAAGTTGGTTGTTCTTTATGATTCAAATGACATTAACTTGGATGGTGAAACAAAGGATTCCTTTACTGAAAGTGTTCGTGACCGTTACAATGCCTACGGTTGGCATACAGCCTTGGTTGAAGATGGGACAGACTTGGAAGCAATCCATGCCGCTATCGAAACAGCTAAAGCTTCAGGAAAACCATCTTTGATTGAAGTGAAGACTGTTATTGGATACGGTTCTCCAAATAAACAAGGAACGAATGCGGTACACGGTGCTCCTCTTGGAGCAGATGAAACTGCGGCTACTCGCCAAGCTCTCGGTTGGGACTATGAACCATTTGAAATTCCAGAACAAGTTTACGCTGATTTCAAAGAAAATGTTGCAGATCGTGGCGCATCAGCTTATCAAGCTTGGACAAAATTAGTTGCTGATTATAAAGAGGCTCATCCAGAACTGGCTGTAGAAGTAGAAGCCATCATAGACGGACGCGACCCAGTTGAGGTAACTCCAGCAGACTTCCCAGCCTTAGAAAACGGCTTCTCTCAAGCAACTCGTAATTCAAGCCAAGATGCCTTGAATGTTGTGGCGACTAAGTTGCCAACCTTCTTAGGTGGATCCGCTGACCTCGCTCACTCAAACATGACTTATATCAAGACTGACGGACTTCAAGATGATGCCAATCGCTTGAACCGCAACATTCAGTTTGGTGTTCGTGAATTTGCAATGGGAACGATTTTGAACGGGATGGCCCTTCATGGTGGACTTCGTGTATACGGTGGTACTTTCTTTGTCTTCTCTGACTATGTGAAAGCAGCTGTCCGTTTGTCAGCCTTACAAGGACTTCCTGTGACTTATGTCTTCACCCATGACTCTATTGCGGTTGGTGAAGATGGTCCAACTCACGAACCAGTTGAACACCTAGCAGGTCTTCGTGCTATGCCAAATCTCAATGTTTTCCGCCCAGCAGATGCGCGTGAAACTCAAGCAGCTTGGTACCTTGCAGTGACAAGCGAAAAGACACCAACTGCCCTTGTCTTGACACGTCAAAACTTGACTGTTGAAGAGGGAACAGACTTCGACAAGGTTGCGAAAGGTGCCTATGTTGTCTATGAAAATGCAGCTGACTTTGACACGATCTTGATTGCAACAGGTTCTGAGGTAAATCTCGCTGTCGCAGCTGCCAAAGAATTGGCTGGTCAAGGTGCAAAAGTCCGCGTAGTTAGCATGCCATCTACAGATGTCTTTGACGCACAAGATGCAGCTTACAAGGAAGAAATCCTTCCAAATGCAGTCCGCCGTCGTGTTGCAGTCGAAATGGGAGCAACTCAAAACTGGTACAAATATGTTGGTCTTGATGGTGCAGTTCTCGGTATTGATACCTTTGGAGCATCTGCCCCAGCACCAAAAGTATTGGCAGAGTACGGATTTACAGTTGAAAATCTAGTCAAAGTTGTTCAAAACTTGAAATAATCACAAAAATCAGAGTGAAAACTCTGATTTTTTATAACCATAAAAACAAGGTACAACCTTGTAAAAGTAGCTGAAATTTGATATAGTAGTTCTATGTAAAATACAAAGGAGAAAACAATGAATCCAAATATTACTTTTTTTATCATGCTTGTAGGGATGTTTGCCTTGATGTTCTTTATGCAACGTTCTCAAAAGAAACAAGCTCAAAAGCGTATGGAAAGCTTGAACAAGCTTCAAAAAGGCTATGAAGTGATCACAATCGGTGGACTCTACGGAACAGTGGATGAAGTAGATACTGAGAAACGAACAATCGTACTGGACGTAGATGGTGTTTATTTGACTTTTGAATTAGCTGCTATCAAGACAGTGTTGCCACTCAAAGAAGCTGTGACACCAGAAGGAGCAGTTATCGACGAAAGTGGAGCAATCGAAGAATAAAACGGGATCCTATCACTCCCGTTTTTCTATGATATGAGAGGAAAAGGGATGAAAAAAATAGTATTTGTGTGCTTAGGAAATATTTGCCGCAGTCCTATGGCAGAGTTTGTGATGAAGTCCATGACGAGTGATTATCAAGTTGAGAGTCGTGCAACTTCGTCTTGGGAACATGGCAATCCGATTCATAAGGGAACGCAAGGGATTTTCCAGCAGTATCAGATTCCTTATGACAAAGACAAAACATCGCTTCAGATTAGCAGAGATGACTTTGAGTCGTTTGATTATATTATCGGTATGGATGCTTCAAACGTTTCAGATTTGCGTCAAATGTGTCCTCAGGAACAAGAGCACAAGATCTATGCTTTTGCATCTGAAAGTGTTCCAGATCCATGGTACACAGGAGATTTTGAGGAAACCTATGCGCGCATCACAAGTGGATGCCAAAGCTGGTTAGACCGTTTAGAAAATGAGAGTGACAATGGAAAAGTTTAAAGAAATCTTCGAAAAATATCGAGTATATCTAACTCGCCCGCGTATAGAGATTGCAAGCGTTCTTCTAATCGCTATCTGTGCCGTATCAGTTTTTCTACTAAACATACCAAAAAAAGGAGTACTGACACTTGACAATGGTGCCCTTGTTTATGATGGAACCTTGGTAAGAGGAAAGATGAATGGTCAGGGGACTATGACCTTTGAAAACGGGGACCAATACACAGGAGAGTTCAATAATGGGGCTTTCAATGGTAAAGGAACCTTCCAGTCCAAATCTGGCTGGAAATACGAAGGCGATTTTGTAAACGGCCAGGCCGAAGGTCAAGGGAAATTGACAACCGAGCAAGAAGTTGTCTATGAAGGAAGCTTTAAACAAGGTGTTTTCCAACAAAAACAATAACCTCCTGATTAGGGGGTATTCTTACAGACGGGAAAGAAAGCGCTTACCAGAACACTTGTTAGAGAAGAATCCTCAATGTAGAAAAAGTTTGTGAAATAAAAATATTTTTATTCTAATTTCACAATCATTAGAGTAAAATCCCGTAGCACCGCGACATTGATAATAATTTCACAAATGAATAAGATTTCTTTGTGAAATCTGCATGAAACTGTTTACAAAGTCTGAAAAAAGAGTTATAATAAACTTGTGAAAAAATTAACAAAGGGTTTAAATCCTTTAAGGCTATGGAGGAAAATATGGCTGATAAAAAAACTGTAACACCTGAGCAAAAACAACTCGCTGCTGAAAAGCATGTAGACGGACTAGTACAAAAAGCTTTGGTTGCGCTTGATGAAATGCGCAAGTTGAACCAAGAACAAGTTGACTACATCGTAGCGAAAGCTTCAGTTGCAGCTCTTGATGCGCACGGTATCCTAGCACAACACGCAATTGAAGAAACTGGTCGTGGTGTATTTGAAGACAAGGCTACAAAAAACCTTTTTGCCTGTGAACATGTTGTGAATAACATGCGAGGAGTTAAAACTGTCGGAGTTATCGAAGATGATCCCGTTACAGGATTGACTAAAATTGCAGAACCTGTCGGTGTTGTGTGTGGTGTCACTCCAACAACAAACCCAACATCAACAGCAATTTTCAAATCATTGATTGCTTTGAAAACACGTAATCCAATCGTGTTTGCCTTCCACCCATCAGCTCAAGAATCTTCTGCTCATGCAGCACAAATCGTTCGTGATGCG
Organism: Streptococcus sp. 151470009-6; assembly: GCF_053628175.1. Classification (NCBI taxonomy): domain Bacteria; kingdom Bacillati; phylum Bacillota; class Bacilli; order Lactobacillales; family Streptococcaceae; genus Streptococcus; species Streptococcus sp. 151470009-6. The sequence goes on from NZ_JBSEZF010000008.1 coordinate 33,132, forward strand.
GCAATCGCAGCTGGAGCTCCTGAAAACTGTGTTCAATGGATTACAGAGCCATCTATGGAAGCAACTGGAGCGCTTATGAACCACGAAGGTATTGCGACTATCCTTGCAACTGGTGGTAATGCCATGGTTAAGGCGGCTTACTCATGTGGGAAACCAGCTCTTGGGGTAGGTGCCGGAAACGTTCCTGCCTATGTAGAAAAATCTGCCGACCTTCGTCAAGCTGCCCATGACATCGTTATGTCTAAATCCTTTGATAATGGTATGGTCTGTGCATCAGAGCAAGCGGTTATCATTGATAAAGAAGTGTATGACGAATTTGTAGAAGAATTCAAATCATACCACACTTACTTTGTAAACAAAAAAGAAAAAGCACTTCTTGAAGAATTCTGTTTCGGCGTTAAAGCAAACAGCAAAAACTGTGCTGGTGCTAAACTAAATGCCAACATCGTTGGTAAACCAGCTACATGGATTGCAGAACAAGCAGGATTCAGCGTTCCAGAAGGAACAAATATCTTGGCTGCAGAATGTGCAGAAGTAGGACCAAAAGAACCATTGACTCGTGAGAAATTGTCACCAGTTATTGCTGTCCTAAAAGCTGAAGACACAGAAGATGGTCTTACAAAAGCTCGTCAAATGGTTGAGTTTAACGGACTTGGTCACTCAGCAGCTATCCATACAAAAGACGAAGAGCTTGCTAAACGCTTTGGTACAGAAATCAAAGCTATGCGTATTATCTGGAACTCTCCATCTACTTTCGGTGGTATCGGTGACGTATACAATGCCTTCATCCCATCATTGACACTTGGATGTGGTTCATACGGACGCAACTCAGTTGGTGATAACGTGAGCGCTATTAACCTTCTAAACATCAAGAAAGTAGGGAAACGTAGAAATAATATGCAATGGTTTAAAGTTCCTTCAAAAATTTACTTCGAACGCAACTCTATCCAATACCTTCAAACATGTGAAGATATTGAGCGCGTTCTGATTGTTACAGACAAATCTATCGAAAAACTCGGTTTCGTACAACGTGTTATCGATCAATTGAACGCACGTAGCAACCGTGTAACTATTCAAGTCTTCTCAGATGTTGAACCAGATCCAGACATCACAACTGTAGAACGTGGTGCTGAAGTGATGAAAGCATTTGAACCAGATACAATTATCGCTCTTGGTGGTGGTTCTCCAATGGACGCTGCGAAAGTGATGTGGCTCTTCTACGAACAACCAGAAATCGACTTCCGTGACTTGGTTCAAAAATTCATGGATATCCGTAAACGTGCCTTCCGCTTCCCATCACTTGGTAAGAAAGCGAAGTACATCGGTATCCCAACAACTTCAGGTACAGGTTCAGAAGTAACACCATTTGCCGTTATCTCTGACAAGAAAAACAACCGCAAATACCCATTGGCTGACTACTCATTGACACCAACTATTGCGATTGTTGACCCTGCTTTGGTTGAATCAGTTCCAGACTTTATCGCTGCTGATACAGGTATGGACGTCTTGACACACGCTACTGAAGCCTACACTTCAAACTTCGCTAACGACTACACAGACGGTATTGCGCTTCAAACAATCAAACTTGTCTTTGAATGGTTGGAAAAATCAGTTAAGACAGCTGACCCAGAAGCTCGTGAGAAAATGCACAATGCGTCTACAATGGCTGGTATGGCCTTCGCCAACGCCTTCCTTGGTATGAGCCACTCAATGGCCCACAAGATTGGTGGTGTTCACCATACTGTTCACGGACGTACAAACGCAATCTTGCTTCCATATGTTATCCGTTACAACGGAACTCGTCCATCTAAGACAACTACATGGCCTAAATACAACTACTGGAAAGCTGATGAGAAATTCCAAGACATCGCGAAAATGCTTGGCTTGCCTCACTCAACTCCAGAAGAAGCAGTTGAAGCATACGCTAAAGCTGTTTACGAACTTGGTGTTGCAGTAGGTATCAAGATGAACTTCAAGGATCAAGGAATTGATGAAAAAGCTTGGAAAGACAGCTTGCATGAAATTGCCTTGCTTGCTTATGAAGATCAATGTTCACCTGCTAACCCACGCTTGCCAATGGTAGCTGACATGGAAGAAATCATGGCAGATGCTTACTATGGTTATGCAGAACGTCCAGGACGTCGTAAATAATCGTTTATCAGCCTAGAGACAGGAGAAATCCTGTCTCTTTTTTGTACATTTTTTTGAAAAATGGTATAATAAGCGCATATATTTATTTGAACATCAAACATTTTTATGGCATTGTGAGGAAGACATGGGACAAGTGAATGAATTAGGAGAGAAGGTACGGCTTCTTAGAGAGAAGAAGGGTCTTAGTCGTCCAGTTTTTTGTGGGGATGAGTCAGAATTGTCAGTCCGTCAGTTGGTCCGCATCGAAAAAGGAGAATTTCGTCCTACGATAAAAACACTAGAATATATAGCGAATAGGCTAGATATTCCAACCTATATTCTGATGCCAGACTATAAGGAATTACCCAAGCGTTACCAAGAATTAAAATACTTTCTTCTTCATCATCCTGACTATGGAGATAAAGAGTTACAGGAACAGAAGGAAGAATATTTTGATGAGATTTTTGAATATTTTTATGATGATTTGCCACGTGATGAGAAAGTGGTAGTGGATTGTCTTCAAGCTATAGATGCAGTGAGAGCGACTGGTAATTCCTTGTATGGTGATAGTGTGCTTGAGAATGGTTTACGAGACTTACTATCCAGAGATGTATATAAGGCCGAGGACTTGTTGAAATTGAGACTGTATTTCAACTGTCAGTTAATGGATGGTTTAAATGTGGGTGAGATAGAAGAATCTGAGCATGAAACCATTCTTTATTTTCATGACAAATTAAGTTCTCAGGTTGATAAGATAGAGTTCGATTGTTTGGACTTACTTAGAGACTCCTTGTTAGCTTCTTTAGCTTGTATAGAGATTATGGGGTTGCTTCATTATTTTAAGAGGGCAGTCGAGACCTTAAATAAAATAGGGCAAAAAACACGAGATTTTCAAAAACAACCGATTGTCTTGATGGTGGAGTGGAAATATTATATTCAGACGGATTATGAAACAGCCAAACAAAAGTATGAAGAAGCAAAAATGATGGCAAGGATGTTTGGCAATGAGAAGTTAATCGTTAGTTTAGACAATGAATGGACGGAGGATCTAGAAAGATATCGTTAAAGGGTTTATAGGAGTGACATTTCTGTCATTGGGGAAATGTCGCTTTTTTGTTACAATGGATTCGAAAAAAGAAGGAATTTTTTTGAATCTGATTCTGTTAGATTAATTTATATTAGCATTGTTTATTTTAGTTTGTATCGGTACACGATAACACAAGTGATTAAAGGAGATTATAATGTCTATTTTATCCATGAAAAATATTTCAAAATTTTACGCTTTGGACGGCAAACATAAAGAACAGGCTCTAAGAAATATTAACCTGCAGATTTCTGAAGGGAAAATTACAGCGATTTATGGTCCGTCAGGCTGTGGCAAAACCAGTCTACTGAATATCATCAGTGGTCTTGATAGGGAGTACGAGGGAGTTTTAGATTTTAAAGGGGAGTCTCTCAGAGAACTATCGGAGATTGAATTGACTCAATTTCGCAAAGACAACATTGGGTTTGTCTTTCAAAACTTCAATCTCATCCCCCATCAATCGGTTCTGGATAATGTCAAGTTGCCTCTCTATGTCAAAGATTTATCGGATAAAGAAATGACAAGGATCGCTCAGGAGCAACTTCATAGTCTAGGGATGGAGCCTTTTATGGCTAAGAATGTAAAACAGCTTTCTGGTGGGCAAAAGCAACGTGTAGCCATTGCACGTGCTCTGGTAAACCAACCAGATATGATTGTAGCTGATGAGCCGACTGGATCACTCGATTCTCAATCTCAGGAGATGGTTTTGGAAGTGTTCAAAAGTTTGGCCCAAGCTGGGAAAACAGTACTGATTGTTACTCATAACCCAGAGGTTACTGAATACGCAGATGTGATTATCAAAATGAAGGATGGTGAAGTCGTTGAAGAAGTCAAAAAATAAAGGATTGTCCTTTAAAAACAAATTCAAACTTTCTTTAAGTAACTTTTTAGAAAGAAAGTGGCGTAACTTGTTGATTGCAGTAGCAACCTCGATTGGTTTTGTAGGCGTGTTGATTTCTTTTGGTTTAGGAAATGCCTTGATTTCGATGATTGATGAAAATACCAACGGAGGCAAGCTTCCTTCCCAAGTTCAGATTGCACTGAATTCTAGTGTTGCTGGAAGAGGTTTTCTAAACCAAGATGATAAGAACTACATCACAGATACGATTGGGAAAGAAAATATTAAATATCTAGAGAGTCCTTTTGGTATGACCATGTCAAAGATCAGCATAGACGGACACGAAGTGGATTTTAGCCAAGCCCTGCCTTCTTATGCTCAAATCGTGAGTTTATATGAAGATACAAGTATTTCTGTTAGTAGCAATGAAAAAGAAAAAGTGCTAGCAGGCTCTCTTTATACGGATGTTAACGAGCAGGGATTGACGATTCCGATGAGTTTGCTCAAAAATTGGAATGAACAAACCGGGAACAATCTGACGACTAGTGATGTGATTGGCAAACCAGTATCGGCAAGCATTGTAGAAAATGCTGCTGAAGGTAGCAAGTTGGCAGGTTTTCAGACTCATATTGTGCGTGTCATCAATGACGAAGATGATACAGAGGATAGTAATAGTTTTATGGCTTCCAAGCAGATGGAAACGATTTTAAAAGAAGCTGAATTCACAAAGGCCGTATCCTATTTTATTTTGGAGCTTAAAGACCCATCTCGTACGAAAACAGTAACAGAAGAATTGCAGAAAAATAAGAAGTACACAGTTCTTTCTCAACAGGCTGTTCTTGATATTGTGATTACCTTTATTCGTGTCATCCAGGGATTACTGATTGTGCTTTCTTCACAAGCGATTGTGGTGGCAGCAGTTATGATAGGCATCATCATTTATATCAATATCATGCAACGTTCTAAGGAAATCGGTGTCATGAAGGCTGTTGGCTATCAAAATAGAGATGTGAAAGGAATCTTTATCTACGAAGCTCTTTGGATTGTAGGAATTGCCTTGTTTATAGCTTTCATCATTGCTCAAGGGATAGGTAGTCTAGCGAATGTTATTGTTCACCATTTCTATCCATCAATCTCTAAAGTTTTTGAATTAAATCTTCTCTCTATTTTAGGGACCTTCATTTTTGCTTTGTTTCTTGGCTATATTTCTGCCTTCTTCCCAGCACGTAAGATTAGCAAAATGGATCCAGTGGAATCCTTACGCTATGAGTAGAGAAAGAAATTACAGAGGCTTCCTATCAAAAAGAAACTGACATAGAAAATCAAGGTCAGCACTTGCAATTAAGCTCAAATAGTTATATAATAGGTTCGTTGAAAGGTGATTTGTAGTGATTCAAGTTACTCTTTTCACAATAAAAATTTCATGATTTTCATAAGGAGGAAATCACTAATGGTAGTTAAAGTTGGTATTAACGGTTTCGGACGTATCGGTCGTCTTGCTTTCCGCCGTATCCAAAACGTAGAAGGTGTTGAAGTTACTCGCATCAACGACCTTACAGATCCAGTTATGCTTGCTCACTTGTTGAAATACGACACAACTCAAGGTCGTTTCGACGGTACTGTAGAAGTTAAAGAAGGTGGATTCGAAGTTAACGGTAAATTCGTTAAAGTTTCTGCTGAACGTGATCCAGAACAAATCGACTGGGCTACTGACGGTGTAGAAATCGTTCTTGAAGCAACTGGTTTCTTCGCTAAGAAAGATGCAGCTGAAAAACACCTTAAAGGTGGAGCTAAGAAAGTTGTTATCACTGCTCCTGGTGGAAACGACGTTAAAACAGTTGTATTTAACACTAACCACGACGTTCTTGACGGTACTGAAACAGTTATCTCAGGTGCTTCATGTACTACAAACTGCTTGGCTCCAATGGCTAAAGCTCTTCAAGACAACTTCGGTGTTGTTGAAGGATTGATGACTACTATCCACGCTTACACTGGTGACCAAATGATCCTTGACGGACCACACCGTGGTGGTGACCTTCGCCGTGCTCGTGCTGGTGCTGCAAACATCGTTCCTAACTCAACTGGTGCTGCTAAAGCTATCGGTCTTGTAATCCCAGAATTGAACGGTAAATTGGACGGATCTGCACAACGCGTTCCAACTCCAACTGGATCAGTTACTGAATTGGTAGCAGTTCTTGAAAAGAACGTTACTGTTGATGAAGTAAACGCAGCTATGAAAGCAGCAGCTAACGAATCATACGGATACACTGAAGATCCAATCGTATCTTCAGATATCGTAGGTATGGCTTACGGTTCATTGTTCGACGCAACTCAAACTAAAGTTCTTGATGTTGACGGCAAACAATTGGTTAAAGTTGTATCATGGTACGACAACGAAATGTCATACACTGCACAACTTGTACGTACTCTTGAATACTTCGCAAAAATCGCTAAATAATTCATGAGTCGATAAAAGCAAGACTAATAGGTCTTGCTTTTTCTATTTTTAGATAAAACAAAATGGATGATTTAGCGGTCATCCATTCTTTTTTAATTCTCTCTCAAATGTATCAGAAAAGGCAGTGAAGCTAAACTCTTCTAAGGTGAGTGGATGAGTAAAGGAAAGTCGAAAGGCATGAAGCATCAGCCTGCTCGTTTTTAATCTAGAGTTATAGAGAGGATCGCCCAGAATAGGGTGTTTATGGTGAGAGAGGTGAACACGGATTTGATGGGTTCGACCGGTCTTTAGTTTGCAACGGACAAGGGTAGTCTGATTTGGAAATTGTTTTAATCGACTTACCTGGGTTTCGGCATGTTGCCCATTTTTGGGATCTACCACTCGTTTTCTGCGATCGTGTCGATCACGACCGATTTTATCTCGGAAGATAAGTTCTTTACTCCCTACTTGCCCCTCTACGAGTGCCCAGTACTCACGAGCGATTTCCTTTTTCTCCAACAAACGATTGAGAATGGGAAGGATAAAAGGATTTTTGGCAAAAAGCACTAAACCGCTTGTTTCCATATCCAGACGATGAACAACATAGCAAGTGTGACCAACGTAGGCAGAGACATGGTTGAGTAGGGCAATTTCATCTGGTTGATTGCCGTGAGTTTTCATGCCTTCGGGTTTGTTGACAACAATGAGATGTTGATCTTGATAAACTTCTTGAACGAGGTCTGGCTTGCCCCAAAGGATTTCCTTTGGGGGATAATCTTCCTCGTCAAAAGTTAACTGGCAAATATCCCCTGACTTGACCATCTCGTTCCAGTGAACTTCTTCGTGGTTAATTAAGATGTTCTTCTTTATTCTCAAAAAATGACGGATCTTTCTGGGAATGAGGAGTTGTTCCTCTAGGAATTGCTTGACCGTCATTTGAGGCAAGGATTCGGGTAGTGTAAATGTGAATTGCATACAGATATTGTAACAAAAAAAGCCCTATTTGGATAGGGAGTAGCTAAATTCTTGAGTTCCTATGGTGAAGATGATAAAATAAACGCATGAAATTAGATAAATTATTTGAGAAGTTCCTTTCTCTTTTTAAAAAAGAAACGAGTGAATCAGCAGAGTCTGATTCTACTAGTATGCGTCGTTCTCGGAGCGATAGAAAAAAAATAGGTCATGTAGGTCCGATACGGAAATTTTGGCGCCGCTATCACTTAACAAAAATTGTTCTTATCATCGGATTGAGCACAGGATTGTTGGTGGGTACCTATCTGTTTGCCATAGCCAAGTCCACTAATGTCAATGATTTGCAGAATGCCTTGAAAACAAGAACTCTTATTTTTGACCGCGAAGAAAAAGAGGCTGGCGCCCTATCCGGTCAAAAGGGAACTTATGTTGAGCTGACAGATATTAGTAAAGACTTGCAGAATGCCGTCGTCGCGACAGAGGACCGTTCCTTCTATAAAAATGACGGGATTAACTATGGTCGCTTCTTCCTAGCTATTGTCACAGCAGGTCGTTCTGGAGGCGGTTCTACCATCACCCAACAGTTGGCGAAAAACGCCTATCTGTCTCAGGACCAAACCGTTGAACGGAAGGCCAAGGAGTTTTTCCTAGCTTTAGAATTGACAAAAAAATACAGTAAGGAGCAAATCCTTACTATGTACCTCAATAACGCTTACTTTGGGAATGGTGTCTGGGGTGTAGAGGATGCGAGTAAGAAATATTTCGGTGTATCGGCTGTGGAATTAAGCCTTGATCAAGCGGCAACTCTAGCTGGGATGCTCAAGGGGCCAGAGTTGTATAATCCTTTGAATTCCATTGAAGATTCAACTAACCGCAGGGATACTGTATTACAAAATATGGTTGCGGCGGGCTATATTGATAAAAATCAAGAGACCGAAGCGGCTGGAGTAGATATGGCTTCTCAACTGCAAGATAAGTATGAAGGTAAGATTTCTGATTATCGTTACCCATCCTATTTTGACGCAGTTGTCAACGAAGCAGTCTCCAAGTACAATCTCACGGAAGAAGAGATTGTCAACAACGGCTATCGAATCTACACAGAGCTTGACCAAAACTACCAAGCAAACATGCAGGTTATTTATGAAAACACTTCGCTATTTCCAACAGCAGAAGACGGAACGCATGCCGAATCAGGTAGTGTCGCTCTAGAACCCAAGACTGGTGGAGTGCGTGGAGTTGTTGGTCGTGTAGCTGGGGATGACAAACCAGGCTTTCGTAATTTTAACTATGCCACTCAGTCTAAGCGTAGCCCAGGCTCAACCATTAAACCTTTAGTTGTTTATACACCCGCAGTAGAAGCAGGATGGGCCTTGAACAAGCAACTGGATAATCATACGATGCAGTACAACAGTTATCAAGTAGACAACTATGCGGGTATTAAGACTTCTCCTGAAGTACCTATGTATCAAGCCCTGGCAGAATCACTCAACCTACCAGCGGTTGCGACTGTAAATGATTTGGGAATCAATAAGGCTTTTGAAGCTGGAACGAGATTTGGTCTGAATATGGAGAAAGTTGACCGCGTTCTCGGAGTTGCCCTGGGTGGAGGAGTCGAGACAAATCCTCTTCAAATGGCACAAGCCTATGCAGCCTTTGCTAACGAAGGTCTGATGCCCGAGGCGCATTTTATCACTCGTATCGAAAATGCCAGTGGACAAGTCATTAAGAGTCATAAGAACTCTCAAAAACGAGTGATTGATAAGTCGGTAGCCGATAAAATGACTAGTATGATGCTAGGAACATTTACTAATGGGACAGGGATTAGTTCATCGCCAGCAGATTATGTCATGGCAGGGAAGACAGGTACTACTGAGGCTGTTTTCAATCCGGAATATACCAGTGACCAGTGGGTGATTGGTTATACTCCAGATGTGGTAATTAGCCACTGGCTTGGCTTCCCAACGACAGATGAGAACCATTATCTAGCAGGTTCGACCTCTAATGGTGCTGCCCATGTCTTTAGAAGCATGGCCAACACCATCTTGCCTTATACTCCTGGTAGCACCTTTACAGTTGAGAATGCTTATAAGCAAAATGGTATTGAACCAGGAAATACCAAGCAACAAGTCGTTGAAAATGAAACAAATCAGACGGAAGACCCAATAGGAGATATTCGTAGTCGTGCTCAAAATCTTGTAGATGAAGCAGGCCGGGCAATTTCAGAAGCGAAGATAAAAGAAAAAGCCCAGACAATATGGGACTCAATCCTCAATCTATTTCGCTAAGAGGCTTGTCAAAGCCTAGGTTTCTTGTTATAATAGATAAGATGGAGGCGTTATGGCACTAAAAAAAGCAAGCCTAGCATGTGCAGTTTGCGGTTCAAGAAATTACTCAATCAAAATTAGTGGGAACCCCAAGCCAACACGACTAGAAGTAAATAAATTTTGTAAACATTGTGGAAAATATACGACACATAGAGAAACGAGATAGGAGAGAACGATGGGTTTTATTAAGGATATTTTTAAACTTCTTAAAGAAACAACTTGGCCAACTCGCAAAGAAAGCTGGAGAGATTTTCGCTCCATTATGGAATATACAGCCTTCTTTGTGGTCATCATTTACATTTTTGACCAGTTGATTGTTTCAGGTTTGATTCGATTTATTAACATTTTTTAGAAGAAAAGCGGAGAACTTCTGCTAGCTTTCTTCTATTATGAAAGGAAATATCATGGATAGTTTTGACAAGGGATGGTTTGTTCTACAAACTTATTCTGGCTATGAAAATAAGGTAAAAGAAAATCTATTGCAACGTGCGCAAACTTATAACATGTTGGATAATATTCTACGCGTTGAGATTCCAACACAAACTGTGCAAGTTGAGAAAAATGGAAAGAAAAAAGAAATTGAAGAGAATCGCTTTCCGGGTTATGTCCTTGTAGAAATGGTCATGACAGATGAAGCATGGTTCGTTGTTCGAAACACACCTAACGTAACAGGATTCGTCGGGTCACACGGTAACAGATCAAAACCAACTCCACTATTGGAACAAGAAATCCGTGATATTCTGGTTTCAATGGGACAAACTGTTCAGGAGTTCGACATTGACGTTGAAGTTGGTCAAACCGTCCGCATCATTGATGGTGCTTTTGCAGACTACACAGGTAAAATTACTGAAATTGATAACAACAAAGTGAAGATGATGATTTCTATGTTTGGTAATGATACGATTGCAGAAGTGAATCTCAACCAAATTGCAGAATTATAACCCCCGAGAGGCGCTGCCTCTCTTTTTATGTGCCGTTGAGGGAGAAAGAAGTATAGAATAGAGGAAGTAGACCCATAGGCTCTCGCATTCTGCTAGACTAAAGGCAGAAAGGAGAGAACTATGAATCTAAAAGAATTGTACGAAGAAAGCAAAGGGATTGTCCATAAGTGTCGAAAAGATTATCACCTGCATTTGTGGGAGAAAGAGGACTGGGACCAGGAGGGTATGTTGTGCCTCTATGAGCTAGTCAGTCACCATCCAGAATTGATAGAAGGCGAACGTCACCGACTATATGTCTGCTTTAAAACCAAATTCCGGAATCGTATCCTAGATAAGATCCGTAAACAGGAAAGTCACAAGCGTCGTTTCGATAAAGAACCCTATGAGGAGGTGAGTGAGATTAGTCACCGCTTAGGAGAAAAAGGGCTGAGACTGGATGATTATTATCTCTTTCACGAACTTCTGAAGACATACAAATCCGAGCAGAGTAAGGAAAAACAAGAGTTGGTTGACCGTCTCATGGGAGGAGAAATCTTCAGAGGACGCAAGGCCCTACTGAGGGAGCTTTCTATCGTCTTCCAAGAATTTGTATAGGATGTAAAAAAGTTCTTGACAAAGGGAGAAAAGAAGGTATAATAGAAAGAGTCGAAAAGCTCAGGTCCGTTGGTCAAGGGGTTAAGACACCGCCTTTTCA
>NZ_JBSEZF010000009.1:0-5183 GCF_053628175.1 Streptococcus sp. 151470009-6
CTGTGTTCGGCATGGGTACAGGTGTATCTCCTAGGCTATCGTCACTTAACTCTGAGTAATACCTACTCAAAATTGAATATCTATCAAATCACAAGTAAACCTCGCGCTTCGTATCCTCAGTTACTTTGGATAAGTCCTCGAGCTATTAGTATTAGTCCGCTACATGTGTCGCCACACTTCCACTTCTAACCTATCTACCTGATCATCTCTCAGGGCTCTTACTGATATAAAATCATGGGAAATCTCATCTTGAGGTGGGTTTCACACTTAGATGCTTTCAGCGTTTATCCCGTCCCTACATAGCTACCCAGCGATGCCTTTGGCAAGACAACTGGTACACCAGCGGTAAGTCCACTCTGGTCCTCTCGTACTAGGAGCAGATCCTCTCAAATTTCCTACGCCCGCGACGGATAGGGACCGAACTGTCTCACGACGTTCTGAACCCAGCTCGCGTGCCGCTTTAATGGGCGAACAGCCCAACCCTTGGGACCGACTACAGCCCCAGGATGCGACGAGCCGACATCGAGGTGCCAAACCTCCCCGTCGATGTGAACTCTTGGGGGAGATAAGCCTGTTATCCCCAGGGTAGCTTTTATCCGTTGAGCGATGGCCCTTCCATACGGAACCACCGGATCACTAAGCCCGACTTTCGTCCCTGCTCGAGTTGTAGCTCTCGCAGTCAAGCTCCCTTATACCTTTACACTCTGCGAATGATTTCCAACCATTCTGAGGGAACCTTTGGGCGCCTCCGTTACCTTTTAGGAGGCGACCGCCCCAGTCAAACTGCCCGTCAGACACTGTCTCCGATAGGGATAACCTATCCGGGTTAGAGTGGCCATAACACAAGGGTAGTATCCCAACAGCGTCTCCTTCGAAACTGGCGTCCCGATCTCTTAGACTCCTACCTATCCTGTACATGTGGTACAGACACTCAATATCAAACTGCAGTAAAGCTCCATGGGGTCTTTCCGTCCTGTCGCGGGTAACCTGCATCTTCACAGGTACTAAAATTTCACCGAGTCTCTCGTTGAGACAGTGCCCAAATCATTACGCCTTTCGTGCGGGTCGGAACTTACCCGACAAGGAATTTCGCTACCTTAGGACCGTTATAGTTACGGCCGCCGTTTACTGGGGCTTCAATTCATACCTTCGGATTACTCCTAAGCACTCCTCTTAACCTTCCAGCACCGGGCAGGCGTCACCCCCTATACATCATCTTACGATTTAGCAGAGAGCTGTGTTTTTGATAAACAGTTGCTTGGGCCTATTCACTGCGGCTGACCTAAAGTCAGCACCCCTTCTCCCGAAGTTACGGGGTCATTTTGCCGAGTTCCTTAACGAGAGTTCTCTCGCTCACCTGAGGCTACTCGCCTCGACTACCTGTGTCGGTTTGCGGTACGGGTAGAGTATGTTTAAACGCTAGAAGCTTTTCTTGGCAGTGTGACGTCACTAACTTCGCTACTAAACTTCGCTCCCCATCACAGCTCAATGTTATAGAATTAAGCATTTGACTCAATTCACACCTCACTGCTTAGACAGACACTTCCATTCGTCTGCTTTAGTTAGCCTACTGCGTCCCTCCATCACTACATACTCTAGTACAGGAATATCAACCTGTTGTCCATCGGATACACCTTTCGGTCTCTCCTTAGGTCCCGACTAACCCAGGGCGGACGAGCCTTCCCCTGGAAACCTTAGTCTTACGGTGGACAGGATTCTCACCTGTCTTTCGCTACTCATACCGGCATTCTCACTTCTATGCGTTCCAGCACTCCTCACGGTATACCTTCTTCACACATAGAACGCTCTCCTACCATACCTATAAAGGTATCCACAGCTTCGGTAAATTGTTTTAGCCCCGGTACATTTTCGGCGCAGGGTCACTCGACTAGTGAGCTATTACGCACTCTTTGAATGAATAGCTGCTTCTAAGCTAACATCCTAGTTGTCTGTGCAACCCCACATCCTTTTCCACTTAACAATTATTTTGGGACCTTAGCTGGTGGTCTGGGCTGTTTCCCTTTCGACTACGGATCTTAGCACTCGCAGTCTGACTGCCGACCATAATTCTTTGGCATTCGGAGTTTATCTGAGATTGGTAATCCGGGATGGACCCCTCACCCAAACAGTGCTCTACCTCCAAGAATCTTTATGTCGACGCTAGCCCTAAAGCTATTTCGGAGAGAACCAGCTATCTCCAAGTTCGTTTGGAATTTCTCCGCTACCCACAAGTCATCCAAGCACTTTTCAACGTGCCCTGGTTCGGTCCTCCAGTGCGTCTTACCGCACCTTCAACCTGCTCATGGGTAGGTCACATGGTTTCGGGTCTACGACATGATACTAATGCGCCCTATTCAGACTCGGTTTCCCTGCGGCTCCGTCTCTTCAACTTAACCTCGCATCATATCGTAACTCGCCGGTTCATTCTACAAAAGGCACGCTCTCACCCATTAACGGGCTCGAACTTGTTGTAGGCACACGGTTTCAGGTTCTATTTCACTCCCCTCCCGGGGTGCTTTTCACCTTTCCCTCACGGTACTGGTTCACTATCGGTCACTAGGGAGTATTTAGGGTTGGGAGATGGTCCTCCCAGATTCCGACGGGATTTCACGTGTCCCGCCGTACTCAGGATACTGCTAGGTACAAAGACTATTTTAAATACGAGGCTATTACTCTCTTTGGCTGATCTTCCCAAATCATTCTTCTATAATCTTTGAGTCCACATTGCAGTCCTACAACCCCGAAGAGTAAACTCTTCGGTTTGCCCTCCTGCCGTTTCGCTCGCCGCTACTAAGGCAATCGCTTTTGCTTTCTCTTCCTGCAGCTACTTAGATGTTTCAGTTCACTGCGTCTTCCTCCTCACATCCTTAACAGATATGGGTAACAGGTAGTACCTGTTGGGTTCCCCCATTCGGAAATCCCTGGATCATCGCTTACTTACAGCTACCCAAGGCATATCGTCGTTTGTCACGTCCTTCTTCGGCTCCTAGTGCCAAGGCATCCACCGTGCGCCCTTATTAACTTAACCTTATTTTTTGACCTTTCAGTCATAAACTCTTTTAATACTACAGCGTTTCGGTTTATTTTCTTGTTACTATTTGATATAGATATTCAATTTTCAATGTGCATTACTTGGTGATCTCTCACCAATGGAGCCTAGCGGGATCGAACCGCTGACCTCCTGCGTGCAAAGCAGGCGCTCTCCCAGCTGAGCTAAGGCCCCACAAGACCTCTCAAGACTAAACAAGACCAATGTGCAGTTCCTTATCCTTAGAAAGGAGGTGATCCAGCCGCACCTTCCGATACGGCTACCTTGTTACGACTTCACCCCAATCATCTATCCCACCTTAGGCGGCTGGCTCCAAATGGTTACCTCACCGACTTCGGGTGTTACAAACTCTCGTGGTGTGACGGGCGGTGTGTACAAGGCCCGGGAACGTATTCACCGCGGCGTGCTGATCCGCGATTACTAGCGATTCCGACTTCATGTAGGCGAGTTGCAGCCTACAATCCGAACTGAGACTGGCTTTAAGAGATTAGCTTGCCGTCACCGGCTTGCGACTCGTTGTACCAGCCATTGTAGCACGTGTGTAGCCCAGGTCATAAGGGGCATGATGATTTGACGTCATCCCCACCTTCCTCCGGTTTATTACCGGCAGTCTCGCTAGAGTGCCCAACTGAATGATGGCAACTAACAATAGGGGTTGCGCTCGTTGCGGGACTTAACCCAACATCTCACGACACGAGCTGACGACAACCATGCACCACCTGTCACCTCTGTCCCGAAGGAAAACTCTATCTCTAGAGCGGTCAGAGGGATGTCAAGACCTGGTAAGGTTCTTCGCGTTGCTTCGAATTAAACCACATGCTCCACCGCTTGTGCGGGCCCCCGTCAATTCCTTTGAGTTTCAACCTTGCGGTCGTACTCCCCAGGCGGAGTGCTTAATGCGTTAGCTGCGGCACTAAACCCCGGAAAGGGTCTAACACCTAGCACTCATCGTTTACGGCGTGGACTACCAGGGTATCTAATCCTGTTTGCTCCCCACGCTTTCGAGCCTCAGCGTCAGTTACAAGCCAGAGAGCCGCTTTCGCCACCGGTGTTCCTCCATATATCTACGCATTTCACCGCTACACATGGAATTCCACTCTCCCCTCTTGCACTCAAGTTAAACAGTTTCCAAAGCGTACTATGGTTAAGCCACAGCCTTTAACTTCAGACTTATCTAACCGCCTGCGCTCGCTTTACGCCCAATAAATCCGGACAACGCTCGGGACCTACGTATTACCGCGGCTGCTGGCACGTAGTTAGCCGTCCCTTTCTGGTAAGATACCGTCACAGTGTGAACTTTCCACTCTCACACTCGTTCTTCTCTTACAACAGAGCTTTACGATCCGAAAACCTTCTTCACTCACGCGGCGTTGCTCGGTCAGACTTCCGTCCATTGCCGAAGATTCCCTACTGCTGCCTCCCGTAGGAGTCTGGGCCGTGTCTCAGTCCCAGTGTGGCCGATCACCCTCTCAGGTCGGCTATGTATCGTTGCCTTGGTGAGCCGTTACCTCACCAACTAGCTAATACAACGCAGGTCCATCTGGTAGTGATGCAATTGCACCTTTTAATTGACTATCATGCAATAATCAATTTTATGCGGTATTAGCTATCGTTTCCAATAGTTATCCCCCGCTACCAGGCAGGTTACCTACGCGTTACTCACCCGTTCGCAACTCATCCAGAGAAGCAAGCTCCTCCTTCAGCGTTCTACTTGCATGTATTAGGCACGCCGCCAGCGTTCGTCCTGAGCCAGGATCAAACTCTCATTAAAAGTTTGAGTTCTCACTCATTTCTGTCACTGACAGATTTATTGTTTTTTTCATTGTTCAGTACTATAACCTCAGTTATAGTGCCCTGCACATTGGTTCGTCTTGTTCAGTTTTCAAAGGTCTTTGTCTCTCACTTCTCTCATGAGCGACAACTATATTAGTATATCACAGCTAGCTCTCTCTGTCAACAAGTTTTTTAAACTTTTTTCCAAGTTTTTTCCAACCACAATATACCCATAGTCCGTACGGGATTCGAACCCGTGTTACCGCCGTGAAAAGGCGGTGTCTTAACCCCTTGACCAACGGACCTGAGCTTTTCGACTCTTTCTATTATACCTTCTTTTCTCCCTTTGTCAAGAACTTTT
>NZ_JBSEZF010000010.1:0-2702 GCF_053628175.1 Streptococcus sp. 151470009-6
GCGACAAGGCATTGCCATCTCTCAATTTTTTCCGAGATTTTTTACTAATTCGATGAATTTTTTTTGCTCTTTTGAACTCATGCCATCAAATTCTTGCTTCATCTTGCCAATTTTGTCCTCGTTGCCATTTTGACATGCCATGAGTAATTGCAAAAAGTCAACATTTTCTTCCTTGGCAATTGCACTCAATCCCTTGATAGCCGTTACCGTGCTATTTTCGATCCAGTTCAATGTTTTTGCCAGGCTTGGTTGGTATTCCTTGCCTTTTAACTGGATTGGCTCTGCCATTGCCAAGAAGTTACTCCACCAGGCGGAAGTCTGCCATCTGCTTTTGTTGGTATCTTCTCCAGGTTCTACAAAACGTATTAAATCGGCAAGGATACCACCAAAGAGACTGCCAAAACTATGCCCATCTTCCAGGTACCTTGTCACAAAATCATTGGCTTTCTCATGCTTAAGAACCAACTCCCATCGGTTCCAAATTGGCACATCGATTTCATACCCTTTTGCTTGACGTTCATAATTTTTTTCATATACACGTAGCATGAGGTCTGATTTGTTGCTACCCATATAGATGGTTGTGCCAGTATGTTCACCGTTGGAACCTCTGCCACTGATAACCTTAAAGGAACGACACCTGCCAACGTGTTCCCCTCGCTCTATCTTGCCAATAATGTCAGCGAAACCCACCAAGCCGTCATATTCGTCCAATGCCAAGTCAATGCGTGAGAACGTAGCAAATGACCTTAAATGCTCAAAGACTTGTCTCCAGGTAACTTTATCGACTTGCATAATGGTTTCATACTTGCGAACCCCTTGCCCTGTCAGTTCGACATGAACACCCATATCCGAGCGCTTAGCAGAGTAAAAAACGTTTATCAGACCGTCCACCGTATAACCTGAATCGTAACCGTAACGCCCTCGGTCAGTCTCTGAAAAAGTGAGATTTCCAAGCCCTGCCAGTTCGATAACCTCAAACGGACTTCCCATCCTACAAGTAAAGGATAGCCAGTCAATTATATAATGATTTTCTAATGCCATGTATACGTAACCCCCCTGTTAGATACCGGGGGTATACATTTTCGATTATTTCTCATGTTAAATCCTTTCCCCTGGGCGTTGCCCAGACCCACTGGGGCACTGCCCCAGACCCCAGGCCTCAACCGACATTCAGTGCCTCTGCTCTCACTTACCAGTCAGTAAAGGGTCGGGAAAAATTTTCTTCGCGTTCGCTTCGCTATGCTTCGAAATTTTTTCCCTTTTCCCCTTGACTGCCTGGTATCTGCCCTTTTCGTCTTTATCGCCGATATACGACAACAAAACACCTTAGTTCAGACCTATATCGCCTTATCTATTGTAAAGGGCAGACCGTTTAGAAAAAGCGTTATACCTTGGTTTCATCTCTGCTTGATAACTTCCTGTTAATCAGCATGAAATCATCTCTGTCATTCGTTGCACAGAAAACAAGTTCTTTCGCAAGACCACTGACCACAATGCCGACCTGCTTATATTCGAAACCTTCCACGCGTCTGAAATAATCAGTTAAAGCTATCATGTTTTCTTCCGAGATATCTCCAAAAATCGCAACTCTGAAAACATAGCTATGCTTACAGTCGAGCAAAGGTTTTTCATACACGTTCGCTCTTCTCACTCTATCAACTAGGACTGGCTCAGTCCAAGTGTAGCCGTTGTTTTCAAACTGTCTTTCTTCGTAACGGTCTTCTATGAAAAAATCGTACGAGCCAGGTTTTAGAACTGTGACAATTGCATCATCTAAACAGTAGATTATATTCAAAATCCTCTGCTCCTCATTCTGCTTCTTTGCCAGCACCTCTGCTTGTCGCCTTTCATCTGCTTTCTTTTGCGCTCTCTTCTCAACCCGTTCTCGGACATCTTCTTGGACTCTTTGCGCACCTTTAAGAATAAGGATTTTGACGGCTTGTTTTAACTCTTTTGACATCATAAAGCCACCTCATCGTCTTCGGCAAGTACGATATCTTGAGCAAACAATCGAATTTCATTGTTATACGTGATAGCAGCAATTGGATTGACTAACTCAACTTTAACTGCGCCTTCTAGGTCTCCACCTAAGAAAACTCGTGGCATGTCTGGAGTGATACAACGAACTTTCTCGAAATTCTGATTTGTCAGAACTAACTCTGTCGTATAGCTCTTGATTCGGTCTGTACGCTCATTATTGACATACTCATACATGGTACGAGCCGACTCTGTCACGATTGGAGAATAATCTCCGATAACTACATACGCTAGTTCTTGACTAGGTTTTAACTGGTTAGCTTTCATCTGCCAACCTCTCTTTCATTTAGATTTAGAAAGAGACATCAGTGCACAAAAAAGCGCAATCCATCATCAGACTGCGCAAGCGTTAGTTCTATTCTTCATCCGTGTTGACTAATAATTTTTATTTTGATATACTAGTCTTGCAATTGAAATTCGAATGAAGATGTGAGACTAAGTTTGGCGACTGATCTGACATCTTTTTCTTTTTAATTATACTATACTTGAGATTTACGCGTCAATTCATTTCTGACCGTTTTTTTGTTTTGTCCTGCCAATTTTCTGGCCATTTGCTTGCCAATCCCTTGGGCGACAAGGCATTGCCATCTCTCAATTTTTTCCGAGATTTTTTACTAATTCGATGAATTTTTTTTGCTCTTTTGAACTCATGCCATCAAATTCTT